>JAFQEJ010000026.1 GCA_017399105.1 Clostridia bacterium
CAGTCGAAAGTGAGTCCATCCTATTATCAGCGCCTTCACGCGAGGGATATTCTTTTGCAGGTTGGTTTGATAATGCCGATCTTTCAGGTGATCCTGTCACTGCCATTCCGAGCGGCAGCCTTGGCAGCATCTCGCTTTGGGCGAAGTGGATTCAAAACGCAGCACCTGTATATATCATTACACTTGATGCAAACGGCGGTATATTAAGTGGCGATGTTACCGCTGAAACTGTCGAATACAGGCTCGCTTCGATCCCGGACACACCTATCCGTCATGGTTATACCTTCAATGGTTGGTATAAATCGATAAATGGCGGCAGTAAAATTGATTTGGAAACCGAATTCCATACCGATACTACCATTTATGCACAGTGGACTGCCATTTCTTATCCTATTTCATATCATCTCGATGGCGGAAGGAACCATGCAGACAATCCTGTGTCCTACTCAATAAACAGCGACATCATACTAATTTTATCGCCTGTTCGAGACGGATATTCATTTATGGGTTGGTATGACAATGAACAGCTTACAGGAAACTCGATCACATCTATTCCTGCAGGATCCACAGGCGATGTGACACTTTGGGCAAAATGGGAGGAGAATGTACCTGAGAAATATTCGGTAACAGTTACAAACGGAAGCGGAAGCGGTGAATATGCAGTTGGATCTGAGGTTATAATTTCAGCTGAAACCATTGATGGCATGAAGTTTATAAGTTGGTCTGTTACCTCCGGAGATATTCAGCTCTCAAGTGCGGAAAAGTCTGCAGCGTACTTTATGATGCCGGCTGAAAATGTGGAAATTACAGCTTTGTATGAAAGTATTCCCGCTTCGGTTGAGTCCATTAACATAAACAGTGTCGGACATCAAATTGTATACAAGGTCGGAGAAAATCTCAATGTCGATAATCTGTCCATCCTGGTATGTTGGTCAGGTGGCGAAAGTGAAACAGTTGCTGTCACTGAATCGATGGTAAGCGGATTTGACAGCACCGCGGCGGGCAGTATAAAGCTGACAATCATTTATGAAGGTAAAACCACAACATATGATGTGGTTGTTGAGAAACCGTTATACCATGTTACAGTGACAAATGGCTCGGGAAGCGGAAATTATTACTCTGGTGATATTGTTACTATTCAAGCTGATTCAATTTTCGGATACACCTTCAGAAATTGGGTGGTTATAAACGGAAGCGCCTTGGAATTAAATCCGTATTCTCCAATCACAACCTTCACAATGTCCAATTCAGATGTGAAAATCCTTGCAGTATTTAAGAAAAATTCTCCGATTATTCTGCCTGTTAAAACACCTCTGCAGGTAACTACCGGGCATGGCGGTCATGTCTCTCCTTCGGGAATGATGAACATCCCGATCGGATCAAGCTGTCTCTTTACCTTCACACCGATGGATGGATATGAAATTGATAATGTTTACATTGACGGTAGGGCTGTGGGTGCTGTTACAAGCTATCTCTATATTTCCACAGAAAGCAGCATAAGCAGCATTGAGGTACATTTCCGCAAAGCGCCGATTGAAGAGGCACTTCCCTTCACCGATCTGAATAAGCTCGATTGGTTTTATGAGGATGTCGAACTGGTTTACAGAAAGAATATCATGATAGGCGTGAACGAAACAGGCGATTGCTTTGCGCCTTACGAAACGGCGAGCCGTGCCATGCTTGTAACGATGCTTTGGAGACTTGATGGCGAGCCCTCTATCACAGAAAGTGCAGCCTTTAACGATGTTCACAGAAATGAATGGTACAGCGATGCAATTGCATGGGCTGCCTCCAACGGTATTGTAAACGGATACGGTAACGGACGATTCGGCACAAAGGACGCTGTTTCGAGAGAGCAGATCATGGCAATTCTGTTCCGATATGCCGATTACAAAGGATGGATCGATAACATACCTGTTTCCGATTCTCCTTATAATTGCAGCAAGTGGGCTGAAAATAACATTCATTGGGCTGCAAGCATCGGTCTTACCGGTGGAATCGAAAGTGATATTTCCAATATGACAGAGCATGCATCACGCGCTGAAATTGCAGCATTCTTTGCAAGATTCTGCAGAACCTTCGGTCTTTATGAATAATGAAGTAGGGCTGTCGCATTTGCTATGCGTCAGTCCTATTTTTGACCTGTTTTTGATTTATTACATAACCTCAACAGGTTCGATTCCGAGTGTGTTAAGATGCTTTAACAGCTGTTCTTTTGTAATGACACAGAGTGCGAGATATGACTCTCTCTTCATCCCATCAGGCTCATGCAGAATGTGAGTTTCATGATAGAATTTTGAGAAAGCCGCTGCCAGCTGATAGGCATTTTCACAGAGAATATTGGGGGATTTTTCTTCATATGCTCCAATAAATGCATTGCCGCACAGTGCCAGCTTCAGCAGCAATTCCCTTTCGGTATCTGAGTAAATGCCCTGTAAAGAGCAAGAGTTCAAATCCGCTTCGTCAACTTTTCTGAGAATAGAATTAATTCTCGCCACAGTATAGAGAAGATATACGCCGGTTTTGCCTTCGGATGCCATAAATTTATCGATATCAAAGATGCAGTCCTTGGAATAGTGATTGATCAGGTCACCGAATTTAATCGCGGCAATGGCAATTTTTTCAGCAGATTCATATTTAGTGACTTCATCCATCATATCGACATCCTTCATCCGCTCCAGCGCACAAGCGGTTACAGTATCCAACAGATCTGAAAGCTGCATGACTCCGCCATCACGAGTTTTAAAGGGTTTGCCGTCCTTTCCGTTGACCGTTCCGAAGCAGAGGTGCTCGAGCTTGGTGGTTTTGGGGATCAGTTCTGCCTTCCGTGCGGTGCGGAAAACCTGTGTGAAGTGGAGATGCTGTCTGAAATCCACTACATACCAGATTTCACCCAGCGTAAAATTCTTCTGACGCTGATAGATCGTAGCTATGTCGGTAGTAGCATAGCCCTCCGAGCCGTTGGATTTCACGACAATAGTCGGAGGAACCGGTGCTTCATCGGTTGCTTCAGCTACCTCCACAACCTTGGCACCTTCACTGTCGGTGAGCAGTTGTTTCTCATTGAGAATTTCAAGCAGAGCAGGAAGATAGGCACTGGAATTGCTCTCGCCGTACCAGTAATCGAAGGAAACGCCGAGACGATCGAAGGTTCTTTTAATATCTTCCACCGAAATATCAACCATTCTGCGCCATGTTCCGGCGTATGCGGGATCTCCCTTTTGCAGCCGTGCTGTGATGCTTCTTGCCCGTTTGAGAAAAGCTTTATCCCTCTTGCTCTTGGCGCTGGCGAAAGGATAAATCTCGTTCAGAAGCTGTGAGGTGAGCGGTGGTATATTCTTTCCGTACCGATCCTCAAGCTCGGCTAGAACAAGCCCAATTGGCAGTCCCCAGTCGCCCAGATGCACATCTCCAATGGCAGTTCTCCCTGTTGCCCGGATGATCCGTTTAAGAGCCTCACCGATGATTGCTGAGCGCAGATGACCCACATGAAGCGGCTTTGCCACATTGGGATTACCGTAATCGAGCAGGATAGTTTCAGCCTGTTCTGCCTGCGGAATTCCCATGAAAGGATCGTGATTGATCGATTCAACAAAATTCAATAAATATTCATCCTTCAGCGTGATGTTGATGAAGCCGGGTGGGGCAACCTCAACTTTGTGTATCATCTCGTTCTCTTTGATCTTCCCTGCTGCGTCTGAAGCAATGAGCATCGGCGACTTTTTATACTGCTTTGCTCCCGATAAAGCACCGTTGCACTGAAACTGGCATAAATCAAGCCTGTCTGAGATTACAACCTGTCCGTATTTTCTATCGTAACCGCACTGTACAAATGCTTCTGTCATAATATCTGTAAGCAGTTCTGTCAATAATTTCATAATACTCTCCAATCTTTAATAAGAAATAAAAACACTGTCGGGCTGTGATGCCTGACAGTGCTTGAGATTCCTATTTTATCATCTCACTCCTCATAGGCACACAGCACAAATAAGCCTGTACCTACAAAGGATACAAGCTTCATCGTCGACGTCGGATGGAAAGTGAGATAGTATAAGTCATCATATGGCTCCTTTTACCTGATTCTATGAATTGATTATATCATGCTTTACTGCAAATTGCAATAGATTTTCGATAAAATATTACGACCGGGCACACTTCGCATATAAAGCTGCCCGGTCGTTGATTTTCTGTATCTTATTTATTCATTACACTGTCGTAATCTTCCTGGATTTCCTTGCTGGGAGCACCTGTAATCATGGATACTGCAACGATTACAATACTCGAAAGAATGAATGCGGGAAGCAGCTCATAGATTGCGAAGATACCGCCGAGCTTGGAAATGAAGAAGTTCCAGATGATAACGGTTACACCACCGGTGACCATACCTGCAATTGCTGCGGGATAGGTAGTCTTCTTCCAGAAGAGGGAGAAGAGCATCAGCGGACCGAAGGTTGCACCGAGACCTGCCCATGCGAAGTCTACAATGGTGAAGATAACCTGGTTGCCGCCTGTTGCGACCAGCATTGCGAAGAGAGTGATGGCAATCAGAATGCCGCGGGTTACCCACATAACTTCTTTATCGGAAGCATTCTTGCGGACGATGCCCTTGTAGATATTCTTTGTGATTGCCGATGCGGAGATCAGCAAATAAGAGTCGGAGGAGCTGATGGAAGCTGCAAGAATTCCGGCGCAGACAAGACCTGCAAGAAGCGCGGGAAGCATGCTTGTAGACATCAGAATGAAGATATTCTCAGCGGATGCGTTGTCAAGATATTCGATGGGATAGAGTACACGACCAACAATACCGATGGTAATTGCGGCGAAAAGCGAGATCATAACCCAGATCTGTGCAACACGGCGAGAGAGGGTCAGTTCCTTTTCACTGCGAATTGCCATGAAGCGAAGAAGAACCTGAGGCATACCGAAGTAGCCGAGACCCCATGCAAGACCGGATGCAATGGTCATTCCGGCGACATTATTGGGATTTCCGAAGACTACAGCACCATCCACCACTTCCGAGGTCGGCGAAGCGCTGGTCAGGAGGCTCCAGAAGCCGGGTATATTCTTAGCATTTTCAATCACGGCACCAACACCGCCCGCCTGAACAAATCCGATACCAAGTACCAGTACGAGCGCGATTACCATAACAATCGACTGCATGAAGTCGGAGAGCGATTCACCAAGGAAGCCACCGAGGAAGGTATAGGCAAGCACGAAGAGCGCAGCAACCACAACCATCAGCTCATAGCTTGCACCAAACAGGCTGGAGAACAGCTTGCCGCACGCCATAAGGCAGGAGCCTGCATAAGGGGTAAAGAAGATGATAATCAGCAGAGATGCAATAATCAGAAGCACAGGCTTCTGCTCGTGGAAACGGTTGGAGAAGTAATCAGGAAGTGTGATGGCACCGACACGCTCACTATAGCGGCGAAGTCTCTTGGAGACAATCAGCCAGTTGAGATATGTACCGAGTGCAAGACCGATGGCAGTCCATCCTGCATCTGCAAGACCGCTCCAATAAGCAAGTCCGGGCAGACCCATCAGCAGCCAACCGCTCATGTCCGACGCTTCGGCACTCATCGCCGAAACCCAGGGACCGAGAGTACGGCCACCGAGGAAATAATCATCAGAGCTCTTGTTTGCCCGCTTTGAGCAATACACGCCGATCAGAACAACCGCGGTCATATAGAGCACGATTGAAATCAGATATTGAATGTTAAACATTTGAAAACATCCTTTCATTTATTAAGGGAAGAATATACACAAATTATACACGATTATGAAGCATATGTCAAGTTATTTTCGCAATTTAACATATTACTTTATGTAGGTGAAGCTCTTTTCATATTAACCAAATTATTTAACAGAGTCGTTATGATTGTAGAAACAGCAATCAGATGTAATGCATCAGCCCTTTCAACATCTGTTTAATTCAATCTTTATCCCGTCAGGCATAAAAAATAACGGACGGAATTCTCCGCCCGTTATGTGTCAGCTTATAACACAGTGACAAAATCATAGACTACATCTCGTAAATGAATCGGGTCAAGCGCAAGCATGTTGCAGTTTTCGACCAGCATCGCTACTGCCGCAGCA
>JAFQEJ010000027.1 GCA_017399105.1 Clostridia bacterium
AGTGAGACTGAGTTATGTTAAAAATCACTGTTCTTTTTATTGACGGCGGACGTCTGCGGGAAGGATGCCGTTTCTGCACAATCGACTCTGCAACACCGCGCTTTTCCTGGAGTGCCGCTTCCTCAGAGACTGACAACATGCAGTCAGCCTGCCGTGTCTGTGTGGAAGGATTTTGGGACAGCGGATGGGTAGAAACGGACGAGCAAGAACTGACATATGGGGGGCTCCCTCTCCCTGCGGGAATTCCGCTGAGCCTTTCTGTATCAATTCGCGACAAAAACGGCGAAGAGTCGGAGCCATACGATGCACTTTTCGTTTCGGGCTTGCTCTCCGAGGATCAGATCAAGGGCAAATGGATCGGCATTGACGGAGATACCAATGGGCGCGTGCTATATTTCCGCCGAGACTTTACCCTCTCAGAGAAGCCCGAATCGGCATGTCTCTATGTATGCGGCTTGGGATATCATCGTGTTACCATCGGCGGAATCGATATCACCGACGCCCTGCTTGAGCCTGCTCATTCCAACTACGCGAAGATTGCCTACTATACTGTACATCCCGATGCGGCATCCTTTCTTGAAACCGGACACAACGTGCTCGGAATTCAGGTTGCCGAGGGATGGCGCAATAATTATTCGGATACTACAAAAGCTGCCATCGGTGACAGAAAACTGGAATTTGCCGGACGCAGTCAACTTTGGGCGGTGCTGGAGCTTCGATATGCGGATGGCAGACGCGAAGTGATCGCAACCGACGAGCGCTGGGGTGTCAGATTTGGCCCCATTACCGCCTCGTCCATCTATCACGGCGAAATTTTTGATGCGCGGCTGAATGATGCAGGATGGAACACAGGTGAAGCTGTCGGTTTTGAGTCGGCTGTCATTCTTCCCCCTCCCGGCGGTGTTCTCCGTCCGATGTCTCTGGAGCCCATTCGGCAGGTGGCAGAATACAGTCCGCTCGAGATCACGAACCCCAAACCGGGAAGCTTTGTTGTGGATTTCGGTCAAAACATTGCAGGTGTAGTTCGCATGATACTCCCCGATAATCTCCGAAGCGGGCAACAAATCACCCTGCGTTTCGCTGAGGAGCTGGATGAGGACGGCTCACTTTATACTGCACCTCTGCGCGATGCGAAATGTACTGATATCTACATTGCAGCCGGAGACCGGCGAGATCTTATGGTCTGGGAACCGCGCTTCACCTTCCACGGCTTCCGATACTGCGAGATCACCGGCGTTGATTTTGTGTCGAAGGAGGATCTGACCGCACTGCTCCGGTGTACGGATTTAAAGAACGGTTCGTCCTTTTCCTGCGGCTCTGCGCTGGTAAATCAGATTCAAAAAAACGTGGTCATGACCGAGATGGACAACATGCACTCCATTCTCAGCGACTGCCCTCAGCGTGACGAGCGCATGGGTTGGTTCAACGATGCTACGGTTCGCTTTGAGGAAACGCCTTATAATTTCGATATTGGGCGCATCTTCCCCAAGATTGTACGCGATGTGCGCGCAGAGCAGAGAGCCGACGGAGCAATTTCCTGCTGCTGTCCCTATTATTTCGGCTGCAAGCCTGCCGATCCTGTCTGCTCCTCCTATCTCATTGCGGCTTATGAGACTTGGATGCACACAGGAAACCGCGCCATTCTTGAGGAAAGCATTGACGGACTTGCCGCATGGGAGGATTTTCTGCTCTCGCAAAGTATTGATTATATCGTGAATTACAGCTACTACGGTGACTGGGCGGCTCCCTATTATGCCTGCGTCAATCAGGAAATTGATGCTGCTGCCAATGCAGAGACAGAGGGAATTCTCATGTCCACAGGCTATTCCTATTTCAACTGCAAGCTGCTTGTGAAAATGGCTGGTGCTCTTGGAAGAGAAGACATTGCAGCAAAATACGGCGAGCTTGCCGAAAAGGTGCGTGATGCCTTCCTTGCGAAATGGTTTGATCCCCAATCGGCGAAGGTTGGAAAGGGCTCTCAGGGAGCGCAGGCTTTCGCACTGTGGCTGGAAATTCTGCCCCTTGAATACCGGCAGGCAGCAGCCGATGTGATGGCAGCCGATCTGATCGAGCGGGATTACAGATTCACCACCGGTAATCTCTGCACCCGCTATCTCTTTGACATGCTGGCAAAATACGGTTACATCGATATCGCATGGAAGCTTCTGGCAAAAGAAACCTATCCCTCCTACGGCTACATGATCCAGAACGAAGCTACGACCGTATGGGAACGCTTTGAAATGAAGAAAAATCCCGGCATGAATTCTCACAATCATCCCATGTACGGAGCTGTGGGGTACTTCTTTTATGCTTCGCTTGCCGGTGTGACACCGATTGATCGGGGATGGAAGCGGATTCGGGTGGCGCCGATTCTTCCCGAGGGACTGCTTTCTGTCCATGCTGTGGTGGATACAGTGATGGGCGATGTAAGTGTACGTTGGGCAGTACGTTATGGCAAGCGATATCTCTTCCTGCAGATTCCCTTCGGCAGCACGGCTGAGGTGGATTTCTGCGGCATCCATCGAGAGCTTGGCAGCGGATATCATGTAATTGAAGCATAAAACAAAGGGGCTGCTGAGAATTTTTCGTTTGCAACA
>JAFQEJ010000028.1 GCA_017399105.1 Clostridia bacterium
CTATTCTTTTCAGCATGCGAGAATTTTATCTCTCGTTGATCATATCCTCCATCCCATAAAGCCCCGCTTTTCTGCCCATGAGGAACTGTGCGGCAGTGACAGCACCTTCGGCGAAGAGGATGCGGTCGTGGGCTTCGTGGGTGAGGGTGATGGTCTGGGCGTCGGTTCCGATGATAATCTCGTGTCTGCCGACGATGTTGCCCGAGCGGATGGCGTGAATGCCCACCTCATTCTTCTCGCGCTTCTTGTTCCCTGCTCTGCCCGGATTGGCAAAGAGCGATTCCTTCACCGTTTTGATGGCGTTGAAGAGCATGAGGGCGGTACCGCTGGGGGCATCCAGCTTGCGGTTATGATGGTACTCGATGATCTCGATATCGGCATCGTCAAAGGTACGCACCGCAGACTTGGCAAGCTCACAGAGGAGTGCGACTCCCACCGACATATTGCCCGCATGGAAGACGGGAATCGCCTCCGAGGCTCCCTTCACGCAGGCAAGCTCTCCTTCATCCAGTCCGGTAGTAGCGATGACCACAGGGGTGGAGGTTTTCTGTGCGTATTCGAGCAATACGGGGATGCGGCTGTGATGAGAGAAGTCGATGATGACATCGCAGGGGACTTCGGAGGGGATATCCTCGAAGCTTTTATAGCAGGGGACAGAGGACTCTGCCCCGAAGACATCGACGCCGGCTGTGAGGGTGGCTCCTTTGTAACCGCTCATGATGAGTGCGGCAAGCTCACGTCCCATGCGTCCGCCGATGCCGTGGATGATGATATTCATTGGTATGGCTCCTTTTATGTTGGTGTGGTACTCCCGTTTAAATCAGCTCTGCCTCTTCCATAAGCCGGTACAGCTTTTCCGCGTTTTTCTCTTCCATCTGCGTCAGCGGCAGGCGGAGGAGATTCTCGCCCCAGCCCATCTTTGCCATGGCAGCCTTGACCGGGATGGGATTGATCTCGCAGAAGAGGGCATCGATGAGCTCCAGGTAGCGGAGCTGGAGGCGGCGGCTCTTATCATTTTCACCGCGGAGGTAGCTGTGGCAGATTTCGCTTGTCACCTTCGGCATGAGGTTGGAGAGCACCGAGATGACGCCCTTGCCGCCCAGCGACATGATGGGGACAATCTGATCGTCGTTGCCCGAGTAGATGGCGAAATCCTCATCCACAAGCGAGGCGATCTTTGCTACCTGAGAGAGATTGCCGCTGGCTTCCTTGATGCCGCAGATCATGGGGTGCTGGGAGAGGATGCGGCAGGTTTCGGGGGCGATATTGCAGCCTGTTCTCGAGGGAACGTTATAAAGGATGATCGGCTTATCCGACGCATCGGCTGCCGCCTCGAAGCACTTGACAAGCCCTGCCTGGGTGGCTTTATTATAGTAAGGTGTAACCATGAGCATGGCATCTGCGCCGATATCGCAGGCGAATTTGGTCAGCTCCACCGAATAGGCGGTATCATTGGAGCCGGTGCCTGCGATCATGGGAACTCTGCCCGCGATGCGCTCGACCGCGTATTTCAGGACGGCTTTATGCTCGGCGTCATCCAGCGTGGGACCTTCGCCTGTGGTGCCTGCGACAACGATAGCGTCGATGCCCTCTTCAATCTGCCAGTCGATGAGTCTGCCGAAGGTATCGTAATCGATGCCGCGCTCGTTCATAGGGGTGATAATCGCGGTAGCCGCGCCTGTAAATACGGTGGTTTTCATGGTGGGAGTCTCCTTTATGTGATGATAAATTTTAACAAAAAAAGTTGGATGATAGACAATCTACCATCCATAAAACAGAAATGCTTTATAAATGATAGCTCTCCACATAGCCAACCCTCGGCTGCATTGCCGAAACAGGGCTGAACCATATGACAACATGACAGATCTTATTCCGTCCTGCCAGAGACACGCTGTACCTGACGTGCTCTTCGGCACCTGTACCTTTCGCCGCTCCTGCTTCGGTCAAGCAATTTGGTTGCGGGTAATCTTTACCGGGTGCGCCTCTATCCTTTTCGCTATTATAATATATGCGGCGGATTTTGTCAAGGGGGATGGTAAAATTTTAATGGAGCGTTCACATACAAGGCAAAAAGCGCCGCCGAGCAAAGTCACAGACCGCCCGAACAGCGCTTGAAATCATATTCGCTTATTCACTAACCGCGTCCGCAATGTAGCATCTCGCGTCGCAGGGGATGCTGATGTCGCAGTCGAAGCCCTGGGTCAGCTCCCAGCCGTGACGGATACCGATAAAGACATCGTTGCAGTAGAGCCTGTAATCGAGCGAGGGATCGATACCGGCAAAGTGCACCCTGGATCTGCTCTGCACCACCGGACCCAGCGTAAAGACACCGAGCAGCGCACAACGCTTATCGGGGGAAGCAATCTCGAGGACACCCCGTCCGTCGGGAGCACCGAGGGGAGCCACGGGGGTATGATGATAGGTCAGACAGTCATGGAGCATGGGACGGATGAAGCTCTTGTAGCTCTCGATCATTGCCGCCGTCTTAGCCTTCACCGAATCGTTCATGTCATAGCTGCGATCGAGCAGACTCAGGGGAATCAGCGGAGAGCCGAAGCGGGTCACGCCGAAGATAAAGTCGAGGGTTCCGCCGAACTGGGCGCCCATGTCGTAGATGATCTTGACTAAATATTCCACCGGGAGCATCATCGACATGCCGTTGACAATGCGGAAGGAGGTGGGAGCCGAATTCACATCCGAAATCCAGGTATTGGACATCATGCCTGTCATTCCCACGTCGCACCTCATGCCGCCGCCCGAGCAGTTCTGGAAGACCACGTCGGGATATTCCCTTCTCAGCCGCTTGAAGAGCGCATACCATGCTTCATAGTAGCGGAGCGACGAATTCTCGCGATAGCCCAGCACCTCGGAGCATGCCTCGGGAGGGAAGGTGCCCGAATCGAGACGGAAGTAGTCCAGCCTGTAAGTGTCGAGCACATATTTGATCTGACCGTATGCCCATTCCGCGCCTTCTTTTGTGGTCACATCGAGCATTGCCGAGCAGGGACCGTCCTGCATATCGGCGCCGGTGTAGGACTTGAGCCGCGGAGCCTTGTGCTGCTGATAGGTTTCGCTCTCCCCGCCAAGCTTTTCCACATCCATCCAGAGACCGAACTTCATGCCGAGGCTGTGGGCTCTTTCGCGGAAATCATCCAGCGTGGAGGTGTAGCGGTCGGGAGTGCGGGTCCAGTCGCCGCAGGGACCGGGCCAGTCGAGGGTGCCGCGCCCTTTTTTGATGTACCATCCCGCATCGATGTAGAAGATCTCGGCACCAAGCTCTGCACTCTTTTCCATCAGCGCCGCAATATCCTCCTCCTCGCAGGCACCGGGACCAACCGAAGCCTCCACCGCGCAGGTCTTGGAGAATTCCGCATAATTTGCATGAATGGCGCGGTGCATCTCGTGAATGGCGGCGTCGGTATCCCCCTTGATCATGCCGAAGAACACCTCGGGGGTGGCGAAAACCTCGCCGGGGGCAATCACGCGCAGGGGAGCATGTCCCGAGAGCGAGGCTGCAAATTCGGTGAAGAACGCCCCCGAAAAACGGGTGTCAAAGCGCATCTCAAAGCCGCCGGAGTATGCCATCTCGCAGATGAAGGTGGTGTCGCCTCCCGGTCTGCGGCAGGTGCAGAAGGGCTGACGGTAGCGCTCCACATAATGCTCACGGCGCAGAGCAAAGCTTCCCACAGGCAGGGTCTGGGTGTGATAGTCGCCCTCACCGCCCGGCTCGGCGAAGCTGAAATAGCCAACCTCGGCAGGCTCACCGGCAAAGAGCGCACCGCCGAACACAGTGGTTTTACCAAGCAGCATGGGAGCCTCGCCCCGGTTTGTCAGCTCCAGCCAGCGAAGCATCACATCTCCGCCGAAGAGCCTGGTGTGCAGCCTGATATCCAGCGCAAATTTTGGAGCGGTCAGCGCCAGCACCGCATGAACAGCCCCCTCCTCGGCTGTGACGGTGAAGGAGTCTGCCGCATCAGCTCCCGCATATTCGTAGTCATAAACCAGATCAACGCCGTTCATCGAGAGGGCGAATACATTGTTATTCAGGAATGGATTCGGGTCAGGCATCCCGTCGGGGACTCCCGTTCCAGCGTTATTCCAGCCAAGGCTGCGGAGTCTGCCGCCCTGAAGCTCCTCGCAGTAGATGGTATGTCCGCTCTGATAGCAGATGCGCCCTGCGGCGTCGATATAGGCTTTGTTCCAATTCCGGTTCATAGGATCACCTCGGTAACGATAAAATTGATAGGATTGATAGGATTGATAGGATTGATTTAATATTAGCAGAGATCGGAGCCGCCGTCAAGGGGGGGAGCGAAATTAAGCAAATTAACCATGGGGGAGAGAGCCGTGTCAGAGAGGGCACCACCCCTCCCTCAAAAAAAATCGTACACTTTGCGACGCTCTGCTACTGTATAAGAATCGATTTTGTGGTATGATGAATCATCAAAAAACAAAAAGGAGATGATTTTATGCCAAAGAAACCCGAGGATATCTACGGTTTAATCCGTGCGGTGCAGGCTGAGAAGTATTTCGACACCACCGACCGCGCCATGGCGACACTCTTCTACGAGATTTTCAAGGAGGAGGCGCGCTTCCATCTGGAGGACAAATGCTGGTACTGCTACGACGGCAGGGTCTGGCATGAAGATCTTGAGGCGGCGAATACAAGAGAAAAGCTCAAAATGATGATTCATCAGCTGGAGCTCTACGCGCGCCATGACGCCGATCTTTCCAGCGAGGAGGCGGCAAAATACCTGAAGGCACTGCGGGATTACGACCGCTTTGACAGACGGCAGAAGGTGCTGGGGGATGCGGCTTCGATCAGTCCCCTCAAGGCTTCGATGATGAATGTCAATACCGATCTCTTCAACTGTCAGAACGGCACGCTGAACCTGAGAACGGGAGAGCTTCGACACCATCTGCCCTACGATTACATCACGAAAATCAGCAATGTCACCTACGACCCGGATGTGATTTCGGAGGATTTCGGAGCCTTCATGCGCGATATCACCTGCGGCGACCGGGAGCTGGAGTTTTACATTCAGAAAATCTTCGGCTATGCCCTGGGCGGCGACACATCGATGGAGAAGTGCTTCATCCTCTACGGACCCACCACCAGAAACGGAAAGTCCACCCTGGTTGAGACCTTCGCCTACATGCTGGGCGGCACCGACGGATATGCGGCGGCAGTCGATCCCGCTACGGTGGCTTCACGGGTACAGGATGCGAGAAGAGCCTCCTCAGACCTGGCACGACTGGACGGATTCCGCTTCATCTGCGCTCCCGAGCCGCCAAAGAACATGATTTTTGATGCATCGAGACTCAAGACCATGACCGGCAGAGACAAGATTGTGGCAAGAGGGCTCTATGCCTCCGAGAAGGAGTTTACCCCTCAGTTCAAGCTCTTCTTCAACACCAACCATCTGCCCGAGGTGGATGATCAAACCCTCTTTGATTCGGGACGTATGGTGGTCATCCCATTCAACCGCCACTTCAGCGAAGCAGAACAGCGCCCCGAGCTGAAGGATATTCTCCGCCGCGAGGACAACATTACGGGGATGTTCAACTATTTCCTTCTCGGCATGCATGCACTGCGCTGTGAGGGGGAGTGCAGACCGAAGGTGATCGCCGATGCCATCGAGGACTATAGACTGAAATCCGACAAGGTGGCGAGGTTCTTTGCCGACTGCATGACGCCGACCCATGGGAGTTGTGTGAGTGTGGGCGAGACCTACCGCGCTTACGAGGGATGGTGCAGGCTGAACGGATTCATGGCGGAGAGGAAAACGGTGTTTATGGCGAAGGTGAAGGAGATGGGAATTTGGAAGGCATACGGGTATATCAACAAGACAAAGGTATTCAATATCATCTCCAATTATGTAATCAACAATGAATGCAGTTAAAGGAGGTATGGTAGAAATGGTAGAAAGTTTATGTAAAGTATTTATAGAGAATTTTTATAGGAGGTTTACATAGAGAATCTACTATTTCTACTACGGGGATATTGATTTATGGGGGAGAGGAGTTTTTCTGATTGTTATTTAAGCGAGGCGGTGAGGGAGCGGGACGCCGAGGGCGGCATCCCCTACGGGGTTAGGGGGGAGAGCGTTTTTCTATATTTTATTTGAGCGGAGCGGTGAGGAAGCACAAAAAGGCTCCCCATCAAAGAGGAGCCAATGAACCAACCACTATTATCCGTTATACCTCCACCATCGTGGTGTGCATATACGTTTCCCTATACCTCCACCATCGCGGTATGCATTGCATTATACAGTTCCCTATACCTCCACCATCGTGGTATGCATCGCATTATACAGTTCCGTATACCTCCACCATCGTGGTATGCATATACGTTTCCTTATACCTAACATCGATATTGCCTGTCGGCGCCGCCGACTATTTAGCGTGGTAGAGCTTTTTTACCTGGTACTGAGGCTCGCAGGTGACGTTGACACCGAGATTCTTGAAGGTCTTGGAATCCACCTGCGTGAGAATGACCGAGGAGTGCGCCTCACAGCCTGCCAGCTTGTCAAGTACCTCGAGGGCGGCGGCGGCACGCTCGGATGTAACCGCACTGATGGCGAGAGCGATCAGCACCTCATCGGTATGCAGACGGGGATTCTGATTGCCCAGATGATCGACCTTCAAATGCTGTACAGGCTCGATGATCGAGGGGGAGATCAGCTCGATGGAATCGTCTATGCCTGCAATCCGCTTGAGTGCATTCAGCAGAAGCGCCGCCGAAGCTCCCAGCAGTGATGAGGTCTTGCCTGTGACAATACTGCCGTCGGGAAGCTGGAGCGCCGCTGCGGGAGCACCGATCTCCTCCGCCTTGTTAAGAGCTGCTGCCACAACAGGACGGGATGCCGGGGTGAGATGCGCCTGCTTCATGATAAGATCGAGCTTGCCCACCGTGTCGGCGGAATTCATGTTTTCCTTCTGCTCGCAGAGGGCGGTATAGTAACGGCGGAGAATCTCCTGATGGGATGCTTCAATGCAGACCGCGTCGTCGATGATGCAGTTTCCCACCATGTTGACACCCATATCGGTGGGCGATTTATAGGGAGAGGAGCCGTAGATTTTCCTGAAGGTTGCCTCGAGGACGGGGAAAATCTCCACGTCGCGGTTGTAGTTGACCGCCATCTCGCCGTATGCCTCCAGATGGAAGGGGTCGATCATATTCACGTCGTTGAGGTCGGCGGTAGCGGCTTCGTATGCCATATTGACCGGATGCTTGAGGGGGAGATTCCAGATGGGGAAGGTCTCAAATTTTGCGTAGCCTGCCTTGATGCCCCGCTTATTCTCATGGTAGAGCTGGGAGAGACAGGTCGCCATCTTGCCGCTTCCGGGACCGGGGGCTGTGACAATGACAAGCTTGCGTTCGGTTTCGATGTAGTCGTTTTTGCCGTAGCCGTTGTCGCTGACGATGGTTTCCACATTGGCGGGATAGCCGGGGATGGAATAGTGCCTGTAGACCCGCAGTCCGAGGGCGGAGAGCTTCGCTTCAAACCGAATGGCGGCATCCTGCGAAGCAAATCGGGTGAGGACAACACTGCCCACATAGAGTCCCACCGCGCGGAAGGCATCGATCAGGCGAAGCACATCGAGATCGTAGGTGATGCCCAGGTCGCCTCTGACCTTATTCTTCTCGATATCCGCGGCATTGATGACGATGACGATTTCCGCCTCCTCCTTCAGCTGAAGAAGCATCTGCAGCTTGGAATCGGGCTTGAAGCCGGGCAGAACCCGCGCCGCGTGGAAGTCGTCGAACAGCTTTCCGCCGAACTCCAGATAGAGCTTTCCGCCGAAGGCATCGATGCGCTCGCGAATATGGTGTGACTGAAGTGCCAGGTATTTGTCGTTGTCGAATCCGATTTTTCTCATGATACAGCTCCCGTCCTTGGTTTGATCAAACTAAAGAATATTATAACACAAACCGCAAAAGATTTCAACCATAATTTTGATCATTCCCGATGGAAGTATTCGAATAAGCCTTTGGCAGAGGGAGCTGCCGCCTGCTTATGATGCTGTTCGCCTGTGACAATGCTTCGGACACCTGCGGGGATGTGCTCTGTAGGAGGTTTTACTTTGTCTTAATATCATTTTATTGACTTTTCATATCGAAAAACTGTACATCCTGAAAGATGATATTGACATTGCATCCCTTTTTGTTGTAAACTTGGTATAGCGGCAGGATGATGCTTTTTAGATTCACTTCGGGTAAGAGTATGGGAGTTACGACATGACAGATTACGAAACACCGAGAAAACTGATATTAACTAAGCCGAGATCATCCGAGACTGCTGAGATGGGGATGACAAGAGAGCGCTGCTTTGATACGCCGTCGGTGCTGAAGAGCATTCTCGATTATGTCGCCTGCACGGGCTGGCATCGCTGCAGCACCGCCTATATCATCGAGCACAGTGAAAGCAATCCCGACAACATCGTTTTTGTCACGCACGGCGGATGCGGCATTCTTGAGATCGGCTCGGTGGAATACAGGCTGACTGCCGACACCATTGCGGTGGTTCCCGCACACACTGCGGCGAAGTATTATACCGATCCCGAGAGCGGCGAGTGGGAATTTCGCTGGATGCATGTGCGCGGCGTGAACGTGACCAACATCCTCAGCGTGCTTTATCGGAACAATATCTATGTGATTCCCATCGATCGGGCTTCGCTTTTTGCAGCCATCTATGAGGAGATTCTCATGAACCGTTTCAGCGGAAACGAGATGGCGCTCTTCAATTCCCGCAAGATTTCGGAGCTGCTTCATCTTTTTGTGGAGGCAACCGTGTCGAAGGGGATTATCCTCGCCGACAACAACGATTTTGTCAAGACGGTGGTGCACTACATCGAGGGCAATTATATGAATCCGATGACAAGCGAGGATATTGCAAGGTATGTCTATCTGTCGAAGGAATACACCATCAGAACCTTCAAGCGGCTGACCGGCTATTCTCCTCACGCTTATCTGAAGAAGTACCGGCTGATGAAGGCATGCGATTATTTAAGCGACACTTCCCTTTCGATCAAGGACATTGCCGGCAGGGTGGGATATCGCTCCGAGAGCAATTTCATCGCCGAATTCAAGGGGGAAAAGGGGGTTACTCCCAGCCGCTTCAGAAAGAGCAAATACAATTTCAACGATAAACAATAATTTCCGAAAAGGAGCATGAACATGACATCGAAAGAACGTTTTCTCAGAATGTATCAGCACAAAGAGGCTGACCGCATCCCGATTATTGACGGTCCCTGGGCAGGAACCTTCCGCCGCTGGCACAATGAGGGACTTCCCACTGACATCGACTGGGTTGAATATTTCGGCATCGACAAGACGGCATCCATCGGCTGCGACAACTCTCCCCGCTACGAATCCAAGGTGATCGAGGACGGCGAGGACTACACGATTTTCACCACAAACTGGGGCGCTACACTGAAGAGCTTCAAGCTGGAGGACTCCACCCCCGAATTCCTCGATTTCAAGGTCAACACCCCCGAGGCGTGGGAGGAAGCCAAGGCGCGCATGCAGTATTCGGAGGATCGCATCGACTGGGGTGGACTGAAGGCAAATTATGATCGCTGGGTGGCTGACGGAAGATGGCTCATCGGTCAATTCTGGTTCGGCTTTGACGTGACCCACTCCTGGATGTTCGGCACGGAGGATTTCCTGGTGGCTATGTATGAGGAGCCCGACATGGTTATGGACATCTTTGACACCTATCTGAAGCTGGATCTCGCCTGCTTCGACCGCATTCTGGAGGAGGGCTACAAAATCGACTGCATCAGCTGGCCGGATGACATGGGCTACAAGGGCACCACCTTCTTCTCCAATGAGATGTACCGCGAGCTGCTCAAGCCCTTCCACAAAAAGGCATGCGACTGGGCGCATGAAAGGGGTATCTATGTGCATCTTCACTCCTGCGGCAACATCATGGAGCGTATTGATGACCTGGTGGAAATCGGGATTGACGCGCTTAATCCTCTCGAGGTGAAGGCGGGCATGAAGCCGCTGGAGCTGAAGGAAAAATACGGCGACAAGATGGTCTTCCACGGCGGCATCAATGCGGTGCTCTGGGATGACAAGGAGGCGATTCTCGAGGAAATCCGCAGATGCGTTCCCAAGATGAAGGAGAAGGGCGGATACATTTTCTCCTCCGATCACTCGGTTCCAAACTCTGTTTCGCTGGAAAATTTCACGGCGATTGTGGAAGAGGTTAAGCGTATCGGCGCTTATTAAGAAATATATTAACGGGATGCGGTATTACAGTCCCGGTCGGAATTCAGGCGGTGCAAAATGTGCTGCCTGTTTTTGTATTGCCGAAATTGGGAAGTATATGCGTGAGCAGATTATAGCTTCCGCCTCAGATGGTTTTCTGAACTGCGAAGTGACCGTTGATTTGTCCGAGTACCTGCGAGTATAAGTGATTGCCGCCACACCCGAAAAAGATTTAAATAAAAAAAGTGGCTGCCGCAAATGGAACATTTGCAGCAGCCCAACCCCAAAACCTTTCATTTGAGGCGTTTTTAATTGGTTTCGGGGCGTAAAACACGCTGAAATAGCGGTCTTTGACCGACGATATCAATTCTTCTTAAGGAAGGATTAATAATTTTCGCAGTTGAGCTCAAAATAGCTCTGAGGATGGCTGCAGGTGGGGCAAATTTCGGGAGCTTCGGTACCTACAACGAGGTGACCGCAGTTACGGCATTCCCAAACCTTGACACTGCTCTTCTTGAAGACCTCGGCAGTTTCAACATTCTTAAGGAGTGCGCGGTAACGCTCTTCATGATGCTTCTCGATTTCGGCAACAAGACGGAACTTAGCTGCCAGCTCGGTAAAGCCTTCTTTCTCAGCAGTTTCGGCAAAGCCCTTGTACATGTCGGTCCATTCGTAATTTTCGCCTTCGGCTGCTGCCTTCAGATTTTCAGCAGTATCACCGATGCCGCCAAGCTCCTTGAACCACAGCTTTGCGTGTTCTTTTTCATTGTCAGCAGTCTTAAGGAAGAGTGCCGCAATCTGCTCATAGCCCTCTTTCTTAGCCTTTGAAGCGAAGTAGGTGTACTTGTTTCTCGCCTGAGATTCGCCGGCAAAAGCAGCCTCCAGATTCTTTTCGGTCTGTGTTCCCGCATACTTGGATGCAGCGGACTTTTCGGCAATCTTTTCGAGCTTGTCGCCGGTTACCTTACAGCGGGGACATATTGCTTCATATCCTTCGGGTACATCAAAAATCTCGCCGCAGACCTTGCATTTGTAGGTATAGGTTGTCATATAATACCTCCGTAATCAAAATATTTTCAGTGCTTATTATAACACCAATTTCAGAAAATTACAACATTTTCATAATTTTTTTACATATAAGTAAACCTGCACACCGTTTAGGCATGCAGGTTCTGTTTACACCGAATTTCCCGCTTCGATGCTGATACCGTTAAAGATATCGAGAATACTCTCAATCTTTAATTCTTCCTTCTCTTCCCCGGCTGCATCGAGAACGCATCCGCCTTTATGCATCATGATCAGTCTGGAGCCATATTCTACGGCAAAGCGGAGATTGTGGGTGACCATCATTGATGTGATCTTATGACGGCGAACCAGCTTATCGGTCAGCGCCATGATAATTTCGGAGGATTTTGGATCGAGGGCGGCGGTATGCTCATCGAGGATCAGCAGATCAATATCGCTCATATTGGCAATCACAAGGGCAAGAGCCTGTCGCTGTCCGCCGCTGAGTGAGCCTACCTCTGTGTTGAGGCGGTTTTCCAGTCCCATGGAGCACTCCTCGAGCAGTGTGCGGTAATAGTCGATACGCTTTTTGTTGACTGCGGGAGTCAGAGAATAGCGTTTATTCTTATTATCAGCCAGAGCCATATTTTCAAGAATGGTCAGTCCGGAGCAGGTTCCTGCCTTGGGATCCTGAAACACGCGTCCGATCTTTGAAGCACGCTTATGTTCCTTTACATGGGTAAGATCGGTATCGCCCAGCAGAATCTTTCCGCTGTCCGGAGTGAGGGTTCCGCAGAGCAGATTGAGCAGTGTTGTCTTGCCGCTTCCGTTGGAGCCGATGATAGAGACGAATTCACCGTCGGAAACCTTCAGATTGAAGTCATTAAAAAGGACGTTTTCATCCACAGTACCGGGATTGAAAGTTTTATTTATATGTTCAAAGCAGATCATTTTGCCTTCTTTCCCGCCAGCTTCAGCTTACCGCTGAGGACAAGTGCGATTGTAAAGATAACTGCCATCAGAAGCTTCAGATACTGCGTGGGCAGTCCCAGCGCCAGCGCCAGGGAGAGGCATGCCTTATAGAGAATGCTGCCGAAGATGACCATGGTTGTGGCTTTGAGAAGCTTGATATTCTTGAATACGCTGAGACCGATGATGACCGATGCCAGTCCAAGCACGACCATTCCGACGCCCATCTGCGTATCTGCCGAGCCCTTTGACTGAGCGATAACTGCGCCTGCCACAGCCGCAAAGCCGTTGCCCAGTGACAGACCGAGAATTTTGGAGGTTCCCGGGTCACGGGAAAGCATGGTCACGAACTGCTCGTTGTTGCCTGTGGCACGCAGGAGAAGTCCGGTTTTGGTCTTCAGGAAGAGGTCGAGCAGAATTTTGCAGAGGATCACCAGAAGGAGTGAGATAACCAGTGTACGGATCTGAACTCCTGCGATGCGCTCGGGAATCAGCGAGGCGATGCCGCTGTCGAAAACGGTAGGCAGCTTAAAGAAGGTGGCAATTGAGAAGCCGCCGGTGCCTGCCATCAGCAGTACCATGTTGATCGAAAGCAGTGAGGTATAGACCAGGATGCCGCAGAGCAGCGGTCGGATATTGAATTTTACATGCAGGACACCGGTCAACGAGCCTGCAAGAGCGCCGCAGACAAAGGCTGCAATCAGCGACAGCCACGGGTTAAAGCTCTTAATGATGAGCAGTGCCGAGACAATAGCACCCAGCGGCATGGTTCCGTCCACCGAAAGATCGGGGAAATCGAGGATTGTATAGGTAATGTACACGCCGAGCGCCATGATTGCATACATCAGGCCCTCTTCAAAGGTGACGCGGAGTATGTTGATAATAACGTCCATTATGTTCTCTTTTATTCTTTATTCTGCGTTTGTTGTGACAAGCTCAGCATTTGCGTAAGCTTCGGGGATGGCAAGTCCGAACTTTTCGGCAACCTCGGTGTTGACAACCGGAGTTCCTTCAGTAATCTGTCCGACTGCCATTGCGGAAGCATCTTCGCCGTTCAGAACCTTTACTGCCATCTCAGCGGTAACCTCGCCCAGCTTGACATAGTCGATGCTGATCGATGCGAGACAGCCGTTCTTGACCTGCTCAACCTCGGAGCCGTAAACGGGGATGCCTGCTTCACCTGCAATTTCAAGAAGTGTGCCGAGGTTTTTAACCACGTTGTTATCGGTAAAGTTGTTGATGCAGTCTACCTTTGCTGCGAGAGATGTTGCTGCCTGGGGAATATCGGCTGCTGTATTGACGCTCTGTTCAACAATTTCGATGCCCTTTGCCGCAGCAACCTCCTTGAGTCGGTTCAGCTGAGAGATGGAATTTGCTTCGTCGGTGGTATAGAGAACGCCGATCTTCTTCACATCGGGCTGGAAGGCTGTGATCAAATCTACCTGAGCTGCGAGATCGAGAATATCGGATGTACCGGTGACATTTCCGCCGGAGGCTTCCATCGAATCGCAGAGACCTGCGAGAACGGGGTCGGATACTGCGCAGAACACAACGGGGATATCGCTGTTCGCTGCTGCCGCATATGCAGAGACGGCTGCATTGGTAGCGATGGCGATGATCATATCGTAATTCTTAGCGACCATGTTGCCCGCGATGGTATCGCATGCTGCAGAGTCGAAGTTGCCGTCCTGACGGTCTATTGTGTACTTGCCCGCATATTCGCTGGCTTCAAGTCCTTGAAGGATGCCGTTATAGCAGTTATCAAGCGAAGGATGGCTGCCCAGCTGGATTACGCCGATTTTAAGTTTACCGTCGTCATCACCGCAGGAAACCATGGAAAAGGAAAGCAGTGCAATCATGCATGCAAGAATCAGGCTGAGTGTTTTGAAAAGCTTTTTATTTGTCATTTTTATGTACCTCATTTCAATATTCAATAGATGTTTTGATTTCTTCAAGCTCTTGAAGCCCGCCATCGTCTGTCCAGTATCATGATAAAATCTCCTTTAAAAATAGAAAACTCCCGTCCCAATCTATGGGACAGGAGTATAATTCCTGCGATACCACCCAAATTCACTTCGCTCAGGCGAAATGCACTCTGCCGCGTACCAACATACGCGCGCCAATATAACGGTTGACTGCCGTCTTCCCTAACAATGCATGCTCGGGTTGCCCTCATAAGTCCATTCACCGCAGGACTCAACGCCGCATTCCACCAATCGCGGCTCTCTTGGATGAGTGATCTTCGGTTACTACTCTTAATCACAGGTTTGATATGATGATAATATGTTATCACAGTAATACGAAATTGTCAAGAGTTTTTTTACTTTTTTGCCTGAGGAAGTGCGTATTTTGTCTTATACAGCTCGTAATTGGTGTTGTAGGAGCCTGCTTCATCATTTCTGACGCTGTTCAGATACTCGTGTGCGTCGAGGTTGGAATCTTTGATACGGATGATGCAGACCGCGATATTCGAGCAGTGGTCGGACACACGCTCAAAGTTTGTAAGCAGATCCGAGAACACAAAACCGTGCTCGATCGTGCAGGAGCCGCTCTGAACGCGTTCGATATGACGTGCGCGGATATCATCCTTAAGATGATCGATTACCTCTTCGAGAGGCTCTACATCGGCTGCGATGCGTGTGTTCTCTGTCTTGAATGCCTCGGTTGTAATGTTGAGGACCTCCTCCAGCGCCGCCATCATGATCTGAAGCTCATGCTTTGCGCTGTCGGTGAACTTGATGCCCTTATCGTTTAACTCCTCGGCAGCTTCGACAATGTTGACTGCATGGTCACTGATGCGCTCAAGGTCACCGATGTTGTGAAGCAGCTTGGATACCTCATGGCTGTCGTCATCACTGAGGCTCTTGCTGCTCAGCTTAACCAGATAGGAGCCCAGTCTGTCCTCGAAGATATCGACCTTTTCTTCGCCTGCACGGATATCAGCAGCAATCTCTGCGTTATAATTATCGACGATATGGAGTGCCTTGACCATGGCGCTGGAAGCAATTTCAGCCATTTTGCAGGCTTCCTTCTTGCACTGCTCAATCGCAAAGGAAGGAACAGAGAGGAAACGCTCGTCGAGGTGGGTGGTTTCTGCTTCTTCAGCCTTATCGGGAACGGTAAGCTCGGCAAGCTTGCAGAGATGCTTGTTGAAGGGGAGAAGAATTGCGGTTGCGGTCACATTAAAGAGTGTATGCACGATCGCGATATTGACATTGTTAATTGCATCACCGAAGAAAGGGAAGCTGATGATTGCATGCAGTACATAGAATCCAATAAGGAAAATTACCGTACCGATAATGTTAAAATAGAGGTGAACAAAGGCGGCACGTTTTGCGTTCTTCTTGGCGCCGATACTGGAGATCAGTGCTGTAACGCAGGTACCGATGTTCTGACCGAGCAGAATGGGAAGTGCTGCGCCGAAGGAAAGGCTTCCGGTCATTGAGACCGCCTGGAGAATACCGACTGCAGCGGAAGAGGATTGAACAATCGCGGTCATGATTGCACCGGCAAGCACACCGAAGACGGGGTTCTCGAACAACAGAAGCATGTTTCGGAACTCGGGAACATCCTGAAGGGGCTTGACTGCTGCAGACATAGCGGAC
Source organism: Clostridia bacterium (assembly GCA_017399105.1). GTDB lineage: Bacteria > Bacillota > Clostridia > Oscillospirales > CAG-272 > RGIG1743. The sequence goes on from JAFQEJ010000028.1 coordinate 15,799, forward strand.
ATACCGTACATGAGGACTGCAAAGCCGATCATGATCGATGCGATGTCTTTTTTCTTGCCGGATTTTACAAACATGGTGATCATCACGCCGACAATCGCGATGATGGGAGAGAAGGAGTCGGGCTTTAACAGCTTCATGATGACAGAGGTGCCCTCAATGCTCTGAAGGCTGAGGACCCACGCGGTTATGGTGGTTCCGATATTGGCACCCATGATGATGCCGACTGCCTGTGTCAGCTTCATAATGCCCGAGTTGACAAAGCCGACGACCATAACGGTAGTGGCTGATGATGACTGAATAACTGCTGTGACTGCAAGACCGAGAAGAACGCCCTTGATGGGTCTGTTGGTCATGCTTTCGAGAATGCGTTCAAGCTTACCGCCGGCAAGCTTTTCAAGACCGGCGCCCATGTAATCCATACCAAACAGGAACAGGGCAAGTCCTCCGATCAGTGATAATACTCCGAAAATATCCATATGATATCCTTTCTTCGTTTTCTTTTTCTTTCTTTATTCCAATTTCGTCCACTATAAATGATAACTTTCTGTTATGAATATTTCTCACATGGTAGATGAACATTTTGTTAAGATAACAAAAAATCCCGGACTCTTCATCCGGGATCATGTTATGCTTTATAGCCGTTGGGGTTCTTCTGCTGCCAGTTCCATGCGTCGCGGCACATCTCGGCAAGTCCGCGCTTTGCCTTCCAGCCGAGGCACTTCTCTGCCTTTTCCGGGGAGGCGTAGCAGGTTGCGATATCGCCGGGGCGTCTGGGCTCGAGGGTATATGGTACGGGCGTATGATTAACCTCTTCAAAGGTGTGGATCATCTCAAAGACGCTGTAGCCGTTGCCTGTGCCGAGATTGATGGCTTCGGCGCCTTTATGCTCGACGGCGTATTTAATTGCTGCTGCGTGGCCTTCTGCCAGGTCACAGACGTGGATGTAATCGCGCACACCGGTACCGTCGGGGGTCGGATAATCGTTTCCGAAGACGGTGAGCGCCTTCATCTTGCCTGCCGCGGTATTGAGAATGCGAGGCATAAGGTTGTTGGGAATGCCGTTGGGATCTTCGCCGATCAGACCGCTTTCATGAGCGCCGATGGGATTGAAATAGCGCAGAAGAACTGCCGAAAATTCGGGATCTGCAGCAGCGGTATCGCGCAGGATCTGCTCGATCATATACTTTGTCCAGCCATAGGGATTGGTGCAGCCGGTGGGTTCTTTTTCATCAAGGGGCATATTCTGGCTCGTACCGTAGACGGTAGCGGAGGAGCTGAACACGAAATTGCGGACACCGTACTTCTGCATGCACTCGAGAAGTGTAAGGGTGGAGTCCAGATTATTGCGGTAATATCTCAGCGGAATCGCACAGGATTCGCCGACAGCCTTAAGACCGGCAAAATGAATCACTGCATCGATTTTGTTTTCTTCAAAAACGCGCTCCATACCGGGAATGTCGCAGACATCCACATCGTAGGATTTGAAATTCTTGCCGGTAATCTCTTTCACGCGGTCGATGGCAAGCGGTGTACTGTTGATATAATTATCGGCGACAATAATGTCATAACCGAGCTCCAGCAGTGCAACGCAGGTATGCGTTCCGATATAGCCGGCACCGCCGGTGAGAAGAATTGTCATGATCAAATCATCCCTTTCTTAATCTTTCGGAGATTCTATTTTAACATATCCGACTGCTTCTGTCAATAACATTTGCTTTTTTCGCGCATGCAAAAAGGGAGTCTTTCGACTCCCTTTTATGATTTCAGTTCTTACTTGATGACATTCACGCGGCAGATGCCTTCGATTGCCTTGATCTTTTCAACGGTTGATTCGGAAAGCTCACCCTTGATCTCCACGATGGTGTATGCGAAGTCCTTCTTGGAACGGTTGAGCATGTTTTCGATGTTCATGTTCTCGGAGGAAATTGCAGCGGAAATCTGAGAAAGGATATTGGGGATATTCTTATGCAGGCAGCAGATTCTCACGTCGCCCACATGAGGCATGGAGGCTTCGGGGAAGTTTACGCTGTTCTTGATGTTGCCGTTTTCGAGGTATTCAACAAGCTGGTTGGCAGCCATGACCGCACAGTTATCCTCAGACTCTTCGGTAGAAGCACCGAGATGAGGGATTGTGACGATGCCGGGGATGCCGACGGTTTCGTCTGTGGGGAAGTCGGTGACATAGGATGCAACCTTGCCGGACTCAACAGCAGCCTTCATATCGGCAGCGTTGACCAGATCGGCGCGGGAGAGGTTAATGATGCGGACGCCATCCTTCATTTTTGCAAAGGAATCGCTGCAGATCATGCCCTTGGTTTCTGCGGTTGCGGGAACATGGAGCGAGATATAATCGCACTTCTCATAGATTTCGTCGTAGCTTGCAGCCTTGCGGACAGCGCGGGAGAGATTCCATGCGGCATCAACACTTACATAGGGGTCATAACCGATAACATTCATACCGAGACCAGAAGCTGCGTTTGCAACCATACCGCCGATGGCGCCGAGACCGATAACACCGAGGGTCTTTCCCTTGATCTCGCAGCCTGCGAACTTACTCTTGCCTTTTTCGACAAGCTTGGCAACGTCAGCCTCGCCCTTGAGAGACTGCGCCCATGCGATACCGCCTACGATATCACGGGAAGCCAGCATGAGAGCTGCGATTGCCAGCTCCTTAACGCCGTTTGCATTGGCACCGGGGGTATTGAAGACTACAATTCCCTGCTCTGCGCACTTTTCAATCGGAATGTTGTTGACGCCGGCACCGGCTCTTGCGATTGCCTTGAGCTCGGGACCAAACTCCATGTCATGCATGACCGCAGAGCGAACCATAATGGCTTCGGGGGCGTCGATTTCTTCGCCGAGGGCATATGCTGCGGGATCAAACACATCGCAGCCGACCTTGGCAATCTTATTTAACAGTTTGATATTTTTCATGATATAGTTCCCTTTCAGATTTCAGGCTGTGAATTTACGCCTTGGGGTTTGCTGCGGCGAAGTCCTTCATGAACTGCACCAGAGTCTCAACACCCTCGATGGGCATTGCGTTGTAGATCGAAGCTCTCATGCCGCCGACAGAACGGTGACCCTTAATATTCTTGAGACCTGCAGCGTCAGCTTCCTTTGCGAACTTCTTATCGAGATCTGCATCGCCGGTAACGAAGGTAACGTTCATCATGGAACGAGCCTCCTTCTCGGTGGGAGCGATATAGTAATCGGTGCTGTCGAGATAATCGTAGAGGATGGCTGCCTTCTTCTCGTTGATCTTCTTCATCTCTTCGAGACCGCCGAGAGAGAGAACCCACTCATAAACCAGCTTTGCCACGTAAATGGGGTAGCAAGGAGGAGTATTGTACATAGAGTCGTTCTCTGCCATGGTCTGGTAGTCGAGCATAACAGGGATATCCTTGCGAGCCTTACCCATAAGATCCTCGCGGACGATAACAACGGTCAGACCTGCGGGAGCCATGTTCTTCTGTGCGCCTGCATAGATCACGCCGAAGCGGCTGACATCAACCGGCTCGGAAATGATACAGGAGGACATATCTGCAACCAGCGGGATATCACCGGTATCGGGGATATAGTTCCACTTGGTGCCGTAGATGGTGTTGTTGAAGCAGATGTGGACATAGTCTGCATCAGGACGAAAATCTTCCCTGGTGAGCTTGGGGATATATGTATTATTCTTGTCCTCTGAGGATGCAACGAGACGGATATCGCCGTACTTCTGTGCTTCCTTGTATGCCTTCTTGGAGAACTGACCGGTTACAACATAATCAGCCTTACCGGAACCGTTGAGCAGGTTAAGCGGAACTGCGGCAAACTGTGTGGATGCGCCGCCCTGAAGGAAGAGAATTTTGTAGTTGTCGGGAATATTCATAAGAGATCGAAGCAGAGACTGAGCCTCTGTAATGATCGCCTCATAAACAGGTGATCGGTGGCTCATCTCCATAACAGACATTCCGGAATCACCGTAGCAGATCATCTCCGAAGCTGCCTTTTCAAGTACGGGGAGCGGGAGCATAGACGGACCGGCGGAAAAATTGTAAACTCTGTTCATATTGATGCCTCCAAATTGTGGTCAAAACCTGATGATTTTGCCAATAGAATAAGTCTATTATATCTGATTTTTTCGGTTTCGTCAAGTGGTGTTGCGATTTTTTATCACTTTTTTCTTTTAATTTGTGAAAACAAACAAAAAAAGAGGAGCCCATCTGTCTCAACAGATGAGTCCTCATGCTTCAGCTTACATAGCGCCGCTCCAGATGCTTCCGTCTTTTGGCGGGATCTGCTGCCCGTGGCTGCGCGATATAGGCACCGACAAGCGATGATGCGGCGGCGATTACAACGGTGATCAGCACTCTCAGCCAGTTTATGGGAACACCGCTGCGGAAGAATACCGAAGCAGCTGCGATGAGCAGCAGAAGAATCCCGGCGCCGATCATCCCTCCGGCAAGCGGATTGCCGCTGATCATACGCACCGACAGTACACCTGCCGCGATGCCGCAAACAAGCTGTACAGCAAGCGATAGCGGAAAAAGCATACTGTCGGGATCATCACTCATATAGGCAATCCCCGAAGCTCCGAGCAGCAGAATAAAGACAAGGAGCGCAGTCATTACCACAGTAACAAGTGCGCCCCGAAGCGTTTGATTCATAACATCACCCCGTTTTGTTTTTTATACATTATACGGGATGGATGCACAGATTATTCCGCGTCTTCTGCCTTTACATCCACATTTCTCACAGCAGAACGAAGGATACGGATTTTTGTCTTATCGCCGCTGGTTTCGATGAGGACGGTCTCTTCTTTGATGCTGATGATCTTGCCGATGATGCCGCCGATTGTGGTGATTTCATCACCTACGGACAGATTGTTTCGCATATCATTGGTTTCCTTCTCCTGCTTCTTCTGGGGTCTGTACATGAAGAAATAGAAGACGGCGACCATAACAACGAGCATGACGATGGTGATGATGGGATCGGCACCGCCGGTGGGAGTCGCTGTTGTTTCAAGGAAATGTGTCATGGTCATGGGTCTCTCTCCTTTTGCTTTATACTTAATATAACTCTATCATTATAACTTCGGCAGGTCTTTGGATTCAAGCCTTATTTGTAAATTTTTACTTTGCGTCCCTGACGATATTGTCAATATCCCGGTTCATGCCGACAAGGGTTGCGGTATCGCCCGGGCGGAAGACACGGTTGGGACCGGGAGAGATATCAATTTTGCCCGATTCGGTGCGGACTGCGATGACTGTAATATTGTACTTGCGGCGGATATCCAGCTTGATCAGATCCTTGCCCAGCCAGGATTCCGGTACTTTGATCTCGACAATGGAATATTCATCCGAAAATTCAATGTAATCGAGCACGTTTTCACGTCCCAGCATATAGGCGAATTTTTCACCCATATCGCGTTCGGGGAAGACAATCTGGTCGGCGCCGATCTTTTCGAGCACGCGGGTATGGAGCTCTGACACCGAACGGGCGACAACCCAACCGATGCCAAGATCCTTGAGCATGAGGGTTACAAGCACGCTGTCGTCGATTTTTTTGGATATGCTGACAATCGCACAATCATAATTTTTAACACCCGAGGTACGCAGGACAGCTTCATTTGTGGGATCGCCGATGACAGCACTGGTGACGATATCGGCAACTGCAGCGACTGAATCGGGATCTTCGTCTATAACCATGACCTGTGCGCCCTCTTCTGCGAGAGTTTTGGCAAGGGTTTTACCGAAACGGCCGAGGCCGATGATGCAGAATGATTTCATATGTGTTTCTCCTTTATCAACCAATCATAATCTGAATTTCGGGATAACTGATGCAGGATTTTTTCTTTGCGCTGTTCAGCATGAGCGAGTAGGTGATGGTGAGGATTCCCACACGTCCCATAAACATAAGCAGCATCAGCACAAGGCGGCTGATTCCCGACAGCGCAGGGGTCATGCCCATGGAAATTCCCACCGTTGCAAATGCGGAGGTACATTCATAAATCGCCGCAGAAAGCGAAACATCCTCAACGAGTGTAATAAACACAGAAGCGGCGGTAATGAAAACCATTCCGATAATTGCGATGGTCAGTGCGCGCAGTACGGTTCGCAGGGATATTCTTCGTCCGAATACATTGATATCGTTGTAGCCTTGAGCAACACGGACAACCGAGTAGAGGATCAGCCAAAAGGTCACCATTTTAATTCCGCCTGCGGTTGAACCCGATGCGCCTCCGATGAACATAAACAGGCAGGAAATCAGAACCGAAATACTTCTCAGTGCAGCTGTATTGAAGGTAGTGAATCCGGCGGTTCGCAGCGTGACAGCGTAGAATGTCGAATTGACCAGCTTGTTTAAAGGCGTCATGCCGCCGATGGTTCCCGGATTATTCCACTCAAGCAGTGCGAAAATCAAAGTACCGCCGAGCACCAGCACTGCGGTGATCATCAGAACCAGCTTGGTATAGATAGAGAGTCGGGAGCGTCTGCGGAAAAAGGAATAGATATCGTCCCATACAACAAATCCGATACCTCCGACAAGGATAAGAGATATCTGCGTAAATAGGATGAGTGGTGAAGAATCAAAACAGGCGAGCGAGCTGTAGGCTCCCGCATGCTGCCCCATCAGATCAAAGCCCGCATTGCAGAAAGAGGAAATCGAATGGAATATCGCTTTGAATATCCCCTCACCTATACCGAATATAGGGATGAACTGCGTTGCAAGGATGACGGCACCGATTCCCTCCGCGATAACGGTGCCTATGAGAATCATGCGGATCTTTTTCACGATGCCCTCATATGTATTGAGGTTGAAGGATTCGGCAATGATCATTCGTTCCCGTGGGGTGATGCGGCGCTTCAGCAGGATAGAAATAAGAACGGTGAAGGTCATAAATCCGAGACCTCCGATCTGTATCATGGCGATGATCACGATTTGTCCGAAGCGCGACCATTCGATCATTGTATCTCGCACCACAAGTCCTGTCACGCAGGTGGAGCTGACGGCAGTGAAAAACGCATCAGACGCAGATGCAGCATTGCCGTCCGCAGACGAGATCGGCAGCATGAGCAGCAATCCACCGATCAGAATGACCAGAATAAAGCCCAATATGATCATCTGTGTCGGTGAGATATGGAATAATTTTTGAAGTATTTGCTTGAATTCTTTCATGATGACTCCTATACAGACAGGCTGAGCGTTGCCACCACCGGATAATGGTCGGATGGGAAACGGCTGGCACTCCGATCACGTCTGATCTGAGCATTTTCGATCTCAAATTCTTCGGAAACGAAGATATAATCAATCTGTTCGCCCTGTTTTTTACCTTTGAAGCCGTGATAGGTTCTTCCCATTCTTTCACCAACCTCGGCAAGTGTATTTCTGAATTTTTTGATACGATTTTCGATCAGCATTCTGACGGCTGTATCCCCCGGCTTTGCATTCAGGTCGCCCATGATGATCACGGGCATAGGCTCGATTTCGTTTACCGCACGGATATTTTCAAGAATCATGCGCACACCGAGACGCTTCGCAGGACCGCATATATGATCGAGATGGGTATTGTAGACGCGGAATTTTCTTCCCGTATGATGCAAAAGCACTTCACAGACGGTGCAGATGCGGGGAAAAAGAGCATAATAGGCACGGCTTCCAAGTTTGTCCGGATTTTTTGAAAGCCAGAAGGTTTTGGAATAAGACACCTCAGCGAGCTCGTTGTCGATGAAAATATCGTTATGCTCGCCGCCTGTGCTTTTACTTCTGCCCAGTCCGAACACCGAATAGCCGTCAAGCTGCTCTGTGATATCCTCACGCATGGAAGGAAGCAGCTCCTGTACACCGATGACAGAGGCTCCCAGACGCTTCATTTCACCGATGGCGTGGCTTTTCCGGTACCGCCAACGATTGCCGAAGTCGAATAAAGAATCCTTTCTTAAATTGAAGGTTGCAACTTTGAAGGTCTGCTTTGCATTGATCTCGGACATACATGCTCCTGTTTTACTGTGTGAACTCACGTTCATTATATCATACCATCGTACATTTTGTGTGAACACAGCATTAACAAGTGTTCTTTTTCACAGTATTCGCGGTAATATTTCATATTTTATTTACAATTATTTTTTCTTTGTCTATTGCAGTATTTCCCGGGAAATGCTATAATATCAGTGTAAACCCCCAAACCCCTCTTTAAATATAGTGAGACAGGCAGACTCCCCCAAGTCTGCCTGTTTCATTTTTTAGATTAAACCTTAAGCTTGTGATCGCAGTATGCGCAGAAGTGATGACCGTCAGTCTCCTTGATCATCGGAGGGAGATATTTCTCGTGATTGGAGATGCAGCGCGGATTTCTGCAGTATGCAGGCGAGGGTGCGGGATATGCGCCCGGCATGGCAATGCGGCTGTTGTTTATGCAGACCTCGTGGATCAGCGCCATGCGGATATACATGCCGTTCTCTGCCTGTTCAAAATAACGTGCACGGGGATCGTCATCCACATCATAGTCGATCTCATCGACCTTGGGCAGCGGATGCAGGATGATCATATCCGACTTTGCCTGCTTCATTTTTTCTGCTGTGAGGATATAAATGCCCGACTGCTTTGCATAATCCTCGGCAGTTTTAAAGCGCTCGCGCTGAATGCGGGTCATATAGAGGATATCCAGCCTGGAAATGCACTCATCGAGGGTTTCAACCTCATAGAGAGTATTATTGGTCTTGCGGAGAAGCTCTGTGACATAAGAGGGCATTTTCAGCTCGGCGGTGGAAATGAAGTAGAAGGTATTGCCCTCATAACGGGAGAGCGCACGGACAAGCGAATGAACGGTACGTCCGTTAAGCAGATCACCGCAGAGACCGATGGTAAGTCCCTGATATCTGCCGAAGTTCTGCTGGATGGTAAACATATCGGTCATGGTCTGGGTGGGATGGAGATGTCCGCCGTCGCCCGCATTGATGATCGGCACGCGGGAATAAAGAGAAGCGGCATAAGCTGCGCCCTCAACCGGATTGCGGATAACCGTCACATCCGAATATGCCGAGATAATTTTAACGGTATCGCGAAGCGTTTCACCTTTGGATACCGAGCTGCTGCTGGGGTCGGCGAAGCCCATGACCTTACCGCCGAGGCGCATCATGGCTGTCTGGAAGGAAAGCTGAGTTCTGGTGCTGGGCTCATAAAAGAGGGTTGCCATGATCTTATGTTCACATGCGCGCTCAAAATCACGGGGAGAAGCCTTGATCTCTCCGCCAAGGGCGCAAAGTGCATCCCACTGCTCCGGGGTTATGTCGTTAAAGTCGATTACATGTCTGATATCCACGTTATACTGCTCCTTAATATTCAACTGATTTATTTTTTGTTAACGCCGCCTACAAAGGCATCATACCAATGAGGCTTTGGTTCGTTTTTCACTTCATGTCTGCCGTAGAGCGAGAAAAATTCATCTTTCAGCATGGAACAATAGCCGATGCTGCGATAGGAATCCTTCACATAGAGTGCTTCCCTGCGTATGCCTTCAAACTTCATGCCGCATTTCTCCATGACACGGCGGCTTTTTTCGTTTCCGGTCATGTAGCGTGCCTCAATCCGATTGAAGCCGAGCGTTTCAAAGCCGACACGAAGAATCTCGCGAAGTGCCTCGGGTGCATAGCCGAAGCCCCAATAATCGGGTGCGAGCACATAACCGACCTCGGCTGAGTTATTTTTTTCATCGATCGCCGCAAAGCCGCAGGTACCGATCATTCTGCCGTTTTCCTTCAGCTCCAGCGCCCAGTCATAAAACTGCCCCGAGCGATACTGCGTCTGGAGTGCATCGATATAGCGGCGGGTATACTCGCGCGACTCATGGGGAATCCAGAGAAGATAGCGGGTGACCTCTTCCCTTTTTGAATAATCGTACATATTCTCGCAGTCTTTCGGCAGGATGCGGCGCAGGATAAGTCTCTCTGTTTCGATTGTGGGGATACGGACAAAATAGCGTGCGAGCCTGTTTTTCAGCATCATGACAATGTCCTTCCCTTTTGATCGTTTTTGTCGATATTACTCCACACCCATCAGAATCTCTGCGAGAATGGAATCCTTACCGATAATGACTGTTTTCTCATCTCCGTTGAGGGTAGCCTTCAGTGCATCAAGAGAAGCGGTGAATTCATAAAATTCCTTCTTCTCATCGGTATCGTAGGCTGCGGCAAGAGCGCGCATATATTCCGCTTCACCTTCCGCTTCGATGCGGGCTGCCTCGGCTTCGGCGTTGGAGATGATGATATTGACCTCTTTATCCACATCATTGCGGATGATGGAGGCTTCGTACTCGCCGTCGGCTGTGTACTTCTCGGCAATCTGATTGCGCTCGGAGATCATGCGGGTATATACCGCCTGTTCATTGTCGGCAGGCAGGTCGAGACGCTTGATCTTTACATCTACAATATGGATACCGTAGGTAGACGAGAGCTCACGAACCTCTTCCGTGATATGCTCATAAAATTCGTTGCGCTCTGCACCGTCCTCCTGATTGATGATGGCGTTCTGCTCCATGGTACCCATGGAATTCTTCAGCGCGTTGTAGGTGACTACATCCAGGCGATTTTCAGCTTCACCAAGGTTTCCGAGCGTCTTGAAGAAGGTCAGCGGATCATCGATTTCCCAGAGGATGTAGCTGTCTACCGTCATATTCTTTTTATCCGAGGTAAGCACCTCAGAGGGCGGAATATCGTAGAGCATGATGGTCTTGGGGAATTTCCTGATCGAATCGATGAAGGGAATCTTAAACTTGAGTCCTGCTTCGGAGACGGTATTCTCGATCTTGGAGAAGCGCACGATGCAGGCGTATTCGTTTTCGGCTACAGTATAGCAGGAAGAGAAAAAAACCACTGCTGCTATAACGAGAATAATCGGGATGATAATTTTTAATACTTTAGCCTTCATTTGCCGCACTCTCCTCTCCTGTTGTTAAATCTGCAGATGATACAAGCGATTCCAGCGGAAGCAGCTTCTGTACGCCGGTATCTGAGGTATCAATATAGACCTTCACACCGGGAAGTGCTTCCGATATAGCCTCGTAATACATACGGATGCGTGTAATCTCGGGATTCAGCTTGTATTCGTTATACATGGCTTCAAATTTTGCCACGATCTTGGCTGCCTCGTTGATGCGGTTCTGCTTTAAGAATTCCGCATTCTGGATCAGCTTGTCGGCGGTGGCATTCGCCTTGGGTATCTCTGCGTTCTGATATGCTTTTGCCTGATTGATGACGGTCTCGGCGCCCTGCTTTGCGGTTTCAACAGCCTTGAAGGCTTCTATAACCTCCTGTGTGGGCGGTTCACTGTCCTGAATCTTGATATCGGTGAGCATCAGACCGATGTCATATTCCTCGAGCACCTCGGTGATCAGCTCCTTGACGCGGATCTGGATTTCCTCCTTGCCGGTGGTCAGAACATCATCGACCACAGCCGAGCCGATGACATTGCGGATCTGGCTCTGAACAAGGTTTTTGAGGATTGCCTCGGGCTGGTAGGAATTATATAAATATTTCTCGGGATTGGAGATTTTATACTCGACAAAGAAGTCAACATTGACGATATTGTAGTCTCCGGTGATCATCTTGCTTTCGTTTTCGATGGTATCATATCCATCGTCATCCTTTGAATTGCTGCGGTAACCCAGCTCAATCTTCTGGTAAATGTTGACATCCACCTTCTCGACATGCTGAATGCCGAAGGGCAGCTTGAAATGCATACCGGCGCCGGTTACCTCTGTGACCCTGCCGAATGTGGTTACCACAGCCTGCTGCTTATCGTCTACTGTGTACCAGCAGCTTGTGGCGGTGATGAATAAAAAGACGAGTATGACAACGATAAGAGCGATCTTCCCTGCTTTTTGAGGCTTGATTTCAATCTTTTTCGTTGTTTTATCGTGGAAAGGCGGTTGATTTCCGAAATTCATTTTAACTCCTCCTTTGAATGATTCTTGGATAATTATAAATCATAAACAAATGATTTTCAATAGAATGACATCGGTTATTTGTAAAATTTTTATTTTGCCGTCACATTATTTACAATTTTGTCTTTACAGAAGGGCGGTTGTCTATTAAAATATAATAAATAACTTTTTTTGTTTGGAGTCCCTTATGAATCCTACCTTTTCATTTCTCGGTGCCGGCAACATGGCTGAAGCCATCATCGTCGGTATCAAATCGAGCATGCCCGAGGCAGAGATTACCGTCTTTGTCCGCAATGAGACGAAGCAGAAGCGGTTTGAAGCACACGGCTGCAGATGCACCTATAATCTCGCCGATGCACTCTCGGCTGCAAGGTATATATTTCTCTCTGTAAAGCCGCAGAATTTCGCAGAGCTGCTTGATGACATGGCGGCGTGTGCTCCCTCCGATGATCATGTTTATGTCACCATTGCTGCCGGAATCACCACTTCACGTGTTGCAGATTCACTGGGTGCTCACATCGCCTGCATCCGCACCATGCCCAACACGCCGCTACTTCTTGGCGAGGGGGTAACCGCAATCTGCAGAAATGAGCAGGTCGGTGACGCTGACTTTTCCTTTATCACTTCCCTCTTCGGAAAGCTCGGTGAAACACTGATTCTTCCCGAGGAGAAAATGGATGCGGTCATTTCGGTCAGCGGGAGCTCGCCTGCCTATATCTATCTGGTTATAAAATCCATGGTCAATGCGGCAATTGCCTCGGGCTTTGAGCGGGAGGATGCCATGCGCGCGGTCTGTGCCACGATAAAGGGCGCCTGTGATATGGCAATCACCACCGGAAAGACGCCTGAAGAGTTGATTTCTGCTGTCACCTCAAAGGGCGGCACCACCGAGCGGGCGATGAATGTGCTTTACGATGCCGATCTTGAGGGCATCCTCACACGGGCAATGAAAGCCTGCGATGACCGTGCTGCCGAGATGACAAGACTCTTCTCGGAGGAATAAGTTCACTGTCGCCGACATATCTTGATATCGGTGATGGATATGGACAAACATAAGCAAATTTCCGTGAAGCTTCGGCTGCTCTTCTTCTTTTTTATGCTGGGCACGCTGGCATACACACTGGGAATACTGGCATATATTTACGGCGGAATCAGGGAGCTTCCCACCGAACGGATGATGCGCATTTTCGATGTGAGCGGACTGATCGGTGTACCGCTGCTCGATGGGGTCAGATCGTTTATCTCCTCGACATTTCTTGATACGGGACTGTTGATGCTGATTTTTATTTCGGGTATGACCCCCTTTGCACTGCATATTTCCTCGCTGATTCTGCTTGCTTATGCCGCCTTCTGCGGATACACTGCCCCTGCCATCGCGGCTGAGCTGACGCTGCGCGGGACAGATGGTGCACTTCTTTTCGCAGTATTTATCATCGCCTCTGTGGCAATGATTCTGCTTTTTGCGCGCGCTTCTGCTCTTTCCTATCGTTTTTCCCGCGAGTGTGCGCACTTTGGATTCTCTCTGCGGCATTTTGCACTTTCACCTGCCGCATTCCGCTATGTACCCGACTATTTGCTGCTGATTGCATGCTTTATCCTGCTGCGCTTTCTGCGATCATTTGGTTTTATTCTGATTACAACATTCTGACAAAGACAAGGAATTTTAAAATGGCTGTTTCATCCAACAAGAAAAAGAAATTCAATCTCTACAACCTCTTTAACGGCGGTGAGGGCAAGGGCATCAAGAAGGAGCCCGAGGGTCCCAAGAATCTTAAAAATTTCTTCAAATCCTTCTCCATCCATTTTCGCGATCTGGTGAAGGTCAATTTATTTATGGTGCTGGGTAACTTCCCCATCATATTTGTCATCATCGCCATGACCGGCCTTTTCAATCTCGACACGGTACAGCCTCAGCATCAGCTTTTTTCCAATCTGTACGGTATGATGCAGTTTGATGTTTCGCCTGTTTCCGCGGCGCTCTTCGGTGTCTTCGGTGTACAGAAGTATGCAACGGTTGCGACAACCGCCACCTATATATGCATGTCGCTGGGAGCGCTTATCATTTTCACCTTCGGCTATGTGAATGTGGGTACCACATACATTCTTCGCAACATTGTCAAGGGCGAGCCCATCTTCTTCTGGCATGATTTCTGGTATGCTATCAAGCGCAATAAGGTACAGGGGATGATCCTCGGCATTCTTGATGTACTCTTTCTCGGGCTGATTGTTTATGATGTCTGGACCTATGCGCTGAACACGGGAATCAGCCTCTTCAATATCTTCTTCTGGATCACTATCGCAATCTCGCTTTTCTATATCATCATGAGATTCTATATGTATATTCTGATGGTGACCTTCGACCTGTCGATTTTTAAAATCCTTAAAAATTCGCTGATCTTTATGATTCTCGGCATCAGACGCAATCTGATGGCACTGCTCGGTATTGTTATTGTCGGTTTCATGACTTTCATGATCTGCTATTATCTGCCGACGCTGGGCATTCTCATTCCCTTCCTGCTTCTCTTCGGTGCATGCTCCTATATGTCCTGTTATGCGGCTTATCCGAAGATCAAGGAGATCATGATTGATCCTTATTATGATGAGGATGAAGAGGACGAAGACATGCCTGAGCCGGTCTTCCGCGATATGGGCTGATCTTATTTAATTTAACATTCAAAAAGGGGCTGACGCATTGCAAATGCGTCAACCCTTCTTTTATTACATTGTACCGTTATATCAACCGAGACGCTGCACACCGCAAACAGCCTTTTACATCTCGGATCGTTCGCCAAGGACAATGCGGTACTTATTATAGAAGCTCTCGTAATAGCCTCCGTCCAGTGTTTCACGGATCTTTTCCATCAGATCGTTATAAAAGTAGAGATTATGCAGCACGCAAAGACGCATGCCGAGAGTTTCCTTCGCCTTGAGAAGATGACGGATATAGGAGCGGGAATAGCTGCGGCAGGCGGGACACTGACAGCTTTCGTCGATAGGTCTGCCGTCTGCGATATACTTCTCGTTCATGATATTCATCTTTCCGTGCCAGGTAAAGAGATTGCCGTGGCGGGCATTACGGCTGGGCATAACGCAGTCGAAGAAATCGACACCTCGCCACACTGCCTCGAGGATATTTACAGGAGTTCCGACACCCATAAGATAACGGGGCTTTTCAGTCGGCATAAAGGGTTCTACCACATCGATGGTATTGTACATCTCCTCTGCACTCTCACCGACAGCAAGACCGCCGATTGCATAGCCGTCGAGATCCATTTCGGCAATGCGCTTCATGTGATCCATGCGAAGGTCTTCATAGGTGCTTCCCTGATTGATACCGAAGAGAAGCTGGTTAGGATTGATGGTATCGGGAAGTGAATTGAGCCGCGCCATTTCAACCTTGCAGCGCTCCAGCCATCTTGCAGTGCGGGCACAGGACATCTTTGCATAGTGGTATTCACAGGGATTTTCCACGCACTCATCAAATGCCATGGCGATGGTGGAGGCGAGGTTGGACTGAATCTGCATACTCTCCTCGGGACCCATGAAAATACGCTTGCCGTCGATGTGAGAAGCGAAGGTCACGCCTTCTTCCTTAATCTTGCGGAGCTGAGCCAGCGAGAACACCTGGAATCCGCCGCTGTCGGTGAGGACAGGCTTATCCCAGTTGAAGAATTTGTGGATGCCGCCCATATCGTGGATGAGTCGGTCGCCGGGACGGATATGCAGATGGTAGGTATTGGACAGCTCCACCTGGCACTTCAGCTCGCGCAGATCCATGGTGGAGACGCCGCCCTTGATGGCAGCGCAGGTACCCACATTCATAAACACAGGGGTTTCGATTACGCCGTGAACCGTTTCCAGTCTGCCGCGGCGTGCTCTTTTTTCTTTCTTGATTAATGTAAACATGCTTTTTTCACTCCGAGTACAGCGGAGCTTCTCCTTTATATTTCCATGCCGCAGATCACGGCAGGATCGTCAGATTCGTTTGAATTGCTTTTCGATATCATGCTTGCTCATTTCGATAGCAACCGGACGGCCGTGAGGGCAGACCTTAATATCGGTCAGCGAGAGCAGTCGGTCGCAGATCCAGCGGATATTTTCCTCTGCATAGATGCGTCCCGCTTTGATTGCGGCTTTACAGGATGCCTGATAGAGCGCCTTTTCGTAAAAGCTCTCACGGGAGGTATCTACCGTTCCCGTGCCGTCGGCAAGTCTGCCTGCTATGGTAGCAAGCAGTGTCTGTGCCTGATTCTGATCGAGAGCGGCGGGAATCTGCGTGATCTCCACATTGATTTGCCGGTGCTCTCTTACGGTATAATCAAATCCGCAGGACTTGATTTCATCGGCATATTCGATGAGCGAAGCGCATTCCTCGGGCGTCATATGCAGCTCAATGGGAATGAGGAGTACCTGGGAATAGGAGGCTCCCACCTGCATATTGCGCTTCATTTCCTCGAAAATAATGCGCTCATGGGCAGCGTGCTTGTCGATCATCAGAACGGTGTCGCCAAGCTCTATGAACACATAAGAATTGAAGGCTTCGCCAAGCATTTTGTAGTGGGGCACCTTCAATTCGGGGGAGCGGCGCTCCTCGGAGGGGCGAACATAATTTGATTCGGCAGGCATCGCTTCCGCTGCCGGTTGAGGTTCGCTCTCCTTCACATAAGCGGAGAGATCGAGATTCAGATCGGGCATCACATCAAGGGGGATCACAGGGATTTCCTCGGATGCGGGATTTTCAGACACAGGTGCCTGATATGGCCGCAGAGGAGGAACAAGCTGATCGATAGTTGGCTCATTTTCCTCAAGTACCGCAGGAGACTCTTGACGAGGCTTTTCTTTTGGGGATACCTCGTCCTTTGGAGGAAGACTTGGAATTCTTTCATCGGGAGAGGCAAGCCGCGGTTCGTCAAAGGCAATTTTACTCTGTGCAGCCTTGGTTTTATCTTCGTCGTTGGTATAGGGATCGTAGATAGGTACAAAGGGATTGAGTCCGCGAACATTTTCACCGGTCAACATTCCCGGCTCCATGGTGACTCTTGGACGGTCGAGGTGCTCTGTCAGGGTATTGCGAACCGAAGAATAGATGGCATCAAAGACGATCTTTTCGTTGGAAAACTTCACCTCAAGCTTGGCGGGATGGACATTGACATCCACATAAGCGGGATGGAGGATGATATTGAGCACACAGGTCGGGAAGCGGTCTGAGGGGATATAGGAATCAAATGCTGCTTCCAGCGCTGCAGCGGCTGTGCGGCTCTTCACATAGCGACCGTTGATGAAGAAATTCTGACAGTTTCGGTTGGCACGGGTGTTGTCCGGTCTGCCGATATAGCCTTCTACTTCAACTCCGTCGGTCATACCCGAAACTTTGGCGGATTTTTTTGCGAAGTCTCTGCCGAGAACGGCATAAATGGCATTGATCAGCTTCCCGTCGCCCTCGGTGGCAAATTTTCGCTGATTATCGGCAATAAATGCGATTGCGATATCGGGACGGGAGAGGGCGATTTTTTCCACAACGGCTCCCACGGCAAGACCTTCGGATGCGTCTTTTTTCAGGAATTTTCGGCGTGCGGGAACATTGGCAAAGAGCTCCTCCACGATCACGGTGGTTCCCTCACGGCATCCGGCGTCGGTGATATCGGTAATCTCGCCGTTGCAGCTCTCAAGGAGCGTTCCAACCGTTTCCTCTGCGGTTTTGGTCATGATACGCATCTTCGACACCGCAGAGATAGCAGCCAATGCCTCACCGCGGAAGCCGAGGGTCATGATGCCGTCGAGGTCGGCAGCGTCTCTGATCTTGCTTGTGGCATGTCGGAGCACAGACAGACGCACATCGTCGCGCGTCATACCGCATCCGTTATCGCTTACGCGGATGAAGGTTATACCGCCGCGCTTAATCTCCACGGTGATTTCATCGGCACCTGCATCGATGGCATTTTCGAGCAGTTCCTTCACCGCTGATGCCGGACGGTCGACAACCTCGCCTGCTGCGATCATATTGGCAACATGAAAGTCAAGTACATTGATTTTTGCCATTCCGGCACCTCCTGTAGTTTATTTTAGAATTTTCTTCAGTTCGTAAATCAGACTGAGTGCTTCAAGGGGAGTCAGTGTGTCTGCATCCACAGCACGAAGCTTATCGGCAACCTCGCGGTCCTTGAGATCATCGAAGGTCAAATTGATGTCTTCATTGACTGAATTTACCTTTTGCGGAGCGGTCTGCGTGTTCTGTGCTCCGTCGACCAGTGATTTCAGGATCTCCTTGGCACGCTTGATGACTTCATTGGGAACACCCGCAAGCTTGGCAACCTCAATGCCGTAGCTGTCATCGGCGGCACCTCGAACAATGCGGCGAAGGAAGGTGACATCATCGCCCTTCTTCTTGGCAGCGATGTTATAGTTGACGATGCCGTTACCGTCAGCCTCCAGCTCGGTGAGCTCATGGTAATGGGTTGCAAAGAGCGTTTTTGCTCCCAGCTTTTTCCCTGCTGTGTACTCGGCGACAGCGCGGGCAATACTCATGCCATCATAGGTGCTTGTACCACGTCCGATTTCATCGTAAATGACAAGGCTCCGGCGCGTAGCGTTTTTGAGGATATAGGCGACCTCATTCATCTCGAGCATGAAGGTAGACTGTCCCGATGCAAGATCATCCGAAGCTCCTACACGGGTGAAAAGCTTGTCTATAATGCCGATGGTAGCTTCCTTCGCGGGAACAAAGGAGCCAATCTGCGCCATAACCGAGATAAGTGCCACCTGACGCATGAAGGTAGATTTACCTGCCATGTTGGGGCCTGTAATGAGCATCATGCGGTTATATGTGGTATCAAGGCAAGCGGAATTGGGCACGAAATAACTATCGCGTACAAATTGCTCAACCACGGGATGGCGTCCTTCCTTGATATCGATGATATCGCTGTAGTCCACGGTGGGACGAATGTAATTGTTGCGTACTGCCACATCTGCAAGGCTGAGATAGACATCAAGCAGTGCGAGGTTTGCGGCACTCTGCTGGATTCTGGGAGACACCTCATTGACCTTTTTCAAAAGATCGCAGAAGAGTTCATATTCGATCACATTGATCTTATCGCTGGCGCTGAGGATGGTTGCTTCCACCGATTTCAGTTCCTGCGTAATGTAACGCTCGCAGTTGGTGAGTGTCTGTTTGCGGATATAGGTCAGAGGCACGTCACCCAGATTAGATTTTGTAACCTCGATATAATAGCCGAAGACGCGGTTATAGCCGACCTTCAGATTCTTGATGCCGGTGGCTTCGCGTTCCTTGGCTTCAATCTCGCGAACATAGCCATCGCCGTTCTCGATGATGGAACGAAGCTTATCTACGTCCTCATTATAACCTTTGCGGATAAAGCCGCCCTCTCGCACCGAGAAAGGAGGTTCATCAACCAGCGCTGAGTCAATCAGCTCTCTGATATCGTCAAGAGTATCAAGCGTGCGGTAGAGATCGACAAGCTCGGGACACTGGGAATCGGAGAGCAGCTCCTTGATGGCAGGAAGCTGAGCGGCGGTCTGGGAGATAGCTTTCAGATCACGGCTGACAGCACTTCCGTAGGCAACCTTTGATAACAGCCGCTCCACATCAAGCACGCCGCGAAGCAGCTCACCAAGTTCTTCACGCTTCATGAAGTTATCGTAAAGCTCCTCGACAGCCCCCTGTCTGCGTTCAATCTCAGCGATATTGAGCAGAGGAAGCTCCACCCAGCGACGAAGAAGTCTTGCGCCCATGGCAGTCCTTGTGCGGTCGAGAACCCAGAGGAGTGTTCCCTTCTTCTCCTTGGTACGCATGGTTTCGGTAAGCTCGAGATTGCGTCTGGTGTTGACATCCATCTCTAAATACTGACCTTCGCTGTATATCTTCACCGACTTGATATAGGTCATATCAGTGCGCTGGTTTTCGGCGATGTAGTCTACAAGAGCTCCGACTGCACAGACAAGGGTGGTATTCTCCATACCAAGCTCTGAGGGCAATTTTTTGATGTTTTTCAGCAGAGCAGCACCGGCATGTGATAAATCAAAACGATCGGTCTGTTTTTGCTGAACCGTGCTCTTCAGTCTGCCGCGCAGCATTTCATCAAGCTGGGGATAATCTGCCGAATCAATATTGAGTAAAACCTCGCGGGGCGCAAAGGTACCAAGCTCATTGACTGCACGTTCAATGGCTCGCTCACCAAAAAATTTTGCCGCTGAAGCTTCACCGGTGGAGACATCGGCAAAGCAGACTCCGACCTCACCGGGAGTAATATAGATCGAAGCGAGATAGTTATTCTGGGTACTCTCGAGCATATTGGGATCGATGACGGTGCCGGGAGTTACAATGCGTGTGACATCACGCTTGACCAGTCCCTTTGCGGTTGCGGGATCTTCCATTTGCTCGCAGACGACCACCTTATAGCCTTTGGCAACCAGTCTGCCGATATAGCCTTCGGCAGCGTGATAAGGAACCCCGCACATGGGAGCACGCTCCTCAAGTCCGCAGTCTCTGCCGGTAAGAGTCAGCTCCAGCTCTCGGGAAACCGTTTTGGCATCCTCAAAAAACATCTCGTAAAAATCTCCGAGACGGTACAGGAGAATGGCATCCTTATATTTTTCCTTTACCTCAAGGTATTGACACATCATGGGAGTCAGCGGCATGGCGAAATCCCTCCTTTCGTAAATCGGTTATGCTCAGTGCTCGTGGTGGTGATGATCGTGTCCGCAGCCCGAGCAGGAGGAGCAGCTTCCGGTGCATGCAGTTTCGCCGAGAATTTCGTTGTTGATAACTGCATCAATCTCTTCCATCAGCATGCGAAGGGCGTTTTCAGCCTCCTCATAAGCGAGATAGTTGGGATTTGTGGTGATGGTATCGTAAAGCTCCTTAATGCGCTTATTGACCGATGTGAGAAATTCCTCATCGGGAGTTTCCTTCTCGCATTCCTGTTCGAGAACACTGCGCTGTACATTATATTCAAAGACCGCCTGCTGGAGGGCGCTGTCCTTGGCGTAGATCTTCTTGGTCTCATCGACCTTCTTTGCGCGGTCATCTTCCTTGATCATTTTACCAAGTTCTTTTGCAAGTTCGAGAATTTCCATTTTCATTTACCTCTTTCGTTTATGATTGTTTTGTTTATTTTTTCAATTCACCTGTCATCGAGTGCGTCTGCGCTCCCGTGACAAGAATATCGGCAAACTGTCCGATCAGGCTGTCATCCCCTTCAAAATGCACAAGACGGTTGCGCTCGGTTCTGCCGGTGAGCTTAGTATCGTCGGTTTTGCTTCTGCCTTCTACCAATACGCGGACAATTTTTCCTTCATAGACCTCGTTTCGCGCATGGGATATCGCATTCTGCACCTCAAGCAGACGGGAGAATCGCGCCCCCTGCACATCAGCCGGGATCTGTCCCTCCATCTTTGCAGCGGGTGTTCCCGCTCGCTTGGAGTAGATGAATGAATAGATATTGTCATACTGTACACGGCGGAGCATGTCCAGCGTATCTTCGAATTCTTCCTCTGTCTCTGTGGGGAAGCCAACAATGATATCGGTTGTTATAGCGATCTCGGGAATGCGCTCCTTCATATAGTCGACCAGCTCCAGATAATGCTCACGGGTATAGTGTCGGTTCATAATCTCAAGCACCCGGTTATTTCCCGACTGAAGCGGAAGGTGGAACTGCTTCGCCATTTTAGGATTGTCTGCAATTACGTCAATCAGACGCTTTGTTGCGTCCTTGGGATGGCTGGTCATGAAGCGCACCAGGAATTCTCCCTGGATTTTGCAGATGTCTTCCAGAAGATCGGGGAATTCGTAGCCTGTGCCGAGATCTTTGCCGTAGGAGTTTACATTCTGTCCGAGCAGTGTGATTTCTCGGTAGCCGGCATCTGCAAGTTCCTTTATTTCGGCGAGAATATCCTCCTTGGCACGGCTTCTTTCACGTCCTCTGACATAGGGGACAACACAGTAGGTGCAGAAATTGTTGCAGCCATACATGATGCTGACCCACGCCTTGAAGCTGCTTTCTCTTCTGACCGGGATTCCTTCTGCAATATTGCCCTCGGTATCGTCGATGTAGAAGCTTCGCGTGCCGCTGTGATAGGCATTATAAAGAATTTCGGGAAATTTATAGAGCATACCTGTTCCGAAAAGGAAATCTACATAGGGATATTTATGCTTGATGTCCTCCTTGCGATGCTCCTGGGTGACCATACATCCGCAGATGCCGATGAGAAGATGAGGACGCTTGGCTTTCAGATGCTTGAATTGACCTGTAATCGAAAGTGCTTTCAGTTCAGCATGCTCTCTTACCGCACAGGTATTGACGAGGATAAGATCTGCATCCTCCGCATGCTCAGTGATGCGATAACCCATCTCCTCCGCCATGCCTGCAAGCCGCTCGCTGTCAGCTTCGTTTTGCTGGCAGCCATAGGTTCTGATGTGAGCTGCAAGCCCCTGCATTCCGATTATGCCGCGCATCTTTGCGGCGTATTCTCTCTGGCGGGCGATTTCCTTCTCGCTCACCGTTACTTTGCTTCTTTCCATGAATAATCCTTACCTCTGCACTACAAGCTGTTGTGGTACAGATGATATTTGTTACAATATGTTGGTTGTATCTTTGGATAACAATACATAGTATATTATATAATAAATCTCTGACTTCTGTCAAGAGCAATATGGAAAGTTCGGAACTTTTTCCCCCTTCTCTCGTCACATATACAACATCACATATGGAGGGTAATTATGGAAAACATCATCATAACCGTCATGTGGCTCATTTTTGTTATGGGAATGATCCTGCCGCCGATGATTCTTTTTCTTATTTTCGGGCGAAAAGAGGATAAACGGAGATCCGCCGCATTGTTTTCGCTCCTTCTTCTTGTCACGGAGTTCGTTGTCATTTTTTTACTCTGCCTCCATCCGCCGATCATCAATGTGACCAACAGTCCTCTTTCGCAGGATTCGGAAGAGACGATCCGTTATGTCAGTAATGGGCGCTTCAATGACAATACACCTGTATTCCCAATTGCTGTGATTGTTACAGAAAACAGCCCTTCACTTCTGCGTTGGCGAACCTTTTACGGCATTTGGGGAAGCACAGAGCATATCTGGGATGAAGTCAATCAGTGTTATGAAAACACCGATCGGCTGTGGAATTAAATCTTGTGGGCAGTGTATATCTTGACGCAGGAATGTCGGAATGGTATAATACTGTTATCGAATGAATAATTTAGGAGAATCAGATATGAAATTTCTTCGTTTAGGACGTACCGAACTGAAGGTATCTAAAAACGGCTTTGGTGCACTGCCCATTCAGCGTGTGGGAATGGAGGATGCATGCCGTATCCTGAGAAAAGCTTACGAGGGCGGAATCAACTATTTTGACACGGCACGCGCATACTCGGACAGCGAGGAAAAGCTGGGTATGGCACTTTCGGATGTGCGTGAAAAGATCATCATCTCAACCAAAACCATGTCGACCACGGCAGAGGGCTTCCGGGAACAGCTTCACACCAGTCTGCGTCTTTTGAAAACCGATTATATCGATATTTATCAGTTCCATAACCCTTCCTTCTGCCCAAAGCCGGGGGACGGCAGCGGACTGTATGAAGCCATGCTTGAGGCACGCTCTCAGGGATTGATCCGTTTTATTGGCTTCACCAACCACCGTCTTGCACTCGCTGAGGAGGCGGTCAGATCGGGACTTTATGATACACTGCAGTTTCCATTCTCTTATCTGGCAGGTGAAAAGGAGGAGGCGCTGGTAAAGCTCTGCGAAGAACATGATGTGGGCTTTATCTGTATGAAGGCGCTGGCAGGAGGACTGATCACCCGATCAGATGCGGCATATGCTTTTCTTGATCAATATCCGGTGGCACCGATCTGGGGCATTCAGCGCGAGAGTGAGCTTGATGAATTTCTCTCCTACAACGAAAATTCTCCGGTTATGAATGAAGAGCTTTCCGCTTTTATCGATAAGGAGCGCGCTGAGCTGAGCGGCGAATTCTGTCGAGGCTGCGGATACTGCCTGCCATGTCCCGCCGGTATCGAGATTTTCACCTGTGCTCGCATGTCGCTGCTCCTGCGCCGTTCTCCTGCTGCGGGACATCTGTCAGAGCGCGGACAGGCGATGATGAAGAAAATCGAGAGCTGTCTCAACTGCGGACAATGCAGCACACGCTGTCCTTATGGGCTGGATACGCCCGCTCTGCTCAGAAAAAATTATGAGGATTACAAAACCTTCTTGAAGTGAGGTACTGTCGTGAGCAAATATCCCATAAACAAAGAATTCTTCCCCTACTCCCTTTTCGCGCCGCCAATACGGAATGCGAAACTGGCAGGCTTTCTCGGCTCCTGCATGAAGCCGCCGCAAAGTCTCTTCCGTGATCGGGAAATTAATGTGCGCAGAGAGGTAATGGAAGGTTTCGGATCAGCATCCGTGGAGCTGCTGATCATCGAACCGAAGGAAACATGCGGCGTGCTCCCCAGCCTCGTTTATTATCACGGCGGCGGATTCTTTTTTGGCGGTGCAGGATATCATTACAGGCTTGCAAAGGAATATTCTCTGAAAACCCCCTGCAAGGTTATCTTCGTCCAATATCGGCTGGCACCGAAGTATCCCTATCCAATTCCGGTTGAGGATTGTTATGCGGCACTGCTGTGGACGGTGTCAGAGGCAGACCGTCTGGGTATTGCCCCCGACAGAATCGCTGTCGGCGGTGACAGTGCAGGAGGTAATCTCGCCGCCGCTGTCGCATTGATGGCGCGTGACCGCGGTGCTTACAAGCCATGCTTTCAACTGCTGGTATATCCCGTTACCGACCGCAGAATGATCACTCGGTCGATGCAAAGCTTCACCGATACTCCCATGTGGAACAGCATCCTCTCACGCATGATGTGGCAGGGATATCTCGGCAATGCAGTTGAAAATCTGATCTATGCTTCACCTGCCGAAGCTGTGTCCTTGGCAGAGTTGCCTCCCGCTTATGTGGAAAGTGCTGAGTTTGATTGTCTGCGCGATGAAGGAATTGCTTACGCAGAACAGCTTCGGCATGACGGAGTGCCGACTGAGCTTGTTGAAACAAAGGGGACTATGCATGGATTTGATATTTCGGAGCATGCACCGACTGCGAAGGCTGCCGTCGCATCTCGCATTGACTATATGAAAAAGCAGTTTTATAAATCCTCGGGGGAATGACATGAAAACTTATTTTAATGATAAAGTGGCTGTTGTCACCGGTGGAGCCCGTGGAATCGGCAAATGTATCTGTGAGGAATTTTTAAAGGCAGGTGCGAAGGTCTGCACCATTGATCTTCTTGACAACGACTATTTCACGGGTGATCTTTCAGACAAAGCGACACTTGAGCGTTTTGCAGATAAAGTTTTATGCGATTACGGGAAAGTGGACTTTCTCATTAACAATGCGGCGCCCCTTTTTAAGGGTATCGATGAATGCAGCTATGAGGATTTTGAATATGCGCAGCGTGTCGGCGTGACAGCTCCCTTCTATCTTGCCAAGCTTTTCGCCCCCTATTTTTCCAAAGGTTCGTCCATCGTGAATATCTCCTCCTCCCGTGACCGCATGAGTCAACCGCAATCCGAGAGCTACACCGCTGCCAAGGGAGGTATCTCAGCGCTTACCCATGCCCTTGCTGTCAGCTTTTCGGGCAGAATACGGGTCAACTCTATTTCTCCCGGCTGGATTTCCACAGAACCGATTTCAGGCATAGACGCATCACAACAACCGGCGGGACGGGTCGGGCATCCCCGCGATATTGCCGACATGGTACTCTTCCTCTGCTCTGACAGGGCGGGCTTCATCACGGGAGAGAATATCTGTATTGACGGCGGCATGACCAGACTAATGATCTACCACAACGACTTCGGCTGGACGCTGAGTGAGTAAGGAGGTTCCCATGATACAACCGCTCATCCATGATCCGCTTCTTCTCGCAGCAAAATCCGAGCCTGCGACGGCAGATGATCTTTCCGTCGTCCGCGATCTTCTCGATACACTCATCGCTCATAAAGAGAACTGCGTGGGTATGGCGGCAAATATGATCGGGCAGAAGAAGCGCATCATTGCTTTTTTCTGTGACGGTGATTATATGACAATGCTCAATCCTGTTATTCTGAAAAAATCGAACGCCTTTGATACCGAGGAAGGATGCCTTTCTCTGCTCGGCGGGCCGAGAAAGACAAAGCGCTATCGCAGCATCAAGGTTCAATATCAGACAATCGAACTGCAAACCCGCATCAAAACATTCACAGGATGGACCGCGCAGATCATACAGCACGAGATTGATCACTGCAACGGAATCCTGATTTGAGGGGACGACCATGACACGCGAAGAAATTCTGCTTCGCAGACTTGCAGGACATCATCTGCTCGAAAAAGCAGACAAGCTGTCGGTAGTGCGCGATCTCTGCGGTATTCAGGCTCAGTTTATGGTGAATGCAATACATGCGCTGAAGCTTCGCTGCACAGATGATGAGTCTGCACTTTCCGACGGGCTTGTCAAGAGCTGGACAATCCGCGGTACGGTACATGTATTTGCCGCATCCGATCTGCCGCTCTTCATCCGATGCGGCAACGGTAAAGATTACAGAAAAAATGAATGGAACGGTTATACCTTCTGGAATCAGCGGGACAAGTGGGCCCTGACACCCGAGCGGCAGAAATATTTTTCAAAGATCATCCTGTCTGCACTGGAATCGGGACCGCAAACCCGCGACAATCTCAAGGAAATCTGTCATGAGCAGGGTATGACCGAACCGGAGAAGGAGAGCATGTTCGATCCCTGGGGAGGCGGCATTAGAGAGCTGTGCGAGCGCGGCTTCATGAATTATACAGTACAGGAGAATAAAGCTTTCTGCCTTACTCCTGCCTTCACACCGATGTCCGATGAAACCGCAAAGCTTGAGATTGCACGCCGTTACTTTACCAATTTTGCTCCCGCAACAATTCACGATGCCATGTACTTTCTCGGTGCAAAGCAGTCGGAGGTCAAAGACTGGCTTTCAAGGCTGCCGGTCAGAAGCAGCTTCTTAGACGGTAAAACCTATTATTATATCGAAAACGGCAAAGATTATAATCGCAATATGCCGCCCTGTATTCTCCTTGCGGGATTTGATCAACTGATGCTGGGTTATCAAAAAAAGGAGAGTCTGTGTCTTCAGCCCGAGTATCTTCGCGGTATCTTTAATCTTGCCGGCATTGTTATGCCTGCCATTCTGCTTCATGGCAGAGTAATCGGCAAATGGAAGCATAAAGATGGAAAATTAACCTTCACGCTTTTTGAAGCTGTAGATGAATGTGCGAAAAAGCTGATCTGCAGCGAATCTGAGCGATTGTGGAATAATATCAAACGAATCAGCTGGGAATAAACAGCAAGCCGAGCATGAAGTAACTTATGTTCGGCTTGCTGTTTATTTTAATCCCAAGTAGTTGTATTCCGCGTATATTCGCTGTCATCTGTGGCTTCGCGCGACAAAAATACTTTTTCGTACAGACGATCGTGATCTTCATTATCAATCTGAATATCCGGCGTTTGTTCACTGAAATCGACCGTTTGAGGACAGTTCTTCTCTTTCTTTTTCATTTTGCCGTCCCCCATCTTATATGATTCCCTGTGCAAGCATTGCACCTGCTATCTTTTCAAAGCCTGCAATGTTCGCGCCAATCACATAATTGCCTGCATGTCCGTACCGCTGCGCCGCACTGTCGACGCTGTGAAAGAGCTCTGACATGATCCCCTTCAGCTTTTCGTCAACTCTCTCAAAGGACCAGCTCAGGCGTCCGCTGTTCTGGGACATCTCCAGCGCTGAGGTCGCAACGCCTCCCGCATTTGCCGCTTTTCCGGGCAGAAAGCTGACGCCATGCTGCTGAAGATAGTGCGTTGCTTCTTCGGTTGTCGGCATGTTTGCTCCCTCCGCGACGGCAATCACTCGGTTTGATACAAGCTGCTTTGCGTCCACAAGGTTCAATTCATTCTGGGTAGCACAGGGCAAGACAATGTCAGCTTTGACACTCCAGACTCCTCTCCCTTCGTGATATTCGGCGTCCGAGCGATAACTCGGATATTCGCGCAGTCTTGCCCGTTTGACCTCCTTGATGTCCTTGAGCGCCGTCAAATCGATGCCGGCGGGATCATACACCCATCCGTCGGAATCAGAGGCGGTCAATACCTTTGCCCCAAGCTGATGCGCCTTTTCGATGGCATAGAGAGCCACATTACCCGAGCCTGAAACAACTACTGTTCTGCCCTCTAAATGTTCGCCCCGGCAGCGCAGCATCTCCTCAGTAATATAGAGCAGACCGTATCCCGTCGCCTCGGTTCGCCCGGGAGAGCCGCCGTAGGACAGCCCTTTTCCGGTCAGCACGCCCTCAAAGACACCGCGAATCCGTTTATACTGGCCGAAGAGGTATCCGATTTCTCTGGCACCTGTTCCGATATCTCCGGCAGGAACATCGGTGTCTGCACTGATATACTTGCAAAGCTCGGTCATAAAGCTCTGACAAAATAACATCACTTCTCTGTCCGATTTTCCTTTCGGATCGAAATCTGCACCGCCCTTTCCGCCGCCGATGGGCAGTCCGGTCAGAGAATTTTTGAAAATCTGCTCAAAGCCGAGAAATTTGATAATCCCCGAATTCACCGATGGATGAAGTCTGAGTCCGCCTTTATAGGGACCGATGGCGCTGTTAAACTGTACACGGTAGCCGGTGTTAACATGAACCTGACCGTGATCGTCAATCCATGGCACGCGGAATCTGATCTGCCGCTCGGGTGTTACCAGCCGCTCCAGCAGTGCCTCTCTTCGGTAGAGCTTTTCATTAGCTTCAACCACAGCGCAAATGGAATCGAGCACCTCATGCACAGCCTGGTGAAATTCGGGTTCATCGGGATTTTCCCGCTTTACACGCGCGATCACTTCGTCTGTATAATTCATCCTTCTGCCTCCTTATAAAGAAAGCGTCCTTCGATGACTTTTTCGAGGGACGTTTCATCGCCTTTATAGAGATGCCCGTTTTTTTACCGTTTCATACTTTATACAAAGTAAAGACCCGTGACATCTTTTCTGATATCACAGGTCTTATGATGCAGTAAGCTTATTTTTCTTTACGGTTCTTTGAGTAAATCTTTATGATGCAGATCAGAAGTGCTGTGCCGAGAATGGGGAAAATTGCTGCGATCAGCATACCGACCTTGAGTCCGATCTCCTCCGGGGTCATGAGGGTTGTGCTGCTCAGCTCAATGGCGAAGCTGCTTGTCGATACCTTATCAACAACGATGCCCAACAGCTGAGGAGCAATCGAGGCTCCCATATCACCGCCGGCTGCCATCAGCGCATAAGCGGCAATACCGGGGGACGGGATTTTTTCTTCCATGAGAATCAGCGTTCCGGGCCAGAGCATGGCAGTAAAGATTCCGGTCAGAATGCAGGCGATAAATGCCAGAATCACGTTAGTTGACAGACCGGCAACGAGATAGCATGCAGTCGCACCGATCATGCTGAACAGAAGTGTTTTGGAGATATTGGGGGAATATTTCGCATACATCACTCTGCTCATGGCAAGCAGCAGTGCGAATACCGCCAGACCGAGGATATCGCCCACAGCCTTCGGAATTTGCAGTGCATTTTCCATATAACTGGAAATCCAGTTGGTCATGGTATTTTCAGCGGCACTTCCGAGAAAAATGCAGATCACACAGAGAACGATTCCCATTCCTCTGTTTCCCGCCCCCTTCTCGGAGGAGTGAATATCCATATCGGGGATGGGAGAGGTGCAGAAGAAGAATGAAGCAAGCAATGGCAGCAGTGCCCAGAAAAGCGTCAGATACATCCAGTTTTCGGTACCGAAAATAAAGAGATACACCGAGCTTAACAGAACAACGCTGACGACGCCCCAGCCGTAGAGTGAATGGAGCATACTCATATCCTTTTCGGGATGCTCCGAAGGAATTGCCGCTACCAGCGGACTGAGCAGAACTTCGCAAAGTCCGGCAGCAATCGAGAAGATGACCGTTCCGATGACAAGACCGAGATATGCATACTGCGGAAATACCGAAGGAAGGATTGCATATATCAGCAGACCTATCGTGGTTAAAAGAGGCATGATGCGGACGGTTTTGCGGATATTGAAATACTTCGAGAAGAAGGTAAAAATCAAATCCACCGTCATCTGTGTGCAGAAATTGATCAGCACCAGTGTTCCCAGCAGTGTGTAGGATATGCTGTACATCTCATGGAAGGTCATGAAGAGCATCGGCGGCAGCACAAAAACCGAGGACATGGCGAGATAGGCAAAGAAACAGGAAAATTTTGTTCGTTTATAATTCGGAGCAGTCATATGTTTCCTCCCGGATATGAGCAGTTTGATTGACAGGCATATTATATAACATCTTTCGTAAAATGTCAAGTACAGTCATTTCGCCTGTTTGAACAATGTTTTGTTTTCATCTCAACAACATAGAATAAAGTGTACACTCAAGCTCCAGCAGTGCTCTTTTGCGCTCGATTCCTCCGGCATAACCGGTCAGACTGCGATTGACACCGAGGATCCTGTGACAGGGGATCATAATCGAGATGGGATTTCTGCCGACTGCTGTTCCGACTGAACGAGCATATCTGCGTCCTTGCTCTGTTCCCATAACACGCACCGCAAGTTCACCGTATGTCATTGTCTTGCCGTATGGGATTTCAAGAAGTGCTGTATAAACCGATTGAGCAAAACAGCTTCCATTGGGATTCAGCGGAAGTGTTACAGGAGGATTTTCACCGTTAAAATATGCCTTCAGCCACCTTTTTGCTTCAGATGTTATTTTGTTTTCACCTTCTTGCCATTCTTCTGGCAGTCCGCGCAAATAGTGCTTCTGTCCATCAAACCAAAGTCCGAGGAGTGCATTCTCATCTGCTGCCAGCGTGATATGTCCAAGGGGAGAGGTGCAGGAATCAAGATGGATCATTTGAAACTCCTATACAGTTCAAAACGGCGGCAGACTTTATATCTGCCGCCGCTTGATTATCATTTTTCTCTCATTGTCTGAAGTGCCGGGGATATATCCGTTTAAAGGGCAACCTTCACATTCATCACGCCGTATGCGGGAATGTCAAAGCTGATTTTACCGTCAGATGCAGACAGTTCTGCCAGATGTGTTCCCATGAGGTCAACCGAAGCGGCGGATTTGACCGTTTCCTCAAAGGTCAGCGTGCAGGAATCGGCGGTGTCGGTTGTATTATAGACACGAACGAGAAGTGCGTCTCCGTCCATTGCAACCGAAGAGATCACACAGCGCGTAGAATCGAAGCTAAGCAGCGAGCCTTCCATGGGAAGGGTACCCTTATGGGAACCTGCAGGCTGGTAGGACATCCTGTTGTTCAGGGCAGTAGCTGTATCCTCCATCACCTTCGGGCAGGCACAGAAGAGACCGACATGGAAATTGATCTTATGGATACCGCGTTCGGGATAGGGATCGGGACCGGTGGATGTATTAATGAAGGTTGCAATCAGCATACCATCGGGGCGACCGCGATAACCATACTTACTCTCGGTAACGATACCTGCCGAAGCACCATCGGGAGCTTTTGCAAGTGCATACTGGAGTGCGGGAACATCCTGATCCTGGGGTGCACGCTCGATGGAAGCGGCGGGGACATCATAGAGATACTTCTCAGCAGCATAGGCAAGTGGCAGCTCATAAGTGAGGACAGGGATGGTAGCACCGCCGATTTCATGCCAATCGACCTCGGCACGGTATTCAAGAGCGGGAGCATTCTTGGAAAGGCTGACATGGAGTCGAACGGTAGATCCCTTGATCTTATACTCCACATAGAAGCCCTTCTTCAGCTCGCCCCAGATTTCGGTATGCATATTAGCCGAATCGGTGATGGCGTGGCTGCGGAGATAGTTACCGATTCTCCAGGCGCTGGAGGTTGCACATTCGGTTTCTACATAGCGAAGTCCGGCACTTTCTCCTGCCTTGATGTATTCTTTGCCAGTTGCCTTATCAACAAGCGAAACCATTTCGCCGGTCTTATAGTTGAACTCAGCGCGAAGCTTTTCATTTTCAAGCACGCAGTTCTTACAGTCGCCGTGGGTACGGGTATCGCCCTGATAATAGAGCGGGTATGTATCGCCCATCTCACCTTCGCTGAGAACAACGGTGGTATAGCCGAGCGCTTCCACATCCACATAAACGAGGAAACGGAAGAACTTATGATCCCAATACTGCTGGAGCGCACCGTCAATCTTCTGGAACTGCAAGGGAGTGCCGTCCGGCTTTGTGACCTTGGCATAACGGAGATCTCCAACCCAGTCCCAAACGGTGATTTCCACGCACTCACTGCGCTTGACGGGAGTGGGGTTGAAAATATTGAAAATACGGGTCTTACCGCTTCCGCGCTCGGATCTGGGCATTCCGCTGACATATCCTTCAACACCGAATCCAACACCTGCACCTTCAGACTGGGAAGCGGCGATATCGCCGTCAATCTCGATGGAGGAGGTATCGATCTGCTCGGAAATCTTCAGCATGGAGGATGCAAACTGGGACTGAGCCACTGCCATGGAGTTGGAGAAGAGTCCCATCGCATGCTCACGGGAATCCTGTACACAGGAGCCTGTTAAGATATCGTGGAAGTGGGTGAAGAGAACATCACGCCATGCATGCTCGAATGCCTTTCCGTTGAAGGTAGCATGAACCTTGCTTGCTGCCCATGCGCTCATAGTTTCTGCGGTGGTCAGAGCGCGCTCGCAGGCACGGTTGCCCATCTTGATGCGCGACTGAGTGGTGTAACAGCCCTGGAAAATGAAGTTAAGCTCATGATCAACCAGCGGCAGCTGATCGCGCACAGCTTCTGCCTCATGGAAGAATTCATGGAAGGTACCGAACTTGATGCGCGGGTAGATGGGCCATTCCATCATCTCGATGGCACGCTCTACATCACGTCTGGTAGGTCCGCCGCCATGATCACCGACACCGTAGACCACAAGACCGGTTTTGAATCCGGCACAACGCTTGGAAATATCGATAATTCCTGCGCCGATTTTCGGCGTGATGGCACTGTTATACCAATACTGCTCGCGGTAAACCAGCATTTCCTTGCCCGATGCGCCACGCCAGCGATAGAGAGCCTGCTTTCCATCCAGAGCACGGCAGTGGTAGTAATACTTTACGCCGCCGTTCAGATCGATTTCGGGAAGGTTGGCGCTATGACCGAAGGTGTCAGGAGAGAAATCCACTTCAAGCTTGGCAGGGTCGATACCCCAGCTGTCGCGGAGATAATTCTTGGTATACTTGATGTGGCGCAGGAGCGACTCGGTATTGGGCATATTCTTATCGGTTTCAACCCATGCGGAAGCGGTGATCTCCCATCTGCCTTCGGCAATGCGCGCCTTGATGCGATCCATCAACTCGGGCTCAAACTCTTCGACAATCTTGTAAACCGATGCCTGAGACTGGGAGAAACAGAATTCGGGATATTCATCCATGATATTGAGCATGGTACGGAAGGTTGCGAGAGTAGCAGCTACTGTTTCATGCCAGCTCCACATCCAGTTCATATCAATATGTGCGTGTCCGGCGAGAATCAGCTTATATTCCTTTGCAGCTTCGGCAAGGGGCGCAAGAATTGCCTCAGCTTCAAAGCAGGAGGTCTTGGTCATAACACCTTCTTCTGCGATACCGGCGGCAAGATGATCGATGGCAGCACCGATGATATCATCATATTCATGTTCGTTTGCCTCGGAGAGATTGATCGAAAACTCAATCTCGGCAAGGATACGGCGAATGTACTTATTAGGCGGTGTAATATGCTGCTGTTCCTCGCGGGGCATACCGAAGGTTTCTTCGTATCCCATAATCTCGCGGTTACCGCCGACCAGCTTCTTTAAATTGGCATATCTTTGTGCAAGCGTAGACATAAATGTACCTCATTTCGTCTGTGATTTTAGCGTGAAAATGATCTGTGTCACATCACGCTGTCTATTTACATTATAGGTTCAGTTTATGAATAAAGCAAGACGAAATGCAGGTTGCAAAAAACTTTTCGGCTGCTCAATCGAAATAATCTTTTATGCCGTTGTATATGCCTCTTGCAAAAAGCTCGGGATTCTGCGTCATCAGGGCAGCATCATTTGCATTAGATATAAATCCCATCTCAATCAGCGCTGCAGGCATTGCGGTGCGCTTCAGTACATACAGACCGGGACGGGAGGCTACGCCGCGGTTACGGAGACCGGTCGCTTCGGTAATACCTTCCACAATCTCTTCGGCAAGTCCTGTAGCGGGAGATGAAAGATTGTAAACAAAAGCTTCGGTTCCGCTGGCACTCATTACAGTAGATGCGTTGGTATGTAAGCTGATAAAATAATCCGCTCCCCACGAGTTGGCATCCTGCACTCTTGCGGCAAGGCTCTGGCTGACAGTATTGCCCAGAATCTGCGTGGGAGATGTACGGGATGTGCGCACCTCAAACTCGGGATCGGCGCGCAGAAGAGCTGCAAGTCTTGTGCCGATATCATAGGTAATATCCTGCTCACGGAAGCCGTTGCCCTCTGCTCCCGCATTGGGGTTGGAATAATTATGCCCCTGATCAATATAAATCTTGATTGCCATAATGGTCCTCCTTAAATCAGATTGATAACATTATATACATCCCGTAAATTTTTGTGAAAAATGCTTGCGTGACTGTTTGAAATCGTATATAATAGTTCCATCCGAATTTTCATACTGAGGAGAATTACATTGGTTGAATTTCAAAACATACGCCATCTGCTCAGCTGCATGAGACGTGCGGTTGAAGAATATCATATGATCAAAGAGGGCGACAGAATTGCGGTTGGCATGTCAGGAGGCAAAGACTCCACTGCTCTGCTCTGCACTCTATATAACCTGCAGCGTTTTTATCCGGCGAGATTTGAGCTTTGCGCCATCACAGTAAATACAGGCTTTGAGGGCATGGACTTTACCCCAATTGTCGATCTCTGCCGTGAAATGGAGCTTGAATATCGCATTGTGGATACAAAAATCAGTGAGGTGGTGTTCGATATCCGCAAGGAAACCAATCCCTGTTCTCTTTGTGCCAAGATGAGGCGCGGTATTCTTCATGACACCGCCAAGGAGATGGGATGCAATAAAATTGCACTGGGACATCACAATGACGATGTGGTAGATACCTTTATGCTGAATCTGCTTCATGAGGGGCGCATCGGTTCCTTCTCACCGGTTACCTATCTCAGCCGCAAAAATCTGACCATGATTCGGCCGCTGGTGTATGCAGAGGAAAAGGATATCCGCTACTTTATGAATGGCAATCCCAATCTGCCGCTGGTGAAGAGCACCTGTCCCGAGGACAAAAATACCGAGCGCGAGGAAATGAAACAGCTGATCATTTCGCTGGACAAGGAGCATCGGGGTGTGAAGCATCGCATCTTCGGTGCACTTCAGAAAAGCGGTATTGACGGATGGGGAATCAGGACGGATAAACCTGAGACGGAAGATGATGAAAAAGGAATATAGCATAAATTATTACGGGGATGACGCATTTACATGTGCCATCCCCATTTTTTATAAGTCATCGATCGTTCTTATCTCGTGTTCCCTCCCCACAAGATCGAAGAGGTGATTTTTTATCTCTTCTTCATCAAAATATTTCGCACGAAGCACCAGCGTATCACCTTCATAAAGCTTTTTTTCTCCGTCATTGTCCATGTCCTGGAAGTTTCCCTCGGCGCGGGTAACGCTGATAACTACCGAGGAAGAGGGCCACATGATATCGCGTACTGCTTTTCCGATTACGAATGCACCACCCGATACCTTCATTTCAAAAAAGCCGATTTTCACCGTTCTGCCGTGATTCTGTGCCTCCTCCATGCGTTCGAGAACGCGGTCATAGAATGGCTTCTGATGGAATATTTCGGTAATGAAATTGACCGTAAAGATGACAAGCAGCACATAGAACAGGTCGGTAAACTGCCCGGTCAGCTCGAGGAACAGCACCGATGCTGTCAAAGGTGATCTCAATGTGCCGCCAATGAAGGCACACATTCCAAGCAGAACCACCGCACCGAACAGCTCCTGCGGCATACCGATCGCAAAGAGCAATTTGGCAATCAGCGCACTGAGCAGCGCTCCGATGGCAAGAGTCGGAATGAAGATACCGCCGGTTGCACCGCTGTCGGTGACAAGCAGCATCAGCAGCATACGAATCCCCAGCAAAAGGAAAAGCATACCGAGTGTGAAATGATTTTCTATAACCTCAACTACGACATGATGTCCGCTGTAAACGCCTTCGGTGATCGTGATTGCAAGAACTCCGGTCAAAAAGAATACAATGAGCAACCTGGTGATATCGTGAAATTTTCCGCCAATCCTTGTGGTCAGTTTTTTTATCCATCCAATAGAAGCATCAAATCCCGCAACCGCCAGAGAAACAATCACACCGAGAAGCAGAAGATATCCTACATGCTCAAGCTCGAAGGGAGAGATTTCTTCGATGATAAAGAGTGCACTGTCCAGCTCAAAATGCGCGCAAAGCAATCCGTTCACGTAGCTTGCTGCCACAACCGAGGTAGAAACGATCAGTATCAGCATGGGAGTAAAGCGCTTATGTATTTCTTCCAGCACAAAGAGCATGGCGGAAAGCGGCGCTCCCGTAGCAATAGCAAAACCGGCACCCGCGCCGCCTGACATGATATAGCGGTTCCATGCGGATTTATGTCTGGAGAAATCGCTGAAGATACCGCCAATCGACGTTCCGATCAACACCGCAGGGCCTTCACTGCCGAGGGGAAGTCCTGCAAAGAAGCTCATGAAGCTGCCAATCAGCGTACCGATCAGCGTTGTTGGGCCGCGAAAGCTCAAAAGTCCGCGAAGGATGCCCTCACTGCGGGGAATACCGCCGCCCTTTACCTGAGGAAGCTTCCGATGCAGCATCCACATGGCTGCCGCGATCAGAGCAAGGAGAAGAAAGATCAGCGGGATGTATAGCGGTGATCTGTCGGCAAAGCTGTAGGTCAGCCGCGACAGCTCCTCCAGCTTTTTGGCGGCGATTTTGAAGAGAAAGATGGTGACTCCTGTCACAGAGCCGCAGCATATGCCATAACCGAGACAGGGGATTACATTTGCAAAATATTCTTTATAGTTCAATCGGTTCAATATTACACCTTCATTTACAAATAAATATATCCTTAATTATAAATCATAAAGCCGTGCTTGTCAACTCCGGGCGCAACTATACATTGCTTGCATTTCAATCCTTTGTGCGGTACAATATTAAAAACGGAAAAGGAGCGGTTCAATGTTTGATACGAAAAAATTCGGTGCTCACCTGTCCCGGCTTCGCAAAAGAGCTGACATGACTCAAGGGGAGCTTGGAGACAGGCTGAACCTCACCCGTCAGGCAATTTCTAAATATGAGCGCGGCGAGAGCTTTCCCGATGTTTCCATTTTGGTCATCATCGCTCAGATTTTCGACACCACGCTCGACGCTCTCATCAGCGCTGGCGGTCCCACCACTGAGGAATCGCGCATCCTCGGCGGCGTTGCAGTCGGCAGCACAGAGATTCAGGCAAACAGTCTGGAGGATATCGTCAACATTGCACCGTTGATCAAACCGAGTGTCCTTCAACAGTTATCAAGCGGATTATCGAAGCACGGTATTGATCTGTCCTATCTTGTGGAGCTGGCTGAATACCTCAATGATGACAATGTCATTGAACTGATGGCAGGCACCAAGTTCGGTGAAAATGAAATGGATGTGACCCTGCTCCAAAAACTGATGCCGCTGCTGGATGAACATTCAATTATGACCGTCTTTGAAAAAATATTGGACAGCGAGCTTGATTACCGACTGATCACAGCCTTCTTTGATTATCTGCCAAGCAGTCTGATCGAGGCTGCGGTACTTGATGGGGGACTGCCCGACTGCGTGCTCGGCATGATGTATGAGCACTACAGAAAGAAACATCTGCAATGGCTTGCAAATCAAAATAAATGAACGCATATACAGGAAAAAACGGTTATAATACTTCCATTCGCTGTCATTTCATGTTACAATGAAATGACAGTTTTCTGTTTTGGAGGCAGTTATGAACCTGATTTCTTATCTCGGGCGCAGGGTAACGGTATTCATCGACCGCCCGCTTGGAAGTGCACACCCCAGACATCCCAATATGATCTATCCCGTCAATTATGGATTCATCCCTAACACAGTAAGCGGTGACGGTGCAGAAATTGACTGCTATATATTGGGGATTGATCAGCCAATCGATCGGATTGAAGTATGTATCATTGCCCTAATCGAGCGTTACAATGACTGTGAAGACAAGCTTGTAGGCGCACCGGAAGGGATATGCTATACGAGAGAAGAACTTGAGCGTGCTGTCAGCTTTCAGGAGCAATATTTTCACACAAGAATTCATATGTATTCGGAAGGAGCGATCACATGAAGCCGCAGAACATCTTTGACAACGAAACCTTTTTCAACAGCTACAGGGCACTGAGAGAACGGGAAGACAATCTCAATGTCCTGCTGGAGCAGCCTGCCATGGCGAAGCGAATCCCCGACCTCATCGGTGCCGCTGTACTTGACATTGGCTGCGGCTATGGGCACAACTGCATGGATTTTGTCAAGCGGGGTGCCGCCCGTGTAGTTGGTATTGACATTTCTGAGAAAATGCTGGCGGTGGCTTCGGTTGAATCTGCAGATGACAGGATCGAATACATCCGTATGGATATGAGCGAAATTGGTGGGATGAATGAAAAATTCGATTTCATATACAGCTCTCTTGCCTTCCACTACTGCGAGGATTTTGCCGCATTCACCCGTGATATCGCTTCTCTGCTGAAGCCGAATGGTATTCTGCTCTTTTCGCAGGAGCATCCGATCATCACGGCGACAGTTGACGGCAAGGGACATTTCAACAAGGATGAGAATGGCAACCGCATATCCTATACCTTCTCGGATTACAACCGCCCGGGCAAACGGGTAATCACCTGGTTTGTGGATGGTGTGGTGAAGTATCACCGACCTATGGGAGTGCTTCTCACCGATATTGCCCGCGCAGGCTTGATGATTGAGGAGGTCTGTGAGCCGCTGCCTGAGGAGTGGGCTGTGGAGCTTCTGCCGACCGTTGAGAAGGAATATATCAAAGCGAATTTCCTCATTGTGAAAGCGAGAAAGCTGTAATGGCAGATCGACCGAAATACAAGACGCTTGATTTATGCCAATGATACAAACCATACAAACGGAATTGAGGAGGTACTCATGAGCCGCGCACCCTTTCAGATTTTAGCTATTCCCTACCGCATCATTGACGGCAGGCTTCAGGTCTGTGTATTCCGCCGCGCAGACATGGATCAGTTACAGTTTATTGCAGGCGGAGGCGAGGACGGCGAGACGCCGCTCGAAGCTGCCAAGCGGGAGATTTTCGAGGAGACAGGGCTTTCCTCGGAGGGGTTGATTCAGCTTGATTCATGCTACAGCATTCCCGTAACATGCATTAATAAGGCAAGGCGTTCCCATTGGGATCCTAAACGCTTTGTCATGCCTGAATACAGCTTTGCGTTTCCATGTGAAGGTGAGATTTCCCTCTCTCATGAGCATCGATCATTTCTTTGGATGGCATATGAGGAAGCGTGGGATAAGCTGACCTGGCAATCAAATCGGACTGCGATGTTTGAGCTTGCCTGCAGACTGGGAATTATTGAAATTTAAAACTTGAATCCTGCTGTCTGCTGCGGCAGGATTTTTCTTGACTTCATATCGGATGTCCGTTATAATAAAGGTATGGTACATTCAGCACACGGAGGATTTGGAGATGGCACACATCACAGACCGCTTCTATAACGCAAGGTGGGGCGTATTCAATCATTATCTCGGCGGAAGAATGAGTACGGGCGAAGATTGGAATGCCTGTGTTGACAGCTTCGACTGTGAGAAGCTTGCAGCGACACTGCATAAAATGGGCGCGGGATACTATTTCATTACGCTTATGCAGGGCAGGAAATACATGTGCGCTCCCAATGAAACTTTCGACAGAATCGCGGGTACAAAGCCGGGTGAAGCCTGTTCAAAGCGGGATTTAGTAGCCGATCTTTATGATGCGCTGTCTGTTTACGGCATTGATCTCTACCTTTACTATACCGGTGACGGGCCTTACATTGACAGGGAAATCGGTGCACGCTTCGGCTTTGTTGAGCCGCGCCGGAATATCACCGAAACTTTTGTCAAAAATTGGGCTGCGGTGCTGGAGGAGTATGCTCTTCGCTACGGCGACAAGGTGAAGGGCTGGTGGATTGACGGATGTTATTCCGACATGTTCGGCTATACCGACGCGCTGCTGCAGCATTATTATGACGCGGTCAAGCGTGGCAATCCGGAGGCAATCGTCTCCTTCAACAACGGTGATGCTGTTCGCGAGGATGTACTTGACGGACGTCGTGAGCCATCGCTGGTGAAAGCCTCATCGCTGGAAGATTTCACCTCGGGCGAATTTCAGGATTTCATTTACCTGCCTAAGCAGGCTTTTGTAGACAGCTCGCGCTCGCACATGCTGATTCCCCTCGGTATTGCTTCAAATGGCGGCTGGTGTGCGCGAGGCTGCAAGAGAGACCACGCTTATATTAAGGATTTTGTGAATCATGTGCATGCCGCAGGCGGTGTTGTAACCATCGACATTTTTGTGGATCTGCAGGGAAACCTTGATGATGAGCAGGTCAACACCTTGATGGGGATATAGCTTATTTCATATAAAATCTCACTTCTTTGTACAGGTGAGATTTTTTATTTACTATTGACATTTATATTTTCAGTGTGTATAATAGAATTAAGCTTATAACAACGTTATAAATATATAACATTTTGACATATAAATATACAATTCTAACTATTGACAAGACGATACGTGAATGTTAAAATGAGTCAAACCTTCTGTGAGGTACTTTTTTATGAAAGGCAAAATCTTCAATATCCAGCGGCTGTCTTATCACGATGGGCCGGGAATTCGCACGACTGTATTTCTTCGTGGGTGCAATCTTCGCTGTGCCTGGTGCCACAACCCCGAATCCCAGTCACCAAAGCCGCAGCTCGCTTATTATCGCTCTTCCTGCACCGGATGCGGTATCTGTATCGAACACTGCGAAAAGGGAGCGATTACAATCAATGACGGTGTCATTGACTACGATCGCTCGAAATGTGAAAACTGCGGAAACTGTGCCGATTATTGTGTAGCAAATGCGCGGCGGTATGAAAATCGCGAGATGACCGCCGAAGCGCTGGTTAAGCTGCTGCTGAAAGACAAGGCATATTATGATAAGAGCGGCGGCGGTGTGACTTTTTCGGGAGGTGAGCCTTTTCTTCAGAAGGAATTTCTGATCGAAGCACTCCAGCTTTGCCGCGAAAGCGGTCTGCACACAGCGGTGGAGACAGCACTTTGTATTCCTTCCGATTCCCTCAGAGAAGCAGCGCCTTACGTTGATCTCTTTATGTTTGATATGAAGGCGATGGACGATGACGCACACAGAAAGGCTACCGGCGCCTCCAACAAACAGATTCTCGCCAACATCAAGCTGCTGTCCGAGCTTGGTGCAGATGGGTTGATTCGCATTCCCATTGTAAAAGGGCTGAATGACAGTGAAGAAAATCTCAAGGCAACAGCGGAATTTCTGCTGCGTGAAACAAGCTTCACCTGCGTTGAGCCATTGAAGCTTCATACGCTTGCCACAAGCAAATATGATTCGTTGGGAATGGACGATACGCTATCCGGCTTTGAATCCACCGATGATGAAACCTATACATGTGTATGCAATATGCTTGAAGCATACGGAATTCATGTGATTATAAACAAATGAGGTGATACTGATGAAACCTGAAACCTACTTAAAAAATGCTGAGTTGATGCGCGACGAAATCATCGACATGCTGCGCAACAAGCCAATTGAATCCACCCTGGTAGAG
Organism: Clostridia bacterium; assembly: GCA_017399105.1. Lineage (GTDB taxonomy): Bacteria > Bacillota > Clostridia > Oscillospirales > CAG-272 > RGIG1743. The sequence goes on from JAFQEJ010000028.1 coordinate 57,685, forward strand.
CGCTGGCAGCTGCTTGATCAGGCAGGTAAGCGCTACGGTGAGCTGCCCCAGCCCCTTCGCTTCGGACACGGTCTGACCTATGTACTGGAGAACTGTTCTCTGCCGATCATGCCTTATGACATGATTCTCGGACGCTTTGTCGATCGCGTTCCTACCGAGGAAGAGGATGCCTTTGTCCGTCAGTTCCACGCAGAAAATCGACAGATCGTCATGACAGACGGCGGTCATATCACCCTCGACTGGTACAAGATCATTGCTGTCGGTATTGACGGTTATATCGAGCTTGCCACCAGCGAATATCACAAGCGTCTTGGTAACGCATACGGCAAAGAGCTGCTCTTCTATGAGGGCTCGATTCTTGCGCTGAATGCGATGAAAAATTATATTCTCCGTTATGCCAAGGCTGCAGAAGAAGCCGGTCTTACCGAAGCTGCAGCGAATGCTGCTGCTGTAGCCGGTCCCGCACCGACTACATTCTGGGGCGCACTTCAGCTGATTGCTATCTTAGAAAAAATCTACTATGTATATGCAGGCTCCATGAATCCGACGCTGACACTTGGCAGACTGGACGATATCCTGCTCGATCTCTATACCGCTGATCTTGAGGCAGGCAGAATCACTGAGGACATCGCAGGAGCTCTTATTGATGACTTCTATGCAAAAAACAACCTCATCCTCGGCCGCGGCGAGCATCAGATGAGCGGCGGTGCTCCCACCGATACCGGTTGGTGGCGCAATAACGGTTATGACGATCCTACTTACGTGGTCATCGGCGGTCGTTCCAATCTTCATAAGAAGAATCCTCTTACCAAACTTTTCGCTTCACATATCAATCCCCGTTATGAAAATCCTGTCATCATCTACCGCTATACCTCTGCTGAGGAGCATGATAGCGAAGCATGGGAGATCATCTGCGACAAGCTTCGTCAGAATGCTTCAATCCTTGTTTACAATGACGATACCATGATTCCCGGCTTCATGAGTGCAGGCGTCGAGGAGAAGGATGCCATCGACTATACCGTACACGGCTGCAACTGGCCGGATATTCCCGCGAAATACTGCACAATCGGCGGTGCCGGCGGCTCGATTGCACGTATGATCATTGATCAGCTTGTCAAGCTGGACGGAACGAATGACAAAAAGCGAGATTATGCAACACTTGACGAAATTTATGGTGCCGTTGCGGATGCCTTCCGCACACATGTAAAGGATGTATTCAACGCTGTCCGTGCACGCGTCAAGGCTGACGAAAAGGCGCTCCCCGAGATGACCAACATGACAAACATTTTCACCGAGGGCGTGCTTGAAAACTGCAAGACTATGGATCATGGCGCTGTGAAGTATCCCGTCATTTATACATTGCTTCGTCATATCGGTACAGCCGCCGACATTATGGCATCCCTTGAAACCAATGTATTCGAAGGTGATGTGTCGCTCGATGAGATGCTCGATGCCATGAAGAACGGCTGGCAGGGACGCGAAAGACTACTCAAGAAGTGCCTGACAGCGCCCAAGTTCGGTCGTGACGACGATGAAGCCGACAAGCATGCGGTACGCCTTATGAATATGCTTCTTGATATCATCGATGAGGAAGCGATCGGTGAAGCCGGTGTTCCCGATGTTCATCCTTTCAATGTTACCATTGCCGACATGTGGCATGTGGGTGAGGGTGCACAGCTTCCCGCATCACCTGATGGAAGAATGCCAGGCGCACCGCTCAGCGAGAATTTGTCGCCCACAGCGGGCACAGCTGAGAGCATTACCGCCCTTCTCAACTCGGTATCCAAGCTGCCCTTCAAGCGCATCTGCTCGGGCGCGCTGAATGTACGTCTCTCCAAGGCTCTCGTAGCGGGAGATGCCGGTGCTGAGCGCATGAGAATCCTCACCGAAACCTATCTCGAGCGCGGCGGTATGCAGGTTCAGGTCAGTGTCAGCGACACCAGTGAGCTCCGTGCAGCGCAGAAGTGCCCCGGTGAGTACAAAGATCTGATGGTTCGCATCACAGGCTACAGCGCGGTATTCGTCGACATGTGCGAGAGTGCACAGAACGAATTTATCAGACGCGATGAGCTGGCATAAGAGAATAGCAACTCTCATATTTAGAGACGGAATCCAAGAGATTCCGTCTCGTTTTTTATTGATTTTACTATAAGCCTGTGATATAATGAGGGCAATCATATCAAGCAATGATGGAGAAGACCATTATGATAAAAGATGTACTGATCATTTTTAAAACGCATTTGGATATCGGCTTCTGCGATATGGCAGACAATGTTGTCAAGCGTTATTTGAATGAATTCATCCCTAACGCAATCAAACGAGGCTACGAACTGAAGGACACCGACACGCCTTACATTTGGACGGTAGGGTCATGGCTGATAAACGAAGCACTCAAGAACGATCATGACGGAGCGGTAGCTCAGGCGATCAGAGACGGCATTATTGTATGGCACGCTCTTCCCTTCACATTCTTCACCGAGGTGATGAGTAAGGAACTTTTAGATTATGCACTTTCCATATCAACCGAACTGGATCTGCGCTTCGGGAAAAAGACGATCGCGGCAAAAATGTCGGACGTCCCCGGTCACACAAAAGCCATGATCCCCTTTCTTGCCAAGCATGGTGTAGAATTTCTGCACTTAGGCGTCAATCCTGCGTATCCTTTGCCGTCGATTCCACCGCTCTGCCGTTGGAAATATCTTGACGACGAGATTATTATGATGTATCAATCGGATTACGGCAACACTATGGAATTTGATGATTTTGTCATCACCTTCGGATTTACCCATGACAACACCGGACCGCAATCGGTTGAAGAGATTCAAAAAATATACAGAGAACTGCACGAAAAATATCCCCATGCAAGTATTCGCGCCGCTACACTGGATGATGCCGCCATTATGCTGCGTAAGGTGAAGGATTCACTGCCCATTGTAACCGAAGAAATCGGCGATCTATGGATACAAAATGCCGGTACCGATCCCAAGAAGCTAAGTCTGTACCGCGAGCTTCTGCGGTATATCGAAAAAAATGGCATTATAGCCGATCTCTCAGATAATCTGCTGCTTGTCCCCGAGCATACATGGGGCGGCTATGAATTCATGTTCGACAATTTCTCCGATTATCTTCTCGAGGATTTCAGCAAAGTATCTCACGAGGAAAAGGCGCGTTATGAGCAGAGCTGGCAGGAGCAGAGAGACTACATTGATAAGGCCCAGCAGGTACTTGGTACGGATTTCACCTATCAGGTCGACGAACCGGACATTTCAAATATGGTCGAAATTCCCCTTCCCACACTCGATTTTGAGATCAGTTGGCAGCTCTTTGATAATGACGATTACAAAAGATTTGTCAAAAAGTGCATCAAGGAGGAGATGCAGACGGTTGAGTGGATCTGGATGGATAATACAAAATACAAGCTTCCCGATTATAAAGGCGGCATCTATACAGCATCGGCAGACCGCGCATATAGCGATGGTAAGAAAACGGTTATACAGCTCAGCTTTGCAGAAAAAATAGCACAAAAGCAGGGTCTCCCCCGCCTGTATGCCATCCTTGAAAATAACATGATTGAAATCCGATTTTTTAGTATGGCTGCCAACAGACTGCCGCAGGCTTACTGGTTTAAGTACAGAAATTCCGACGAATCGGGCTGGCAAATCCGCAAGCTGGGTGAATGGATTGATGCGGAGGATGTCATCTACAGCCCGCTATTGGCTGCTACCGATTACGGTGTGCGCAATCAGACAACAGAAATTGAAGCGATTGATTCGCCGTTGGTTGCCCCCTACGGCAGACGTTTGCTGGATGCAAAATCACCGTCCGATCCTCAGGATATGTATTTTAATCTTTACAACAACATCTGGGGCTGCAATCATCCCATGTGGTATGATGATGACAGCCGCTTCCGCTTTGTGATTCATAAAAAGAAATCATAATCTATCAAAAATAATTTTGGGATGCCGCAGTTTTTAAGCTTATGGCATCCCTTTTGATATTCAGTTTTTCTCGATAATCTTGATCTGATCGGGCAGAATTCCCGCAGCTTCATAGACGATTTCTTTGATCTGAGAAATCTGATTCTGCATGAGTCCGTCACTCTTGACGATGATGCTGGCGCTTTCGCTTCCGAGAACGGCGACACATTCTTCAAAACCTTTTGCAACGATCAGCGATTCGATGTTGGCTTCCTGCTCGATATCAGCGGCAATCTCTGCCATGCTGGCAAGCGCTTCATTCTTTGCCTCATCAACTGCGTCCTCTGAATCGAGAACAAGCCGGAGAACCTCCATAGCCTCATCGCGGGCGCGCTGACGGTTGAGCTGGGTCACGGAGAAATAGCTGTCTTCATCAGCAGCATCACTCACACTGCCGCCGGTGTTGAGAAGTTCCCCGATCTCGTCCTCGAGATTTTCATCAAAATTACCTTCATCAGCGCCTGCTGCAACACCGTCACCGATAAGATCACCGCTCTCATCCGAGAACAGATACCAGTTCAGTGCGATCGCGCCTGCGATAAAGACCAGGCTGCCGAGAATGATAAAATTCCGCTTGTTTGCAAGCTCCTTTACTTTTGTCAGCATCGACTTCATACGGGTCTTTGCGTCAGGCTTTGTCTCTTTCTCCATCTCAGTCTTCTTCATTTCGTCTGTCATATGTACTCCTCTTCTCCGCCGCTTGATTTTCTCAGTCCGGAGGGCGGCTCCGATCGACTCGTTATTGTGGTATATTGATATGCACCCCGATCTGTATTTATGCTATCCGGACACATAAACACGATTGCTTTGCAGATTAAAAAGCGCGCAGAGCAGATTTACAATCTTCACCTGTACCGAAGGATCATCGCCGCCTCTGCAGATGACAGCAGCACCGCGGATTTTCGGCTCGACACGCTTGACAAGAAGTGCTTCATCGCCGTTCCTGCCGTCTATAATCACATATTGTGCGGAGCCTTCACCGCCGTTGCGGGCATAGACATTTTCCTCGCCGCCATCAGGCTGAAGCATGACCTCCACAGAGGAAACTCCCTCGATTTTTGAGATCATATGCCCGACACGAAGCTCGAGATTTTCGATGTATTCCTGCATATTTTCTGTATCTGCTGTGGGTGCCTCTTCGGTGTCACCTTCTCCTCCGAGGAGAAAAAGCGCCACGCCGACAAGTCCCACAAGCAAAATGACCATCATACCGCTCTTCTCTCTCAGCTTTTTAAACAGCGAAACGATAGTTTTCACTCCTTTCCTCGGTTATTATCTCAGCCTCACAGCCCATCATGTCGGAGAGCCACCGCCCGATATCCGGTGACTTCCGTGCATCCTTTGAATCGGAAAGTGTTACCGAAACACGGGTGATAAGGATGCTCTGCATGTTTTCCGCATCAACTGTAAGTTTAATTTCTGCTGCAGCACCATATCGCAGTTTGATGGCTTCGGCAAGACCTTTTTCAATATTGCGTACACTTGTGTCGAGCAGCACCCGGGAATAATTTTCACTGCCTGTCACCGCCGATTCGATGTCAGCCGTCCGATCGGTGCTGATTGTGAGATTCTCAATCATCTCCTTCACAGGTGCTGCCGCTGCCATGATCATAACCAGCGAGATAAGCCAGCATAACGCTTTTTTGATGCCTTTATCGGGCAGTACCAGCTTCAGAACGCATCCGATAACAGTCGTTGTCATCAACGTCATGGCATATTCTCTCAGCGCTCCCATGCTACACCGCCGTACTGCTTTTGGCAAAGAGAATCATGCTGAAGATAAACATCATACAGAATGCACAAACCAATCCGATTGCAAGATCGAACAAATTTTTAATCTCACCGAGAAATCCTGAGGCAGAATCAATTCCCATGAGCTTTGCGCTCTCGGCAGCCAGATGAAAGGCTGCTCGTTCGAGGAAGAGCGAGATAATCACCGGCAGTGTCACCACCAGCAAGATTACTACACCAACCGTGCCTGTGATGCTCTTCAGCATACCAACGCCTCCTGCAATGGTGCGTGCGGCTTCGGATACAGCGCCTCCGATAACAGGTATAAATGTTCCTGCAGCAAAGCGGATGGTACGCATGAGATTGCTGTCTGCGCTCTGTGCGATGGCATTCTGTGAACCGATGACAGTCATGAGAAGCATCATGATAAATCCGAGAATCGTTGAAAAGGTCGTGCGTATAAATGCAGTAATTCCGCGCAGCTCACCGCTGACCGTGGATACAAGTGACAGGGCAAAACATAGCATCAGCAGGGGGGACAACATAAATTTTGCGATATTTTCAAGTACGGTAAGCGACAGAAGCATGGAGGAACCTGTTACAGCGGCGCTGACAGCATTTCCGCTGACCGACCAGAGCAGTCCCATCACGCCGTGCATTGCGGTCATGAAGCCGGTCAGATACTCAATCAACGCCGCTGACACCGATATGTGATCGTAAATGAGATTATAGGAAGCCAGTGCCACTGTTAATGTACAGATGAGCGATATCAATGGTTCTATCGAGCTGCTTTTCATAAGTCCTGCCGCACCGACAATCAGCACCATGCCGAAGAGCATGGCAAAATGAGATAGCACAGGGCGGATTGCCTTTCCCAGAGCCTGTCCTGCCATTCTGAGGATAAACCCGACACCAAGCTGTTCTGCGCCTTCCTCGGTAAAGAGTGCCTCCATCCCTCCTGCAGCCTCTGCAACCTCTGCGGGAACAAGATCAGAAAGTGAATTTCGTATCTGTTCTTCAAAGTTTTCCTCAGCCTGCACGGGAAACAACAATAAAGTAATCATCAGGATCACGCAGATACAGGCTTTCATTTTACACCTCGTCATTTGATCATTCCTTCGGCCGTGGTCAGCAGCTCTTTCAGAAGCGGCAGAGCGAGCAGAAGCAGCTCAGCGCGTCCCAACAGTTCAATTTTTGATGCGAGTGCGCCTTCTCCCGCATCGGTGCAGATGTCTGCGGCAGTCTGTACAATCATGCCGATACCCAGTGCCTTCAGCAGATAGCTGTAATAGTCTCCCATCGCACCATCGGCATATCCTGCAAGAAATTCAACGGTAGGAAGCAGATTCGCCGCTGCCGCTGTCATGAAGATTACGGAAGCTGAAAGGCTGACAAGCGGTGCAATTTCAGGCTTGATCTGCTTGATAAGCAGCAGAAAGGAAAGCACTGTAAGTGCGATTCCGGCATATTTGACAAGATCCATGCTATAATCCGAAGGCGGAGCGAATGATCGAAAGCAGTCTGGCGATTTCTCCCACCAGCATCAGAAGCACGATGACAACACCTGTCAGCGAGACAAGCATCGCCTGCTCGTCCCTGCCGGCTTTGCTGAGAATCTGGTAAGCAACGCTGACAATCAGTCCGACCCCTACAACCTTCATGATGATTGTTACATCCATTTGAACTCTCTTTCAATACCACAATTCTTGATCTTACAAAAACAGAAGAAGCATCATCGCACCTGCCATACCACCGAGCGAAAGCGATATTTTCATCTGCTTCGGAACCTCAGTGCTCAGCCTGTCCCGCTCCTTGATCAGTGCCTCGAGCAGAGCATCACAATTTCGGACCTGCTCATCGCATCCGCTCTTACCCAATTCTGATGCAAAAGCCAGCAGACGTTCAAAACAGTTATCGCCAATAACAATAGCTCCCCGATTATTTAAAAGCGCCTCACCAAAGCTCATCTCTCTCAGATCATGGCTGAACTGCGTCAGATGCGGCAGCTTTAATTCAGCGAAAATCTCACCGAGCGGAAGCTTATAATAGCGGATCTTGGCACGCAGCTCTTCAATCAGACCGATGAATTCATCCACCTGACGCTGCCCTCTTCGATATCTCAGAGCAGAGCTGCAGCCAACCAAAAGAGGCACCATTGCCATGAGAAGCAAGCCTGCTGTACGCATCAATTGAGCCTTGAGAATTCATCGATCTCGGTAAAGGCAAAGCTGTATTGGCTTGCCCCCTGTTTCCTTGTAATGCCAACGCAAAGATCGAAAATTCCCGCTTCAAGCAGTCGGCGGATGTTGGGCTTATGCCAGAGCTCCACGGCACTTCCTGCGTGTGCAGAAGCGATGAAGGGCACACCGGCATTCTGCACTGAGAGAATGGCTTCCGCTTCCTCTGCATTGCCGATTTCGTCGCAGATGATGTATTCTGGATTCATGGTACGCAGGGCAATCTCGATTCCCTTTCCCTTTGGATATCCCACGAGAAGATCGACGCCCGCATCTTCAGCTATCCTGAATTCCCGTCTTGTATCGATGATGGCAACTCGCTTCATATACTCTTTGGATAAAGTCAGAGCAAGATCCTTCAGCAGCGTCGTTTTACCAATACCCGGACGCGAATATATCAGTACGCTCAGTCTGAAACGGCTGTGCCTGATTCGCTCAAGCAGTCTGCCTCCGACGCCGTATATATCCCGGGGGATGCGTATATTCAGCGATTTGATACCTCGAACTGCACTTACTTCGCCATCCTTGTGCACAGCCATGCCGCAAACGCCCACGCGATAACCGCCTTCGACACTGATATAGCCCTCGCGAATGGTATCCTCGTGTGCATGCACCGAAGACCCGCATAGCCTGTCTACCGTATATGCAATTTCATCGGGTGTCACAACAGGAGAAAGCAGTCGATTTTCCCCTTCACATGTGACACAGAGCGCACTCCCTTCACGAATGCGGATTTCATTGACCGTACAGGTTTCTCCCACTGCAGCCACCGCTTCGGCAAGCCGCCCGGGCAGATAGGCGAGCATTTTAACAAGATAGGGATTCATCTTCGACCTCCTGGGGTTCTCGTGATATAAATATATGTGGCATCGAAAGCAGATATGAGCATCACGTTCCGAAAATCAAAAATCCCGCCGAATTTTCATCCGGCGAGATCTTCATATGAGGGAGGTTTTGGCTTAAGAGTATTTATTCTGCAAACGCAGATTATCGGCGATCATGGCAATGAATTCACTGTTGGTGGGCTTTCCTCTGCCGCCGCTGACCGTATACCCGAAGTAAGAATTTAATGTTTCCACATCACCTCTGTCCCATGCAACCTCAATGGCATGACGAATGGCGCGCTCCACGCGGGAAGAGGTAGTGGCATACTGCTTTGCTACGGTGGGATAAAGAATTTTAGTCACCGAATTGATGATATCGGTGTCCTTGATGGTCATCATGATGGCGGTGCGCAGGTACTGATATCCCTTGATGTGTGCGGGAACACCAATCTGATGGATCACCTTGGTCACCTGAGTCTCCATATCGACCTTGGCGGGTACACTCTGTGTCATCGGTGTGCCGCCGCGAAGACTGCGGGTCAGGCGCTCAATCCGCTCGGTAAGACTGTCATAATCCAGTGGCTTGAGCATACAATAATCGGCACCGGCTTCGGTTGCTTCAGCAAAGCAGTTGGGATTGTTGACCAACGACAGAAGAATAATTGCGGGGGTATAGTTCTTCATGGCACGCACCGCTTTGATAATCTGAATACTGTCCACACGGGAAAGCCATGTATCAAGCAGGATCACATCCGGCATGCTTCCCTTGATCTTCATCATGGCGTCCTCGCCGTTTACAGCTTCTTCAATACGTGCATAGCCGCCGCTGTTCTTCAGCTTTTCGCGGCAAACCTCCTTAAACATGGGATCTTCGTCGGCAATCATAACTTTCAGCATCTTTTCCATTTTTTCTCTCCGTTATTTATCATATGTTGTGGTTTCCTGTAACAATATGATAACATACATTTTCTGGAAATGCAATAGTATTTTTCCAATCATTTCCAACAAACTTTTCTTTCCATTTTATGGTATTTTGCACAAGTGCATCAAAAAAGCGGGATATTTCACCCGCTTTAACCGAAATATTCGCTTTTAATGATGATGCTTATCGAAAAATCCTGTCAAATCCATTACATATTCGCCGTTTTCAGAAGGCTTGAAGCCTACCATACGAACCAGCTTTTCGTTTGCCTCGGTGACGTTCTCCATCACCGCCATATGTGTACCGTGCAGATCAATGTAGTTAAGTGCACTGCGTCCCATGATGAAGAGCGCCTCCTCATCATTCACGCCGATGCGGTTTGCAAGAGCCAGCACATGTGCTCTTCCCGCTTTATACTGAAACTGGCAGATACCGATAAAATCTTTAATCTCACAGGGAGATTCGGCAGCCTCTACTTCATATGCGCCGTAAGCAAGCGCAGTAAGGCTGTATTCAACACCGCAGAGACTGCACAGCTCGGACTGTAATTCCTTTGATTCAATGGGCCTTATTTTTAACATTCTTATTACCTCTTCTGAATTTTGCAAGATAAGCTTTGGGATCCTTCAGGTATTCCACTTCATCATGATCGAGATAGCGCCACTTACCGATAGAAAGCCCTTCCAGCTCCAGATGCCCGATGGCGACACGGCGCAGCTTCAAAACCTCTGCACCAACCTGTTCACACATCTTGCGGATTTGGCGATTGCGCCCCTCGTACAGTTCCATGGCAAGCTGAGTATATCCGTTCTTTCGGAGCATAATCTCACAACGTACAGGCTGAATTTCGTAGTCATCGATTGTCATCGGTGCGCGTAACTTTTCAAGCTGCTCATTTGTAATTTCGCAGTTCAGCTTGACAGTGTAGTATTTTGGAATCTCGTGCCTTAGATGTGTCAGCGTATTTGCCAGCTCTCCGTCATTGGTCATAAGCAGAAGCCCCTCAGAGTCCATATCGAGGCGCCCAACCGGATAAACACGAACACCCGCATCGGCAACCAGCTCAGCCACACATTTCCGCCCTTTGTCATCCGACATGGTGGTTACATATCCTGTAGGCTTATTGAGCATGATATAGACATAACGACTTCCCCGTGCCTTTTTGATGACACGGTTTTTATAGCGAACCTCGTCCCTTGCGGGATCAATCTTCTGTCCGATGTATGCGGGCTCACCGTTGACCGTGATACTGCCGGCTTCAATTTCCCGCTCGGCGGCACGCCGCGACATGATGCCGCAGTCTGAGATATATTTTTGTAAACGAATATCTTCCATATGTATGACGCCGCAGGTCTCCCTTTGGCGTTCCTCTTTTCTTTGTATTACTGTCTTTATTTACCGAAAATCGCTTTGAATCGATCAAGCAGCGACTTCTCTGAGGGAATTCGCGCCACATCGGCTTCGGCGATGATATCCACACTGCCAATCTCGACGCCGTTGTTGTAGTATACCACCCGTCCCAGAACATCTCCCGCACTGATCGGCGCCCAGTAGAAGCTTTTAAGCTCATTGACCCGCGTGATCTTCTGCCCTTCTTTCGGCAGTATCACGCGAAGCTCACCGTGGTTGCGGGCATTGATTTCACTCACAGTACCGCCGACAACAGGAAAAACGAAGGACTGCTCACCGTCCATGGACAGCAGCACGCTTTCATACATAGCAAAGCCGTAATCGAGCATTTTGCTGTGATCGTTCCAGTCATCGGGAGCATTCAGCGTCACCGCTACCAGCTTGACACCATTACGCTCGGCGGCAGTCACGAGGCAGCGTCCGCTTTTTTTCGTGAATCCTGTTTTAACTCCGATCGTACCGTCATACATCTTGAGCATACGGTTATGATTGACCAACATGCGGACGCCGTCGCCATCCTTAAGGGGAATATGATGCTTATAGGTGGACACGATGGTGCTGAAGGTATCATTCTTCAGAGCATAACAGGCAAGCCTGCCAAGATCGAGAGCGGTCGTATAGTGCTCGGCATGATCAAGGCCATGCGGATTTGTGAAATGGGTGTTCACAAGCCCCAGTTCGGATGCTTTGGCGTTCATCAGCGAGGCAAATTCCTCCTCACTGCCTGCAATATCGATGGCAATTGCCGTCGCGGCATCATTGGCACTCTGGAGCATCAACGCATAAAGCAGATCCTCCATGGTCAGGCGTTCATCTTTGCCGAGATAGATGGATGATCCCTCCACGCCAACCGCCTTTTCGGAGGTGATCACAACCTTGTCAAGAGGCGTTGTTTCCAGCGCAACAAGTGCGGTCATGATTTTTGTGGTGCTTGCCATGGAGTGAATTGTTTCGGCACTTTTTTGATAGATCACCTGTCCGCTCTCCGCCTCGATGAGGACAGCGGCTTCGGCAGAAACCGTGGGCTGTGCCGCTTCAGCATGGGAAGAAAGCCCTGTCAGCTGCAGGACGGCGCAAAACAGTGTGATGAATTTATATATTTTTCGCATAGCGTTAACTCCTGTCATAGGTTTGTCTATAGTCTTGACGGGAGTCTGTCAACTATGCAAAACAGATATTGCCTATGCTGTGTGCTTATGCCTCGGGATTGATATCTTCGGGCATTTCGGACATGATATCTGTCGGTGTCTCATCCTTCTTTTTACCGAATACATCCTTGAAGCGCTGGATAATATCGGGAGTTTTTTCTATAAGATTTGCCACCGACTCGATTTTATCGTGAGGAGCTGCACTCGCGCCGATGTTGAGCATGGTCACCTCACCTGCCGCATTGATTACAAGAAAGCCGAGAGGAGCTACCGTAACACCTGTTCCGCCGCCGCCGCCAAAGCTGCTGTTGCTGCCGCCCTGAGGTGCGTTCTTACCAAAATAATCAACGCCGCCCGATACAAAGCCCATGGAGACCTTGGAAATCGGGATGATGAGCGTTCCGTTGTTGGTGTGAATGGGATCGCCGATGATGGTATTGACATCAATCAACTCCTTGATGTGAGAAAGTGAATCCTGAATGATATCGTTCAGCTTATTGTCAGCCATGTTGTTCTTCCTCCGCAGTTTGATTTATAGTTTGACTTGAATTGTTTTTCATCTGATATCGGATAAAGGAAAATAGCATCTTGAATGCCAGCGCAAATATCTGCCAGACACGGATACGGATGATCAGCTTCAGCTTTGCTGTCAGCTTACCGAAGGTGAAATCGGGGATCACCGCGATATCCTCCGGTCTGCCTGTCATACGAAAGCCTGTAATATTCCGCAGAAATTCAAAGAGCAGATTTGCTCCTTGCGAGATGGCACCGTAAAGAATTGCAGTATTGGCGGCATCATCTGAGGATACCACGATATACATCCGCTCGAGATCAATGCCGACGTAACCAATGGCGGCGGCTTTTAAATCCTTGAGTATGGCAAAAATCAGTTTGACAATGCCTAGAACATCGGTCTTTACCTTCGTCTCCTCCGATTTTTCCTCGGAAACGTTTTGAGCCTTCTTCCGCTTTTTTTCTGACTTCAGAGCCAGCTTGCGCTTCTTTTTGCGCGCCTGCTCTTCCTTTTTTTTCACCCGCTTGATTTCATAGTCGCGCAGGTTGATTTTTTCATCCTTTTTCTTCGCGGGAATAATGTGAAAGGTAAGCCACAACACCTTCAACTGCAGTGCAAAGCTGTCGTCCAGCTCGATCACAAGGCGCAGACGGATCAGCATCAGCCCCACAATCAGTACGGCGACAAGCCCGAATACGAGCCAGCCTGTCATATGTGATCACACCCTTTCACTTGTAATCGGTTATGCTTCGACGGCACCTGTGCTTTCTGCGGGCAGCATCAGCTCTACATAGGGCAGCTCGCCCAGGGAGGACAAACCGAAGCAGCGCAGAAAATCTTCTGTTGTTTCATATAAAATCGGTCGTCCGGGTACATCGAGATGCCCTGCTCTGCGGATGAGATTTTTGTCGCAGAGCGAGGAGATGGGATAAGAGCAGTCCACCCCGCGCACCTGCTCGACATAGGCCTTGGTCACCGGCTGATTGTAGGCGATCACTGCCAGTACCTCAAGAGAGGTCTGGGAAAGATTGCCGTTTTCTTTGATGCCGAGAGCGTTTTTAATATAATCTTTGTAGCGCTCGTCGGTGCATAACTGGCAGGAATTATCCATCA
>JAFQEJ010000029.1 GCA_017399105.1 Clostridia bacterium
CCGATTTCATCGAGGCGGTACGTGTTGTTGGCAGCGGCTATGAAGAACTGTCTCACCGTGCTTTCATGGGATCGCTTTTCGCCCTCGGCATTGCCAGAGAAGCAGTAGGCGATATTGTCACTGTGGGGCATCACGAAGCCGTTATTTTCGCAAAGCCGAGCGTGATCCGTTTTCTTCTCTCGGATGAGCTTCCCCTTTCAAGAGTGGGAAAAGACAGTGTTTGCGTTCTGCCATATGAAGGGGACGGCAGTGAGCTTGTTCGCGCTTTTACCCCGGTTTCGGGCGTGATTGCATCCGAACGGTTCGACTGCGTGGTGGCCGAGCTTTGCAATCTGTCCAGAGAAAAAGCAAAACAGCGCATCCTGTCGGGAGAAGCTCAGTTGAATTATGCCGAAGCTGATGTGTCGGACAGTGTTTCCGAGGGAGATGTACTCTCGGTGCGCAGATGCGGTAAATTTAAAATTGTTTCAATCAGCAGCCGTACAAAAAAGGATCGGCTACGTCTACAAGCAAACAAATATATCTGAAATTAAATGATGATCGATGAGCGGAAAAAAGGTTCCCGCATCGCAGAAAGGATGGCGTATCATGATACCTCCGCATGAACTCAAAAACAGAGAATTTACCAAGGTGCTCAGAGGCTACAGCTCTGTCGAGGTCGACGAGCATATCGATTTTATCATTGAAAAATACACCGAGATTTATAGAGAAAATGACGAGCTCGAGCGCAAGCTGAAGCTGGCTCTTGCCGAGGTGGAGGCTCTCAAGACCGACGAGGAATCGATCCGCTCGGCGCTTGTGAACGCACAGCGTGCCAGTGCCAACATCATCGCAGAAGCAAACGAGCGCGCCGATTTGATTCTGCGCTCGGCAAAGAACAACTGCGATAAGATTATCGTGGATTTCCGCAACAAGATTAAAAAGGAGCGCGATACGCTTTATGAGCTGCGCCGTACGGTTGATAAATTCAAGACCGAAATCTTCACTCAGTATCAGCAGCACATTACATATCTCCAGGAAATTGCTCCCGATAAGGACGATTCTGCTGAGTGGGAGGTTACCGATGACGAATACGTCAAGGAAGCTGTCCGCAAGGTAAAGACCGACGTAGCTGCCGGTGCCGAAAAGATCACAGCAAAGCTTCGTGCCGAGGAAGAGATGCAGGCAAAAGCCCAGGCTGAGCTTGAAGTTCCCCGTGTACAGGATATCATCGCCAAGACAGCTCCCACTAAAATTGACCCTGCTCCTGCACCCGCACCTGAAAAGGATCCCGAGCCCGTAATTGCCTCTATTCCCGCTCCCATTGAAGAGATGCCGGCGAAGAAGCCTGCCGCACCGGTTGATGACTACGACGATGAAGATTTCGAGGATCTCGAGGATGAGGAATTCGAGGACGACTTCGACGAAAATGAGGTCGAAATCGAAGAGACAAAGGCTCCCCGTAAATCGATCAGCGTCAAAGATACCATCAAAGAGCTGAACCGCAAATTCATGTCGGGCAGCAAAAAGAAGGATGACGATGACGACGACTTCGACGACGATGAGGATTATGACGAGGATGAGGACGAAGATATGGACGACCTCCTCGATCTGCTCGACGACGAGGACGATGACGAAGACTGATTAAGAATACCATTCACTTTATATATAAGGAGACAAACCAAATCATGGCAACAGACTATTCCAAAAGCTTGAATCTTCCCCAGACCGACTTCTCCATGCGTGCAAATCTTCCCACACGCGAGCCTGAGATCGGCGCACGATGGACAGATAAGGATATATATAACAAGATGCTCGAGAAGAACGAGGGAAAGCCTCTCTTCATCCTGCATGACGGCCCTCCCTTCTCCAACGGCAATATCCATATGGGTACTGCCATGAACAAGATCCTCAAGGACTTTATCAATAAGTATAAGTCTATGGCAGGCTTCAAGGTTCCCTATATCCCCGGCTGGGATAACCACGGTATGCCCATCGAATCTGCCATCATCAAGAAGAGCAAGCTCGACCGCAAGAAAATGTCGATTTCCGAATTCCGCTCGGCATGCCACGCCTTTGCACAGGACTTCGTGGATATTCAGATGGCATCCTTCAAGCGCCTCGGCGTTCTCGGTGACTGGGAGCATCCTTACCTCACCATGGATCCTTCCTTTGAAGCCCGCGAGGTGAAGGTGTTCGGCGAAATGTTCAAGAAGGGCTACATCTACAAGGGACTGAAGCCTGTATACTGGTGCCCTCACGATGAAACCGCCCTCGCTGAGGCTGAGATCGATTATAAGGATATCAACTGTACCTCCATCTACGTCAAATTCAAGGTCAAGGATGATATGGGCAAGCTTGCCTCACTCGACCTTGACAATACCTATTTCGTAATCTGGACAACCACCACATGGACGCTTCCCGGCAACCTTGCCATCGCAGTCCATCCTTATGAGACCTATGTGGCTGTCAAGACTGAGTCCGGTGAGACCTATATCCTTGCCGATGCCCTTGCCGACCGCACCATGAAGTTCGCAGGCATCGAAAACTATGAGCGTATCGCTGAGTTCCGCGGTCAGGACTTCGAGTATATGAAGGCTCAGCATCCCTTCCTCGACCGTGAGAGTGTGCTTGTCTGTGCCGATTATGTTACCATGGACAGCGGTACAGGCTGCGTTCATACCGCTCCCGGCTTCGGTGCAGACGACTATGTGACCTGCCGCCGCTATAACATCCCGATCATTGTTCCGGTGGATGACCGCGGTTATCAGACCGAGGATGCAGGCAAGTATGCAGGCATGTTCTATGAAGAATCCAACGAGGCGATTCTCGCTGATATGAAGGAAAGCGGCGCTCTGCTTGCTTCCGAAAAGCTCTCCCACAGCTATCCTCATTGCTGGAGATGCAAGAATCCCATTATCTTCCGTGCAACTCCTCAGTGGTTCTGCTCTGTTGAAGCCTTCCGTGCCGATGCAGTTAAAGCATGTGAGTCTGTTGACTGGCTGCCTGCATGGGGCGGAGAAAGAATGAAGCAGATGATCTGCGACCGCGCCGACTGGTGTATCTCCCGTCAGCGTCATTGGGGTCTGCCCATCCCGGTCTTCTACTGCGAGGACTGCAAGCAGGCAATCTGCAACGACGAAACCATTAACGCCGTAGCCAACCTCTTCGCTGAGCGCGGATCCAATACCTGGTACGATATGGAAGCTTCCGAGATTCTTCCCGAAGGCTATCGCTGCCCTCACTGCGGCGGTATCCATTTCACCAAGGAAACCAATACACTTGATGGCTGGTTTGACTCTGGTTCTACCCATTTCGCAGTGCTCGAGGACGGTCCCCTCTCCCAGTGGAGCGGCATGAGGTGGCCCGCCGACCTCTATCTTGAAGGCGCTGACCAATACAGAGGCTGGTTCCAGTCCTCCATGCTCACCGCTGTTGCCGCAACCGGCAAGGGTGCTCCCTATAAGCAGGTTCTGACCCATGGCTGGGTTGTTGACGGCGAGGGCAAGGCAATGCATAAGTCGCTTGGCAACTCGATTTTACCCGAGGATGTGATTCCCAAATACGGTGCCGATATTGTCCGTCTTTGGGTTGCTTCCAGTGATTACCGCGTCGATGTCCGCGTTTCCGACCCCATCTTCAAGCAGCTCTGTGAAACCTACCGCAAGATCCGCAATACCGCCAGAATCATCATGGCGAACCTGGGCAAAATTGGCGAGGACTTCGATCCCGACCGCGATATGCTTCCCGTTTCCGAGCTGGAGGAGATCGACCGCTGGGCACTTGCACGCCTCAATGCGCTGGTGAAGGAAGTCACCGAAGCTTATGATAACTACGAGTTCCACATCGTCTGCCATGCAATCTCCAACTTCTGCACAGTAGAGATGTCAAAGCTCTATATCGATATCACCAAGGACAGACTCTACACCGAAAAGACCGACGCCAAGACCCGCCGCGCCGCTCAGTCCGCCATGTATATCCTGCTCTCCTCGCTCACCCGTATGATCGCACCCCTGCTTTCCTATACCGCCGAGGAAATCTGGCAGGCGATGAAGCATGTCTCCACCGACGATACCGACAGCGTGTTCCTCAATCCCATGCCCACCGTCTGCGAAGAGTATGCATGCGAGGATCTTGAAGCTCATTGGAACGCGCTCTTCGATGTCCGCGATGACGTTATGAAGGCTCTGGAAATTGCCCGTGCCGACAAACTCATCGGTAAGTCCCTCGAAGCAAAAGTTACCATCTATACCGAAAACGAAGAACTTATCAGCCTCTTTGAGAGCTTTGGCACTGGACTTGCCGATACCTTCATCGTATCGCAGGTTGAGCTTGTAAAGGCAGCCGCTCCCGAGGGCACCTTCGCTGAGACCGTCAGTGGTATCGCCGTAGCTGTTTCGGTAGCTGAGGGTGAAAAGTGCGACCGCTGCTGGAAGCACTCCTCCGAAGGTCATAAGACCGAGGACGGCTTCCTCTGTGCACGCTGCCACGCTATTGTTGAGGCATAACCGAATGCTGATTTTATCTCTTGTGATCATTGCCGCTGTTATTGTGATCGATCAGGTTACAAAACAGCTGGCAGTGGTCCATCTGATGCCCATCAGAGATTTTCCGCTCATTGAGGACGTGCTGCATCTCACCTATTCGGAGAACCGTGGTGCCGCCTTCAGCATGCTGGAGAATCACCGTTGGGTCTTCCTTATCACATCGACAGTAGCCATCGTGGTCATTCTCGTCGGTATGATTATCTACCGGAAGAAGCTGAATCTCCCCCTTGCTGTCTCGCTGTCCTTTATCGTCGGCGGCGGCATCGGCAATATGATCGACCGTCTGGCACTGGGCTATGTGGTGGATTTCATCAATGTGGAGCTCATCAATTTCGCGATCTTCAATGCAGCCGATTCCTTCATCTGCGTGGGAGCCGCGATCATGCTCATCTACATGATCTTTTTTGACGGAAAAAACGAAAAAGTGAGCGAAACCAAAGATGGAAGATCAAACCAGTCTGAAAAACAATGAAGCACTCGGTGAGGACTGCGAGGATAAAAGCCGCAGCTTCACCGCCGAAGCCTCCGACGCAGGGGCAAGAATAGACCTTTTTGTGGCGGAACGTGTGGATCTCACGCGTTCCGCTTCTCAAAAGCTTGTGGAAAAAGGCGCCGTCACCGTCAATGGCAGGACAGTCGCAAAAAACTACAAGCTCCGCGCAGAGGATCTCGTGGAGGTGATGCTTCCCGAGCCTGTCCCATATGAAGCTGCAGCGGAGGACATTCCCCTCGACATCATCTACGAGGATGACGATCTCATCATCGTCAATAAACCCAAGGGAATGGTAGTGCACCCTGCAGCCGGCAATTATACCGGTACCATGGTCAATGCACTCCTCCACCATTGCGGAGACAGCCTGTCTGGGATCAATGGCGTTATCCGACCCGGCATCGTTCACCGCATCGATAAGGATACCAGTGGGCTTCTGGTTGTTGCAAAGAATGATACCGCCCATATCTCGCTGGCTGCCCAGATTGCAGAGCATAGCTTCGAGCGCTGCTACCGCGCTGTCGTCATAGGCAATCTCAAGGAGGACAGCGGCAGAATCGACGCACCCATCGCCCGCCATCCCATCGACCGCAAGAAAATGGCGATCGTTGCAGGCGGCAGAAATGCAGCTACCAATTACCGCGTGATCGAGCGTTTTGTCGGATTCACATATGCTGAATTTCGTCTTGAAACCGGCAGAACCCATCAGATCCGCATCCATATGGCACATATCGGTCATCCGCTCCTCGGCGATACCGTTTATGGCAGCGGAAAGAATAAATTTGAGCAGCAAAACGCAAAAATCCTCTGCGGACAATGCCTGCACGCTAAGACCATTTCTTTTGTCCATCCCCGGACGGGAGAATTGATGCGATTCGATTCGCCTATCCCCGATTATATGCAAACAATCCTGAAAAAGCTCGGCGGCAAAACCGAGTGAAAGGAATCCCTATGAATATATCTCCGAACCCCCATGCAAGCCTGCCCTGTGAGGGCATCTGCATCTATTCCGATCTGGATGCCACCTTCCTTGACAGCAAGGGGAAGCTTGTGCCGCGCAACCTCGAAGCCATTGAGCGCTTCAAAGCACTTGGTGGACGCTTTTCCATGGCAACCGGCCGCTCGGCATACACCCTCGCCGATGCTTTCCCAAATTTTCCCGATATCTGTAATATGCCGATCATTGCCTGCAACGGTGCCTGTGTGTTTGATTATATGCAGGATAAAATGCTCATCGAGGCAGGGCTTGACGGTAAATATACCACCGATGCGCTGAATGATATGCTCGCGCACTTCACGAATATTGAATTGAAGCATGATGTCAGCGAAAATGCAGTCAGTGCATCTCAGCTCACCGAGCTGCGTATCCGCTATTATGACCGCAAATTCAACAACAACGATTTCGGTATGCCTCCGGTCGATCCCGAACTGATCTATGACTGGTTCAAGGTTGTCATTATCTGTACTCCCGAAATCCTCGCCGATATCCGAACCTATATGAAGGGTATCCACGGCGATTATTTCACCTATAATCAGTCCTGCGCCAACTTCCTCGAGCTGCTGAACCGCAATGCATCAAAAGGAAAAATGCTGTCGGGAATGCGCTCTCTGCTGGAAAAGGAGCATGGCAGAGCCTTTAAAATTTATGCCATCGGCGATTATGAAAACGATCTTGAGATGATTCTGGCAGCCGATGTGGGTGTCTGCCCCTCCAATGCAAATCCCATGGTCAAGGAAGCCGCCGATCTCATGGTCTGCTCCAATGACGAGGGAGCGATTGCCGATCTGATTGAGCGTATCATTGCCGAGAATACATAAGGAGATGATTTCGTGAAATTTAACGAAGCAAGCGGAAAACTTGAAAATATCCGCATCTACAACAGCAAGAATAGAACATTCACAAACGGCAGTATTGTCTGGGAGGAAGGAATTATCACCCAAATCATTCCCGGCGGTGACGGAAATGAAGGAACACTGATCCCCGGCTATATCGACGTGCATACCCATGGCAGAGCGGGCATTGACTTTGATTCTGCCACCTGCGCGGAAGTCCTCGAAGTCTGCAAAGCTTATGCTGCATGCGGTGTCACTTCGCTGGTGCCCACCATTGCGTCGGCTCCCCTTGAACAGATGATGCAGGCTGTACGTGAGATAAAAAAAGCTGCCGCAACACCACATGAAGGTGCCGATATTCCCGCTATTCACCTCGAAGGACGCTGGCTGAACCTCAAAAAACGCGGTGCACATGCCCCGAATCTGATCGCACCTCTCAGCATCGAAGAGCTTGAAGCCTTTGTCGCAGAGATTTATCCTCTCGTTCCCTATATCACATTGGCTGCAGAAATGGACGGCGGCGACGAATTCGTTAAACGTGCCCTCGAGCTTGGCGCTGTCCTCAGTCTCGGTCATACAGAGGCAGACTATGATGAAGCACTGCGGCTTTTTAATCTGGGCATTTCTTCCGTGACCCATCTTTATAATGCCATGACAGGTCTCCATCACCGCGATCCCGGCTGTGTTGGTGCAGCCCTCTTCTCGGATGTGTATACAGAGCTGATCTGCGACGGCTTCCATATCCATCCCCGTATGATCAAGTTTACAGTTGATAACAAAGACCGGGATAGAGTTGTTCTCATCACCGATTCCATGATGGGCGCTGGCTGTCCCGATGGCGACTATTTTATCGCAGGTCTCCCTGTTCATGTTGTCGGTGGTCATGCAGTCGGTGAAGACGGTACCATCTGCGGCAGTACATTGGATATGCATACCTCTCTGATGAATGTCAGCGATTTTACCGGACTGCCCCTTGAAGCATGCGTTCCCTTTGTCACCGAAAATCCTGCAAGACTCCTCGGACTTGACCGCGGCAGTCTTCATGTGGGTGCAAGAGCCGATTTCGTACTGCTTGATGACGCAAAAAAGATCAAGCAGATCAATATCGCCTGAAATTAGGGCATAAATCAAGCCGCCTCAGTCCATACTAACCTCCGAGACCAATCGGGAGGTGCATATGAAAGGCAGAGCGGCAAGACGGAAATATTTTAAAAGAAACGCTTATCTCCATCTGAAGAACAGACCGACTCTGCTTACGCTTGCAGTAATGACAGCGCTCGTTTATTTTGCCGCTGTCGGCATACGCAGCCTTCCTCTGCGTGTAATGAAGCTTTATACCTTCAGCTTTACCTCGGAACGCTGGCAGGAAAGTGTGAGCATAGCCTTCAATCTGCTTGCAGATTTTATTCTGTTTCTGCTCCTCTCCCCCATGATTCTCGGTATCTTTCACGGAGCTGAGCTGGCGTTGAAGGGCGAGAAGATTACCTGCGGTGATACAATGTTCTATTTTTCGTCTGGACGGCTGCTGAAATTTGCTTATTCCTATGCAGCTATGTGGCTTGTCGCTTTATACAGCGCATCAAAGATTCCGATGCTTGCCGCAGCCTGCTCAGATTTGGCAGCAGCCCATTATCCCGCATATGCTGTCCTCATCAAAGCCATTTCTTATGCGGTAACTGCAGTGTTGTGGTTAATGATGGCATATGCACTCTCTCGCACCCTGACAGCACCCACAATCCTGCGTGAGAATCCCCTCATGACATTTTCCATGACTCTGCGCTGCAGTATTCGTGCGTCAAAAGAGCAGAGCGGAGAGCATCTTGTCCTCCTCTTCAGCTTTGTCCCCCATCTGCTTCCGATGATCGTCAGCTGCGGTGCTTCGATGATTCTGACCATTCCCGTTCTTGCTCTCGCAGAAGGGGGCATGAACGAGTGGATATACAGCCTCCGCGCCGAGGCAATTGAATCGGGCGCATATCTCAAAAAGTATCAATACACCATACGCCGCGCCGGAATGAAGCGTATCTTTGCCGCGCGGCAGGGAAAGGAATGACCTATATGAACGAAAAGTTTTATATGACCACAGCCATTGCCTATGCCTCCAAAAAGCCGCATATCGGCAATACATACGAGATCATCATGGCAGATGCTATCGCGCGTTATAAGCGCCAGCAGGGTTATGACGTCTTCCTCATGACCGGCACCGACGAGCACGGCCAGAAAATCGAAGAGCTTGCCAAGGAAGCGGGCATCACTCCCAAGGCTTATGTGGACGGTGTCGCCGGCGAAATCAAGCAGATCTGGGACAGCATGAATACCTCCTACGATAAATTCATCCGTACCACCGATGACTATCACGAGGCAGCAGTCCAGAAGGTCTTCAAGAAGCTCTACGACCAGGGCGATATCTACAAGAGTGAGTACGAAGGCTGGTACTGTATTCCCTGCGAATCCTTCTTCACCGAGAGCCAGATCGAGGAAGGCAAGTGCCCCGACTGCGGCAGACCGCTCCAGCGTACCAAGGAAGAAGCTTACTTCTTCAGAATGAGCAAATACCAGGATCGCCTCATTCAGTATATCGAGGATCATCCCGACTTCATCGAGCCCGAGCTTCGCAAAAAGGAGATGCTCAATAACTTCCTCAAGGTCGGTCTGCAGGATCTCTGCGTCTCCAGAACCTCCTTCAAGTGGGGCATCCCTGTTACCTTTGATGATAAGCATGTTATCTATGTCTGGATCGATGCCCTCTTCAACTATGCCACCGGTATCGGCTTCGACATCGATGAGGACGGCAATATCAAGACCACCGAGCAGTTCGACCGTCTCTGGCCCTGCGATGTGCATATTATCGGTAAGGATATCATGCGCTTCCACTCCATCTATTGGACTATCTTCTTAATGGCGCTTGATCTTCCTCTCCCCAAGAAGATCTTCGGTCATCCCTGGCTGCTCTCGGGTACCGATAAAATGAGTAAGTCCCGCGGTAACGTGCTCTATGCCGATGAGCTGGCAAAGCGCTTTGGCGTTGACGGCGTGCGCCATTATGTCCTCTCCGAAATGCCCTATGCTGCCGACGGAAACATCACTTATGAGAACTTCATCGCCCGTTATAACACCGACCTTGCCAACAATCTGGGCAATCTGGTCAACCGCACCATCGCCATGACCAAAAAGTATTTCGATGGCATTGTACCCGTACAGGGTGCCGAAGAATGGCCGGATGATGAACTCAAGGCAGAGTGCGCTGCAGCCATTGCCGATGTGAAGTCTCTCATGGACGGCTACCGCATCGCCGATGCTGTCGACCGCATCTTCAATATGCTTCGCCGTGCCAATAAATATATCGATGAAACTACTCCCTGGGTTCTTGCCAAGGACGAGGAAAAGAAGCCGCGCCTTGGTACTGTACTCTATAACCTCCTCGAAACCATCCGTATCGGCGCCGTTCTGCTCACTCCCTTCATTACCGCTACCGCAGAAAATATCTTTACTCAGCTTGCCACCGACAAGACCGATTACGCAAGTATTGCAAGCTTCGGTGCACTCGAATCGGGCAAGAGCGTAGGTGAAGCCGCAGTTCTCTTCGGCAGAATCGACGAAGCCAAGATGATGGAAGAAATCAATAAGGAAATCGAAGCAGCACAGGCAGCTGCAGCTCCCGAAAAGCCCGAGAGTGTTGCCGAGATCGGCATCGATGACTTCATGGGTGTTGAGCTTCGTACCGCACAGGTTATCGCCTGTGAGGGAGTTCCGAAGGCAAAGAAGCTTCTCAAGCTCCAGCTCGATCTTGGCTACGAAAAGCGCCAGGTTGTCTCGGGTATCGCCAAATTCTACAAGCCCGAGGATCTGATCGGCAAGAAGATCATCGTTGTTGCCAACCTGAAGCCCGCTAAGCTGTGCGGTGTCGAGAGCAACGGTATGATCCTCGCTTCGGGCGAAGAGCAGGTTCGCGTTGTCTTCCTCGATCCCGAAACACCCCTCGGTGAGCGTGTCCGCTAAATGAGCTATCCCATTTTCGATACCCACGCCCACTATCTCGACGGCAGATTCGAGCGTGAATTTGAGGGCGGTACCGACGGTGCCATCAAGCGTGCCATGGAGGAAGGCGTTGGCTATTTCCTCAATGCGTCGGTAACCCTCGAGGATTCACGTCGCTCCATCGACCTCGCCCATCGTTATGATACCGTATATGCTGCAGCCGGCATCCATCCCGAGGACTGTGAGCTTTATGATATCACCCGCGTAGATGAGGTTATGGCTGAGCTGGAATCCCTTCTTTGCGATGATAAAGTGGTTGCCATTGGCGAAATCGGTCTTGATTATCACTGGGAGGTTCCTCACGACCTGCAGAAAATCTGGTTTGAAGCTCAGATGACCCTCGCTCGCGATCTCGATATGCCTGTCATCATCCACGACAGAGAAGCCCATGGCGATGTAACCGATACACTTCTGCGTTATCCTGCCGTCCGCGGCATTCTCCACAGCTACAGCGGCAGCGCCGAGATGGCAAAGGAGTTGGTCAAGCACGGCTGGTATATCTCCTTCTCGGGAACGCTTACCTTCAAAAATGCCCGTAAGCCTGCCGAGGTTGTTGCCGCCGTTCCCTACGATCGCATGCTGGTGGAGACCGACTGTCCCTACCTCGCACCCCATCCCCACCGCGGCAAAATCAACTATTCCGGATATCTGGTGCATACCGTCGCAAAGCTTGCCGAGCTTGCCGGACTCGATTTTGATGAAGCATGCCACATTACCACCGAAAATGCCAAAACTATTTATAATATTAAGGAATAACATACTATGATGACCATTACATACGAGACCGGCGACGGCTTATATGTCAATATCACAAACCGCTGCTCCAATAGCTGCGATTTCTGTATCCGCAAGCTTGGTCCCGGCGCATATGGCAGTGACAGCCTCTGGCTTGACCGGGAGCCTACCGTCGACGAGATCACCGAATCCATCCTCGCCCGCGACCTCACAAAGTATGCAGAGCTTGTCTTCTGCGGCTACGGTGAGCCTACCGAGCGCATCGATGATATGATCGAGGTTGCCCGCCGTGTGAAGGCTGTGCATCCCATGAAAATTCGTGTCAATACCAATGGCCACGCCCGGCTTCTTCATCCGGGCAAGGATGTCACATCAATCTTTGAGGGGGCTATCGACATTGTTTCGATCAGCCTGAATACCGCCAATGCCGCCGATTACCAGAAGGTATGCCACTCCCGCTTCGGTGAGGCTGCCTACGATGCGCTGATCAAATTCGCAGGTGATGTTCGCCCCTATGTGAGCGAGGTTCTTCTTTCTGTCGTACGCGGAAGCATTCCCGATGAAGATATCGAGATCTGCCGGACAATTGCCGATAAGGTCGGTGTCACCCTGCGCGTGAGAGATTTGATCAAGTAAAATAAAAATTCTCCGGACTCAATGAACAGTGAACCGGTACAGCATGAGATGTGTTGTGCCGGTTTTTGTATCATGCCGAAAGACAGATTAACCTGAAATTAATGAGGTGATATTTTGAAAATCGAAAACAATATCCTGAAGTTCTATTTCAAAAATGTATATTTCATAACAGGCACGGCATATGCAGGCAAGTCAACGACGGTCAAAATGCTTGCTGATCGTTATGATATGATTTTTTGCGGAGAAAACTATCACAGTACCGTATCGGATGTTGTGGCAACACCGGAGAAGCAGCCCGGTATAGCTTATATGAAATACCTCACTGACTGGAAGAATTTTGTAACCCG
Source organism: Clostridia bacterium (assembly GCA_017399105.1). Taxonomy (GTDB): domain Bacteria; phylum Bacillota; class Clostridia; order Oscillospirales; family CAG-272; genus RGIG1743. The sequence goes on from JAFQEJ010000029.1 coordinate 12,606, forward strand.
TTCCCCCGAAGAATACGAACGGTGGATCTACAGCACAGGCAGAGAAGCAGCAGAATTTGAAGCAGCCCATCTTCTATCGGTAGCCGGTGACAGAAAAGTGATTGTTGATACCAGCATCCCTGTTGACATACTGAAAGAAATCTCTGACTATCATCATGTTGCGGTGATGCTTTCGCCCCAGTCCATGAGCGTTGAACGCTTTTTCGACCGAAGCGATCCCGACAAGCAGTTTCTCCTGCGTGTTATTGAAAGCTGCGATAATCCTGAAGCAGTTATGGAAAATTATAAGCGCGGTCTTGCACTAATAAACAGCCCCAAGCATTATGCGGAATATGCAGAGAGCGGATTTTTCACCGTCGTGCGTCAGGATAACGGTGTTGACACAAGAGAAGAGGTTTGTGATATCATCGCCAAGCATTTCGGATTGATTGAATAAATTTTATTTAATCTCTGCCGTATCTTTTGCTGCATATAAAAATGCACCAAAGCATCAAAAAAAGGGGCTGTTGCAAATGTTTCATTTACAACAGCACAGCTACAAAATTTTCGATTTTGTGGCGTATATTGATTGGTTTCAGGGCGTAAAACGCCCTGAAATGGCGGTCTTTGACCGGTAAAATCAATATTCAAAGGACTGTCACATGCAAATGCGACAGTCCTTTAATTATTTATTGTGATACATCGGAATCCGGAGAACTGTTGCACAAAAAAGCAAAAAACCGGATCATACGATCCGGTTATGAAGCCTTAGGCACCAAGCTTATTGAGCTTAACTGTGAACTGGCTCTTCTTTCTTGCGGCGTTGTTCTTATGGATAAGTCCCTTTGCAACCGCCTGATCGAGCTTCTTGACGACAGCCTTGTATGTTTCGGCTGCGGCAGCCTTGTCGCCTGCAGCGAGAGCTGCATCATACTTCTTGACATATGTCTTGAGCGCGGTCTTAAGAGAACGGTTCTGCATTGTCTTAGCGGCGATAACCTTTACACGCTTCTTAGCTGATTTGATGTTCGGCAAATCATTCACCCCCTTAGCTGCGATAGTAATCTCATATACTCGTATATCATACCACAAACTTCACCGTTTTTCAAGGGTTTTACGAAAAAAATCTGCTCATATTTCAAAATATTTTTATGAACGGCTTGATATGTGTGAATAAAGTGTAAATATCCCATATGCTTCTTGACAGAACGGGAAAAGTATGCTATTATAATGTACTGTATTATAATTGCTTGTAATAGCGTTTGGAGAAAAACAATCGGCAAAACATACAGATTACAGGCATTACATTTGGGCATATCTGCCGAAAAAATTCGACCGGTTCTGCCCGAAGCAGACAGCAAAAATATCCGGTTTCTCAAGGGTCATACCTTAAATCGAAGCGCGGGATGATGCTTTTTTTGACATTAAATTGTCGCTCTGACGTAACCAGCGTGCAGAGGATGACTTAATTGTTAAAAAAATGTAAATTCCGGGAAACGCTTCTTTTTCGGGTATGCTCTCTTTTTTGAACAAAAACTTCTCATGCACCGGCGAGCAGGGAAGGGACATGATGTCAGATCGCCGGAGAAATGGAGCTTTTTTTATGGTCAAACCCCATAAGCTGGGCAAAAACACCAGAATGAGCTTTGCGAAAATCGATGAAGCTCTGGAAATGCCTAACCTCATTGAGGTACAAAAGAAGTCCTACCAGTGGTTCCTTGATACAGGACTGATCGAGGTGCTGCACGACGTCTCGCCGATTACAGATTATTCGGGAAATCTCTCCATCGAGTTCGTCGACTATTCCATCGACCCCACCCCCAAGTATCCCGAGGAGGAGTGCAAAGACCGCGATGTCAACTTTGCAGCCCCTCTCCGCGTCACCGTCCGTCTTTACAACAAGACAACAGGTGAGGTTGTTGAGCGCGAAATCTTCATGGGCGACTTCCCGCTTATGACAGATAACGGTACCTTTATCATCAACGGCGCCGAGCGTGTTATCGTTTCGCAGATTGTTCGTTCTCCCGGTATCTACTATGAATCTGCCATCGACAAGACCGGCAAGCGTACCTTTGCTACTACTGTCATCCCCTACCGCGGCGCATGGCTGGAGTACGAAACCGATGCTGCCGATGTCTTCAGCGTCCGTATCGATAAGAACAGAAAGATTCCCGTAACCGTCCTCATCCGTGCCCTCGGTATCGAGACCAATGATGAAATTCGCACCTATTTCGGTGAAGATCCGCTGATTCTCGCTACCCTCGAGAAGGATACCATGCAGTCGGAAGCCGACAAGAACGGCACCTCCGCAGGCGACGAGGCACTCAAGGAAATCTATAAGAAGCTCCGTCCCGGCGAACCTCCGCTGGTTGAATCTGCTCAGATTCTCATTAATAACCTCTTCTTTGATCCCAAGCGCTATGACCTCGCCAATGTCGGTCGTTATAAGTTCGACAAGAAGTTGGGCATTGCAAAGCGTATCGAGGGGAAGGTTCTCGCGCGCCCTGTTGTCAGCCCGATCACAGGTGAATTTATCTGCGATGCCGAAACAGCCGTTACCGCTGAACTGGCAAAAGAAATCGAGCTTGCAGGCGTCAATGAGGTATATGTGCGTCTGACAGAGGATACCGAAATCAAGGTATTCTCCAACGGTACCGTATATCCCGCAAGCGTCCTCGGCTACGATCTGAAGGCATCGGGCATTACCGGTAAGGTTAAGTACAGCACCCTGCTTGAGATCATTGAGCAGTGTGAGAACGATGAAGAGCGCATCAAGGAAGAGTGCCGCCGCCGTATCGGTGAGCTGGCTCCCAAGCATATCACCAAGGATGATATTTTCTCTTCCATCAACTATCTCATCTGCCTTGCTCATGAAATCGGTACCATAGACGATATCGACCATCTGGGAAACCGCCGTCTCCGTTCTGTCGGTGAGCTGCTCCAGAATCAGCTCCGCATCGGCTTCTCCAGAATGGACAAGATCGTCAAGGAACGCATGACCATCCAGGATTCCGAGAGCCTCACTCCCGAAACACTCATCAATATCCGTCCCGTGGTTACCGCTATCCGCGAATTCTTCGGATCCTCTCCGCTCTCCCAGTTCATGGACCAGAACAACCCGCTGGCTGAGCTTACTCATAAGAGACGTCTCTCCGCACTGGGCCCCGGCGGTCTTTCCCGTGACCGTGCATCCTTCGAAGTTCGAGATGTTCACTATACACACTACGGCAGAATGTGCCCGATTGAGACCCCTGAAGGTCCCAACATCGGTCTGATTTCCTACCTCTCCACCTATGCACGCATCAGCGAGTACGGCTTCATCGAAGCTCCCTACCGCAAGGTGGATAAGGAGAATAACCGCGTTACCGATGAAATCGTATATATGACTGCCGATGTAGAGGATAACTATACCATCGCGCAGGCAAATGAGCCTCTGGATGAAAACGGATGCTTTATTAATAAAAAGGTTACCGCACGCCGCCGTCAGGATATCATTGAAATTGAGTCGAATAAGGCTGACTTCATGGACGTATCTCCTAAGATGGTTGTGTCGGTTGCAACCGCGATGATCCCCTTCCTTGAAAACGACGACAACTCCCGTGCGCTCATGGGTTCGAACATGCAGAAGCAGGCAGTACCGCTTCTCATCAACGATTCCCCCATCGTCGGTACTGGTATGGAATACAAGGCTGCCGTTGACTCGGGCGTCGTTGTCTGCTGCAAAGAAGGCGGCTACGTTGAAAAGGTCAGCGCAGATGAGATTACCGTCCGCTGCGACAGCGGTAAGAAGGATGTATACCATCTCATCAAGTTCAAGCGCTCCAACCAGGGTACCTGCGTCAACCAGCGCCCCATCGTTGCACAGGGCGAGCGTGTTGAAGCCGGTGACGTCATTGCAGACGGTCCCGCTACCCATAACGGAGAAATCTCCCTCGGTAAGAATGCCCTCATCGGCTTCATGACCTGGGAAGGCTATAACTACGAGGACGCTGTCCTCATCAATGAACGTCTTGTCCGTGACGATATGTATACTTCGATCCATATCGAGGAGTATTCTCACGAAGCAAGAGACACCAAGCTCGGTCCGGAAGAGATCACCCGTGAAATCCCCAACGTGGGCGATGACGCGCTGAAGGATCTCACCCCCGAAGGTATCATCCGTAAGGGTACCGAGGTCAGAGCAGGCGATATTCTGGTCGGTAAGGTCACCCCCAAGGGAGAAACCGAGCTGACCGCAGAGGAAAGACTCCTGCGCGCCATCTTCGGCGAAAAGGCAAGAGAAGTCCGTGATACCTCCCTCAGATTGCCCCACGGTGAGTCGGGTATCGTTGTCGATGTCAAAGTCTTTTCACGCGAAAATCAGGATGAGCTTCCTCCCGGAGTCAATAAGGTTGTCCGTGTATATATCGCTCAGAAGAGAAAAATCTCGGTCGGCGATAAGATGGCGGGCCGCCACGGTAACAAGGGTGTCGTTTCGCGCATCCTTCCTCCCGAAGATATGCCCTTCCTTGCAGACGGTACACCCCTTGATATCGTTCTGAACCCGATGGGCGTTCCTTCCCGTATGAACATCGGTCAGGTGCTTGAGGTTCATCTGGGCATGGCTGCCAAGAAGCTGGGCTGGAAGATCGAAACTCCCGTATTTGACGGCGCAGATGAAGAGGATATCGACGAGTGCCTCCGTATGGCAGGTATGCGTCCCGACGGTAAGACCATCCTTTATGACGGTCGTACCGGTGAACCCTTCGATAACCCCGTCACCGTCGGTATCATGTACTATCTCAAACTCCATCATCTGGTTGATGATAAGATTCACGCGCGTTCCACCGGTCCCTACTCTCTCGTTACACAGCAGCCTCTGGGCGGTAAAGCTCAGTTCGGCGGTCAGCGTTTTGGTGAGATGGAGGTTTGGGCGCTGGAGGCTTACGGCGCAGCATATACACTTCAGGAAATTCTTACGGTTAAGAGTGACGATGTCACCGGCCGTGTAAAGGCATTCGAAGCCATCATCAAGGGTCAGAACATCCCCACTCCCGGCGTTCCCGAGTCCTTTAAGGTTCTCGTCAAGGAGCTGCAGGCACTTGCTCTCGATATCCGTGTCCTCGATAAGGACGGCAACGAGATCGAGCTGTCCTCTATCGGCGAAGAGGAGAGCGATGAGCCCAACTACATCACCGAGGACGAGATCGGCGAGACCGTCGAAACCGACGACCTCTTCGATTCCTCCATTGAAGAAACGCCCGATGAGGACGACTTCTACGGTGACGATGATGATTTCTCGGATGATCTCGACGATTTTGACGATATGGACGATATGTAATGGAGGGAAATGAGTATGGATGAAAATGTATTTGATTCAATAAAAATCGGTCTGGCATCTCCCGAAATGATTCGCAGCTGGTCTTACGGCGAGGTCAAAAAACCTGAAACCATTAACTACAGAACACTGAAAGCCGAGCGCGACGGTCTCTTCTGCGAGCGCATCTTTGGTCCCACCAAGGACTGGGAATGTCTCTGCGGCAAGTATAAGCGCGTTCGTTATAAGGGCAAGGTCTGCGAGAAGTGCGGCGTTGAGGTCACCACCAAGAAGGTCAGACGTGAGCGCATGGGTCATATCGAGCTCGCCGCTCCCGTATCCCATATCTGGTACTTCAGAGCTATCCCTTCCCGTATGGGTCTGCTTCTCGATATCTCTCCCAGACTGCTTGAGAAGGTTATCTACTTCGCTCAGTATATCGTCATCGATCCCGGAACAACCCCCCTCGCAAAGAATCAGCTTCTCACCGAGCGTGAGTACAGAGATAACTACGAGCGCTATGAGAATGAGTTCCGCGTCGGTATGGGCGCAGAAGCCATCAAGGAGCTGCTCGCCGAGATCGATATCGAAGCGCTCTCCAAGCAGCTCAAGGAAGAGCTCGCCGAGGCATCCGGTCAGAAGAAGGTCAGAATCATCAAGAGACTTGAAGTTGTAGAGGCGTTCCGCCTTTCCGGCAACAAGCCCGAGTGGATGATTCTCGATGTTCTCCCTGTCAGCCCTGCCGATATCCGACCCATGGTTCAGCTGGACGGCGGACGTTTCGCAACCTCCGACCTGAATGATCTCTACAGAAGAGTCATCAATAGAAATAACCGTCTGAGAAGACTGATGGAGCTCCATGCTCCCGATATCATCATCCGCAACGAGAAGCGTATGCTTCAGGAAGCGGTTGATGCTCTCATCGATAACGGCAGACGCGGTAAGCCTGTTACAGGCCCCAACAATCGTCCGCTCAAGTCTCTCTCCGAATTCCTCCGCGGTAAGCAGGGCCGTTTCCGTCAGAACCTGCTCGGTAAGCGCGTTGACTACTCCGGCCGTTCGGTTATCGTCGTCGGTCCCGAGCTCAAGCTCTACCAGTGCGGTCTCCCCAAGGAAATGGCACTCGAGCTCTTCAAGCCCTTCGTTATGAAGCGTCTTGTTGAGACCCAGAAGGCTTCTAATATCAAGGATGCCAAGAAGAAGGTTGAAAAGGTTACGCCCGAGGTTTGGGACGCACTTGAAAATGTCATCAAGGAGCACCCTGTCCTCCTCAACCGTGCACCTACACTGCATAGACTTTCCATTCAGGCATTCGAGCCTATCCTCGTCGAAGGCAGAGCTATCAAGCTCCACCCGCTGGTCTGCTCGGCGTTCAACGCCGACTTCGACGGCGACCAGATGCCTGTTCACGTTCCGCTTTCGGTTGAAGCACAGGCAGAGGCACGCTTCCTCATGCTCTCCGCAAACAACCTGCTCAAGCCCGCAGACGGACGCGCCGTTGCCATCCCCTCTCAGGACATGGTCCTCGGCTCCTACTACCTCACCATCGACCGTGCAGGCGAGCCGGGTGAAGGTCACTTCTTCCGCGATTTCAACGAGGCGATGATGGCATACGAGAACGGTCTTCTCGGTATCCACGCTCCCATCAAGATCCGCGTCACCAAGGAAATCGACGGCGTACTTCACAGCCGTATTATCGATGCAACCCTCGGCCGCCTGATCTTCAATAAGCCTATCCCTCAGAATCTCGGCTATGTTGACAGAACAGACCCCGAGAAACTGCTTGACCTTGAGATCATGTTCACCGTCAAGAAGAAGGATCTCGGTGAGATCGTTGACCGCTGCATCAAGATGCACGGTCCCTCCATCACCGCAGGTGTTCTTGACGATATCAAGAGCATGGGCTTTAAGTACTCCACCAGAGCTGCTATCTCCATCTCCATCGCCGATGTCGTCATCCCGAAGGAGAAGGAACAGCTCATTGCCGATGCCGAGCATCAGGTTGATATCATCGCCCGTCACTTCAAGCGTGGTGAGCTCACCGAGGAAGAGCGCTATCAGAACGTCCTTAAGATCTGGGAACAGACCACAAAGGATATCGTCGTAGCCCTCCAGGCAGGCTTTGACCGCTACAACCCGATCAAGATGATGAGTGACTCGGGTGCCCGCGGTAACATTACCCAGATGCGTCAGCTGGCAGGTATGCGCGGACTCATGTCTGCAGCCAACGGCCGCACACAGGAAATCCCGATCAAGGCAAACTTCCGCGAAGGTCTGAATATCCTCGAATACTTCATGGCTGCCCGCGGTGCGCGTAAGTCGCTTTCTGATACCGCTCTCCGTACCGCCGACTCCGGTTACCTTACCCGCCGTCTCGTCGATGTCTCCCAGGAGGTCATCATCCGCGAAGAAAACTGCGGCTCCAAGGTCGGTATGTGGGTCAGCGATATCGTCGACGGCAATGATGTCATCGAGCCTCTCAAGGACAGACTCCTCGGTCGCTTTGTTATCGGCGATGTGGTTCATCCCGAAACCGGCGAAGTTCTTGCCAAGGATGACACCATGCTCACCAAGCCTCAGGTTGATGCCATCATCAAGGCAGGCATCAAGCAGGTATATATCCGTACCATTCTCCAGTGTAAGTCCAAGCACGGCGTCTGCGCACACTGCTACGGCTCCGACCTCGCGTCGGGCAATCCCGTCAATGTGGGCGAGGCTGTCGGTATCGTAGCTGCTCAGTCGATCGGTGAGCCGGGTACTCAGCTTACCATGAGAACCTTCCATACCGGTGGTGTTGCGGGTTCGGATATCACCCAGGGTCTTCCCCGTGTCGAAGAGCTCTTCGAGGCTCGCCGCCCCAAGAAGACCGCTATCATCTCCGAGGCAGCCGGTATCGTTCGCATTCAGGATGTCAAGCGTTCGCGCAATGTCATCGTGACCAGCGATGAAACCGGTGAAGAATTCACCTATGCAATTCCCTACGGTATGCGTATTCTCGTCGGCGAAGGCGATTATGTCGGCCGCGGTCAGGCGCTCACCGAAGGTTATATGAGTCCCGCAGATATTACCAAGATCAACGGTCTCGATGCAGTTTATGACTACATCATCCGCGAGGTTCAGAAGGTTTACCGTATCCAGTCGGTTGAAATCAACGATAAGCATATCGAGGTTATCGCACGTCAGATGACCCGTAAGGTTCGCATTGAGGATTCCGGCGATACCAACCTCCTCCTTGGAGCACTGGTTGATGTCACCGAAGCCGATGAAGAGAATGAAGCTATCCAGCAGCGCATCGATGCAGGTGAGCGAGATCTCCGTCTTGCTACTACCTCTCCCGTACTGCTCGGTATTACCAAGGCATCGTTGCTCACCGAATCCTTCCTCTCTGCCGCATCCTTCCAGGAGACCACAAAGGTTCTTACCGAGGCTGCAATCAAGGGTAAGGTCGACCACCTCCTCGGACTCAAGGAGAATGTCCTCATCGGTAAGCTCATTCCTGCCGGTACCGGTATGGAGCGCTATCGCAACGTCGAAATCGAAAAGGACGAAGCGACTATCGCCGAGAATGAAGACGAAGCGATCTGAATCTGATCAAAATACGAAGGAGAGAGTCGTAACAGACTCTCTCTTTTCATATATACTTTGTCTAAAATGCGATAATAGGGTAAATAATATATCATGATTGAAGCAAAATTGTGCAAAACAGAGAAAAATCTTTATAATTTTTTTATGTCTTGACAAAAGCGGATATCAGGTGCTATAATTGATAATGTCTTATTGTGCAATGAACGGAAAAGTGTGTGATTTCCGCTCAGCGTGCGGTATGGCGATTATATATTTTATAAAAACATGTGAAGGAGGTGCGGTATGCCTACATTTAACCAGCTCGTAAGACACGGCAGAGAAGAAAAGATTTACAAATCTAAAGCTCCTGTGCTCCAGAAGGGCTTCAACACACTGAACAATGTACCGACAGACAAGAGCTCCCCTCAAAAGAGAGGCGTTTGCACAAAGGTAACTGCCATCACACCGAAGAAGCCTAACTCGGCTCTCCGTAAGATTGCCAGAGTCAGACTCACCAACGGTCTCGAGGCTACAACCTATATCCCCGGTATCGGCCACAACCTGCAGGAACACTCGGTTGTACTGATCCGCGGCGGAAGAGTTCGTGACCTGCCTGGTGTGCGTTATCACATCATTCGCGGTACCCTCGATACTCAGGGTGTTGCAAACCGTATGCAGAGCCGTTCTAAGTACGGCGCAAAGCGTCCTAAGAAGAAGTAATTTTTCTTCCGCGCTTAAATCATGACTTGCAGAGCAGGTCATCAGTCAAAGGTATCATAACCAGAATCGTTTTACCGGTCCGGATCATGATTTTATAAGATATATAATCGATTCCCGCACCGGCATTTACGGATTTTTTCGAGTACCTATGATTTCATTTATTAATTATGAAGGAGGGAAGAACAGTGCCGAGAAGAGGTCAAATTTCCAAAAGAGACGTATTACCGGATCCGTTATATAATTCCAAGCTTGTTACCAAGCTGATCAACAACATTATGTACGACGGTAAGAAGGGTGTTGCTCAGAAGATCGTTTACGATGCATTCGCAATCGTTGAGACAAAGTCTGGCAAGAACCCTCTCGAGGCTTTCACACAGGCTCTCGAGAACATTATGCCTGTCCTTGAAGTAAAGGCTCGCAGACTCGGAGGCTCAACATATCAGGTTCCGATGGAGGTTCGTGCAGAGAGACGCCAGACACTCGGTCTGCGTTGGCTCAGAACCTATTCCAGAACCCGCAGCGAGAGAACCATGGCTGAAAAGCTTGCAGCAGAAATTCTCGACGCCATGAACAACATGGGCGGAGCTGTGAAGAAGAAGGAAGAGACTCACAGAATGGCAGAAGCAAACAAGGCTTTTGCTCATTACAGATATTAATAGGCGCTCGCCTTGCACTATCTGAAACAATAAGGAGAAACATTAATGCCTAGAGAATACCCATTGGAAAGAACCCGTAATATTGGTATCATGGCGCATATTGATGCGGGCAAGACCACCACGACCGAGCGTATCCTGTTCTATACAGGTAAAACCCATAAGATGGGTGAAACTCATGACGGCGGTGCAACAATGGACTGGATGGAACAGGAGCAGGAGCGCGGTATTACCATCACTTCCGCAGCTACCACATGCTACTGGAAGAACAACCGTATCAATATCATTGATACCCCCGGTCACGTTGACTTTACCGTTGAAGTTGAACGCTCCCTGCGTGTTCTTGACGGATCTGTAACCGTTCTCTGTGCGAAAGGCGGCGTAGAGCCCCAGTCCGAGACCGTTTGGCGTCAGGCCGATAAGTACGGCGTACCGCGCATGGCATACATCAACAAGATGGATATCATGGGCGCAAACTTCTATCGTGTCGTTGACATGATGAAGGAAAGACTCAAGACAAATCCCGTGCCGATTCAGCTTCCTATAGGAACTGAGGAAAACTTCCGCGGCATCATCGACCTTGTTAACATGGAGGCTGACGTTTACTACGACGACCTCGGCAAGGACATGAGAGTGGAAGAGATCCCTGCTGATATGAAGGAAAAGGCAGAGGAATACCGCGCAGCAATGCTTGAATCCATCGCAGAGACCGACGAAGAGCTCTTCGAAAAGTACTGCTCGGGTGAGGAATTCACCATTGAGGAAATCAAGCGTGCAATTCGTATCGCAACCATCCAGAACAAGATCGTTCCTGTAGTCTGCGGTACTTCCTATAAGAATAAGGGCGTTCAGAAGCTCCTCGATGCAATCGTGGACTACATGCCCGCACCTATCGACGTACCCAACATCAAGGGTATCAATCCCGACACAGAAGAGGAAGAGGAGCGTCCCTCCTCCGACGATGAGCCCTTCGCAGCTCTCGCCTTCAAGATCATGACCGACCCCTTCGTCGGTAAGCTCTGCTTTTTCCGTGTATATTCGGGCAGCATCGAAGCAGGTACCACCGCGTATAACTCTGTTAAGCACCAGAGAGAGCGATTCGGTCGTATTCTTCAGATGCATGCGAACGAGAGAAAAGACCTGGATATCTGCTACTCTGGTGATATTGCTGCAGTTGTCGGTGTCAAGAATACCACAACCGGTGATACCCTCTGCGATGAGAACCATCCGATCATTCTCGAGTCCATGGAATTCCCGGAGCCTGTTATCCGCGTAGCTATCGAGCCCAAGACCAAGGCTGGTCAGGAGAAGATGGGCATCGCGCTTGCTAAGCTCGCTGAGGAAGACCCCACATTCAGAACCTACACAGATGAAGAGACTGGCCAGACCCTGATTGCAGGTATGGGTGAGCTCCATCTGGAAATTATCGTTGACCGACTCCTCCGTGAGTTCAAGGTCGAGGCTAACGTAGGTAAGCCTCAGGTATCTTATAAGGAAACCATCCGCAAGAAGGTCGACCAGGATACAAAGTATGCCCGTCAGTCCGGTGGTAAGGGTCAGTATGGTCATTGTAAGATCACCATCGAGCCCAACGAGCCCGGTAAGGGATACGAATTTGTTAACAAGGTTGTCGGCGGTGCGATCCCGAAGGAATATATTCCCGCAGTTGATGCAGGTATTCAGGGCGCTATGCAGGCCGGCGTACTTGCAGGCTACAACGTCGTTGACGTTATCGTAACTGTTTATGACGGTTCATACCACGAAGTCGACTCCTCTGAAATGGCATTCAAGATCGCCGGTTCCATGGCGTTTAAGGAAGCTATGAAGAAGGCTGACCCCGTACTCACCGAGCCGATCATGAAGGTTTCTGTTACCACACCCGATGATTACATGGGTGATGTTATCGGCGACCTCAACTCCCGCAGAGGCCAGATCCAGTCCATGGATCCCGTTTCCGGCGCTCAGCAGATCATCGCAATGGTGCCCCTGTCTGAAATGTTCGGTTACGCAACAGAGCTTCGTTCCAGAACCCAGGGCCGCGGCCAGTACGTAATGGAACCCAGCCACTTCGCGGAAGTTCCCAAGTCCATCCAGGAATCCATTATCAATGCGAGAGCAAAAAAGGATAACTGATAAAAAATTTAAAAATATTTAGGAGGATACTAAAATGGCAAAGGCTAAATTTGAAAGATCCAAACCCCATGTTAATATCGGTACTATCGGTCACGTTGACCATGGTAAGACCACTCTGACCGCTGCTATCACCAAGACCCTCTCCCTCAAGAGCGATAACATCGAGTTCCTGGCTTATGACCAGATCGACAACGCTCCCGAAGAGAAGGCACGTGGTATCACAATCAACACCAGACACGTTGAGTATGAGACTGAGACTCGTCACTACGCTCACGTTGACTGCCCCGGCCATGCTGACTACGTTAAGAACATGATCACC
>JAFQEJ010000030.1 GCA_017399105.1 Clostridia bacterium
CCCGAAATGACGGTCATCGATCGTCAAGATCAATATCCAATGCAAGGGTGCAAAACAAACATGAGAGCGAAATTGATCGGTTTCGGGACAACGTCCCGAAATGACGGTCATCGACCGTCAAGATCAATATCCAATGCAAAGGTGCAAAGCACCTTTGCTATTTATTCGACCTCGCGTATTGCCTCTATAATGCTTGCCTTCAGTGATTTCAGCAGCGTAACCGATGTACCGATGAGATTGGGCAGAATGATGATCACCAGCGCTGCCACAGCACCGAAGAAGAGCAGGAAGAGCGCCTTTGCCATGGTATAGTGCTGCATCCCCGCCACCGCCACCCAGCTCTTGATTACCGGTGCCTCGGCAAATGTGATCTGATCATAGGTGTAAAAGGAGGTGATGCCGCCGGGGAGCGAGCAGAGGATGGAGGTAATGATCGCCTCGGGAATAACAAGCCCGAAGATCATCCGCTTGGATGCACCGATCAAACGGAAGGTGGAAAATTCCCGCTTGCGCCACATGATGTGGTATGCCGCCGTCATGCAGGTCAGCACCGAGGATGCGAGCACCAGCATCGCCGCAATGAAGATCACAAAGAGCGAATGAATCGAATCGATAGCAGCCTCGCCGACCACATCTACTGCCAGCGTCATAAAATAGAGAGGGAGCGGCAGAGTAACTGCGATTGAGACAGCATTGAGAAGCTGACGTTTTCTCATGCGCACAAGATAGAGTCTGGTGTAGAGCTTGGGAGACCTGGCGCGGTCGATTTTCGGATCGGTTTTCTCAACAAAGGAAATACTGCTCTGTGCCTGCGCGTTAATCAGCTCGATGTCACTGCGCTCATAGCTGAGGGCACAGGTGATCGCCGAGCCTGTCAGCGCACCGATTGTAACTGCAATGAAAACGGCAATAATGTTGCCGATGGGAATGCTTGAGACATACTGATAGACCACATCGCTTTCAATGTCGGATGCGATCATCGAAAATCCTCGGAAGGCAGCTACAGACAGTCCGACCGCCGGAATCAGCGAGACAAATTCCACCAGCGCCGTTTCCATGAGATTGATGATTACGATATCTTTTCGCCTCATGCCCAGCGCTCGCAGCGTGCCGTATTCGCGAACCGAGCGCTCATATTTCTCATGGAAGAGCAGAATGACCGAGCTTCCGAGGAAGAGCGAAAACAGTCCCACAATCATCAGCGTGGAGGGACGCACGATGTATGGCGTGGTGGTTTCGACATAGTAATTGTAATTGTATACATCGTTGTACATCTTGAAGTCGGTGCGGTATTTGCTGTAGCGGGGTAGCTCATAAAGATCGTATTCGCTCATCAGCGACCTGGCAAAGCTGCCCGCCTGATCGGCATATTCCTGCTTGAGCCGGATGCGTACTGCAAGGACAGTGTTCGTCTGTCCGTACTCGTTCATCTCCACATAGTCGGTGTAGATACAGTCCACCTCTTCCATGCGCTCGATCTCTTCAGCCTCCGCCATGGTCAGATAGTATAAACGAACATGATAATTCGAGGGCGTGTATTCGCTGATCCGTCTGACCGATTCGCATTCCATATACATAAGGAAAAAGTTCACCGACATCATGACCAGCATCGATACGATGATCAGCGCACGGAATTGCTTGGGCTTTTTCACAAAATCACGCCAGGCATAGAACCAACAGGTTTTCAGCATGATAGGACACCTCCATGTGCTACACGAGTAGAAACTTGTAATTTAATCATATCATACTGCAGCATATTTGTCAATATCAGTTTATTTAAAATCACCGATGACGCAGACAGATATTTAAAATCCCTCTGTCAAAGAGGAATGCGGTTCGATCAGCAGCATATGACAGAAGGGATATAGGCATGTTTTTGCAGGGATAACAACCTGTGCACAGAAAATGCTCAGCGGCAGCAACAGCAGCTTTCTTTGGAGAAAAAATCACCAAGACAAGCTGGCTCGGTCTTGCCATGTCAGCCGCCGGAATCGGCATGTTTATGCTGGCATAACAGACAGAATTTCAAAGCGGAAGCTTCCGTTTTATTCGGTGAACTAAAAGAGGATAGCCGCAATATCTGCCGCTATCCTCATCAGAATATCGTTATAAAATTGTTGAATCCGGACAGATACTACTTCATTCCATAATATAAACACGCATTTTTCTGCGTCCGAATTCATATATCACGTCAAGATCGTCACCAAGGAAAATATCAATTCGTTTTCCTTTGATACCGCCGCCGATATCTTCAGCATAGCATACGCCATAATCGCCGTAGCTTCCCGACACGTAACATTTTGTGCCAAGCGGAATCACAGTAGGATCAACGGCAATCATGCCCTTTGCAACCCGTTTTCCTGTGTAAGTATATTCGCCTACATTAGAGCCGTAGGCAGTCGCGGTGACGTCAATATAATAGGAGTATTCAATGGTTTTGCCGGCAGCGTTGATAAAAGATCCGCCGACACCTTCGTAAATGATCTTATTCTGCGGCTTTTTGGTAACCGTTTCGGATATGACCGTCTCGGATACAAGCTCGCCGTTTCGATATTCCTGATTCAGCACACGAGTGGAGGTACCTTCAACGCCCTTCTGAACGACCTTGCGAGTCCCCTTCGGAATGGTCTGTACGCCGATAACCTCTGTGCTGTAGGGAATTGCATCTGTGATAACCACCTCATTGTATGTAATCGAGGCGATTTCGATTTCCATATCCTCGTTCACAACGCTGTCCAACGGATAATTGACCACCGTGGATTCATCGACCTCAATGTTGAGCGAATCGATTACCTCGCCGACCGTGACTTTAGGTGAGTCGAGGGTAAGCGGAGCGTCGTCGAGAATGCTGATTTTAAGAGAAACGTTTGCCTGATACTGATCAAAGATCTTGTTGAGAGAGGTGTAGGTAACCATCTCACTCTGTGCGCCGGCAAACCTTGTGCGCGTCATTCCGGTTTCAATAAGAGTAAATGCTGTAATAAAAACTGCGATACAGCCAAGCAGAACGCAGGCTGCGAAGATGAGCCGTTTGACAAATAAACGGGCTTTTTGTGTGTGGGATGTGCGAAGATTTTGCGAAATTGTTGAAGGACCGGAATTATGTTCTTGAAGAATTGCCGAAGCGTCGCCCGAGCCCTGAGAAATCGTGTCAGAATGTCGGTAGGGCAGCGCATCGGAGTGCTTCTTGGTGTACATAAGCTCCTCCTGCCGCTGTTATGCGGGGATTTGGCTTGTAACTCTCCGTCCTTGCGATAAGAACGGAGAGTACAGACCGAAAAATATTGAATTTATCTCTTGGAGAACTGAGGTGCGCGACGTGCAGCCTTGAGACCGTACTTCTTTCTCTCCTTCATACGAGGGTCGCGAGTGAGGAAGCCTGCCTTCTTGAGAGCAGGACGGTAGTTGGGATCTGCCTGAAGAAGCGCCTTTGCAACGCCGTGACGGATTGCGCCTGCCTGACCGGAGATACCGCCGCCCTGAACGGTGCAAACGATGTCAAACTTGCCTGCAGTATTGGTAACGCCGAAGGGCTGATTAACGATGAGCTTGAGAGTCTCAAGTCCGAAGTAATCATCGATATCGCGCTTGTTGATGGTGATCACGCCGGAGCCGGGGATCAGTCTAACGCGGGCAACAGAGCTCTTTCTTCTGCCTGTGCCGTAGAAATAGGGCTTTGCACTTGTATACATGTGTTGTTACTTCCTTTCTTCAGATTGATCAGCCGTTGTAAGCAACCGGCTTCTGTGCCTGCTGGTTGTGCTCCGCACCGCGGTAAACCTTGAGGCGTGTGAGGCTCTTTGCGCCGATCGAATTTTTGGGAAGCATGCCCTTAACAGCCAGCTCCATAGCGAACTCGGGACGCTCTGCCATCAGCTTGGAGTAGCTGATTTCCTTGAGGCCGCCGATGTAACCGGAGTGATGACGGTAGAACTTCTGAGTGAGCTTCTTGCCGGTGAGAATTGCCTTTTCTGCATTGATGATGATCACAAACTCACCGCAGTCAACGTGAGGTGTGAATTCGGGTCTGTGCTTGCCTCTGAGAATGCTTGCGGCGACAGCAGCGGTCTTACCGAGGGGCTTGTTAGCCGCGTCGATAACATACCACTTGCGCTCGAGGCTTTCTGCTTTTGCCATAAATGTGGACATTGCTGATTCCTCCGTAAAATATGATATATTATTAATTATTTATTCGCAACGTGGATTATTATAGCATACCTTCGCCCCAAAGTCAAGAGATTATAAGAACTTTTTTGAGATGAAATAAAAAATCGGGCACATATCTCTCAAAATCTCGCAAATGCTCGCAAATACTGTCATACGCTGCTCTCTGTGAATAAAAAAATTCACAATTTCCGTAAAATATTTATGAAAAAAAGTTAAAAATCTCGCATGATCCCCTGTACAAAAGAGAATTTGTGTGATATAATCATAATGAAATAACATGCATTCTGATACCGAAAGGATTCAATATAATGAAAACGAAAGCTGAAATTGCCGAGCTTCTCAAGAACAAAAAGGCCTTCATATCCGATATGGACGGCGTCATCTATCACGGAAACAAGCTTCTTCCCCATGTACACGAATTTGTGGAATGGCTCCAGAACAACGACAAAAAATTCCTCTTTCTCACCAACAGCAGTGAGCGCTCTCCCCGTGAACTCTCCCAGAAACTGGAACGCATGGGTCTGGATGTCAGTGAGGAAAATTTCTATACCTCCGCCCTCGCCACCGCCTCCTTCCTTGCAAGCCAGTGTCCCGGCGGCAGTGTTTATGTCATCGGAGAACCCGGTCTTGTCAATGCACTTTATGAAGCCGGCTTCAGCATGAATGACTACAATCCCGATTATGTTGTCTTCGGCGAAACCCGCTCGCTCAGCTATGAAAAGATCGAGCATGCAACCCGCCTTGTCATGAACGGTGCAAAGCTCATCGGTACCAATACCGACCTGACAGCTCCCTCCGAACGCGGTATTATTCCCGCATGCCGTGCCCTTATCGCTCCCATTGAGCTCGCTACCGGCAAGACCGCCTACTATATCGGCAAACCGAATCCGCTGATCATGCGCCACGCTCTCAAGAAGCTGGATGTACACCGTGTCGATGCCGCCATCGTGGGTGACAGAATGGATACCGATATCATCGCCGGCATTGAGAGCGAAATGGATACCGTTCTGGTGCTCACCGGCGTTACAACCCGCGAGACTATCAGACTCTTCCCCTACCGCCCGACCTATGTACTCGACGGTGTCGGTGATATCATTGGTCTGAATACCGAAGAATAAATAAAAAGAATATCATAAATCAAACCTCTCTGCCATAGATATAGATCGGTACCATACCGAGATATCAAGATGACACGGAGGTTTAATTTTATGTCTTACAATCTATACTTGCCCGAAGGCTATCTGATCGGGACACCCGAGAACAGGGAGTATACATCCACACCGCAGAATCTGGAGCGCGCCATGCTCAGCGGACGCATTTTGGAGGGAATGGCAACCCTCTGCGACACCTCACTGAATCTGACAGTGGATCTGGGCTGCATGAGGGGAATCATCCCCCGCGAGGAGTGTGCGCTTACAGCAGAGGGGGAGATCGTCAAGGATATCGCCGTGATTACCCGTGTGGGCAAAGCGGTCTGCTTCCGCGTGAAGCGCATCACCCGTGACGAAAACGGTGAGCCTGTCGCCATTCTCTCGCGCAGAGAGGCACAGTCTGACTGCATGGAGCACTATCTGAAGCATCTTACCTGCGGCGATATCATTCCCTCAAAGGTCACACATCTGGAGCACTTCGGTGCCTTTGTGGATATCGGCTGCGGTGTGGTTTCGCTGCTAACTATAGACTGCATCTCGGTTTCGCGCATCACCCATCCGCGAGATCGCTTTGCGGTAGGACAGCGCATCTATACAGTCGTCAAGAACATCGATCCCGCAACCGGGCGCATCTACGTCACACATAAGGAGCTGCTCGGCACCTGGGAGGAAAACGCATCGCTCTTTGAAGTGGGGCAGACGGTGGCAGGCATTGTCCGAAGCATTGAGGATTACGGCATTTTCATCGAGCTGACTCCCAATCTGGCAGGACTTGCCGAGCGTAGCGGATGCGGCTGCCGCGGTGAGGATATTACAGTGGGACAGACTGCCGCCGTCTACATAAAGAATATCCTTCCCGACCGCATGAAGATCAAGCTGGTGCTCATCGATTCCTATAAGGGCGAGCTGAAGCCCAAGCGGCTGGAGTACATGCGGCAGGTGGAGTCGGGCAGTCATATGGAGCTGTGGCGTTATTCTCCCACTTCCTGCCGCCGTGTAGTCGAAACCGATTTCCGTATTCCTGTCGAGCTGCAGAGAGGGAATTGACATCTCATTCCTTCTGTGATATCCTAATATCGCCCCGAAAAAGTCGGATGTAATATGCCGATTTATGGTAGAGTATATGCAGGAGGGATGCAGAATGAATATGATTAAGCAGCTGAATGCCGCCATTGCATATATCGAGCGGAATCTCTGCGAGGAGATCGATACCGGTGAAATCGCGCGTATCGCCTGTGTGTCGCATGACAGCTTCCTGCGCTTTTTCAGCTATATGACCGGTATGACGCTGACCGGGTATATCCGCCGCCGACGCCTCACCGAAGCTGCCTGTGAGCTGCAGCGGGGAAGGGAACGGGTCATCGATATCGCTGTCAAATACGGTTATGACAGCGCCGATTCCTTTACCCGCGCCTTTGTCCGGCAGCACGGGATCACACCAACCGAAGCAAGACGCGGCGGGGCATTGACAATCTGTTCGCCTGTTTCTTTTCATATTATAATCAAAGGAGCAGAGAAAATGAATTTTCGCATTGTCAATCTCGAAGAAGCCACCGTCCGCGGTATATCGAAACCCTACAGCACCGCCGAATATTCCACACGCGAAGCCCTTCGCCATCTGATGTGGGACGAGCGCGCCGAAGGAATCCCCGAACAGCTTTGCGATGGCGGCTGGAATCGGTCGGACAGCACCGCTTTCGACGGTATCTGGTACGGCATCTGGCAGAAGGACAGCTACATGATCGCCCGCGATTCCCTGCTGACAAAGGATATTCCCCTCGAGCAGTACACCATTCCCGCAGGCAAATATGCCGCCTTTACCACCGAACAGGGAGCACTCGCCTGGGAAGCTTTTCCCCGACTCTTTGAGCAGGTTTTTGATGCATGGCTTCCAACCGCAGGCTATCGTCTGCGCTCGGAGGAAATCATCGAGGTATATCACCTCTTCACCGACAAAGAACTGCGAAGAAAATACCGCTATTATGAGCTTTGGATTCCCGTAGAATAGAAAAAACAAGATGCCGTTCGTACTGTTCGGCATCTTGTTTTACTTATTTGTCTGTTATTTTGTCATGATCCGATCGTAATGAGCAATGGCTATCTCGCGGTCATAGACAGCATCTTCCTGTCCCTTGGTGAGGATGGTGTAAATTTTTTTGACGGTGCCGCTGTCGGTGACAAGCTCGGTTTCGATGGTAAATCCCCTGTTGACATGTGCGGGAATTGTAAGCTCGTAATCCTCCAGTATGGTCACTGCATTTTCATCAAGGCGGCAGTCCAGAGCATGTGAAGCAAAAACTGCTCCCGTGTGATCCTTGAAGCAGAATGTCAGTCTGCCCTCGCAGGCTTCCAGATCATTGGCAACCCCAATGCCGATGGTCATGCTGCTGCCGGCACTCTGCAGAATGTTGGAATACCGCAGCAGAAGGGTGCGCGAAGCAAATGCATCAGCTACAGCATAGTAAGCAAGCTTGGGAGTCGCATAATAGTCAACGATACAGGTGCAGAAAACATTGGGCCAGGGCTCATTGAACTGCCAGATGATGCTGCCGACATTTTTGTGTGCACGGCGGCGATTGGCTTCCAGCGCATAACGGATGCCCTCTGCCTGCATGAACTGATTGCACTTGATCAGCGTTTTCAGATCGTCCTTCTCAAAATCGCCGAAGATGGGACGCTCTCTCTGCTCATAAGAGTCCCACCATTCGCCGTGGTAGCGCCAGACTGTATTATTTTTTGCTGTGTCAACCTTCAGATTTTCCGCGCTGAGGAATTTTTGCAGACTCTCATAACAGCTGAAGCCGTCACAGCCGAATTCACTCTGCAATATAGCGTCTGAGCCGTTGAAGAGATCATAGTGATACTGCGGTCCGTAAAGCTTCCAGGGACCGTGCACGTCGTGATTGAGTCCCGGTCGGTCGAGATAAATAACATCGTTGGGACCGGACGCCGAGGTGGGAAGCATTATGGTTCTGCCGTCCAGTCCGTCCACTACAGATTTCAGCATGGCAATGTTGGGATTGTTGTAATTGCAGGGATGCCACTTGCCCTGCTCATCAATTTCAAAGAGCTCGTTTCCGCCGCTGAAGAATGCAATCGAAGCGTGGTTTCGGATGTATTTGACCGAATACTCGGCAACCTTTTTCAGAAGAGCAAGGAATGTGGGATCGGTTGAAGGTGCCGATTCCAGACCCGAGCTGGACTGGATAAATTCCTGCCATACGAGAATACCTTTCTCGTCGCAGATTCGGTAAAATTCCTCGCGCTCAATCACACCGCCGCCCCAGATGCGGACGAGATTGCCTCCGCACTTGCGGCAGAGATCGAGAAAAGTGGTGTAGCGGGCTTTATCTACAGTACCCTGACGGTGATCGAGGGGCACCAGATTGACGCCCTTGATGTAGATGCGCTTGCCATTGATGACAGGCTGATAGGGGAGCGAATCGTCACAGCGTCCCTCTGCCTGTGCGTATTCAATCCTGCGGAATCCCACGGGATGCTCGGTCTGATGAAGCAGCTTCCCATCGCTCCAAAGCTCAAGCTTCAGATTGTACAGCTTTGCTTCACCGTATCCGTTGGGCCACCACAGCTCAGGATGAAGTCCCGAAATCACAGCGGATACCGTCTGTTCACCCACAACAGCGTCAAAGGCGGATACCGCCTCTCCCACCGGTCGATCGCCCTCAAAAAGACATGCCCGAAGCTCCTGACATTCTGCTTTATGAGAGGAACAGAGAACCTCCGCATGAAGCTCCCAGCTATCCCCGGTGCACTCTGTCTCAATGCGGCGCTCTCTCATCTCCGCTTTGGGAACATATTCCAGCATAACGGGATCATACAGCCCCACACCTACCATTCGGGTGCAGAAATCCCACTTGTAATAGAAGCGGCTGCGCTGCGTTCTGGTGCGGCTGGTGTAACCGATCTGTCCCATTTCATCGGGAACCGACTCCAGTACGATGACAACGCGGTTGTTCTCTCCGCCGCGCTTGACGAGCTCGGTGACATCCTTTTCAAAGGGAATAAACATGCCCTCGTGCTCACCGATTTTTTCTCCGTTGAAATACACGGTTGCCTTGTAGTCGATGCCCTTGCATACCAGCCTGTAATGACCGTCGCCAAAATCTTCGGACAGTACAAATTCACTCTGATATGCCCACCAGCGATTGGCTACCCATTCACAGGAGAGGGCATTCATCTCAAAATAGGGATCCTTGATCATTCCCGCGCGTTCCAGATCTGTATATACACTTCCCGGAACCTGTGCGTCGATCCAGCCAGTCTGGCTGTCGAGGGTATTGTTCAGCTCAGCACCATAACGAAAAGGGGTGTAAGGCCAGAAACCCGCCAATTTCCAGTTTGTCAGCAGTAAGGTTTGATTTTCCATAGGTTTAGTCATCCTTTCATGGATTTTTCAATGTCATATTACCACATAACAGAATAATAATCAAGCACTACAGAGAAAAAACGAAAAAAATCGTAAGTAAAAAGAAAAAAACGTATAGAAACAGGGCTGGCGCATTGCAAATACGTCAGCCCTGTTGGTATTTTTGTAAATAATTCTTATTTCAGCATGGAGCCTGCAATCTCGGCAACCGCAGCAAGTGCATCTGCCATCTTGTCGGCATCCTTAGCGCCCGAGGTTGCATTGTCGGGACGGCCGCCGCCGTTACCGCCTGCAATGGCGCTGATCTTCTTCAGAATATTGCCTGCATGAGCACCGGCTGCAACCGCATCCTTGCCGCATGCACAGACGAAGTTGAGCTTGCCCTCGTAACTGGTAGCAATGACCGCAACAATGGAGGGGGTGGAAGCCTTCAGATCGTCGCAGATGCCGCGTGCAGCATCAACAGGCATGCCTTCGGTCTTCTTGGTAACCACCTTGATGGCACCGATATCAACAGCACCGTCGAGGATGTCTGCGGTCTGAGCGCGGGCAATCTTTGCCTCAAGCTCAGCAATTTCAGCCTTGGCAGCCTTCAGCTCACCCTGGAGCTGGGTCGCACGCTTTGCGATCTCGGCAGGATTGTTTGCCTTCAGCTCACGAGCAGTATCACCGATGAGCTTTTCATTTTCCTTGATGTATTTGAGTACACCAAGACCGGTGATGCCTTCAATACGGCGTACACCTGCCGAAACGGAAGCTTCGGAGGTGATGCGGAAGAGACCTGCCTTGGCAGTATTGTCGAGGTGAGTACCGCCGCAGAGTTCTGTGGAGAAGGTGCCCATCTTGACCATACGGACAACATCGCCGTACTTCTCACCGAAGAGCGCCATAGCACCCTGAGCACGAGCCGATTCAATATCGGTTTCAACCGTTACAATCTCCTCGCCCAACAGAATGTGTGCGTTAACAAGACCTTCAACCTTGGCAATTTCCTCGGGAGTGAGGGCTGCAAAGTGTGTGAAGTCAAAGCGAACATGATGATTGTCTACATAAGAGCCGGCCTGCTCAACATGAGAGCCGAGTACTGTTCTGAGTGCAGCCTGAAGCAGATGTGCCGCAGAGTGATTACGCATGATGGCAGCGCGGCGCATGGAATCAACCTCAGCTCTGACAGGATCGCCAACCTTTACATCTCCGTTGACCAGTGTGCAGAGGTGGATATAAACGCCGTCCGACTTTTTGGTATCGGTTACGGTAATCATGGTATCATGATCGTAGATGGTACCTGTATCGCCCACCTGACCGCCGCCTTCGCCGTAGAAGGGCGTCTTGTCGAGAATGATGGTGCAGTCACCCTCGGTTACGCGGTCAACAGGCTGATCGTCAACAATGAGCGCGATGATCTTTGCGCCATCAGTGACCATTTCGTTATAACCTGTGAAATCGGTCTTGGGAAGCTCGGCAAGCAGATTCTTGGAGTTGTCACTCCAGCCCGAGATGTTGGCACGGGCAGAACGTGCACGCTGCTTCTGCTGCTCCATGAGAGCCTTGAATTCTTCCTCGTCAATCTTGAGATGCTGTTCTTCTGCGATCTCACGGGTGAGATCGATGGGGAATCCGAAGGTATCGTAAAGCTTGAATACCTCTTCGCCCGAAATGGTGTCGACACCGTCAGTCAGTGCGCGGCGTGTCAGGTTGGAGAGGATGGAAAGACCTGCATCGATGGTAGCGTCAAAGCGCTCCTCTTCCATGGAGATCACCTTGAGAATGTAGTCGCGCTTTTCGCCAAGCTCGGGATATGCGCCCACATTCAGCTCAAGCACAACCTCGCAGAGCTCCACAAGGAAGGGACGGTTGATGCCCAGCAGCTTGCCGTGACGGGCAGCTCTTCTCAGAATTCTGCGCAGAACATAGCCGCGGCCTTCATTGCTGGGGATAACACCGTCGGAGATCATGAAGGTTGCGCTGCGGATGTGGTCGGTAACAACACGGATAGAGATGTCATCGTTGGCATCATCGCCGTACTTTTTGCTTGCGATGGAGCAGACAGTGTCGAGAATCTTGCGGACAGTGTCTACCTCGAAGAGGTTGTTGACACCCTGCATAACGCAGGCAAGACGCTCAAGACCCATACCGGTATCGATATTCTTCTGAGCAAGCTCGGTGTAGTTGCCGTTGCCATCATTGTCGAACTGGGAGAATACATTGTTCCAGATCTCCATGAAGCGGTCGCAGTCACAGCCGGGTTTGCAGTCGGGAGAGCCGCAGCCGAACTTTTCGCCGCGGTCGAAGTAGATCTCGGAGCAGGGACCGCAGGGACCGGAGCCATGCTCCCAGAAGTTGTCCTCCTTGCCGAGACGAACCACATGAGCGGGATCGACACCAATCTCGTTTACCCAGATATCATAAGCCTCGTCGTCGTTTTCATAGATAGAGGGCCAGAGCAGATCACCGGGAATCTCAAGGGTGACCGTGAGGAATTCCCATGCCCAGGCGATTGCCTCATGCTTGAAGTAGTCGCCGAAGGAGAAGTTGCCCAGCATCTCAAAGTAGGTGCCGTGACGTGCGGTATGACCGACACGGTCAAGGTCGGGAGTACGGATACACTTCTGGCAGGTGGTGACGCGGTTGCGGGGAGGTGTAACCTCACCGGTGAAGAATTTCTTCATAGGCGCCATACCCGAGTTGATGAGCAGAAGCGATTTATCGTTGTTGGGGATCAGCGAAAAGCTGGGGAGACGAAGGTGTCCCTTCGATTCAAAGAACGAGAGGTATTTTTCACGCAGCTCGTTCAAGCCTGTCCATTGCATGGTAGAGTCCTCCTGATTTATATGAGAATAATAGTAACAATAGTATTCTTTAATTATACAAAAAATAGACCGTAATGTCAATATCTATTTTCCAAAAGCCGCGAAAATACAGGGAATTTGACCGATTATCACAAGAAAAGCGGGATGCCGTCAGACATCCCACAATTCTTATTTTGCAAACTCAGGAAGCGAGAGCAGATATTCTCTGTACTCTTCGTTGGTCGGAACTCGGCCTTTCTCTTCAAGGAAGGACTTCACATACTCCTTCGCACTTGCCAAAACCGACTCAAAGCTGTTGTAGAGCGGCTGCTTTTCATTCTTGTCATTGATCATCCAGAAGCCGCGGCAGGAGCCGTCCTCCAGCTTTTCGTTGTCGTACATCTGCCAGTAGAGCACAAACTTGACCTCGCAGGCAAGATACTTGGCGATGTTGGTCAGATTCACGTCGCGATGCTTTTCCGGATCAAAGCCGCAATTCGCCGCGGGCTGACCGACCTCTCCCACAAAGACGCGGGGACCGGGAACGCCCTCCTTGGCAGGCAGATTGTCATAAATATCTTCGATTATCCGGGCAACCTGGCGCGCCGGGAGATCCATGCTGTCGTATGCGGAGTAGGAAACATAATCTACAGTGGTATAGGGAAGTACACGGTTGACCACGCGGTCACACTTGTCGCGCAGTGCATCGGAGGGGCGGTTCAGCTCGAGATAATGCCATACACAGACATTCTCGTGAGGAGTGTCGCGCTTGGCATCGTCTACAGCCTTCTGACGGTTGTTCAGCCATGCGATCATGCCCTCTGTGACAACATCGCTTACCTCAACCTGTGCGGTATTGTAGTTGTCAAGGTAGTACCAGTCACCTTCCCAGTGACCGAGATAAAATTCCACAC
Source organism: Clostridia bacterium (assembly GCA_017399105.1). Classification (GTDB taxonomy): domain Bacteria; phylum Bacillota; class Clostridia; order Oscillospirales; family CAG-272; genus RGIG1743. Next base: position 13,409 of record JAFQEJ010000030.1, read on the forward strand.
CGCTGCCGTTGTAGTCGGTCAGCAGCTTCTTGGTGTAGTTGTAGATTGCTGTGTAGTCGGCTTCCGCCTCTGCGTCCGAATAGCCGTCCTTGAAATGCGAATTTGAAAGATACCACATAAAGACATGACTGAAGTGATATTTTTCCATCAGCTTGTCAATCATGGTATCATCCTTGGCATGGAACTTGATCATGTTGGAGCCCATCTCGGTGATTCGTCCGGCAATCTCCATCTCGGCAAATTCCTCTGTGAACTGATAATTGGGGTTAAACGCCTGTGTTCCCAGTATGTAGTTGTAGTTTTTAACCTGCTGCATCATGATTTCCTCCTCACTGAGCGTTTCTGCTGCAGTTGTGATTTCTTCGACGGGTGCTGTTTCGCCTCCGGTTGTTTCGATTGCGCTTCCCGTATTGCAGGAACAAAGTCCCAGCAGAGCAAGCGTTAGTGCGACAATGCGTTTCATGATAAGCCTCCTTTCCGACTTAATTGATTGTATCATGATGCATTTGTCTTGTCAAGATAAATCGCAAAAATTGGAAGCGTGATCTGAAGCGAAAAGACACATAATAGGATTGACTGCCAAAGGGCAGATTTCACGTGAAAGGAAATAAAAAAATGAAACGATATATATCCCTCATGCTGTCGCTTGTTCTGGTGGGGACGCTCTTCACCTCCTGCGGCAGAGACGTAAAGGATGATACCCTTGATACCAACAACAGTGAAACAAGCGGCATGACCGATCAAACCTCGGGCAGCGTGACAAAAGCTCCCGACAGCGAATCCGAAACCCGAGCCGACACCGAAGATGTCACAGAGGAGACGACCGACCGTCCCGAGCCGCTTCCCGTGGTTGATCCCTTCGCAGACTATACACGACTCTATGACGATACCATCGATCTCGAAAGCGTAATCGGAGATACCGGTATGAAGGGCGAAACGGTAGAAATGATCTTCGATGACGATGTTTCCACCAAATGGTGTGTGCGTCCCACAGCAGAGGATGGCTCTGTCACCGTGCAGTGGGCGCTGACAAATCCCGAGACTCTGATCGGATATGCCTTCATCACTGCCAACGATTCCCCTGACCGCAACCCCGATGCCTGGACACTTTCCGCCTCGAGTGCTCCTGACGGCGATTGGGTGGTGCTTTCCGAGATCACTGGAGGAAATCTCCCGCAGGATGTTTATACAGAGTCGGAGATTTTTACCATCAATACACCTGCTGCCTATCAGTATTATAAGCTTCACATTACCAACAATCTGAATGAACGCGATCTCTATCAGTTTTCCGAGCTGGTACTGCTGACAAAGTAAAACGGATTGGGGCTGTTGCAATAAACATTTGCAACAGCCCTTTTTTCGAAAAACTTTCCAAATTGCATAAATGGGTTGAAATTTTTCCCTGATTATAGTATCATAGGCTTAATAACCGAAAGGAGGTGAATCTGTGACTCTGGCGAAACTTGCAAAGCTTGCACATGTGTCGATATCTACGGTATCCAAGGCTTTTTCCATGAGTCCGGGGGTCAACGAAAAGACCCGTGAAGCCATTTTTGAAATCGCCCGTGCCAACGGCTGCTTTTATCAATTTTTCAACGCAAAATACCAGCGTTATGTGATCGCTGTCATCTGCGGTGAATTCAAAAGCCGTTTTTATGCCGAAGCGATGTCGCTGATCCAGGAACAGCTGATGCCTCACCACTGTGAAATCAGCGTAGCAACAACAAATTTTTCACCTGATGCCGAGCGTGAAATACTGGATTATTATACAAAATATTCATCTGTCGATGGAATTATCCTTTTTGACTGCCAGACAGAGCTGGCTGATGATCTGAAAATTCCCATTGCAACAATTTTTCCTTATTGCGAAAACAAAAATCCAATCTCAGCAAAACGAAATCAGATTGGTGCTATGAAAACGGCAGTGGCTCATTTTCTTGACAAAGGTGTATTAACAATCGGATTTATCAATGATACGGTCAGCAATTTCAATATGAATACCTTCTATGCTGCGATGAAAGACTTGAATGTTGATATCAATCCGAAATATATCTGCATTACCGAACACCGTTTTGAGTTTGGCGGTTATTCGGCAATGGCTCAGATGATTGAAGAGCACCGTGTCCCCCGCGCACTGATCTGCTCCTATGACAGTATGGCAATCGGAGCGATACGCTGCCTTTCCGAATACGGACTGCGTGTTCCTGAAGATGTGGCGGTGATGGGCATCAATAATATCCGTGAAGATTCCTATCTGAATCCTCCGCTTTCCTCTATCGACCCGCAGATTGATCTTGCCTGCCGCTTTGCCACTGAAGCAATGCTTGACCACTTGCTGGGGGATCGTACAGAACGTCATACCGCGATCGAAAGCACACTTCATTTAAGAAAATCCACCGAAATATAAATTAGAATCTTTTAAGGAGGTTATCCTATGGAAACCATTGTATTTGCAAGTACAGTAGCAAAGCTTGACAGTAATGTCTATACCGGCGGAGGAACAGACGATACCGCAGCCATTCAGGCACTTCTTGATACCGCTCCCGAGCGCGGTCATCTCCATGTAATTATGGACGGTGCAGCTCTTGTACGCGGTATCAAGGTGCACTCCAATACCACCATCGAGTGTCTTAACCGCGACTGTGGCTTCTTTCTCGCAGACGATTCCAACTGCGCGGTGATCGAAAATGCAGACCGCAGCTATTTCGAGCGCAAGACCCGCAATGTCTCACTGATTGGCGGTACATATAACCACAACGCAAAGGGACAGCTGCATCATACTCATACCGACGATCCCACATATACCTTCGGCGGTCCCTTCTGTGAAAAACTGGAGGGTCCCAATTACCGTATTACGCTTGCCATGGAGTTCTATGGTGTCGAAAATCTTCTTCTGCGTGACCTTGTGATCCGTAATCAGCGTACATGGGGATTCCTTGCCTGCAACTTTAAATATGTCACCATCGAAGGATGCCGCTTTGAGCTGCCCGAGAAGATGTTCGCTCAGAACCAAGACGGCTTCCACTTCTGGGGGCCCGGTCAGTTCCTTACTATCCGCGATGTGGGCGGCAGAGTAGGCGATGACTTCATGAACCTTGGTCCCGATGAGCATGACTGCAAGTCGGACATCACCGATGTTCTGATCGACGGCGTAACGCTGGACGAAGCAGACCAGGCAATCCGTATGCTCACCCGCGGCACCGGCAAGCTGGATCGTGTCACTATCCGTAATTTCACCGGTACCTATCACGGAATCGGCTTCTATATCAATAACTGGTTCCCGCCGAACTATAGATACAAGGGCGGAGAGCTTCCTCCTCCTTCTTACGGCAATCTGGGCAATATCTTTCTTGAAAATATCGATCTTCGTCCCAAATCTCCCACATACAATCCCGATACTCCCTTCCTCTTCCAGATCGGCGGCAATATTGAGTCGCTGACCGTCAAGAATATCCGTCATCACCTGCCCGAATATCGCTATAATCTCTTCCGCGTCGGCTATCCCTTCTATGATATGTCCTACCGCTGGGATGCAGATCATAAGCCCCGCATCGGTACACTCATTGTCGACGGCATGCATATCGAAGAATACGACGATGCCACCGCGGAAAATGACTTCATGATTGTGAAGCAGCCGGTGGAGAATCTGATTGTCCGCGATGTGGATATCATCCGCGGCGGAAATGTCAAACCCAGCGGTCGTCTGCTTCGCGTTATTGAGGACGGTGAGATCGGCGCCCTTGTGATCGACCGTGTCTATGCCCGTAGAATCGCCGAGCTTGTTCGCGTCGACGACGGTAAGGTCGATCTCTGTTCCATGCGCAACACCCTCCTTCTCGAATGTGAAAACGGTGAGCTTGTGGATGAAAAGGGACTTGTCGGAGAGATCATAGAATAACCACATAATAGAAAAGGGGCTGTTGCAAATGAAAAATTTGCAACAGCCCAGCCATAAAATTTTTGATTTTGTGGCGTATATTAATTGGTTTCAGGGCGTAAAACGCCCTGAAATGGCGGTCTTTGACCGGCAAAATCAAAATTCAAGGGACTGTCACATGCAAATGCGACAGTCCCTTTATACTGCTTGACCGCTGTATACTGTAAATCTTTTCATCGCATCGTGACAGAGGGGGAATTTTTCTTTATGCCAAGCAGAGAAATTCCAAGTCCGCAGATGGCAATTTTGGATGTCATCGGGCAGACTGTTCAGTGAAAATTCCCGCTTAAAGATGGGGGCAATCCGGCATTCAACCGAGACACAGCATCAATCCATTTTCCCTTCCGGTTTTCATAAATCATAAACAAAGCTCTTTATTCGCAGGTCAGCATACCTTCGTTAAGCTTCAGTGAAGAAATTTTTTCATTTGCATTAACCTGAGCATTGATATGATCTTCAGCAAATTTTCCGTAATCTACCGTCGCCGCGTAGAGATCAAGTCCGCCTCTCGCTGTAGCTACTGCAAGCAGCGGCGTATCAAATTCAGTCTCACAGATCAGTACACTGGCTGTTGCCTGAACATAGCATCCCACACGTCCTTTGTTTGCTTCACCTGTACAGTAAGTGAAATAAATCTCGTTGATGCCGTCTCCGTCCAGATCGTGGAGAAGCGTGCTGACCACACCGTAGCCGCCGTTTGCATCGCCCAACATAAAGTAGCTGCCGTTGACCGAAAGCACCGTCAGATTGTTTGATACAAATTTATAGATTTCAGCCTCGGCATCGGCACGGATGGAAGAGGATGTAATATCATAGCCGTCCTGTGCCGTGAGAGCATCAAGAAGCGTATGATCATCAAGACCGGTGATTCCCTTTTCCTTCATGTCGGCAATCGTATTTTCGCTGGCATAATAAAGCCCGACAAGAGATCCCGAAAGCTTAGGCTCAAAAGGCTCAGAGCAGGCGACTGCGGTGAGGAGAAGGTGTGAGATTAATAATATAATGATTTTTTTCATCATGCAATTTCCTTTCGTCGGATTATTCCCCAGCCGTTTCAGCGGGAGCCTCGGTCTCGGGGGCAGTAAAGCTCATAAGGTCTTTCAGCATCAGTTTGTTGATCTCCCAGCGCTGCTGTTCTTCCTTCTGATTCTTGAACATGGTGACCGTAGTCATGCGGCGGAAGCAGAGCACCGTATCCTCGGGAAGATAATCAAAGCATCCAAAAAAGCTTCCAAAGTCAGTGTCATGGAGATAGATGCCGTATTCATCAATAGCTCCCTCAGGGGCATATCCCAACGCTTCAGAAAGCGGCAGGAATCCGCCTCCATCCTTCACCGATTCAAACCATGCGGGATCAAGCAGACAGATGACAGATTCCCCACCGAAAATTTCGTTGTTGAATCGGGTCTTGGTCTCGGATAGGATTTTAGCATTGATCATCAGTGCACCCTGACCGTCCTCTTCTGCAGCCTGCTTGGCTGCGGCAACCTGCTCGTCGGTCATCAACGTCATATCGAGAAACTGGATTCCCTTTTCTCCGTCCCCGTTGTAGTCATCGCTCATTACCTGACGGAATGCCGATTCACAGTCCTTGATGGTCTGATGGGAGAGCACCGCAGGTCCCGTATACATCACGTAAACATCCACCTTTTCGCGGGTGACCATCTGCATGATGCAGATCAGAAAGAAGATGACGAAAAATCCGCCGATGAGTACGGTCCATTTATAATGGTACCAGAAGTTATCAAACCATTTTGCAAGCTTTCCCATGAGTAATCCTTTCATTTTATAAAAATGCAGACCATACATCCGGTCTGCGCTGTCGTTGTCTGTCAATTCATTATATCACCATCAGCAGAATTCGTCAAGGAAATCACAAAATAGTTACATCGAGATCACAAAATACAGGCTGACGCATGTGAATACATCAGCCTGTGGAACTTATTATGGATATCAGTTGCCGGTTTCCTTTTCGATCAGCTTTTCAAGATACTTGTTAGCCGATGTGATGTTTTTCGCATAATCGGATGCAACGGTGTTCTTACCGCCGGCAATGCTTGTGGCAAGCTTGTGACCGAAGCCGTTGAGAAGCGCCTGATATTCATTCATCAGATCCTTGGTCGCTGTATCACGAATAATGTCAATAATCTGAGAAGAGATATCATCGCGCACATACTTGGTCTTGAGTGCGGTTTCGTAGAATTTCTCGGTTACCGATCTGTAGGACTCGGCATTGAGTGCTTCAAGCGTTGCGGTGGTTGCTTCCATGATGGTGTTGGTCTTGGGAATTGCCGCGTCGGAAGAGCAGTCGTGAATCATGCTGATGTAGTCTTTCTGATTTTCGTCCAGCTTGGGATAAGGAATGATACCGAAGTCGGTGGTCATGGCGCGTACCGAAGGATCAAAGGAGACGGTCAGTCTGTAGGGAAGGAAGAGAGTCTTGCTCTCAACAAAACGCTCGATGATCTCTGTTTCGGAAAGACCGGTAGCACAGCCGGGCATTTCCATGATTGCGAGCATGGATTCTGCGAATTTTGCCGTTCTGGTGTCTGCGGGCGAGAGAACAGGGAAGCCATCCTCGTCACGGGTATAACTGGGGATATCGGTTGAATACTGCAGCTGGAGAATGTTGCCCGCACCGCTGTAGAGAACCATTGCATAAAGGTCCTCGTCATCCTCTTTGGAGTTACCGTTCAGATCCTCATAACCGGCTTTTACATATTCAGCCATCTTATCATAGGTCCAGTTGCCTTCAAGTACAGTGTTGTACAGGTCGTTGGGATCGCCGAACTTGTTTGTGTACAGCTCCTTGTTGAAGTACATTGCGCTGGTGCTGAGCAGGTTATAGAGTAAGAAGTCGCCGATCAGATAATAGCGGGAAATCTTCGGATTGAGCGAAAGCTCATCCATCGCATCGTTCCACCACCAGGGCTGATCATAATCAAGGTAGGGATCATCGATCAGATTCATCAGATACTGGGTCAGACCGGACTGGGGAAGGGTATTGCCTGTTGCAACGACCACATCAAATTCGTCGCTGCTGGAGGAAACCGATTTTGTGATCTGATTGCGTACCTCAGCGATTCCGGTACCGTTGGAGGGGATCATTTTTAAAGTGACGCCAAGACGCTCCTCAACTGAGCGGTTACGAAGATAAACAGCGTCGAATACCAGCTCGCCGGTGTTCTCGGTACCGACAAGATCATAGTTTGCGATAGGGTCGATGTTTCTGTAGAAGAAGCGAATTTCGGTGCCGTCAAAGTTTAAATCTGCTGGCAGATTGTCCTTGGCATTGGCACGCAGTGTGGGGTCTTCTGTTTCCTCGGCTGCGGTTGTCGCAGCAGCATTGTCCGCCTGTGTTTCCTTGCCCTCCGTGTCTGTCTGCGAGGAGGAACAGGCTGTGCTGACCAACATGAATAAAGCCAGAAGAAGCGCCAGTAATCGGTTGGAATTTTTCATGGTTATGTTCCTTTCAAAAATGGATGAATTTAATATAATGTTCGAACAAATTAATTTTATCATGATAAAAAATTCCTGTCAAGTTAAATAATACATAATCGTAAAAACATGATATCATCGACATAATAAATATGATACTTTGATAAAAAATGACAGTAGAAATCCCGCATCATGCGGTGATCCGCATACCGGAACAACGCATGATAACAGCCCGCGCCATATATTGCTTTCTAAAATGTGAATAAATAGATTTGTCATAAAAGAAAGAGGTTGCCGTACATGCATACAGCAACCTCAAATATGGATGGTGTCGAACACGAAGATCGTTTGTTTATCTTATTTTGTCGATATCATTAACCCGGTTCGCCTGCAAGCCATCTGCGGCGCACTTCTTCGTATACTTCATCGGGAGTAGGCTCCTTGTCAGGCTGCATCGACATGGGATCAGCCCACATATCGCCTGCAGAGCTCTTGATGGTACAGAAGGTGTCATTGCGGTATTTGTCGCGCTCTTCGGGGAGACGGAGATTGGGAACCTCAATGGCATCGCCGCCCTGCAGGATGGAACGGAAAGCAAGAATACCCGGAATCGTCATATCAACAGCCTGATATACGTTGATTGCATTCTTCTTCGCCTCTTCATCTCCCAGAATGGATCGGATAAAATAGTGCGTGGTGAAGAAGTCTCCGCCACCATGACCTGCCGCAGCAGCATCCTTGTTGGTAAATTCGGGAACATAGTCAAGGATTTCCCCCGGAATACAGTTGCGGTCGCTCTCGCGGTAGAAGTGGAGATGTCCGCCGTTCCAGCGGTCGGTTTCCATGCATCCCTTGGTGCCGTAGAGCTGGTAGTTGATCGAACCGGGCTCACGCTTCAGACCACCGTGAATACTCTTGCAGATACCGCCGTTTTCGAGGGTAACCATCTCAATGCCGAAGGAACCGGCACGAGCACCCAGATTCTTCATGAATTCACCGCGTCTGCCCTCGCATCCCTGAACCTTCACAGGACGGAGACCGGTCGAGTAGAGCAGGGGACCCAGTGAATGGGTACAGTAGAAGGTACTCTGCGTGTTGTTTCTCCAATGATCACGCTCTCCGTATGTGATCTGCGGCCAGATGGAAGAACAGTCGTGGATGTATTCGCCTTCACCGTAGGTAAACTCACCGATATCACCGCGCTGATAACGCTGACGCATTTCGAAGGTGGTGTTGAAGAAGCAGTAGTTTTCCGCATAATTGTAAATCTTGCCGCTCTTTTCAACCGCTTCGATCAGAGCAGCTGCCTCTGCAAGATTGGCACAGGCGAGAACCTCACTCATGATGTGACGCCCGGAGTTGAGCAGGCGAATGCCGTACTTTGCATGCTCATGAGCATAATTGGCAAGCACGACTGCATCCATATCCGCTTGGATAAAGTCTTCGAAATTCTCGTAAAGCTCTACCGTTTCGCCAACATCCTCAGCAGTTTTACCTGCGTTGTCAAGTGTGGGGCGGTGCTTGTCACAGATGGCTGCGACACAGGCATCGGGGTGTCCCAGAAGCTGGTGAATCATGGACATGCCGCGTCCTGCACCGAATACACCGATTTTCAGTTTTCCCATAAGATCATCCTCCGTTATGTTGATTTTGTCGGGACCTGCATTCAGTATAGCATAAGTTTTTTTAAATTTCAATGGAAAAAACTCGGATAAATATGGAATTATCACAACTGCATATTTCAGCATTTTTCTGTTATTTTTATTTTTTTTCTCCGAATCGCACGAACTGCCGTTATAATAATGAACACCATCTGATACACCGCTGCAATCGGCAGTATCGGGATAAAACAGAGACGCAGTCCGTTCCAAACGATGCTTTCCAGAAATGCATCCATGCCGTAGATTGTTCCCACATATTGAGGCAGAATCCAGGTGTACTGCTCCAGCCCGAAGATGGCATGATAGGCCGCAATGGCAAGCAGTATCACATGCGGGAGAAAGGAGAGGGAGAATATGGCGGTGAAAAGCTTCTTTTTGTTCATTCGATCACCTGCTTTGCGGATAAGATTAAGTTCAGTATATCACAGACATAGCCGTTTGTAAAGGACATGTTATTCTTTGCAAAGACTCAGAATCTTGTCGGCTGCACCTTTTGCGCCGGTACATCGCTTAAAGCTTTCTGCGATCACCTGTGCGGCAGCACGGCAGGTACTGTTCGCGAGCAGCTCATCTACCGCTGTACGGATTGCCTGCGGCGTCGTCTTCGTGAGCAGGATGCCGGCTCCTACCTGTGAGATCCGTGCTGCAACGCCGCCCTGTTCGTCGGTTTGCGGATACATGACAAGGGGAACACCATGATATAAGCTCTCACTTGCACTGTTCATGCCGCAATGGGAGAGAAAGACATCCGCCTTTTCGAGTACTGCGATCTGATCAACCGAAGCATGTACCGATATATTTGAAGGAATCTCACCTATTTCCGATACCGGGAGTGCACTTCCTGCCGAAAAGATGACCTGATACGGGCTGTTTTCAAAAGCTTTGATGCAGTTTTGGTAGAAGCGAAGCAATTTTTTATTCTGTGCAGCGGTCACAACCGTACCAAGTGAAATATATACCAGCTTATCCCGCACCTTTTTAATCTCTTGGGTTGCGGGGCGGATAGAAGGTCCTACAAAGGCATAACGATCCGAGAAGGTTTCGGATGCCGGCTGAAACTCCGGCGAGGTGTACACAATGGTGTGAGTCAGGTCATCGTTCTGAATCAGGTCGAGTACGCTCTTTATAGGATAACCGCCTGCCTGCAGCCGCTCAATATCCCGATTGATCTTCGGCATGGAGATCAGCATGGAAAGAAGCTTACCGGCACTCTGCTTCATGATTTTTGCCGAGTAACGATTGAAGGCAAAAGTTGTGGTGGAGGAAACAAAGGGGATCCCCAGCTTGCAGGCAACCGCCTTACCCCATACTGCCATGGAATCGGCAACAATACAGTCGGGCTTCAGCCGTTCCATTTCGGCACATACTGTGGCATCAAGCGCCAGCGTAGTATCTGTAAGCAGCCGCACAGACAAGGCAAGATCGGAGCCGACTTTTGCAGCATCCTCGGGGGATAGTCTGCACTCTGCGTCAAATTCGTCACAGGAAACAAACCGCGCTCCCGCAGCTTCTATTTTTTCGCGGAAGGAATTGTAGGAATAGTATATAACCTCATGTCCTCGCGCAGCCAGCTCATTTACCACCCCCAGCGTCGGATTGGTATGCCCATGTGCGGGAATGCAGAAAAAGACAATTTTACTCATCAGCTTCCTCCTTCGGTAAGATCTCGTTGAAGATCATGGAGATGTGTCGATCTCGAACCTCCTTGGGGGGAATGGCAATACCCCTCTCTTCATCGGCTAACACCAAAATGGTATCTCCCGGATGAATGTCAAAGAGCTCGCGGGCTTCCTTGGGAATGACAAATTGCCCCTTTTCGCCAATTTTGACTGTCCATGCGTATTTTCCTTTTGGTCTGTTCATGATTTCCTCCAGTATAACTAGTATGATAAGTTATACAAATTATACTATCAAAAGGCGGTTTTGTCAAGTATTGTTCCAAAAAATCATCCCCACAACTGTGTCTGCCATAGTTGTGGGGATGTGTCATATGATGGATAGCGGGTTCTGCAAAATGGGTAAACCGTGGGTACGATCTGTACCGCACCCATAAGAAACGCCCATTTTTTCGTTTTCTCACTTATGCTTGCTATTTCGGTTAATTACTGCTCCAGCGTCTTCATTGTGGGGATTATCATTTGTGGAATTAATATGCGTTTAACAACGCTTAAATACGCTTAATCGCTTATTTTTAGTCCATTTTCCTCATCAAGACTGTTCACTAACGGTTATTTCCATTTAACGGTCTGTCGTAAAAGTGTCGTAAAATTCAAAAATCAACAGAGTTTTATCAGAGTTTTATCTTTCCTTCCAGATTGGAGAAAGATTCCATTTTCTTCTCACGGGTCGCCTCATTATAAATATCCATTGTAGTAGATATATC
>JAFQEJ010000031.1 GCA_017399105.1 Clostridia bacterium
ACACAACAAGCAGACAAACATCTCCTACAAGAACAAGAAAAAGATACGCAAGCCGGAGGAAGAATGGTTCCGAGTGGAGAACACCCACGAAGCCATTATCTCCAAGGAAGTCTTTAAGCAGGTGCAGGAACAGATCGCCAACCGCCGCAGACAGCAAAAGGACGCTACCACGCAGATCTTCTCCGGTCTGGTGAAATGTGCGGACTGCGGATGGTCGATGCGCTTCGGTACAAACAACCAGAACAAGAAACCGTACAGCCATTACACTTGCAGCCAATACGGACAGGGGTTAAGACAATGCTCTGCCCACTATATCCGCTATGACTACCTCTACCACTACGTTCTGACGAGAATACAGGATTTGTCGAGACAGGCACAGGTGGATGAACAGACACTTCTGCATCGGCTGCTGAAAGCGAGTGACCAGGAGCTTGCCGCCAATGCCAAAAGGCAGAGCACAGAGCTTACAAGAGCCGAGAAGCGCAGAACAGAGGTTGACCGCAAGTTTGCGAAGCTGTATGAGGACTGGTCAGATGGTCGTATCACGGAGTACAACTTCAACATGATGTCTCAGAAATATCAGACCGAGCAGCAGGAGCTTGTCGAGAAGATCGAAAGGTTGTCTGCCGAGCTTGAATCTGAAAATCAAACAACTGTCGATGCGGAAACTTGGATTTCTCTTATAAAGCAGTATGCCAATCCCACCGAACTGACAGCGGAGCTTCTGAATACGCTGATTGAAAAGATCGTTGTTCACGAAGCAACCACTGTGGACGGTATGCGTGAGCAGAATATTGACATCTACTACCGCTTTATCGGCAAAATTGAGTAAAAACAAAGATATGAGTGCCTATGCAAGTAGGCGTAGGCACTCGTACATAACCAATATCTTTAGGTACGGGAAACGGGCAGCGCACTCCCCGACATCGAGCTTCTCCTTGCTCTGTCAAAGCTCTATGCAGTCACCGTCAACGACCTCCTCGAGCCACGCGATATTCTCTCCGAGCTTGCAAACCGCCCCTTCGAAACAATCGACAGCATCGCCTGCTTTACCTCGAAAGAAGAGCCGCCCCATAATATCGCATGGGCAAAAGCGATCATCGACGGAGACTGGATCAAGCGCAACTGGGAGCAGGAAATGACAGCAGACGATGAAATCAAATCCTCTGTCGCTTCCCGAATTCTATCCCACGGCGGCAGAATCCTCGAGATTGGCACAGGTCCCGGCGGAGGCTTCATGCCTGCCATCCTCAAGCATGATCCCGATGCATCTGTCACAATCAGCGATCTCTCTCCCACCGTTGTCCGCCAATGGAAGCACTTTCTCGACCGAACGCTTCATTCCCCCAATCTCAGCTATGCCGTCTTCAATTTCTGCGATATCCCCTTCCGCGACGAAAGCTTTGATGTGGTCTCGGACGGTGGCGGCATCGGCAATACCGAGCAGGGAAGCCGCGCATCCGCTCTCCGCGAGGTTTACCGCATTCTGAAGCCGGACGGCATCCTCGTCACCTCCACCGGCTTTGTCACCCGCGAAACCCTCGCAGCTCTGCCCGAATCGGCACAAAGTGTCCTGAAAGAAAAACGCCCCGATATCTTCGAGGATCTCTACGAGGATACCGTTCTTGCCGGCTTCAGCAGAATCGAAAGCTTCATCTGCGGCGGCTGGGATACTGACGGTGACGACAGCACCATCGCCGATCTGGCGCGCTCCCTCGGCGTGAATCTGCATTTCACCTCCTACATTCGATTTTGCTTCAAATAATACAACCGCAGGTTGGGAAGTTGAGTCACAATTCCACAAATATACCCTTGCAGGTTGCATGAAACTGTGTTATCATAAAAGCACAGCAGGATCCGCTGAATCTCATAACGGAGTTGAAAATCATGTTGGACACAAAAATTTTCGGAGAAAAACTCAGACACCACCGCACCGAGCGTGGCATGACCCAGGAAGAGGTTGCCAATCGCCTCGGCGTCTCCTCCCAGGCTGTCTCCAAATGGGAGTGCGGTGAATGCCTTCCCGACTGCTTCAATCTGAAGGCACTTGGCGAGGTCTACGGCATCTCCCTCGATATCCTGCTTGAGTGCGGCGACTGCGACGATGTGAAGGTAGTGGCGGCAAAAATCGAACAGCTCGCCGATGAATTTATCTGGAACAATAACGCAGAAAATCCAAGTGCACTGAAAGATCTCACTGATCATCTCTGGGAGATGTGGAAGGGAATCTACTTTATCGAGATTGGTAATCACGAAATACTACAGGAAGCGAAAAAGCGCGGTTCTACTCGTTGTACCGGCGAATACGGAATGAAAATTTGGGATGACGACGGTGTGGCGTGCGTGGTAAAATCAAGCCTTAATGAGATGCTCGGACAGGTCAGCGCGAAAGAACTCTGCCTCCTTCAAAAAATGACATCCTCCGAAGGCTTCAGACTTCTCTCACTTCTGAACGGAAGCCGTCCGCTTAAGAAGGAAGATCTCATTGAACAGTGCGGCATCGAAATCGCGCAGCTTAACGAATTGCTGCTGCTATTCACCGAAAATAAAATCATCGAGTACTATTTCGCTCATCAAGGGCATGAAGGCTACAGGCTCTGTGCACACTTCGGCATCGCCGCCTCCATGATTCTTGCTGCCGGCTATATTCTGTCAAAGAAGAACCACTACAGCATCAATATCACCCATATTAATCAACCGTAAACAAAAAAACTGCACAAACATCATCACGATCGTTTGTGCAGTTTTCCTATTCTAATCTCAATTCCTGCCGAATAAACTGGAATCAGACCGTCTCGGAGAGCTTTGCAATACAGTCCTTGCAGACCAGCTTGCCCTTGAAGTAGGTTACCTCATCAGCGTTGCCGCAGAAGATGCAGGCGGGCTCGTACTTCTTGAGAATGATCTTGTCCTCATCCACAAAAATTTCGATAGCGTCTTTGCTGTTGATATTCATGGTGTTACGGATTTCAATAGGTAAAACAATTCGACCGAGCTCGTCGATTTTACGTACAATACCGGTAGATTTCATAAATAGCTTCTTTCCTTTCAATACATGTTTTGGGGTTTAGTGCTTGTTTGCTAATAATCTACCATAAATAACAGGATTTGTCAAGAGCTTGTGTATAAAATTCAAATATTGATCATAATTATAGGAGCTTTTGTCATGCTTTCGAGAATTATCGGCGTTATTTGTGTCCTTTCCATGTTATTCACATTCTTAACCGGGGGCGGTGCGGCTGCATCCGAAGCAATCCTCACCGGTGCCGAGCGTGCCGTCAGCATTGTCCTTACCTTGGCTCCCGCCATGGCGCTTTGGTGCGGCATTATGCAGGTGTTCCGCCGCGTGGGACTGCTGGAATATCTATCTCGCCTGCTCTCGCCGCTGATTACCCTCTGCTTTCCAACAGCAGCAAAAACCGGAGTGGGCAGAGAAGAGCTCACTGCCTGCATCACCGCCAATCTCCTCGGCATCGGCAATGCCGCAACCCCCCTCGCCATTCAGGCAATGAAGGCAATGAAATCGGCTCATCCCGACACCGATACAGCCTCCGACGATATGATCACCCTTGTCGTCCTCAATACCTCTTCCTTCTCCATTATGCCCACCACCGTCATCGCTCTGCGCTCCGCCTGCAATTCAGCCGATCCCTTCTCCATCCTGCTTCCCGTCTGGTGCGCATCACTTGTCTGCTCGGTGATGGCAGTCACTCTTTGCCGCCTCTGCGCCCCCCTCACAAGAAAGCGTGATATTCCATGACCGCCGCCTACTATCTTCTCCCGATTCTCTTCACCTGCTTCGGCATGCTCCTCTTCTTCTCAAAGCACCCCCTCTATGACGACTTCGTCACCGGCGCTCGAGAAGGCATTGAGAGCGCCGTCAAGCTCATCCCCACATTAATCCTCCTCCTCTGTACCGTCTCCTTCTTCGGAGCAAGCGGTGCCTCAGAATGGCTTACAAGCCTTCTTGCCCCCCTCTGTGAGCAAATCGGACTCCCCTCAGAGCTTCTCCCCCTGCTCATCCTGCGTCCTCTCTCCGGTTCCGCAGCCAATGCACTTGCCGCAGATCTTTTTGAGAGCGCAGGTCCCGATTCTTTCATCGGGCAGACTGCCTCGGTTATCATGGGCTCATCCGATACCCTTTTGTACATCGCAGCCGTCTATTTCGGAGCTGTCGGCATCAAAAAATCCCGCCATGCCCTGCCGGTTGCCTTCGCTGTCATGCTTTTCTGTATCTTTTTCTCCTGCCTGCTCTGCAGAGTGATGCTCTGAGGAAAAATTCAAAATATGCCGTTGACTTTAAGCCTTCTTCGTGATATCATTATAATGAAAAATTATGTTTAAAACAAACGATGATAAAACGGAGAATAAAATGAAAAATCTGAACGGCAGAAAAGCACGTATGCTGCTCGTATATCCCGACTACACCGACCGCGATACCACCGCAAAAACCAGCGGCGGCAACTACAGCGAAGGACTTGCCTCCATCTCGGCAGTGCTCAAACAGGGAGGTCATTCGGTAAGCCTCATGCACCTGCTCTATCTCCACAAAGAGGATGAATTCAAGCGTAAGCTGACCGAACTGGGCGAGTTCGACATCATCGGCTTCTCCATCCGTACCACAGCCTTCCCCGATGCACAGCTCTATATCAAGTGGACCCGCGAGGTCTGCCCCGATGTCTTCATCGTCTGCGGCAGCTATCACTGTACCCTCGTCCCTGACGAAGTGCTGGCGGTGGATGGCGTAGACTGTGTCTGTGTGGGCGACGGCGAATATGCAGAGCTGGAGCTCTGCGATAAGATGAGCGCAGGTGAGGACTATACCAATGTGGAGAGCCTCTACTTCAAGCTCCCCGACGGCAGCATCAAGAAGAACCCCATCCGTCCCCTCTTCGCCGACCTCGACCGCCTTCCCATCCCCGATTTCGATCTCTTCGATTACGATAACCTCGAATCCTCCAAGGTTGGCACTGCCATCGTCGTGGTCAGCCGCGGATGCTTCTATAACTGCACCTACTGCGGCAACGGCAACTTCCGTAAAGTCTATCCCAATAAGAAGATCTACGCCCGCTTCCGCTCCCCCGAGAATACCATTCTCTATCTGAAGACCCTGCTTGCCAAGCACCCCTATATCAAGTTCATCAACTTCCGCGATGCCATCTTCAATATGTTCCCCGATTGGTTCGATACCTTCATTGAAATGTACAAGAAAGAAATCGGACTCCCCTGTACCGGCAACATCCGCTTCGATATTCTCACCGAGGATACCGTCCGCAAGATGAAGGAAGCCGGCTTCTATACCGTCGATATGGGACTTGAGAGCGGTGACCCCGAAATGCGCTTCAAATATCTGCGCCGCTACCAGACCGACGAAATGATCATCCGCTGCTCGGGGTGGTTCCACAAGTACGGCATCGCCCAGCTCACCTATAACATCATCGGCCTTCCCTACGAGGATATCCACCGCGCCCTCAAAACCATCAAGCTCAACGCCCGCATCAAATCCGACCGCACCATCCCCAATATCTTCTACCCCTACGCAGGCACCGCTCTCTACGACATCTCCAAGGAAGCCGGCTTCATCCCCGAGGGCGACCTCACAAAGCGCCGCGTTCCCCTGGTTCAGCCCCAGTTCCCCGAGGAGCAGGTGCTCTTCATCGAAGCATACTTCATGCACTTCGTTAAACGCTATAAGCGCGCCTACGCCATGCCCGAAAAGCTGGGCAAGCTCTATGAGAAGTGGCTCGATGTCCGCGTCACCGGCAAGCATGTCCCCTATAAGCAGCTTGTCTGGCTCCACGACCGCTATACAGATGCCAGAAATGTCCTCAAGGACTTTCTCGTCAATAAAATGCCCGGTCTCTACGTCAAGCTCCGTATGATCAAGCACCACAAAAAAGCACAGACCAAATAAGGAGCAGCTCGAGCCATAACCAAGGAAGATGGGGAGAGTTTGAGATGCACAAGCAATCACAGCTTTCCTCTGACGAGCCTCCACCTCCCCAACAAAAACAATCCCCGATACAAATTCCTGTATCGGGGATGTTTTATCAATATAACCCGCCGAGCCGTGTGATCCAAGAGTTAATAACCCTGCATAGCAAGGTAGGTGCCCTCTCCGAGACTTTGTGCTACCAACATCCCGAATCCGTCGTGACATAAGCAGGACGGTCGGGGAGGTCTGCATACCCGAATCGGAAGTCCGGGCTCCATTTTATAGATGTGGGTCCAAGCCTCAGATCATCACGCACTAAGCAGGAAGCTGCCGCCTGTGCGGCTTTGTTTTCAGTATGCCCTCAACGGGCGAAACCATACCACCGAAGAATCAGTTGTCGTAGTCTAAATCCTCGGAAGCAAACTTATCGTCGAAGTAGTCAGCAACACGCTCAAATTCATCGTCGTCGTCGATGGTCACAAGAATTTCCTCGCCATCGTCGTCCACATCGATCTTGAGAATCACATACTCGCCTTCCTCGTCTTCAATGCCGTCCAGCGGAACGAGCGCATAATATGTGCATCCGTCAAGCTCGCAGGTTGCGATATGCTCGAACTGATTTTCGTTGCCTTCTTCGTCTGTAAGAGTGATGATAGCCTCATCCTCGAATAAATTCTCTGCCATGGGAAGCACCTCCTTCAAATTATTGATGCTCTGTCTGTATACATTGTATAACGAAAATTCAATTTTGTCAACAGTTTTCTTTGATCAAAGATTTGTCATCATCCTTTTGATGCCGCATCCACGGGACAAACACCGGCGCAGATGCCGCAGTCCACGCATTTTTCTTCGTCAATACTGAATTTTCCCTCATCGCTGATGATGATCGCATGTCTGGGGCATTCTACATCGCATGTGCCGCAGCTGATGCATTTGCCAAGATCAATTTTATGTGCCATGATAATACCTCTCTGTCTGTTTTTACTATCCTATGCGTCAAAATTTAAAATGTGAATGTTTCGCCGTTGACTGTCACCTTCGCGTCGGCACTGCCCTCCACAATATCGCACTTGAAATCGTCATCCTCGGTCACAATGTCGAGTGTGCCGCCGGTTACAGCAATGCTTCCGTCACACTTGAGCGCGTTATTCTCTGTCTCAATGCCGATCTCACCGCCTGTAATGCGGATTTCGGTCACCGCCGAGAGGGCGTCATCTGCAGCGATAATGTTCAGCTTTCCGCCCGAGATCTCCACAAAGCCCTTTCCAGCCTCGCCATCCTCGGTGGATTTCACGCCGTCACCGACCGCCTCCACATGGAGCATACCACCCTTGATTTCCACGCTGTCCTTGCCCTTGATGCCGTGATCGGCAGCTTTCACATTCAGCGTGATGTCACGAATATCAATGTCATTGGAGGAAGAAATACCGCAGCCGTATGCCGCTGTCACATGCAGCTCTCCGCCGCCCTCCAGCTTCAGATCGTCCTTTGAGAAAATCGCCGCGTCTGCAGTCTCCTTCTTGCCGTCAGCCTCGAGAAATGTCACTACACCCGCCGCCGATTTTGCACTTTCTGTCACCGAGTTCACCGTGCCGTCAGCCGCAATCAGCGTCACATTGCCGGCACTTTTTACCAAAATCACCGCCGTGTGCGATGCGGAAAGCTCTGCATCCGAGAGAATCAGCGTCACATCCTGACTCTTGTCAACCTCGATTACAACCGAAGCCTCCTCCAGCTTTCCCGCAAGCGTGTAGCTGCCGCCTTCGGTAATCGTCACGGTCGTCCCCTCAATGATAACTCCCGCAGCCTCCGAGGAAGCACTGTCCCCGTTCAGCATGATCCTCCCCGATTCCACAGCATTGTACTGCACGCCGTCACCTACCAAAGAATCTCCCTCCATCGGTAACTTCTGCTCATTGCATCCGACAAGCGCCAATGCCAGCAGCAGCGCCGCCCATCCGGAAATCCGTTTGTTCATATCCGCACTCCTCTCAAAATCAGGAAATCGAAATCGTAACAATAAATCCGTCTCTGTTGTTGCCCGAAATCTCGCCGATTACACCCTGCGGCAGGGGAATCTCTGTGCTCTCCCCCTCACTTGCCACATAGTAAATCTCCCAGATTGCCCCCTCGTCATCGGTGACCGAGAGTCGATTCTCAATGCTGTATTGCTTCAGATATTCAACATATTCCTCAAGACAGTAATTGAGCTGCTTCATCTGCCATGCATGCGGCTTGCCCACATAACGGAAATGCCATGGCTCGTTGCCGATCTGTGTGATCTCGATCTTGTCCTCGGCATAGCGGCGTACAATACCGTATCTGTGGCAGTTCTGCTCGATCCAGGAGTAAATCTCGTCGTCCGAAATATCCATTCCCTCGCCCGCATCGGTGTAAACCGCCATATCTACCGCAAGGGCAGTGTGATGCTCGCTCTTGCCCGGCTCGGCAACGAAAAGCTTCGCAAGCTCCTCGCCGTAGTTTTCGATGCGCTCGTCCATGATCGCCTGCTGTTCCTCCACCGTGCGGTAGGCACTGGTGATGATGATGTCGTGCTTGCCTGTCGCAGCATCAAAGGCAGCCAGCATGGCGTTCAGATTCTCAAGCATCTCGGGTGTCACCTCATGCAGTGCCGAGCTCAGCTTGTAGGAGCTGTTCTTGTTGCCGTAGAGAGGCACCGTCTTGAAGCCGACAGGCTCCACATAGTCATTCTCGTAGTTCACTAAAATCAGCGAGCCGCTGTGCAGATCGGTTTCGGTTCTCGTCACATAATCGTAAATCACCGCCGGGGGAGCCTCGGTCTCTGGCTCTGTCACCTCGGAGATGCTTTCGCTTTGCTGCGTGTCCGAAGCATTGCCTGTTTCTTTGTCATCGGGCGGATTAACCGCACCTGCAATGGCACGGATGATGACAATAAAAATAATCAGTATAATCAGCGCCGACGCGATGAGGAAGAAGAGCGCACCGTAGTTGTACTTCGGCTTTCTCCTGCGCCTCCGACGGTTCGGATTCTGCCGGGGATCCGGGCTTTGCTGTCTGTTATCGGGGTGGCTGTTCATATTCGGCCGCCGCTGAGGATTGCGATTCGGTCTGTTGGGTGTAGGAGTATTCATAAGCAAATCTCTCAGTATGATCAGAATAGTACCATTATTTTAGCACATAATTACAGATATTGAAAGTGGGATTTTTTAAAAAGTTGAAAATTATGTACAATTTCCGCTCTTCTTTTGCGCAATATCGTATATCAGCCCCCCGCCGATCAGTACGGTCAGCGCCGCCAAAGCGTTTTCCATCATCAGCGGTACCGCCTGCATCAGATAAACCTTGTCTTCTGTTGTCGCCAGCATGACCGACAGCATGGTATATCCGAGCACAGCCACAATCGGCGTCCCCAGCGCGATAAACAGCCACATCGTTGTGTCATTCAAAAGCTTTTTCATTCGGTCGGATCCTCCTTGTAATATTGATTATATTATAACATGTCTGTCGCTTTCTGTCACCGATGAATATATGGAATAGCAGAGGATAATTGCTAAACAGGGCGCAGATTGTTGGAAAAACATCAAAAACGTAAAGATAAGTCGATATTTTTCCGATCTTAAGGCCAATCTGCCGAAAGCACCGCCAAATGTCTGACTTTACAGAATATGTCGTTTGTGTTATGCTATCCTACAGCGACATCATACAAAAATTTAACAACAGAGGTAGAAAAATGGAAACACTGCTGAAACCGAAATACTGCAGACTGAGACTTCCCGATGGAAGTGCAGAGCTCTGCTACCGAATCTTTGCGGGACGCGAGGATAACCGACATGTTTATTCACTCTATGTAACGCTGGAGCAGGGCTCGCACTGTGAATCGGACTTCATTTTCGATATCACCTGCAGCAGAGAAGCAACCCAATGCCTTCTCGATCTGCTCTCGCGAAATACCGTCACTCCCTGTACCCTGCGCGAGGTGCTTGATGAGATTTTATAAGCTGAATTTTTGACGAATTCACTTGCACACTCCCCGTATATATGGTATAATAGCCTTGTATGAGTTCATTAGCACAATGAAGGAGTGATTTCAATGGAAGCCTACAAGGCTCAATTTATCGAATTTATGGTGAGAGCAGGCGTGCTCCGCTTCGGCGAATTCAAGACCAAGAGCGGCAGACTCTCCCCCTATTTTATCAACACCGGCAACTACCGCACAGGTGCACAGCTTGCAAAGCTGGGTGAATACTACGCCGAGTGCATCATGAACGCCACAAAGGGCGAGTTCGATGTGATGTTCGGTCCCGCCTATAAGGGCATCCCGCTGGCAGTTGCAGCCGCATCCTCTCTCTACAGTAAGTTCGGTATCGACCGTCCCTACTGCTTCGACCGCAAGGAAGTCAAGGATCATGGCGAAGGCGGCGTTTTCGTAGGCTCTCCCCTTGCCGACGGCAACCGCGTGCTCATCGTTGAGGACGTTATCACCGCAGGCACCGCAGTGCGCGAAACTCTCCCCAAGCTTCTCTCGGCTGCAAAGGTCGAGGTCAAGGATATGATCATCTCGGTCAACCGCATGGAGGTCGGTCCCTCGGGTAAAACCGCCATCGATGACATCAAGGAAGAATTCGGCATTACCGTTCACTCCATCGTCACCGTCCGTGATATCATCGAGCATATGCACGGCAGAGAGATCGACGGTGAAATCCTCCTCACCGATGAGATCCGCGAAAAGATGGAAGCCTACATGAAGCAGTATTGCCTGTAATTTAATCAGGATAAAGAAAGGACAACCACTATGTCTTACTTACAGTATGTCAATATCCGTCAGGGTACAAAGTCTGTGCCCCACTTTTCCCACGGCAATGCACTTCCCATGGTGCAGCGCCCCTTCGGTATGACTGCCTTCGTGCCCCAGACCGATTCTGCTAACCCCCGCTGGTTCTTCTATTCCGAAGACCGCCGCGTAGATGCCATCCGCCTCACCCATCAGCCTTCCCCCTGGATCGGTGATTATGGCTGCCTCTCCTTCCTTCCCCAGTCTGTAACCCCCGAATATCACGCAGGCCGCCGCTGGTCGGGCTATCGCCCCGAAGAGGCTGTCTTCTCCCCCGAGTACCTGAAGGTTGGTTTCCTCAAGAGCCGTTCCGTCATGGAGATCGCCCCCACCGAGCGCGGTGCCGCTTTCCGTCTCACCTTCAAGGATGATCGTGCCCTCTGGCTCTCGATTCTCCCCTGCGGCGGAAACTGCAGCTATAAGCTGGAAGGCAATACCCTCCATGCTTCTACCGACTACCACATGACAGGCGTTGCCGAAAACTTCCGCATGTACATGACCATGGTGTTCGATTCGGGCGTTGACGCAGCCGCTACCCTCGTTGCAGACAAGAGCGGCAATGCCACCCCCGGCACCGAAACAACAGGCGAGCTTGCCGCAATGCATATCGCCCTGAACGAAAAGACGGTCACCGGCCGCCTCGCCATCTCCTATATCAGCTTCGAGCAGGCAGACCTCACCCTTGCGAAAGAAAATGCCGTCGATTTCGACGCAGTCCGCGAGGAGGGCGCTAAGATCTGGGAATCCTACCTCTCTCGCGTTGAGGTTGAGTGCGAGACCGAAAAGCAGATGAAGACCTTCTACACCTGCATGTGGCGCGCTTTCCTCTTCCCCCACAAGTGCTACGAAATCGACAAGGACGGCAATGCTGTCCACTACGCCCCCTGTACAGGCAAAATCCTGCCCGGTGTGCGCTACACAGATAACGGCTTCTGGGATACCTACCGCACCGTATATCCCTTCTTCGCCATCGCCGCAAAGGAAGAATATAAGGAAATGGTCACCGGCTTCATCGGCGACTATGTCGAAGGCGGCTGGCTCCCCAGATGGCTCTCCATCGGTGAGGTCGGCTGTATGCCCAGTACCCTGGTTGACGCTGTCATCGCCGATGCCGCAGTCAAGGGCATCATCGACGGCAAGCTCCTCGAGACCGCTCTTGAGGGCATGATTCACCATGCAACCACCGATTCCCCCGATACCCGCTTCGGACGCAACGGCGCCACCGCATACTGCAAGTACGGTTATGTCCCCTACGACCTCCAGCGTGAGAGCGTCAACCTTACTCTCGATGCAGCCTACGGCGACTTCTGTATCGCAGAGGTAGCCCGTACTCTCGGTAAGACCGACATCGAAGCTGAGTACCGCGCAAGAGCAAAGAATTACGCAAACCTCTTCGATAAAGAAACCGGTTTCATGCGTGCCCGTGATACCAAGGGCGATATGCGTCCCGGCTTCTCTCCCGTGTCCTGGGGACTCGACTATACCGAAGCTGCCGCATGGCAGACTACCTTCGCCGTTCCTCATGACCTTGAGGGTCTTGCAGAACTCTACGGCGGCAAGGAAGCGATCCTGGCAAAGCTGGACGAGCTCTTTAACGCCGAGCCTCTCTATGAGGTCGGCGGCTACGGCTGCGAAATCCACGAGATGACCGAATTTGCAGCCAACGACTTTGGTCAGTGCGCAATCAATAACCAGCCCAGCTTCCACCTGCCCTACCTCTTCGCTTACTTCGGCGCGCAGGATAAGACCAATTACTGGGTCAAGAAGATGTGCGACGAGGTCTTCTCCTCCGAGCCCGACGGCTTCCCCGGCGACGAGGATAACGGCACCATGGCACTCTGGTATGTCTTCAGCATGCTTGGCTTCTACCCCGTCTGCCCCGGCAAGAACGAATATGTCAAGGGCATCATGCAGGTCAAGTCTGCCAAGATCCTCGGCAAGCCTTGGACAAATGAAGGCAAGGGCAACATCATCGCATACGATGAAGTGAAGTAATTCGAGAAAAGGAGCCTGAATTATGGATATCAAAGAAAAAATCTCCGAAATCGTTGACAGAATCAAGGAGGATAAATCACTCCTCACCCGCTTTAAGGAAGCTCCGGTCAAGGTCATCGAAGAGCTGATCGGCATCGACCTTCCCGATGAAACCATCGAAAAGGTTGTCGATGGCGTCAAAGCAAAGCTTGCTGCCGACGATATTGCCGATAAGCTGGATGATATCGGTGATAAGCTGGGCGGCATCGGTGACAAGCTCGGCGGACTGTTTAAGAAATAATAGGCTGTATAAATCAGGGATGGTACCTCGCGTGCCATCCCTTTTTTGTACCAAAACCGCGAAAAATTCTCGCAAAATGAGCACTTGTAATCACCTCTCAAATGCTGTATACTAATATCACCGGAAAAAATGCTGCGCAGCCAATTAAAATATGAGGTGATAGCGTGAAAATACTTTTTCACGCGGGTTTTGTGGCTTTTGTTGTTTTACAACAAAGATTTTGCTGCGCAAAACCAGCCCCAATTCCCCAAGAAAGGTAAGCTTTCGTAAACGAAAGCCACGGTAATTTTTATGAAATTATCTATAGGCGAAAATATCCGCACATACCGCCGCGCTCTGAATATGACGCAGGAGCAGCTCGCCTGCCGGCTTGGCGTCACCTTCCACTCGGTCAGCCGCTGGGAATGCGGTGCCACCTACCCTGACATTGAGCTGCTCCCTACCATCGCGAAAATCTTCTCGGTTACAGTCGATACTCTTATGAGCTGCAGCACCGAGCTTGCCGAAAAGCATTTTGAGGAGCTGAGATCCCAATTTACAAGTGCCGCCGATGAAAAAAACGAGCCTGCCCTCGTCGCCATTCTGCAGGAGCTCCGTCGCGATCTTTCATCCTATACAAGATGCTTCATTCCCAACTTCTACTTCACTGTCCGCAATAAGCATTTGAACGAGCTGCCCAAGGTCATGGAGGAACTGCGCGCTCTCAATATGGCGTTTCAGAAACAGTCGAATAATAAATGGCAGCAGGGACTTGTCATCGAAACCATGGCAGCCATCGAGGAAGAAACGCACCTTGACGAATTTCTCGATGCCCACGCCACCGAAATCGACCTGACCAAAGAAGAGCTTTTAATCAGCCGTTATGTCTACCTTGCGGACGGCGAAAAGCTGAAGCCCCTCCGTCAGCGCCGCCTCTGGAATGCCGTCTGCAAGCTCTGCACCGGCGGCAATATCTGGCGAGAGCAGACCGAGCCGCCCCGTGTCGAATTTTCCGAGTGGGCAAACAAAATCTGCCTCTCGCTCATCCACCAAATCAGCAATATCACCCCTGACGAAAAGCATCCCGTCTCGGGCAACGGCGAGGTGGATGTCTGGGTGTCCGATCGTCTCGACCTTGGAATCCGTGCTGCCTGCTACCATGCTTCTACCGACGATCCCGAAGGCGCTTTCCTCATCCTTGAGGATACAATCTCGCTTCTTGAAAGGCTGGTCGCCCTGCCTCCCATGACAAAAATTACAAGCACCTCTCCCGCAATGGAGGACTTCGCCATGTGGGTGGATTTTATGCAATACAACAGCGAGTGGCTCTATATTATGCTGTTCGAACAGGAATCCCGGGACGGCTGGAACCACGGCTTCTGCGTAAAAGAATATTACGATGCCCTCACCGCTCCCCAAGGCTGGGAATGGTTTGATCCGATTCGCTATGATACCCGCTATCAAGCCTATATCGAACGAGTGAAAGCTATTATGTACGCTCCAAAAGAAGCAAATAGCACTCCAACCCTCATGTCAAAGTGACGAAATAACGCCAATAAGTTTATGCAAATTCACGAACATTAAACGCCATATAAACCAATCCCACACTTTCCCCAAATTGTTGTTTATCTAAAGTCTAAAGGAAGAGGGTGTCACCTTCAAGGGAAACGGCTGTGTTGATCTCAAAAAATGCAGATGGGATGCCTGATTGTAACATTAATGTAATCAAAAAAGGGACTGTCGCATTGCAAATGCAACAGCCATCCGTGAGGAAAGTCTCACCCAAAAGATGAAAACAGGGTGTACAAAGTGAAGTAAATATGACAGACTAAAGGAGCCGAGAGGTCGTAAAGGGATTGGTATGAGAAAATCCGTGCGACAGACTGATCAAGGCTCCTTTAATATAACCAATCATGTCACCGCCGAAGGAGGAGCACGCAGGACAGCACCTTTTTCTGTGTGCGGTAGCTTACGAATGTTTCCCTTTACACAAGGGAGCCTCAATTACACAATCTTTTCTTCGGATAGTGGTTCGGGCTCCTGCCCGATTGTGCGTGGACCACACGCGCTATACTTACCCAGGACGCGAGCGTCGGGAAGGCATAAAATGCAGCTTGATATATTTGTTTATATATGATATATTATCTTTGAAAATCAAAGCATAACTATACTTTTCCTCAACAAACACTTTGTGGAATAATTTCTGAAATTTGATATAATAAAAATCACAAGAGCGCTTTTGAATATTGTTTGGAGGACAAAACGATGTCTATAGGTTCAACCATAAAACATCTGCGTCGCGAGAAGGATATTACACAAGAACAGCTTGCCGAGTATCTTGGAATCACCTCGCGGGCAATTTCACAATGGGAGTGCGACCGCACCGCTCCCGACATCTCGCAGATTCCGGCACTCTGTCATATTTTTGATGTTTCATCAGATGTTCTTCTCGGAATTGATATTGAAAGGAATAATGAGGAAATCCAAAAATATTTAACCGAAGCAGCTGAGCTTGGCTATCAGGGAAATGGTTCAGAGCGTACCGCGCTTCTCCGCGAAGCAAACAAAAAATTCCCACGAGATTATAAGATCATGCAAAGCCTTGCTGATTCGTTGGTATGTGAGTACTCTCGGAAAGGCATCAAGAAATATGACGAGGTATTTGATCTTAGCAATCGAATCCTTGCGGAATGCACCGACAGCGCGATTCGATATGCGGCAATCGACACGCTTGGAACCGCTTATGGATATGCAGGAAAAAAAGATGAAATGTTAAAACTTGCCGAAGAAATGCCGCGTACCCATTTTTCGTATGAAAACTTTATGATGTACCGTTGGAAAGGGGATGCTGACTTTGAAGAATTTCAAGGCTATTTATCTTTTCTGATTTACCACACAGCTGAAATGATTGAACTTGCAGCCGATCAAAAGCACGATAATGGAGCGTTTATTTATCCACTTGAAGACAGAATTTATTTGTGGAAAACTGAAGTAGGTTTTCTTGAATTGCTTTTCCCTGATGGCGATTATCAAATCAAAGCTCAGCTTGGTGAAGTTGCTTGCGGTTTTCTGTGTACAGCATATTTGAGAAAGCAGAATTATGCTGAAGCATGGAGTTGGTTGGAAAAAGGTGCCGATTTTGCAATTCATATGGACACTTACGATTTTGATGCCGTTCATACCTCGCCCATTCTTCGCGGATACTCAAGCGGCGGCTGGATCATGGAAGCCGAAGGCAACCGTTCGCAATCTATGCTTAACTGGTTAACAACTGATAACGAAGCTGCTGCTTTTCGTTCTGACGCGCGTTATGAAACACTCGTTGCTCGCTTGAAAGCAGTTTCAAAAAAAACGTGATTTCTTGCCCCGCCAACACGCGGGGCATTTCATTGCTTTCTGCATATCAAAAAAGCCTTCTCCTGTGGGAGAAGGGGGATCACTTTAGCGGTGGATGAGGAGTCATTAAATATCGAAAACACTTCATCCGTCACGCTTCGCGTGCCACCTTCCCCCACTGGAGAAGACTTTTCAATTTTTTTTCGCTAATTTTGCACACCTTCGGGGGCTTCCCTTATTTTTATGTTCATTTTTGTTTCGTGAACCGGTGTTATTATTCTCCCGCAAGCTCCCCTGCTCTTGCCAGCGCATCGTCGATGTGCGCGCAGAAATTCGCCTCACCGACCTTGGCGGCAAAGCCATGCTTCTCCATCACAGCGCGCGGCTGGGGATTGACGTGGGAGAGCACCAGCGTGATGCCTGCTCCCGCACACTTCTCATAGAGCTCGTCCAGCGCCATCATGGCGGTTACGTCGATGGAAGGCACGCTTCTCATACGAAGGATGAGGACACGGGTGTAGTCCTTGGTGGAAATCTCGGCGATGCGGTCGGAGACACCGAAGAAGAGGGGACCGGAGATTTCATAAACTCTCACATGACGGGGAATTGTGCGGAGATTGAACGCGTCGGGATCATTCTCCTGCTCGGCATAGCGCCAGCCGGTGACGCCGCTCTGTTCGCTCTGACGCTTGATGAAGAGCAGGCAGGCGATGATCATACCGAACTCAATGGCAACGACCAGGTCGAAGATGACGGTGAGCAGGAAGGTGACCACCAGCACCAGAATGTCGCTCTTGGGAGCGGTTTTGCAGAGCTTGACGAAGGGACGCCACTGGCACATATTATAGGCGACCTGGAAGAGAATTGCGGCGATGGCGGGCATGGGGATCCAGGCTGCATAGGGCATCAGCAGGACGAGGATGAGCAGAAGCACGAGGGCGTGCACCATGCCTGCAATCGGGGTGCGTCCGCCGCTCTTGATGTTGGCGGCAGTTCTGGCGATGGCACCTGTTGCGGGGATGCCGCCGAAGAGTGCCGATGCGATATTGCCGGCACCCTGTGCCACAAGCTCCATGTTGGAGCGATGCTTGGTGCCTGTCATGCCGTCGGCAACCACGCAGGAGAGCAGAGACTCGATTCCGGCAAGAATTGCGATGGTGAAGGCATCACCGAACATGGCGCGGACGGTGGCAAAGCTGAAGTCGGGAGCGGTGAACCTGGGAAGCGCGCCGCTGACCGTGTAGAGGTCGCCGATGGTGAGCACCTCCATGCCCAGTACCTTGACCATGACAATGCCGGCAGCAACCGCAACCAGAGAGCCGGGGATGATTTTTGTGATGTAGGGCCAGATGATGAGGATTGCGAGACAGACGGCGCCAACGATGACTGCATGCAGATTGACCGTGGAGATGTTGGCGATGAAAGCCTCCAGCTTTTCCATGGTTTCAACAGGTGTGGTGCCTGCGGGATAGCTGAGTCCGAAGAAATCCTTGAGCTGTCCCACCAGAATGGTGACAGCGATGCCGGCAGTGAAGCCGGTGGTGATGGTGTAGGGGATAAATTTGATGAGACTTCCAAAGCGGAAGATGCCCATGAGAATGAGCAGAATGCCTGCCATAACGGTGGCTGTCGCCAGTCCCGTCATGCCGCTGCGTGCTACGATGCCGGCGACGATGGTGGCAAAAGCTGCTGTGGGACCTGCGATCTGGACAGTGCTGCCGCCAAGAAAGGAGATGACAAAGCCCGCGATGATGGCGGTGTAGAGTCCCTCCTCAGGACCGACGCCCGAAGCCAGCGCCAGTGCGATTGAAAGGGGCAGGGCGATGACAGCAACGATGATGCCCGAGACGATGTCCTTGACAAGCTGAGATGGACTGTAGTTTTTCAGAGAGGTGAAGAGCATGGGTGTGAATTGTTTCATATTTGACCTGATTTCACATGAAAAGTACCCGCATTCCTGCGAGCCACTCTATATCATACGCCAATTTGAACAAAAAATCAACAGGAATTTGTCAAAAATGCACATCATATCGTAAATTATGTAGAATTGCACAAAGGAAGGTCACATCTTGTTTGAAATTGAGGATAATATTTTGCATGAATAAATGGGATGTCGGGTGACTAATGTCATTTAGACAATCAAAAATTCCAGCTCATAAAATGCCCACCTCCGAATTTCTTTCATCGGGGGTGGGCATATTTCACCACACACAGACGGACACAAGCCAAAACCGGCATCTGTTCGTCATATATCTGCTTATTCTGCTGTAAATTTCTCACAGAACCGCCGCAGCATAGCCGCAATCTCTGCACGGGATGCTTCTGCGGTCATATTGCTCATATCATTGCCGATTCCGTCAAGCAAGCCGTTCATATCTGCCCAAATCACGTCATTTTTAATCGTACTGCGAAATTATCGGGAGGATCACGCCGGTATCCATGCCTTTATACGCCGCGTAGCGGTGCAGAATCGCCGCCAACTGCTCACAGGTAATTGCTTTTTCCGGATGGAATAAACCATCGTCATATCCGAGAACAATATCGTTCGCCGAAGCCCAGCGGGCAGCTTCACTGTACCATTCTTTCTGCCGCATGTCCTCAAAGTGCATCAGATAATTTACAACCGCCTCGCCCTCAAGCCGCCATAAGATAGTGACAATCATTGCACGGGTAGCGGTTATGTCAGGCGCGAAAATCTCATTTTCTGCAGTACCGATCATGAGATTGTTTTCGCTGACAAACTCAACATCCTCATAGAACCAATCGTATTCCGATACGTCGGAATAAGGCTTCTGCCACGGAAATTCCGCGAAAATCGCCGTAATTTTATGATCTTTCCACACGTTATCGAACTTGTAAACGCTGACTGCGCCGATGCTTTCGCCGTCCACAATCACATCCGCGATTGCATATCCATCATCGGGCGTGATTGTATAAATCAAATCTTTACTGTACTTCACCATGGAAATGCCTGCGGGTGTGATCGTGCCGCCGTCAGTTGCCGTTGCGGTGATATCGAACTGCTGATTATACAGCATCATGAGCATCCAATGCCACATATCATAGTCAAATACGGATTGCTTCTGCTGAACGGTAATTGCCGCTGTCTGCGCTGTCTTTCCGTTGTAGGTGACAGTGATAACCGCGCCGTTTTCACTTGCGGTCAGCATCGTGCCATGTGCGGGAATTACGGCAACATCGGCAACATACTCAGCAGATTCATTAGCGATAAATGTGTAGCTTGTATCAGTGCTAACAACACTGCCGTTCTTTGTCCAGTAGTGAACGAATAACCCGCATTCGCGGTTGCGGTCAGTGTAACAGACGCATCCTTGTCATAAGTACCGCCGCCAGTGACCGAGCCACCCACTGAGGGAGAAGTGGTGACGGTGACGGTGTAGGTGGTAGGATTCTCGGGGGTGGAAGAACTGCTTGGCGTTAAACCGCAGAAAGGGATATTGTTGGTCGAATAGAGTGTAACGCCGGTGAGAGTGGTTGCGCTGTTCGGCTCTTTTATTACTTGATAATCTATGGTGCTCATACTATAACAGCCTTCGAAAGCATTTCTGCCAACGATGGAGACGTTGCCCATAAAGGTCAGCGTCTCCAGACTGCCGCAGCCTCGGAAGGCATTGTTGCTAATGGTCGTTACGCCTTCTTCGATAATAACTTTGGATGTTATTATGCTTGCAAGCCCTTGTATCAAAGAACCCTCACCAAAGACGGTTGTTATGTCATTATCTTCGTCAACCTTGTAATATAGTTCGCCGATTATGCCGTCATATTCCGGCTCCGCCGCACTTGCCGTAACAGCAAATCCCGGCACAAGTCCTACCACCATGACGATGGCGAGAGGCATGCTTAAAATTCGTTTCTTCATGTTAATCTGCTCCTTAAATATTTTCAAAATTTCATCATAAACGCACAAAAGGCGCATCCCTGTCCGCTGTATAAGCGCGAACGAGATACGCCTGTGATGGATTTATAGCAATAGCCAAAAAAGACAGAATTTACTGCTGTCTGTCGCAAGTGCAGCACAGATTCGGCATGGTGACAACCTCCGAATTGTAAATATATATTGAATAAATTACAATATATTTTCCCGTGCAGAACAATGCCTGTATAAGAACATTTTGTGAACTTTTTCGGGAGAACTCCGGTTGGGATTCATCGGCAAATTGCACAGCACTTCCGCAATAAAAAATACCGTCACTGAAAATAACGGAATCTCAAAATCGGTCAATTATTTCCCACTTCCCCGCGAGATGCTGCTATTGTTTCAAACTCGCCTGTCGGTAGTTGGAAACGCACGATTCTCAGCCGCATGGAATACGGAGACGAAAATCCCATCATGCGCGGCGTGTTTTGGAATTTTCCTTTGATTTCTTCGGATTTGGTTGAAGAACAGCATTATACGATATTAATTTTTTACTGTTTAAGCGAATTAATCAAACTATTCGATGAAATATTACCAATGCTTTACATATAGACTGTTATCTTAACGGATTTTTGAAAGACGAAAAACATTAAGGGGAAAATCCGAAGTATTTCCCCTTTGTGACGTTTATTTAATGATATTGGCTGGGTGACATCCCATTTATTGTTTTATCAGATATTGCCTGTGACGGTGAGTGTAGCCATGCCGGGGGTGACAGTCCAAGCGCCTGTAGCGGGATCCTGCACATAGGTGGCTGCAGGGACGGTGATCTGCCCGGGGATGCTGGTGAAGACACCGGTTTCCTCGTCGTAAGCGTAGTTCGCAGGTGTACTCCATGCTTCGCTATTGAAGGTGACCATCAGATTCTCGAGGATGGGATCGAAGGCATCGGTGATCACGGCGTTATCAGTGGCGACAATGGGGGCATTGCCGCGATTCTCGATGACGAAGGTGTAGGTGAGCTGACCGTTTTCGGGGACTGTGGTCGGCGAGAGCGACTTGGTGATGGTGAGCAAAGCTTCCTCGCGAACGGTGACCGTCTCGGTGGTATTAAGCTCGCTGATGCCTGTGCCACTGACCGTCACTTCATTGATGATGCTGCTCTCGGGCGCCAGAGGAGCAAATTCGGTGAGGGTGGTTTGATAGATCAGAACTGCATTTCCGCCGGCGGGAACGCTGATACCCGTTACGGTGAGCGGAGAGCTGTCGGTGACAACAGGTCTGGGCTGAGGAATGCCATTGACCAGGTAGAAAAGCGAATCGTCGGTGTAAGCGAGGGGAGCGCGAGTCTCATCCTCAAAGGGATATTCGCCCAGATTGTCGGTGACGGTCAGACCCGTGTAGGGCGTGCTTCCCGTATTGATGATGCTGACCACATAGGTCAGAGAGGTGTCGGGCGAATAGAAATCGACCAGCGCGTTTTTCGTGACAGAGAGCGTCTCTGCAAGCTCACCGCTGACAATGTTGGAGTTGACGGTGGTGCCGTTATAAGTGAGGGTTGCCTGATTATAAAAAGTTGGCATGTGCATTTTCCTTTCCTTTTTTATTTGTGGGAGCATAATGCCCCTATTACAGCATATGGTGGAAAGGAAAAAAGGTGACAGAAATAAAGGTCTGTCGCATGCAAATGCGTCAGACACACATGAGTAAATCCTCACCCAAAGGATAAAAACAGGGTGTACAAAGTGAAGTAAATATAATAGACTAAAGGAGCCGAGAAGGTCGTAAAGGGATTGGCAGAAGAAGCGCGTAACGGATCATTGCGGGAGAACTGGTCCCCGGATGCAATGAAGGTGCGGGAAGAAAATGAGTTCCCGCATACGAAAAGGCAATCTGTATCTGAAATCCATATTGGTTGAGTGTGCTCATTCCGCGATTCGTCATAAAGACAGCTTTTTATGCCAAATACTGCAGAATCTCCGCTCACCGCGGCGGCAAACGTGCTCTTGTTGCCATTGCTCACAGTATGGCTCTTACTATTTATCACATCTTTTTGGATAAGAATCATTTTGGCGATTTAGGTTCGGACTATTTCAATACTATTTATACTGAGAAAATCAAAAAGCGAAATATCCAATCCCTTAAAAAAACGGGATTTTCCGTTTCGCTTTCTTGATGCTATATTTTTACAGTGCCGACATGGCTTTTTTGTCATGCCTTTTTTATTTTGGACTTTTGGGGGGTTCAGGACAGCCCTTTTTCGCTATTCAGAGAGGGGTCAGTGTGTTTATCTTATCTTCATCTTCAGAACAGTGGCTGCACTGATTGCAAGGAGTGATACTGCAGCAAGAATACCTGCATCTGCCGTAGCAGGTGCTGCGACATTCTCAGCAGGTGCGGAGACTTCGGGACCCTCCGATTCAACTGCAGCGGGGACTTCTGTCTCAACAGGAGCTGCGGCAGCAGAAAGATTGCTTAAATCCTCATTGGGACCGCCCAGAACCACATAATCAACCGCAATGGAGTTTGCACCGTTGATGATTGCATATATGCGGTAGTAAAGAACAGCACCCGGATTAAATGTGCCCATTGCCTCGTCAGGCGCATTCAGAGGGAGCTTTAACTCATTCCAGCCCGCAACAAGCTCCTGATTCTGAAGCTTCCAGTTGAGCTCATCTGTGTCAGCCTGATGGAAGGATGTAATTTCGATCTGTCCGTCACCGGCAAACGTGTCGATCGATTCAAGATAGAATCGGATATAGAGATATTCAGCTCCTGTGGCATCAACCGGATTGTCAAGCAATCTGTCAATCTTGATGGAATTCCATTCATCCGGCTCGCTGCAAATTTTTGCTTCGTTATCCAACTCGAGCACGACAGCAGCGGATACACTTGTAACAAGCATTGTCAGAATCAATCCTGCTACAAGTAAGATGCGTAAATACTTTTTCATTACTATTCACCTTTCATTTGATTTAGTAAAACAATAGATACACCTTCGGTGCAGACTATGGTTTTACTGAGGAAAAAAGTTTTGCTGCCAGATATCCGACAATTTAATATGCAACGTTGTATAAATATTATAGCAAACTGATTTTAAATGTCAATATAGTACAAAATATTCAATAATTGTCGTGCAACTGTACTAAACAGTATGAAAATTGTTGTAAAACATTACCAACGGAACATGTTGTTTCATATCCGCTCAAACAGTATTCCAAAATCCTCCGGAATTTCCTTCGCCTTAATCTCCTGTATTCTCCATTCATCTCCTGTATCCAGCCAGCGCAGCAGCTTTTCGGATGAAAATGGAAGAAAAGGCTTCAGCAATACCGCCAGATTTGCGATCAGAAAGACACAGTTTCCGATCGTCCGCTCACATGCCGCCACATCGCTTGTTCTCGTCCTCCATGGCTGCTCCCCATCATAATACCTGTTTCCGAAGCGCACCAGCTCAAAAATCTCATCCAGCGCATCCTTGAAGCATCCCCGCTCGATCTTTTTTCCAACCGAGGGATATGCCGCCTCAAGCCGTGCTGTAATCGCACCGTTAATCTCAGCCTCGGGCAGTCGGTTTTCCAGATACTTCACCGCAAAAGCCAGCGTTCGATTGCATAGATTGCCCCAGGCACCCACAAGCTCGCTGTTATTCTGCTCCTTGAATTCACGAAGCGAAAAGTTCGCATCTCTCTTTTCGGGGCCGTTTGCAAGGAAAAAATAGCGAATCGCATCGGGATTGTACGCCCCGATCAGCTCCTTTGCCCAGATCGCATGATTGCGGCTGGTGGAGATTTTACCGCCCTCCAGCGTCAGATATTCGCTGGAAATGATGTCGTCGGGCAGTCTCAGATGACCTCCGCATGCCGCATTGTAAGCCAGCAGCAGCGAGGGCAGAATGATCGTGTGAAAGGGGATGTTGTCCTTTCCGTGCACGTAATAATGCCGCGCATCCCTTCCGTATGCATCCTCAAAGGCAATGCCCCGCTCCTCGCAGAGTGCCGCCGCTGCCGAGAGATATCCCAGTACATTTTCAGCCCAGATATAAATTTTCTTGTTCTCGTATCCCTCCTTCGGCACATCAATGCCCCAGTCCAGATCCCGCGTAATTGCCCGATCGCGCAGACCCTCGTCGATATAGCGCTTTGTAAAGGTAATCGCATTCTTCCGCCAATAGGGATGCGCCTCAAGAAATGCGCTCAGCTCGCTCTTCAATGCCGAAATTTTCAGAAAAAGCTGCTTTCCCTCGCCAAAACGCAGGCTGCTTCCGCACTCAGCGCACCGCGCATCAATGATCGCATCCGCCTCCGGAATCTCTCCGCAGGCATCACACTGATCCCCTCTTGTCACCTCTTTGCAGACAGGACAGCGCCCCACAATCAGTCGGTCGGTGAGCAGCTTTTCGCATTTTGGACAGTATGCCTGCTTCACGCTGCGCTCTTCAATATAACCGCTTTGGTAAAGTGTTCTGTGGAAATCGGTGACAAAAGCCTTGTGATGCTTATCCGAGGTTTTTGTGTAGCGATCGTAAGAAAAGCCCAGCGCCTCAAAAACTTCACAGAATTCGCGGTGATAGTGCTCACTGATTTCCTCAGGGGAGCGGTTCTCCTGCTTTGCCCGCAGGGTGATGGGAGTGCCGTGACAGTCGCTGCCCGAGACATAAAAGACCCGTTCTCCCTTTGCTCTGAAATAGCGAGCCAGAAGATCGCCCGGGAGCAGTGCTGCAATGTGACCGATGTGGAGAGGACCGTTTGCATAGGGCCATGCTCCGCCGATAAGGATGTTTGTCATAATAAATTACCTCATTTCTTTCGTGATAACCGTGTTTTTTGTGTGGATTTTCGGCTGTTTTTTGCATGAAAACTGCCTGTTTTCTGCCCGAAACTCACCGAAAACTGCTTGAAAATTGCCTGTTTTCTGCCCGAAACTCACCGAAAACTGCTTGAAAATTGCCTGAAAATGCATGGATAAAATGGAAAATAAAAAGCGCTCTCACCCCTCGGAATGTATTTCCAAGGGACGAGAGCGAAAAACTCACGTGTTACCACCCTAATTTGTCTGTCTCTCACGACGGCAGACCTTATCAAGTTCGGATAAAAGATGATTTATCGAAACTCTATCGCGATTACGGGCGATCCCGTCATAGCCTAACCGCAATATGCGGCTCGGTATGCAGCTCGGAGACCAGGTTCGGCAGAGTTTGCTTCTCCCATTCGCAGCGCATCAACAGCAGGTTGATGATGGGATTCTCTGTAAAAGCGTCGGCTGTCTACTCTTTCTCGTCATTGCTTTGGTGGGATTATATCATAATCAGCAGGAAATGTCAAGGATGCGGTTCATTTTGTCATACTGCTGTAACAATATCACCGCAATGCTCTGCATTTTACCCTTTTCGCATGGTGAATCGCTTCCAGAGCGGCGCGGCGGCAAAACAGCATGCCATCGACAGGGCGGCGAAGATCAGCCAGGAGACAATAACTGCAGTCCATCCACTGTAGTCGGCGAGGAATCCGAAGAGCAGATTGCCCAGCATGATACCGAAGCTGCCGAAGGCATTGTTGATACCCGCGATGGTTCCGGTGCGGTTATAGATACCGAAAGCGGCGGGAATTTCGATATTCATCAGCTGATTGATGCTGTACATGGCGGTGGTCGAGGCGAAGAGAAGCAATATGGTGATTAAAATGGGGAGCCTGCCGATGAAGAGAAGCAGCGCAAAGAGGGGGAGTGCGGCAAGAAAGAAAAATCCTGTGATAAGCGAAGCATTGGAGCAGAGGCGCGGATAGAGCTTGTTAGTAAGCCAGACACCGCTGATGTTGATGAGGAGCACCAGCGCGGCGATCATGCTGGAGATGGCGGGAGTGATGCCATAGCTTTCCATCATCATGGTGGGGACCCAGGATTTTACACCGTTGTCCAATATGGCGCGGATAGTGGAGGGGAGGATCAGCAGGAAAAAGCCGCTGATTGCCATGAGGCGGAAGACCGGGATACCGGAGGGCGTTTGCTTTTGAGAAGATGCACTCCCTTTGATTTCATCCGGCGAAGGAGCGGTGATCAGCTTCTTTTTGGTCTTAACAGTGACAGCGATCCACATCACTGTCACTGCGGCGAGGAGGAAGGAGGACAGGAAAAAGAGACTGGGCCAGTTGAAGTGTCGGAGCAGTATCATGGCGGCGAAATAACTGAGGATGCCGCCTGTGCACATACAGACCGAGATATAGAGTGAAGCGCTTTTCCTGTGCTCCTTTTTCAGCACTGAGGTGATGATTTTCAGAGTTGCCGGCCAGACACCGAACTGGCAGATGCCGTTGAGACTCCATGTGATCAGCATGACAGTATAGCTCTCGGTGGATGCCATAACCGCATTGCAGACAAGGGCACCGAAAAGTCCCACCGAAAGGATGGTGAAGGGCGAGATTCTGTCAGATAAATAGCCGCCCAAAAACTGCACGCTTCCGTAGAACAGGTAGAAGGCGGCGTTGATGGTGCCTGTGGCTGATTTGGTGAAAAGTCCATCGCTGACAATGGCAGACATTGCCGACGCATAGGTGTTTCGCGTCAGGCAGGTGATCATATAGACAAGCCAGATACCGACAAAAAGCAGACGGCTGGCGCGTTCGTCCTCTAAATATCCTCGCATGATGTACTCCTTAGTTGTTGTAACATAAATACTGCGGTGCTGATCGGCTTTGTATGCGAAAATCATTATAACACCGTAATTTTGGAAATTCAATGTTCAAAGACACCAAAGCGAGGGAGATAAAAAAAGTAAAACCCGACAAATTATCAAAAAATTGTCGGGTTTCGTGTGTTTATGATGGGATAGACGGCTCAGCTGTTTTTTGAAGTTTCGATTTCCCACAGCTCGTTGATGGATTTACTGCTGTCGGGATACCAGAACACCGAGGTCTTATGATAGGTGTCGATGTCTGTTATTTCGCCTGCTTCATTATGGACGCTGACCAGCTTGTTCCAGACAACAATTTTATAGGTCAGCGCGGCGAATTCGCGGGTGCCGCCGTCGTCATAGGAGCCTTTGGGGATTGGGGTGAAGAGGATCAGTACCAGAGCGAGGAGAATGCCCGCTGTGACGGTGCCTGCCTTCTTCATGCTTACTTAACCTCAATGATCGATTCGTCCCACATTTCGGGAGCTTCAAAGCCCATGAGGTTGACCATGGTTGCCGCCACATTGGAGAGACCGAAGCTGCCCTCGGTTTTTACGGTATAGCGGTCAGCGGTGTGGTTATCATAGATGATGCAGGGAACGGGATTGAGGGTATGGCTGGTTTTTGCCTTATAGCTGCCGTCCTTGTTCTGCTTGGGAGCACCTGTCTTCTTGTCGAGCTCGTACATTTCATCGGCGTTGCCGTGGTCTGCGGTGATGAGTGCTACGCCCTGAAGCTCATCGATGACCTTGAGCAGACGTGCAAGCTGGAGGTCGAGGGCTTCAACGCTGATTTCGGTAGCGAGGAAGCTGCCGGTATGACCGACCATGTCGCCGTTGGGATAGTTGACGCGGAGATACTGATATTTGCCCGACTTCAGCAGCTCGATGAGCTTGTCGGTGATCTCTGCACACTTCATCCAGGGGCGCTGCTCGAAGGGGATGACGTCAGAGGGGATTTCGAAGTAATCCTCAAGTTCTTCGCTGAACTTGCCCGAGCGGTTTCCGTTCCAGAAATAGGTAACATGGCCGTACTTCTGAGTCTCGGAGATGGCTGCCTGTGCGATGCCGGTAGCAGCGAGATATTCGCCCATGGTGTTGGTGATTTCGGGGGGATTGACCAGATAGCGGGAGGGGATGTGCAGGTCGCCGTCATATTCAAGCATACCTGCATAGACAACCTTGGGAACTCTTACGCGGTCAAATTTATCAAAATCATCGCCTGCATCGAAGGTCTTGGAGATCTCGATGGCACGGTCGCCGCGGAAGTTGTAGAAGATGACGCTGTCGCCATCCTCGATGCTGCCGGCGGGCTTGCCGTCACGCAGAATGACGAAGGGGGGGAGATCCTGGTCGATGGCACCGGTCTCTGCACGGTAGGTGGTGACAGCCTCTTCAGCCGAAGCGAAGCCTCTGCCCTCGCCGAGAACATGGCACTTCCAGCCGCGCTCCACCATGCTCCAGTCAGCCTCATAGCGGTCCATGGTGATCTTCATGCGTCCGCCGCCCGAAGCGATGCAGACATCGAAGTCGTCACTGCGGAGGGTGTTCATGAACTCCTCGAAGGGACGGATATACTCAAGAGCGGAGGTTTCGCCTACATCTCTGCCGTCGAGCAGGGTGTGGATGCGAACCTTTGCGATGCCCTCTTCCTTGGCGCGGATCATCATTGCCTTGAGATGATCGATGTGGGAGTGTACATTGCCGTCAGAGAAGAGACCGATGAAATGGAGTGCGGAGTTATTTTCCTTGCAGTTTGCGACGATGGTCTTCCATGTATCCGAAGCGAACATCTTGCCGCTTTCGATGGAGGCGGTGACAAGCTTTGCGCCCTGTGCGAAGACCTGACCTGCGCCGAGGGCGTTGTGACCGACCTCGGAGTTGCCCATGTCGTCATCTGAGGGGAGACCGACAGCGGTGCCGTGTGCCTTCAACGAGACCATGGGATAATTCTTCATAAGCATATCGAGGGTGGGGGTACTGGAGCGGGCAACTGCATTGGCAGCGTTATCGGGTGCAAGACCGATGCCGTCCATGACGATGGTGACAACCGGACCCTTGGCGAGCAGCTCGCCCTCGGGGATGCCGGGAAGCTTTTTGAGTGTAGACATATTGAAATTCTCCTTAGATAATGAAATCTTAACAATACGTTATATTATACCGCATAATTATGATTTAAGTGTGAATAAAGAGAAGAAGTTAAAGTTTTTTCTTAAAATATCATGTCAACTTTCTCTC
This sequence comes from Clostridia bacterium, assembly GCA_017399105.1. Taxonomy (GTDB): domain Bacteria; phylum Bacillota; class Clostridia; order Oscillospirales; family CAG-272; genus RGIG1743. Next base: position 29,120 of record JAFQEJ010000031.1, read on the forward strand.
GGCTTGACAAGCTGGAGCAAAGGCTTTATAATGCTGTTATATGAAAATGTGCGGGGGGACAGAATGAAGATAAGCGATTTTATCTATCGGTATCCGACTGACGGATGGATCTATGCATACGGGATCTGCCGTGTGCGCGTATTTGTCAACTTTGACGAAAGAAAGGTTTATGCTGTTTTGACGGCACTTAAGGAGAATCATGGCACATCGGTAACCAATATGATTGAAGATATTGCCGATATGCTGATCGGTGCGCGCAAGATACCGGTGGAATCGATTTTGATTGAGCATGAAGCCAGTGGAATCTGGAACCGACAGGATCGTTTTGATCTTGTTTCGATTGATGCGGAGGGGCGTCCATCCTGGGAGGCGATATCGGTGAAAAGGGTACTGCAGCTGTGCGACTGCGGGGAGGCTGAATTTGATGACTATCATCGGGATGGCGGTATCATGGAGGAGATTCATGACGCAATCAACGGAATCCCACGGATTGGGAAGCTTTGTTATTCCGAAGATCCGGAGATCACCGAGCGGCGCATAGAAATTGAGCTGAATCAGCACAGCAGATCGGAGATAAAACGCTTTCTTCGAACGGGACCGTCGGAACGTGAGCTGGCAGCATATATCAAGGCGGATATGTCGTTGATTGCTGAAAATTATGCGATAACAAAAGATGAATATATATGCTTTGCAGAGCTTCCGATCGGAGAAGGACGGGTGGATTTTGCGGTATTGACAGGGCGTTCACGGATGAATGTGTTTCTTATTGAGATTAAAGGTGCAAATAAGCCGCTTCGCAGGAAAAATCATTATGCTGCGTTCAGATCGGATATTATGGAAGGGTATGATCAGTTGATACAGCGGGCAGAGTGGTGCAGTACTCATTATGAGGAGGTGAGGCGATATATGCATCGTCTTCGTGAGGAGATGACAGAGGGAAACAGACCGTATCGTGCATTTCCCGGACCGAGTTATCGTTTGGAGGTTGATCCCGAAAAGGATGTGAACATCATCTATGTGCTAATTGCGGGGAGGACGACGGATGATCGGGCAGACAGTCACAAACGGCATCTTGCTGAAAATACAGCCGGGATTGATCTGCGTATCGAGACATGGGACAGTTGGATGAACAAGCTGACAAGAAGATGATACGTTCGGAATTCAGAGCTGATTACGAGCTTGCACAGAGGGCTGTATCGGGAGATTTGCAGGCTTGGGAAATCCTGAATGAGCATTCGTACAGGAAACTGAGGGCATATGCGCTGATGAAAGATATACGGTATGGAGAGGATGCGGTGAACAGGGCATTCGAGGCTGCGCAGTGCCGCATTGGCACCTACAGGGGAGAGAGCTCTTTTGAGGGCTGGGTATGGGGAATCATTAAGCTTCAGCTGAAGAAGATATACGCTGAAAATGCACGGAACGGCAGGCTGTATGATCGCTGTGCAGTATGGGGCGGTATCGTGACAGCTGTAATCCGCTGGATATAGCCATTCGTCGGGAGCGCAATGCCTGTCTTTGGAAAGCGTTTGGATCGTTGTCAAAACGTCAGCGCATGCTTGTGGAATTTCATGCCCTGAGAGGTGAAGGAATCAAAAAAGTTTCTGCACGCATCGGTATTTGCTGGACTGAAGGTAAACGTGAATATCTTCTGGCTCTGAAACTGCTGAAGCATCGGTTTGTTTGTCTTTACTCGGGCGGTTTCCGTGGTGGTTTTTGATTGATTCACGAAATATGCCTTGACACCCATTATTCAAGATGATATAATAACAAGAGAACACTTGTTTGTTTTTTGGAGGAGCTTAGGCTATGGAGACGAAAAAGAAGAGCGAAAACCTGCACGAGGGGCATCGCGGACGGGTTCGTGAGAGATTTGCGAAGGAAGGGCTTGAGCACTTTGAGGGGCATCAGGTGCTGGAGCTGCTGCTCTTTTATGCTGTGAAGCGTGCAGATACCAACGAGCTTGCCCATCGCATGATCGATGAGTTCGGTTCTCTTTCTGCCGTGCTTGAGGCTCCCGTTGAGGAGCTTGCCAAATTCCCCTACATGACCGAACCTGCGGTGACGCTGCTTCGTCTGATGCCCGAGCTCGCGGCTTATTACCGAAGCGACAAGCTGAAGAATATCTGCACGCTGGGCAATTACAACGAGCTTTTCTCCTATGTACGCGCGATGTTTATGCCGATTCGGCAGGAAACCGTGATGCTGATTCTGATGGATGCCGGCTCGCGGATTTTGAAAACGGAAAAGCTCTTTGAGGGCACGGTGAATATGACGCAGATCACGGCGCGGCTGATTGCAACCCATGCGCTCAGACACGGTGCGGTGATGGCTGTGCTGGCGCATAATCATCCCGACGGGAACTCATTGCCTTCCAAAGAGGATATCGATACAACCCTGCATCTTAAACGGGCACTGGAGGGCATCGGCATCAATCTGACCGAGCATTTGGTGGTCGGACGTGAGGATGTGACACCGATTATTCAGAGCAGTCTGATGAAGGAGCTTTGCACATCGCTGAATGTGAAATAGAGGATGATCATGGAAAAATCAAAGAACAGATTTAAACTGGTATCCGAATACAAGCCCACGGGAGATCAGCCGCAGGCAATTGACAGGCTGGTGGAGGGGATTCTTGCAGGCAAGCACTGCCAGACGCTGCTGGGCGTGACCGGCTCAGGCAAGACCTTTACCATGGCGAATGTAATTGAACGGGTGCAGAAGCCGACGCTGGTGCTGGCGCACAACAAAACGCTGGCGGCTCAGCTTTGCTCCGAATTCCGCGAGTTTTTCCCCGACAGTGCGGTGGAGTATTTTGTTTCTTACTACGATTATTACCAGCCCGAGGCTTATATTCCGGGCAAGGATGTTTATATTGAGAAGGATTCGTCTGTCAACGACGAGATTGACAAGCTGAGGCACAGTGCGACCTCCTCGCTCTTTGAGCGGCGGGATGTGATCATTGTGTCGAGTGTGTCCTGCATCTATTCGCTGGGTGATCCCGCCGAATATCAGCGTGAAGTGCTTTCGCTGCGGCCGGGGATGATGGTTGACCGCAATACAGTGATTCAGCTGCTGATCGCCATGCGGTATGACCGCAACGATATGAATTTGGAACGCAACAAGTTCCGCGTGCGGGGGGATGTGCTTGAGATTATGCCTTCCTCCACTTCGGATCATGCTGTGCGTGTGGAATTTTTTGATGAGGAGATTGAGCGGCTGTCCGAGATCAACACGGTGACCGGTGAGCTGATCCGGCATCTCAACTATGCGGCGATCTTCCCGGCGACTCACTATGCGGTGTCCGAGGAGGATCGCGAGGCGGCACTGGTTGACATTGAAAATGAGATGATTGATCGGGTGAACTACTTCAAGTCCTGCGGCAAGCTGATTGAGGCGCAGAGAATTGAGGAGCGCACGAGATATGATCTGGAGATGATCCGCGAGATCGGTTACTGCTCGGGAGTGGAGAATTATTCCCGTGTCATGTCGAGACGTGAGCCGGGATCGACGCCTTACACGCTGCTCGACTATTTCCCCGATGATTTTCTGATGTTTATCGACGAGTCGCATGTGACGCTGCCCCAGGTGCGGGGCATGAGCGGCGGCGACAGCGCAAGAAAGAAGAATCTAGTGGATTTCGGCTTCAGACTGCCATCGGCATATGACAATAGACCGCTTTATTTTGAGGAATTCGAGAAAAAGCTGAATCAGGTGATCTTTGTCAGTGCGACGCCCGCCGATTACGAGAAGGAGCACTCCGAGGCGGTGGTGGAGCAGATCATCCGTCCGACAGGACTCTGCGATCCCGAGATCGAAATTCGCCCCATCGATGGGCAGATTGACGATCTGATCGGTGAGATCCGTGTGAGAGCTGAGCGCGGGGAGCGAATTCTCGTGACGACGCTGACCACCAAGATGGCAGAGGACCTGACCGAATATCTGGAGATGAATCTGATCAAGGTCAAGTATATTCATCACAATATTGAGACGATGGAGCGCAGTGAGATCATCCGTGATCTGCGTCTCGGCGTCTTTGATGTGCTGGTGGGTATTAATCTGCTGAGAGAGGGACTGGATATTCCCGAGGTGTCGCTGGTTGCAATTCTCGATGCCGACAAGGAGGGACTGCTCCGCAATGAAACTTCGCTGATTCAGACTATCGGACGTGCGGCGCGAAATGCCGAAGGAAAGGTCATCATGTATGCTGATGTGATCACAAAGTCGATTCGTGCGGCAATGGAGGAGACCGAGCGCAGGCGGAGTATTCAGCTTGCCTACAACAAGGAGCACGGAATTACTCCCGAGACGGTCAAGAAGGCTGTGCGCGATCTGATCGAGATCGGTGTGAAGGAAGAAAACGAGAAGCAGAAGAAGCGTGCGGCTCTGCCAAAGAAGCCCAAGAATGCGGCTGAGCTTGAGGCACTCATCGAGTCGCTGACCGCAGAGATGAAGGAAGCGGCGGCAAAGCTCGATTTCGAGCGGGCGGCACATCTGCGTGATACAATCAAGAAATATAAGGAACGGTAAATTAAGAGGTTTATATCAATGGGAATCCAGAAGCTGACCATCAAGGGCGCGCGCGTCCATAATCTGAAGAATGTTGACATCACCATCCCGCGTGACAAGCTGGTGGTCTTTACGGGGTTGTCGGGCTCGGGCAAGTCTTCGCTTGCCTTTGATACCATCTATGCAGAGGGGCATCGGCGCTTTGTGGAGTCGCTGTCTTCCTATGCGCGCATGTTTTTGGGACAGCTGGACAAGCCGGATGTGGACTCGATGGAGGGGCTTTCACCGGCGATTTCGATCGATCAGAAGACCACCTCCAAGAATCCGCGCTCGACAGTGGGAACGGTGACCGAAATTTATGACTATCTGCGTCTGCTTTACGCGAGAATCGGTATTCCTCACTGCCCGGTCTGCGGCAGGGAAATTCGTCAACAGAGCGTGGATCAGATTCTCGAGCGGATTCTCGAGCTGCCCGAGGGAACCAGATTTATGGTGATGGCTCCTGTGGTACGCGGAAAGAAGGGCATGCACGAGAAGGTTTTTGAGGATGCCAAGAAGAGCGGCTATGTGCGCGTTCGCGTGGATGGGATTCTTTACGATCTCTCGGAGAAGATCGAGCTTGAGAAAAACAAGAAGCACAATATTGAGATCATCGTTGACCGTCTTGTGATGCGCGAGGATATCCGCACGAGACTTGCCGATTCGGTGGAGAATGCGCTGTCGCTGGCTGAGGGCATGATGAGCATTGTGACCATGCCGAAGGAAGGCGAGGGGGAGGAGCTTTCCTTCTCGCAGAACTATGCCTGTGAGGAGCATGGCGTGAGCGTAGGTGAGCTGACGCCCCGTATGTTTTCCTTCAACAATCCCTTCGGTGCCTGCCCCAAGTGTGCGGGTCTGGGTGAGATGCGGATTATCTCTTATGACCGCATCATCCCCGACAAGAATCTGTCGCTGCGTGACGGAGCTGTTCAGGTGAACGGCTTCAAAACCATCGAGGAGGAGAGCTGGAATGGGCCGCTGTATGAGGCTGTGGGAGAGAAGCACGGCTTTACCATCGACATGCCCATCAAGGATTTTTCAAAAGATGCGCTGCAGATTCTGCTTTACGGTACCGGCAGCGAGGTTTATGAGATCACGCGTTACTGGGAAGGAGTCGGACGGAAGCAGAAGACTCGTTTTGACGGTATTATTAATATGATTCAGGCGCGCTTTGATCAGACGCAGAATGAATATTACGAGGAATTTATAGAAGAAGTGCCCTGTCCCGAGTGTCACGGGCACAGACTCAATGCCAATTCGCTGGCGGTGACGGTGGGGGGACTGAATATTCATGAGCTTTGCGAGCTGCCTGTGACAGGTGCGCTGGAGTTTATGAATTCTCTGAAGCTGACAAAGACCGAGGAACTGATTGCAAAGGAGATTCTGAAGGAAATTCGCGCGAGACTTGGATTCCTCACCAGCGTGGGACTGGAATATCTGACGTTGGGACGCAAGGCAGGCTCGCTTTCGGGCGGTGAGGCGCAGAGAATCCGTCTGGCGACTCAGATCGGATCAGCTCTGACCGGTGTGTTATATATTCTCGATGAGCCGAGCATCGGACTGCATCAGAGGGACAATCACAAGCTGATCGATACTCTCAAGCGGCTGCGCGATGTGGGAAACACGCTGATTGTGGTGGAGCATGATGAGGAGACTATGGAGGAGGCCGACTTCATTGTGGATATTGGTCCGGGAGCGGGTGTTCATGGCGGTCAGATCATCTCCTGCGGCACGCCGGATGAGGTGAAGGCTGACAGAAATTCCATCACGGGCGATTATCTATCGGGCAGAAGAAAGATCAAGGTACCTGAGGTGAGACGTCCCGGCAACGGCAATTTCCTGCGGGTTGTGGGGGCGAAGGAGCACAATTTGAAGAACATTACGGTGGATTTTCCGCTGGGATGCTTTGTCTGTGTGACCGGCGTTTCGGGGTCGGGTAAATCTTCGCTGGTGAATGGGATTCTCTATCAGGTACTGGCTAAAGAGTTGAACCGTGCCTACACCTATCCGGGGAAGCATCTTCGTGTGGAGGGGCTCGAGCATCTTGACAAGGTGATTGCCATTGACCAGTCGCCCATCGGACGCACACCGCGGTCAAATCCTGCTACCTACACGGGGCTGTTTACCGATATTCGTGAGCTGTTTGCTTCGACACCCGATGCGAAGATGCGCGGCTTTAAGAGCAATCGGTTTTCCTTCAATCTGAAGGGCGGTCGCTGTGAGGCTTGCGAGGGCGACGGTGTGAAGAAGATTGAGATGCACTTTCTGCCTGATGTTTATGTGACCTGCGACGTTTGCCGCGGAAAGCGATACAACCGCGACACGCTGGAGGTGCGCTACAACGGAAAGAATATATATGATGTGCTCGACATGACGGCGGAAGAGGGGGCTGCCTTTTTCAAGAATCTGCCCAAGCTGTCGCGCAGACTGCAGACGCTCTGTGATGTGGGACTGGGGTATATCAAGATCGGTCAGTCCTCGACAACGCTGTCGGGCGGTGAGGCACAGCGCGTGAAGCTTGCTACCGAGCTTTCCAAGCGCGCCACCGGACGGACGGTTTATATTCTCGACGAGCCGACGACCGGACTGCACACTGCCGATGTGGAAAAGCTGATCGAGGTGCTTCAGCGGCTTGTGGACACGGGCAACACGGTGATCGTGATTGAGCACAATCTGGATATGATCAAATGTGCTGACCATATTATCGATCTCGGTCCCGAGGGCGGTGACAAGGGGGGGACTGTGGTCTGCTGCGGTACGCCTGAGGAGGTTGCACAGTGCGAGGGGTCGCATACGGGATATTATTTGAAGAATATATTGGAGAAGTGATATGGTAAGGATTTCAAAGGAAATCGAGCTTGTGATATGGGACTGGAACGGCACACTCTTCGATGACGCGGAGGCGGCGCTGGGGGCGGTGCGCGATCTGGTGGATGAGGGCGTTGGTGTGCTTCCCGGGGTGGAATCGGCGAGGATGACGCTGGAGGAGTACAGACGGGTGGTTGAGGTTCCCATCATCAACTATTACAGGCACTATTTTGACACCGAGGTGCTCACCTTTGATATGATTCAGCATGCCTTTCATCGGGATTACGGCAGGCGGAGCGAAGACTGCTCGCTTGCCGACGGTGCGAAGGAGCTGCTGGCTTCGCTGAAGGCGCGGGGCGTGCGGCAGGCGATTATCTCTTCTTTTGAACAGGAGTCGCTGGTGGGCTATGCGAATCGATTTGGAATCGAGGGATATTTTGACTTCATCAGCGGCGCTTCGGATCGAAACTGTGAGAGCAAGGTGGAGCGGGCGATGGCGGTCTGCAGGCGCGAGGAAATTGATCCCGGGCGGACGGTTGTCATCGGCGATATGCTGCATGATTTCGAGATGGCAGAGGCTCTGGGAGCGAAGGCGATTTTAGTTTGCTCGGGGCATCAGTGCCGGGAGGTGCTGTCGACTGCGGGAGCAGAGGTTGCCGACAGTCTGCGTGACATTGAGGTGGAAGCATGACAGAACGCAAAAAGCTGAGGCTTGGTATGCCGACCTTGATTGAGCTTGCGAGCTTTGAAGAAAACGCGGCGCTGTGTGCAGAGCTTGGGCTTGACTTTGTAGAACTGAATATGAATCTGCCGATCTTTCAGCCCGGGCGGATGGATACGGAAAAACTGCGGAAGATTGCTGACAGGTATGGTGTTGGGGTGACTGTTCATCTGGATGAGAATCTGGATGTATGCGAGTTCAATCCCTATGTGGCTGAGGCTTACAGGCGGACAGCAGTCGAGAGCATCGGGCTGGCGAAGGAGCTTGGGGCGCCGCTTCTGAATATGCACTTATCGAAGGGGGTCTATTTTACGCTGCCCGATCAAAAGGTGTTTTTATATGATACATACAGCGGCGAGTATATGGAGAGCATGCGACGCTTTGTATCGGTTTGCGGTGAGGCAGCAGGGGATGTTCAGATTTTGATTGAGAATACAAGCGGCTTTACCGGATTTCACAGAGAGGCTCTTGAAATGCTGCTCGAGTCGCCGGTGTTTGGGTTGACCTTTGACGTGGGGCACAACCATGGCTGCGGAGATCGGGATGAAGCATTTATTCGGGCGCATAAAGCGAAGCTGAGACACATGCATCTGCATGACGCGCTGGGAAAGCGAGATCATCTGGCGCTTGGCAGCGGTGAGCTGGATTTGGAGGGGTATCTGGATCTGGCTTGCGAGACGGACAGCTCGGTGGTGGTCGAGGTCAAGACGGTGACCGGATTGCGTCAGTCGATGGAATGGATAAAAGAAATAAACATACAGCAAATGGGATGACCGCAGATCGGTCATCCCATTTGCTGTTTTAGTTAAAGGTGTCGGCGCGGTTTTCTGACTGTCTTCCCGCTGCCTGCATGGCGGCGATGTTTTCGGGGATCAGCAGGTGGGGATCTTCCTTCAGGGTGCGGGAGGCTTCGGCGAAGGCTGATTCGAGGAGGGGGGCGTCACTGACAATACCTGCGATACGGAATTCGGCACCGCCGTGCTGACGGGCGGTATGCTCTCCGGGGAGAAAATCACCGGGACCGCGCAGCTCCAGGTCGAGCTCTGCAATGCGGAAGCCATCGTTGGTGGAGCAGAGGGCTTCGAGACGGGTACGGGTGTCGGGATTATCGGCATCCGAGACGAGGACGCAATAGGATTTATCGCTTCCTCTGCCTACACGTCCGCGGAGCTGGTGGAGCTGGGAAAGGCCGAAGCGTTCGGCATTTTCGATGATCATGAGGGTGGCATTGGGGACATTGACGCCAACCTCGATGACGGTGGTGGAGACAAGAACATCCAACTCTCCCGAGGCGAAGCGGTTCATGACGGTATCCTTTTCGGCGGGACGGAGCTTGCCATGCATACAGCCGACCTTAAGGGGGGCGAGAACTTCGGTAAGCTCAGCGGCGGTGTCGACTGCGGATTTGAGTCTGGGTTTGATCGGTGCGTCGGGGGTGAAATCGATGCCGACCAGCCCTTCATCTTCTTCAGCGGCTTCAATGGCGGGGCAGACCACGTAGGTCTGGCGTCCTTCTGCAGCCTGCTTGCGGATGAAGTTGAGGAGACGCTCGTGATAGCGGCTGTCGACAAGGAAGGAGTCGATTTTCTGCCTGCCGGGGGGGAGCTCGTCAAGGCGGGAGATATCGAGATCTCCGCAGAGAATGAGGGCAAGTGAGCGGGGAATGGGGGTAGCAGACATGACCAGCATGTGGGAGCCGCGCTCCGACAGAGATGCACGCTGCATGACGCCGAAGCGGTGCTGTTCGTCACAGACCATCAGACCGGGACGCAGAAATTCCACGTCGGGGGTGATGAGAGCATGGGTACCGATGACGAGATCGAGGGTGCCTGCGGCAAGGTCGGCTTTGATGCGGCGTTTTTCTGCAGTGGGGGTGGAGCCGGTGAGGAGTGCGCTTGTGATGCCGAGGCTGCCGAGGAGTGGGGCAAGATCGTTATAATGCTGGGTGGCTAAAATTTCGGTGGGAGCCATCAGTGAGGACTGGAAGCCTGCGGTAGCTGCGGCATAGACGGCGGCGGCGGCAACGGCGGTTTTTCCGCTGCCCACGTCGCCCGAAAGCATACGCGCCATGCGGCCTTTTTCGTCGCCGCGGGCAAGGTCATCGAGAATGTCGGCGACTGCACACTGCTGTGCGCCGGTGAGCTTGAAGGGCAGGGCGGAGAAGAAGCGCTCCATCGCACCTGTCGGAGGGACGAGTGAGGGAGCAGAGAGTCGCTTTCTTGAGTCGCGGGCGCGGGTCATACCGAGGGCGAAGAGATAGAGCTCATCGAAGGCCAGGCGGCGGCGCGCGTGATTCAGCTCATCATAGGATGCGGGGGCATGGATGCCGCGGAGCGCTTCGGCGATGGGGATGAGATCGAGGCGGGAGCGGAGCTCTGCGGGGAGAATTTCGGGGATAGGGAGCTCCTTTTCGGCAAGGGTGCGTGTGATGAGATCGGTGAGAAAGTTGGGGGTAATGCCCTCGGTGAGGGGATAGACCGGAACAAAATCGGGGAGAGGCTTTTTCTCGGTAATGGGCTCGGTGATGGGGGAGGAGAGTTCGAAGCCCTGCATGGTGTGGCGTAGTCTGCCCCAGAAGCGGTATTCGCAGCCTACCTTGAAGGCGTCTTTTTTATAGGTTTGATTGAAAAAGGTGACGGTACAGCGTCCGCTTTCGTCAAAAGCGGAGAAGCGGGTGAGGGTGAGTCTGCCCTTGAGCATGACATTCTGCGGCTGGGTACCGACTACAAGGCGGTAGGCATGGGGCGCACCGTCCATGGGCTCGGCGATGAGGTGTATATCTCCGCGGTGCTGATAGCCTCGGGGGTAGTGACGCAGGAGAGATGCGGTATCGGTGATGCCCAGACGGGCGAGAGCTGCAGCGCGTGCCTGTCCGACACCGCGCAGGGATGTGATGGGGAGATTTGGCATAATGACCTCAAAAAATGCAGATTCGGTAAACTTTGAGAAAAGAATGTGTGGGGTGCTATTGCATAAAAAGCGGGGGTTTGATATAATATAACTATAAAATCCGAACCAAAGGAGAATAAAGTATGGCTGATATATTCAGAGCGATATGCGAGCTTGCTCCGATCAGGGCGGCAGCAGAAGCATATAAAAGTGTGAAGGATTCCTGTCCGCTTCGTATGAAGAAATCTCTGCGCATGAACTGTGCGCTCTATAATAAGAAGCGTCCGGGCAAGCCGATTGTGGATTTTGAGATGGACAACGACAACGATGTGTCGCTTGTGGATGTGCTGGTGATCATTGCGGCTGTGATTGCGGTGATGGCGGCGCTTCATGCTTTTTCGTCGGCACTGCACGCCCTTCGTTATAAACGCCGCTGAGGCTGCGCTCGTAGTAGAAGAGATACTGCTGGGCAATGCCTGCATAGCTGCCCAGGGAAGCGATATCAAGACCGTCGGGGAAATGCCGCTCAAGACTGCGCTTCATCCACACATCAATGGGAAATGCGTCGGTTTTGCCGAAGCCGAAGAGCAGGACACAGTCGGCAACCTTCGGTCCCACGCCGCGGATCTGCATGAGAAGAGAAGCGGCGCGATCTGTGTCCGAGCGGGAGATTTCACCAAAGTCGAGTCTGCCGTCAGCGGCTTTTTGCGCTGCATCCATCAGATAGGGGGCGCGGAAGCCTACCCGAAGGGCACGGAGTTTATCCTCGCCGAGGGCTGCAAGGGCTTCGGGAGTGGGAAAATCATATATTCCGTCGGCGACTTCCTGGCCTGCCTGCGCCGAGAGGGCATCGATGAGCGAACGGATGCGGGGAATATTGTTGTTCTGGGAGAGAATGAAGGAGCAGAGTGTTTCCCAGGGATCCTGGCGCAGAATACGGATGCCGCATCCCGCCTTGATTGCTTCGGGCATGACCGAATGTTCACCGAAGCGGGTGATGAGATCGGCTTTGATGGCGGAATAGTCGGTGTCGAGGGCAAAATAGGGATACCAGACCGAATGAAATTCCTCGCCGGTGCAGGAGAGGATAAAACGATGCTCACTCTGCTGGGTGATGCGGAGAAAGCGTCCCTTTGCGATGCCTGTGAAGGTGATACCGTCGGCGGTGCTTTCCTCGCGGGTGAAGCGGAAGCACTGTCCGCAGCCGAAGGTTTGGGCAAGATCGAAATCTGTCGCATCCTCGAGCAGTATGCTGTTGTCTGTGAGCGGTGTGAGCTTCATCTCTGCCTCCGGATTAAAATGATACATTATATATATTATACGCCGTCTGTGTACGGAAATCAAGTTGGAGTGAAAAAGACATGCTTGAAAAAATTTATACCATACCTGTAAATGAAGCTTTTGATGCCTGCCGTGACAGTGAGGTACCGGAATGTCCCTTCTGCAGACTTTACAAGAAGCTGGAGAACGATGAGCTGGATATCATTCTGGGTGCTGCGATGATGGAGCCGGATGTGCGAATCAAGACCAATGAGCAGGGCTTTTGCGGAAAGCACTACCGCAACATGCTGGAGCGCAAGAACAGACTGGGCATGGCGCTGATGCTCGAGTCGCATCTGGATGTGGTGAGAAAGGTGACCGAGCCGCAGCTTCTTTCGCTGAAGGGCGTGGGCACTTCGGCATCCAAAAAGCTGGGCGAGCTGGAAGAGGACTGCTATGTATGCCGCAGAATCGACCATTCGCTAGGGAAGATGGTGGAAAATGCGGCGCTGCTCTGGCAGACCGAGCCCGAATTCCGCGACAAGATGGCGGCACAGAAGATGGTTTGTCTGCCCCATTACAGAGCATTTGCCGAGGTTTCGCGGAATGTGATGAACAAGAAGGAATTTGCCCGTTTCTATGAGGAGCTGACGAAGGTTGTGAATACATATTTCGATGAGCTTCGGGGAGATGTGAGCTGGTTCTGCAAGAAGTTTGACTATCGCTATGAGGACGAGCCCTGGGGCAACTCCAAGGATGCGGTGGAGCGTGCGGTACGGTTTCTGTCGGGTGAAATGTGATGAAGAAAATTCTTCTTGCCACCATGGCGCTGGATATCGGCGGTGCCGAAACGCATGTGGTGGAGCTTGCGGGGGAGCTGAAGAGGCGCGGATATGATGTCTCTGTGGCATCGGGCGGAGGCGTGTATGAGAGTGCACTTGCTGTAATGGGAATCAGGCACTTTAAGCTTCCGCTGCACAGGAAGCGTGCCATGCTGACCGCAGAGCGGGGACTTGGCAGACTGATTAAACGTGAAAAATTCGATATTGTTCATGCGCATGCGCGGATTCCCGCATTTATTTGCGGCAGACTGAGAAAGAGGATGGACTTCGGCTTTGCGGTGACCTGCCACGGTGTTTACAAGGTATCGCCGCTCTGGAAGTCCATGTCGAACTGGGGCGATCTGACTCTGGGAGTCAGCTGCGACATCAAGGATTATCTGATCGAGAATTATAGGCTGCCCTCCGACAATATCACGCTGACCATCAACGGCATTGACACGCGGCGGTTTTCGAGGGAGTCAGACGGTGCGGCAATTGAGGCGGAGCTGTCGCTTACAGGCAGGCATCGCATCATCTATGTGAGCCGGATTGATAAGGAATGTGCGCTGACCGCCTTCCAGCTTACCGAGGCGGCACCCCGGTTGATTGAGCGTTATCCCGATCTTGAGATGGTGTTGGTCGGACAGGGAACTGCTTTTGCCGAGCTGTCCGAAAAGGTGGCGGTATTCAACGCTGAAGCCGGCAGGGATGTGATCAAGCTGACCGGGGCGCGCATCGATATTGATAAGTTTATGGCATGCGGTGACCTGTTTGTGGGAGTTTCGCGTTCTGCACTTGAAGCCATGTCTGCCGAGCTGCCGGTAATTCTCTCGGGAGCGCAGGGATATCTGGGTGTCTTTGATGAGTCGGTGCTTGATGCATCGCTGGCGACGAATTTCTGCTGCCGCGGATATGGCGATTCGACGGTGGAGGCTTTAGTGCGCGATATCTGCGATGTGTTTGAGCGGACGCCCGATGAGAGAGCCGCTATGGGGGCGTACAACCGCGCTGTGGTGGAGCGGGAATATTCGATTTCACGCATGGCAGAGGATGCGATTGGCGTATATGATGCGCTGGAGCTGCGGCGTGAGAAGAAGCCATCAAGTGTGATTCTGGGCGGATATTACGGCTTTGGCAATATGGGCGACGATTCGCTGCTGCAGCTTGTGATCGAGCGGCTCAGGGAGCGCTGTCCCGACGCGGGGATTACGGTGTTATCAAAGAAGCCGAGAGAAACGGCGAAGGTGTTCGGCGTACGGAGTGTAAACCGCTTTAATCTGCTTGCGTTGTTTATGGAGATGAAGCGTGCAAAGGCTTTGATTTATGGCGGCGGAAGTATTCTGCAGACCAATTCCAGCTCGAGATCGCTTTTTTATTACACTTTTGTGATGAAGATGGCTAAGCGGCTGGGGCTTTCGGTGATGTTATGGGGCAACGGTATCGGACCGATCACAGGTGAAGGCAATATCAAGCGGGCAAAGGATGCGCTGGCGGTCACCGATGAGATTACACTGCGCGAGAAGGCTTCGCTTGCCGAGCTTGCAGCTTTCGGTGTGGATGCATCGCGGGCGCGTGTGACGGCGGATCCTGCCTTTGCGCTGAAGCCTGCCGATGAGAATTGGGTAATTCACATCATGGAGCGAATGGGGATTGATCCGAGCGGAGAATATTTCACGGTAGCACCCCGCAGATGGAGCCGTGCTTGTCCGGATTTTGAGGAAAAATGCGCTTCGATCTGCGCTTATGTGAAGGAAAAATACAGGCTTTCGCCGATTTATATCGCGATGCAGCCGTCGAGGGATCTTGCCATCTGCGAGCGGCTGGCGCAGAAGGTGGATGGTGTGATTCTGTCGGGACTTTCGGCTAGAGAGCTGCTGGGAATCGTCGGCCGCACCAGGCTGGCACTTGCCATGAGGCTGCACGGATTGATTTATGCCATTTCTTCGGGCGTGCCTGCTGTCGGCTTATCCTATGATCCCAAGATTGATGCGATGCTTGATATGGCAGGACTGCCATACCGGGCGGATGTGAGTGATCTTGATGCCGGTGCTGTCTGTGCCATGGTGGATGAGATCATGGAGAAACGGGAGAAGCTGTCGGCAGCTTTGCTGGCGGTGGCTGAGAATTTCAGAAAGGCAACCTATGCAGATGCTGAAATTGCGGTAAAGCTGCTGGAAAAGTGAAAATGAAATTGTAAAAAAAATGTGAACTTGCGCGGGATTGTTTACAAGATGATTGGTTTGTGGTATAATAACCCGTGGCTGTGAAGTGCAGCCGAATAAACAAGGACGCCTGCCCCGTGGACGGAATCACCAGCCGTCTGCCGAGTCGAGCGTTACAATATTATATGAGGTGAAAATCATGATTTTAAAGGAAGAAAAGCAGGCTCTGATTGAGCAGTACAAAATCAACGAAAAGGACACCGGCAGCCCTGAGGTTCAGATCGCTATTCTCACATCGAGAATCAACAGCCTTAACGAGCATCTGAAGAGCAACGCTAACGACCATCACAGCCGCCGCGGCCTTCTCAAGATGGTTGGTCACAGAAGAAACCTTCTCAACTACCTGATGAAGAAGGACATCGAGCGCTATCGTGCCATCATCGAAAAGCTCGGTATCAGAAAGTAAGTCATATCTCGAGGGGCGTTTCACGACGCCCCTTGATATCATTTTCAAGCAACTCATTATCTGATTTTTTATTATTTCTCCCTGCAAGTATAGCAATTAATTATGTTCACGGGATATATCGCGAATGTAATTAAATGCTAAACCTGCGGGGAATCGGAAAGCGCATATTTCGCGCAGAAAGGAAAAAATATGTTCGAGAAGTACAAAGTTTTTGAGTACACTCTGGCAGGCAGACCTCTTACCATCGAGACAGGTAAGCTGGCAGGTCTTGCCAACGGCAGCTGCCTTGTCCGCTACGGCGACACCGCTGTCCTCTGCTCCGCAACCGCATCCGCTAAGCCCCGTGACGGTATTGATTTCCTCCCCCTGTCTGTTGACTTTGAGGAAAGACTTTACTCGGTCGGAAAAATCCCCGGCGGCTATCTCAAGCGCGAGGGCCGTCCCAGTGAGAAAGCAATCCTTGCTTCCCGCGTCATCGACCGCCCCATTCGTCCTCTTTTCCCCAAGGATCTGAGAAACGATGTTAACCTGAACCTCACAGTCATGTCTGTTGACAATGACTGTTCTCCCGAGGTTGCCGCAATGCTCGGTGCTTCCATCGCCCTTTCTATTTCGGATATTCCGTGGAACGGCCCGATTGCAGGCGTATTTGTCGGCAAGATCGGCGACCGTCTGATCATCAACCCCACCAGCGCTGAGCGTGCTGAGAGTGAGCTTGAGCTTACCGTTGCCGGCAGCGCAAAGAAGGTTGTCATGATTGAGGCAGGTGCTAAGGAAGTGACCGACGATGAGATGTTCGACGCCATCATGCTTGCTCACGAGGAAGTAAAGAAGCTCTGCGCCTTCATCGATTCGATCGTTGCTGAGATCGGCAAGCCCAAGTTTGATTATCCCTCCTGCGAGCTTGATCACGAGATGTTCGACACCATCTTCGCTTTCTGCGAGAAGGATGTTATGTTCGCACTTGATACCGATGACAAGAATATCCGCGATGAGCGTATGCAGCCCATTCAGGATGCCATTCTTGAAAAGTTCTCCGAACAGTATCCCGAGCTTGAGACTGTGATCGGCGAGCTGGTTTACAAAATTCAGAAGAAGATCGTTCGCCGCTGGCTGCTCGAGGACAAGAAGCGCGTTGATGGCAGAAGAATGGATCAGATTCGTCCTCTTGCCGCTGAAGTCGGTCTTTTCAGACGCACACACGGCACAGGTCTCTTCACCCGCGGTCAGACTCAGGTTCTGACTGTAGCGACTCTCGGTTCGATTGCTGATCAGCAGATGCTCGACGGAATCGATGAGGAAGAGACCAAGCGTTACATGCATCATTACAACATGCCCGGTTACTCCACCGGTGAGGCAAAGTCCACCAGATCTCCCGGCAGACGTGAGATCGGTCACGGCGCACTGGCAGAGAGATCTCTGGTTCCCGTACTTCCCAGCGTTGAGGAGTTTCCCTATGCAATCCGCTGCGTATCCGAGGTTGTTTCCTCCAACGGTTCCACCTCTCAGGCTTCTGTCTGCGGCTCCACCCTCGCGCTCATGGACGCAGGTGTTCCGATCAAGGCTCCTGTTGCAGGTATCTCCTGCGGTCTGATTACCGCTGAGGACGGCACATGGACAACCATGATCGATATTCAGGGTCTTGAGGACTTCTACGGCGACATGGACTTCAAGGTTGCAGGTACTCACAAGGGTATCACCTCCATTCAGATGGACCTGAAGATCGACGGTCTGACTCCCGAGATCATCAAGAACGCTCTCGAAACCACACACAAGGGCCGCGATTACATCATCGATGAGGTGATTCTCAAGGCAATCGCAGAGCCTCGTCCCGAGGTTTCCGAGTTCGCTCCCAAGATGGTATCCATCAAGATTCCGGTTGAGAAGATCGGTGAGGTTATCGGTCCCAAGGGCAAGACCATTCAGAAGATCGTTGCCGATACCGGCGCGAAGGTTGATGTGGAGGACGATGGCAGCATCTACATCTCGGGCATTGACATGGCAGGCATCGAGATGGCGCGCGATATCATCAAGAACATCTGCTTCGAGCCCGAAGTTGGCGCAATTTATGAGGGCGAAGTCAAGAGAATCATTCCGATCGGTGCCTTTGTTGAGTTTGCTCCCGGCAAGGAGGGCATGGTTCACATCAAGGATCTGGACAACAAGTTTGTTGAAAAGGTTGAGGATGTGGTCAGCATCGGTGACAAGATCCAGGTTAAGTATCTCGGTCTTGATGAAAAGGGCAGATGCAATCTCTCCCGCAAGGCAACCCTTCCCGCTCCCGAGGGAGGAGAAGAAGAGCGCGGCGAGAGAAGACCTCGCGGCGATCGCAATAACCGCGGTGACCGCGGCGGACGTTTCTCCAGACGTGCTCCCAAGAAGGAGAATGAGGGTGAAAACAATAACGGCGGAGACGCTGAATAATTAAATCAAACGGGCATGCTTCGGTGTGCCCGTTTTTGTCATGGAGGCATAAATGGATATCAACGAAATCAAAGAGCGTATGAATGAGGGGCGGATTTATGATCCCGGCAATCCCGAGCTGCTCAAAGAGCAGTTATCGAAGCTGGAACCGATGTATGATTATAATGCGACCCGCCCGACTGAACTGCAGAAGCGTATCGATCTGTTGCCTGAAATGTTTGCTGAGATCGGTGAGGGCAGCTACATTGAGCCGCCGATTCATGCGAATTGGGGCTGCTCGAATGTGCATGTGGGCAAGCAGTTCTATGCCAATTCCAATCTGACGCTGGTGGATGACGGCGAGATTTTTATCGGGGACAACTGTATGTTTGCGCCCAATGTGATAATTGCCACCGGCGGGCATCCTGTGAATCCCGAGCTGCGCTCGAGGGGGATGCAGTTCAATCTGCCGGTAAGGATCGGAAACAATGTCTGGCTTGGTGCAGGGGTGATTGTGCTGCCCGGTGTGAGCATTGGCGATAACACGGTCATTGGCGCGGGGAGCGTGGTGACCAAGGATATCCCCGCGAATGTGGTGGCGGTGGGAAATCCCTGCCGTGTGCTTCGTGAGATTGGAGAGCGGGACAGGGAATATTATTATCGGGATCGTAAAATCGATGTGGAATGAGGTGCGGTGAATGAAGAAGCTCCTTGTGACAGGCGGTACGGTGTTTGTCAGCCGGTTTGTCGCCGAATATTTCAAGGCTCAGTACGATGTTTTTGTGCTGAACCGCAACACAAAACCGCAGGTTGAGGGTGTGACGCTGATTGAGGCTGATCGGCATGATTTGCGGGGCATTCTGAAGAGATATCATTTTGATGCGGTGATTGATGTCTGTGCATACAACGGCGAGGATATTTCGGATTTGCTTGATGGGCTAAATCCTGTGGAGGACTTCATCATGATCAGCTCCTCAGCGGTTTATCCCGAGACGAATGTTCAGCCTTTTTGCGAAGATCAGCCGGTTGGTGCCAATGCAATCTGGGGAAAATACGGTACCGACAAGATTGAAGCGGAAAAATGTCTGTCAGCTCGGATGCCCAATGCCTATATCCTGCGTCCGCCATATCTGTATGGACCGATGCAGAATCTTTACCGTGAGCCATTTATATTTGACTGTGCTATGCAGCACCGTGCCTTTTATCTTCCGAAGGACGGTAGGATGAAGCTGCAATTTTTCTATGTGGGCGATCTTTGCCGCATGATTCAGGCTATTCTTGAAGAGCATCCTGAGGAACATATCTTCAATGTGGGGAATGAAGATGCGGTGGATATCAAGACCCTTGTGTCGGTCTGCTATGAGGTTGTCGGTGAGCCGCTTGTGGTGGAGCAGGTATGGGACCATGACAATCAGCGGGATTATTTCAGCTTTTATGATTATGAATATGTTCTTGATGTGTCGCGGCAGAAGAAGCTGCTCGGCGAGACGAAAAATTTAAAGGCAGGTTTGCGAGAATCCTTTGCATGGTATCTCAAGCATCCGAATGACGCGGCGAAACGGGGATACATCAAATTTATCGACGAAAATTTTGCAAAATCGAAAATTAACCATTGATTTACCAGATTTTACATGATACAATAAAACCGACAGAACTGAAAATCAGATCTGTTTGATTTTGGAGGTTTTATTATGAACTGCATCAACGACGTGCGCCGTGAGGATATGGCGCTGATTCCCAAGCTTTTCTCCTGCAAGGGTGCTGACAACCTTCCGCTGAGTTTTGTATATGGCGGCAGAAAGATTTTCGGTATTCCTGCTGAATTTGCACCCGAAGAGAAGCGTGAATTCCTCGATGCCAATATGACTCGCACAACCATTATCGGACAGGACGCCAAGGGGTTGGAGATTCGCGTGGAGTACACAGAGTATCGTGACTATCCCGTGACCGAGTGGGTGGCTTATTTCACCAACAGAGGTGGCGAGGCAACCGAGCTTATTTCGGATATCAAGATTATTGACGGCGTTTTCGAGGGCACCAATCCGATCTACACCTATGGCAACGGTGACAACTGCCAGCCGGATGGCTATGAGTTCTGGACTGAGGAGCTGAAGGCGGAGCGCACCATCTATCCGACCGACGGTACGGCATGTGCGGGTGCTTCGCCCTTTATGAGACTGCGTTTTGACGAATACGGTGTGAATATTGCGGTGGGATGGCCTGCTATGTGGGAATCCACCATGGCACCTGCTGAGGGGGGCGCATCCTTCAAGCTGGGACAGAGACGCTGCAATATGAGGATTCTGCCGGGTGAGACCATGAGAACGCCCCGTGTTTACTTTATGGGCTTCACAGGCGGCGAGGACAGAGCGCGCAATCTCTGGAGACGCTGGTATTTTGCACACA
This sequence comes from Clostridia bacterium, assembly GCA_017399105.1. Taxonomy (GTDB): domain Bacteria; phylum Bacillota; class Clostridia; order Oscillospirales; family CAG-272; genus RGIG1743. The sequence goes on from JAFQEJ010000031.1 coordinate 49,604, forward strand.
TCATTCCCCGCGAGTACGGTCATCCCATCTCGCCCAAGCTGGTGCTGCACACCTTCATGATCGACGGCAAGCCTGAGTTTACCGGCACTACAGAGGCGAATCAGCTTCATGGCATTGACGAATATATGAAGTCGGGACTGAAGCCGGACATCTGGTGGATGGACGCGGGTTGGTATGCCTGCAACTTTGACTGGCCTTTTATTGGGACATGGAAGCCGAATCCGGAGCACTATCCCAATGGAATGGGACCGGTTGGCAGGAAGTGCGAGGAGAATGACATTCAGTTCCTTGTCTGGTTCGAGCCTGAGCGCGTCCGCAAGGACACCGAGCTTTGGGATGAGCATCCCGAGTGGATTCTTCACACCGAGGACGAGAACCAGGGACTGCTCAATCTGGGCGATCCCGCTTGCTGTGACTGGATCATTGAGCGTGTGGATTCGATTATCAAGGATTCGCACATTCATATCTATCGCCAGGACTTCAACTATTCGCCGCTGAGAGCATGGGAGCTGAATGAGGCGGAGGATCGAATCGGTGCGCTGGAGAATCTGCATGTGCAGGGCTATCTGCGATACTGGGACACGCTGATGTTCCGCAATCCCAATCTTTGGTGCGATTCCTGCGCTTCGGGCGGACGCCGCAATGAGATGGAGACGCTTCGTCGTTCGGTACCGCTGCATTACACCGATGTGGGTTACGGTCATCATCCCATCAAGCAGAAGCAGCACCGTCTGATGTTTGAGTGGATTCCCTATTTCCGTGCGCATACCCACAACTGGGACAACGATGAGGGCGGTTATGAGAACGGAGGCAAGCCGCTGGATCTCTTCGCTTATCACTGTGCGCTGACGCCTTCGGTGACCTCGATGATTGAATACTATCATCCTGAGGAGATCAAGGAGATCGGACGCCGCTTCCATCCTGTATGGAGACGGGCGGCTGAGATTATGATGTCGGGTGATTATTATCCGCTGACCGAATGCAGACGCGATCCTCACGATTACTATGCGATGCAGTTTGACGATCCGGTGAAGCGCATCGGCTTTGTTCAGGTGGTACGCAATACACAGGTGGAAGAAGAGAGCATCACGCTGAAGCTGCAGCTGAACGGTGACCGATATGAGATGGAGAACATGGAGACCGGAGAGGTGCGCGTAATGGAGCGGTATGGACTCGAGGGTGGATTTACCGTGTCGATTCCCAAGCGCTCGGGCGTGATCTGGTTCTATAAGTATTAAAAAGAAGAATACAGGGCTGTTGTAAGTGGAATGTTTACAACAGCCCTTTCGCAAAGTCTTCGGATTTGCGGCGTATGCCGGGTATGAAACTTTTTTCATTTTCTGTCGTCTAAGGAATAATGCTGTACTGAACAGAAAAAGGAGTAGAAACATGAAGCGATTGATAGCGATACTGATGGCAGTGGTGCTGCTGACCTCCTGCCGCGTGCTTGAAAGATCTGAATACGGAGAGATTGCAGCGGGAGATGTGACAATGGAGACGCAGTTTGCAGTCTACGGGCGAGATACGGAGGTGATTCAGGTGATCCTTCGCAACAATTCGGGCGAGGTGTTGGAGTTTGGCTCGGCATGGTCGATGGAGGTGCTGAAGGGAGATGCCTGGATGAAGCTGCCCTTTATAGCGAATCTGGGCTGGAATGATCTGCTTTACAGCGTGGCGGATGGCGGCAGCTTCAGCTTTAAGGTTCACACGGCGTCGCTTGCTGACCGATTGACTGATGGGCGCTATCGCGTGGTGAAGAAGCTTGGAGATTCTATTTGCGCGGCGGAGTTTGAGGTCGGTGAATCAAAGGTAAGCGCCGACTCGCCCTATGGATTCGAGGCTTTGGAGGCGCTGACTGCTGACTACAGCCTTGTTGATGCGGCGGAGGATGGCGTGATTACTGCGGACGGAGCAGAATCGGCTGTGCGGATGGAGCAGTTTTTCTCCATGCTGAAGACGCGGGTGAACGGGCAGCTTCGCTTTGGCACGGAGGTAGACGGAAAGTCGGTGCTGACCGATCTGATAACTGAATATGAGCTTGGCGAGTGGCGGATTCTGTACCGCGTGGACAAGACGCGCATTGGCGGAGACATTGACGAGGCATATTACAGCAGCTTTGTGACCGATGGAAAGCGGATTGGACTGGCAAATCGGGCGGAATGGAATGAAAGCGAAGAGATGGTGATCCTTGATTGGGGCGCAAGTGAGGCTGTGATCGATTCGGTGAAGCGCATGAATGAGGAAATGGCGATGTGGTCGGTGCGGACGGCAGGATTCTGGTCTCCCGACGGCATGAGGCTGATTATGCTGAACGATAAGCCGTTGGAATTTGGCAGCTCGAAGCTGTATCCCGAGGGCGGCTCGAGCGGTTCGATGCAGGGGCTGAATGATGTACCCGGGATGGTGGCGATTCGCGATGTGGTTTGGACGAGCGAAACTGAGGTGATGTTCGTCTGCGAGTGCGATACCGAGGGGATGACAGGGTATGTGTTCTACGATACCGAGACGGATAAAGTGATGAGCTACACTGTGTCGGCATATGCGCCGCAGGTGGAGGACGGGAAGATTGTGATTCCCGAATAAACAGCCCAGCCACAAAATTTTCGATTTTGTGGCGTATATTGATTGGTTTCAGGGCAAAAAATGACCTGAAATGGCGGTCTTTGACAGGCAAAATCAATATTTAAGGGACTGTCGCATGTAAGTGCGACAGTCCCTTTTGATGGCTTGATGGATTTGAAATTGTTTAATTAAAATTCCAAATTCCTAAATGTCCTTTTGCTTTAATTGGTGTATCCAATACTTGTATGTCCTTTAAAATCCACGCATAGCGTCCTTTTTCATATATGCCGGATATATATTCATTCTTGTTTTTCTTTATTTCTTCTATAAATTCATCTGTCATTTCCACGCAACCCACTAATTCGCAGGAACATATGATATGACCGTAATTGAATGGACTGTCATCGACAAGTGACATTAATGCTGTGTTGTTTCTGTATTCTTTGGGGATTTTCGTGGAGCTTGAATGGATATATAATTTCCCTCTGTAGTTGGTTTTCCAGCTTCTTGTTTCGATTTTTTTCGTTCCGTTTTTTATTAGGGTTGCATAAGGCTCTGTCAGACTTAAAACTTTCAATGCAGCTACCTCACAAAATTCAAGTTTGCCGTTCTCATTTACCGTGGTTTTGCACTACGGTAAGTTTGTCAGGGAGTGTTGTCATATCTCCAGCTTGTGGTAGATTTCACCGTCCAGCGATTTCCATGTGAAGGTGCCGTCCTCGAGAATCATATAGCTATGGGCGGAGCCTTCCTTGGGGATGGAGGTGGAGCCGGGGTTGAGGTAGAGAAAGTCGCCGCAGTCCTCCCAGGCGGGGACGTGGGTATGGCCGTGGAGGAGGATATCACCTTTATGGAGCGGGGGGAGCTTGGTTTTATTGTGATTGTGACCGTGGGTGGCGAAGATCATGCGGTTGGCTTCATAGAGGACTGCATAATCGGCGAGAATAGGGAAGGTGAGTACCATCTGATCAACCTCGGTGTCGCAGTTGCCGCGGACGCAGAGGATGGAGAAGGCGCGTTCGTTGAGCATGGAAATGACCTGCTTGGGGGCATAATCCCGGGGGAGATCGTTGCGGGGGCCATGATAGAGGATATCGCCCAGCAGGAGCATGCGGTCGGCACCCTCGCAGTCATAGGCTTCGAGCATTTTGGTGCAGTAGCAGGCAGAGCCATGGATATCGGATGCGATGAAAAGTTTCATGAGATTCTCCTTGAAAATTCGGTTTGTGGGGATTTTGAGCTTTTGTCATATTGAGGGACTCGGGCATCATATGATTCTTAGGGAAGATTATGTTTTATTCAAACATCATCTGCTCGACGTAATGTTCCATGAAGGTTGCATTACAGGATAACTCCAGATAGCGGGATTTTGCGGGGAGGGCTGCGGTGCGTTCTCTTGCGGATGCACTCTCGAGGATTGAGACAGCGCCCATACCGGCGGTATTGCCGGCGATGACGATTTTATCCTCCAGCTCGGGGGGAATGAGTCCGATGCGGCAGGCGTTATGGGCATTGATATGCGCACCGAAGCCGCCTGCGATGACGACGCGGGTCACATCCTCGAAGGTCTTACCGCACTCGGCAAGAAGGGTGAGCACACCGGCGCAGACCGAGGCTTTGGCAAGCTGGAGCTCGCGGATGTCCTTATCGGTGATGCAGACGCCGCTTTCTTCGTCGAGGATGAAGTCATCCTCCAGATAGCCGGTTTCGTCGAGCACTTCCAGCTCAAGCATGCAGGCAACCGCATCGATCAGACCTGAGCCGCAGATACCCTTTGGGGGAACATCTCCGATGGTGCTGTAGGAGATGCCGCCGTTATCATCCAGCGTAACGGTGTTGATAGCGCCTTCGATACCTGCCATGCCGTGGGCAATATGTGCGCCTTCAAATGCGGGGCCTGCGGCGGTGGCACAAAGACAGACAGCATCACGGTTTCCAAGTCCCATCTCGCCATTGGTGCCGATGTCGATGAAGAGCTCGAGCCCGTCTGAGAGATCAACGCCCGATGCGATGATGCCCGATGCGATATCTCCGCCCACATAGGCGGCGAAGCAGGGGGGCATATAGATTTCGGCGGCGGGGGAGATATGTATACCTGCGGATGCTGCGCTGACTGTATATCCGTAGAGAGAAGACGGGGTGAAGGGGGCATTTGCAATGCCGCGGGCATCGTCACCGCAGAAGAAATGCTGCATGACGGTATTGCCGGTGATGGCAGCCGATCCGATATCGCCAGGGGTGATGCCAACCTCGGCTGTGAGCGAGAGGAGAGCTTCGTTAATGCTGTCGGTGATGGCAGCGCGAAGCTCCTCTGCGGCGGCTTCGTTTTCGATGACATGGCCGATACGCGAGATCACATCGGCGCCAAACTTTTTCTGGGGATTCATGAAGGAGCGGACGGCGGCGATGCGCTTATTTCCTGTGTTGCGAAGGTCGCAGAGATAGCAGGCGACGGTGGTGGTGCCGATATCGACGGCAAGTCCGAAGGGACCGGGAAGAGGGGTGAAATCGGACGCGCTGCGCTCTCCCTCGGTCTGAATGACCGTTTCCCCCTGTGCGGCGAGGGTGACTGTGGCATTGCCTTCGATTTTGGTAAGGCAGGCAAGGCGGATGCCCGACTTGATCTTATCCCCGAGGAGGGTAAGTTCATGCTCGGTGGGGGAAGAAATTTCACCTGTGAGGCTGACGCGGCATTTTCCGCAGGTGCCGTTTCCGCCGCAGGGGGCGTCAAGGGTGACGTGATCGGCGCGGGCGAGGATATCGAGGATGCTTTCGCCCACTTCTGCGGTGATTGTTTGGGAGGTATTCTGGCGGATGATGGTGAGGGTACAGTTTTTCATAATCAGATCCAATCTCCGGGATGACCGGTGTAATGATATGGAGGGGTCAGGTTGAAACGAATGATGGGAGCACTGCTTCTGGCGGCGGTGCTGCTTGTCGGCTGTGCCGATGCGGTTGATATTCCTGCGACCGATGTGCTGGATGCGGTACTTGCTGTGGTTGAAATCGGCGATAATGAGGTATTCAGCTTCGGTGCTGTGGACGAGGGGAGCAGACTGCGCGATGAGATGATCGAGCTGCTTTATGATACGGCGCCGGAGGGAGCTTCCGACGGGGCGGTGGCACTGTCGAAATCGGCACTCGGCGGAGAGGTGCATATTCTGCGGGCTGGCAATCTCTCTCAGCGGGGGAGATTGGAACGCATTCTCGAGGAGCGTGCGGCGCTGATCGGAAGGCGGCAGAATCTGCTCTTTTTGAGTGAGCCTGATGCGGGACTTTCGGCTTCGGTGGAGGTGAAGGGGCTGTATGTGATGCTCTTTGTGACCTCCGACAACCCGACGGCATATCAAGCCGCGCTTGAGGTTTTGGAATAGTGCATATTACAAAAACGGGGAAAACACGGATGCGTTTTCCCCGGTATTTTTTTGTGAGGTGTTATTTATCTTCGTCTTCGTCATCATCCTGCGTGTTGGAGACTTCGCGGCGTTCTTCCTTGATGTCTTCCTTGCGCTGATACTTGGCGTAGGCATCCAGACCCGAGGTGTCGCTGTGCATTTCGCTGTTCTTGCGGCGCTCCTCTTCCTCACGGCGGCGGCGTTCTTCTTCGTCGCGCTTGGCTCTGGCTTTATTCTCCTCCTCGCTGCGGCGCTTTTTGGCGTCTGCCATGGCTTCCAGATCCTCGATGGTGGGATCGCCTGTCATGGCTGCTTCAAATTGCTCGTCATCCATAATCTCATTCTTGAAGAGGAAGGATGCGATGAAGTGGAGCTTATCCATGTTCTCCTTGAGAATGGTTTCGGCGGCGCGGTAGGTTTCGTCAATGATGCGTTTGATCTCGCCGTCGATCTTGGAGGCGGTTTCCTCCGAGTAGTTGCGTGCGTTGGAGAAGTCGCGGCCGAGGAAGACCTCATCACCGGTATGCTCGCTGCCGAATACGATAGGACCGAGGGTATCGCTCATACCGTAGCGGGTGACCATATTGCGGGCGATATTGGTGGCGCGCTGGATGTCGTTGGATGCACCGGTGGAGATATCGCCGAGAACGAGCTGTTCGGCAACACGTCCGCCAAGCAGGGTGACGACCTCGTTTTCCATGTCACGCTTGGACATATAGGAGCGGTCCTCCTTGGGAAGGGCGAGGGTATAACCACCAGCACCTCCGCTGGGAACGATGGAGATCTGATGCACGGGAGAGTCTGGCTTCATCACCTTGGTGACGATGGCATGACCTGCTTCGTGATAGGCGGTGAGACGCTTTTCCTTTTCGGTGATGATCTTGCTCTTCTTCTTGGGGCCGACGATGACCTTGATGGTGGCTTCTTCAAGCTCTTCCATGCCGATCAGAGACTTACCCTTGCGTGCCGAGAGCAGAGCTGCTTCGTTGAGCAGGTTGGCAAGATCGGCACCGGTGAAGCCTACGGTGGTTTTTGCGAGGGTGGAGAGGTCTACATCTGCTTCAAAGGGCTTACCCTGAGCGTGGACGCGGAGAATGTCCTCACGTCCCTTGATATCGGGATAGTTGACGGTTACCTGACGGTCGAAGCGACCGGGACGGAGAAGTGCGGGGTCGAGAATGTCGGGGCGGTTGGTGGCTGCGATGACGATTACACCTTCATTGCCTCCGAAGCCGTCCATTTCCACAAGCAGCTGGTTGAGTGTCTGCTCGCGCTCATCGTGACCACCGCCGAGACCTGCGCCGCGGTGACGTCCTACAGCATCAATCTCATCGATAAAGATGATGGATGCGGGGTGTTTCTTTGCGGTGTCGAAGAGGTCGCGCACGCGGGAGGCACCGACACCCACATACATCTCGACGAAATCGGAGCCGGAAATCGAGAAGAAGGGGACACCTGCCTCGCCTGCCACCGCCTTGGCAAGCAGGGTCTTACCGGTACCGGGAGGGCCTACGAGAAGGACTCCATGGGGGATTCGTGCGCCAAGCTTGGTGAATTTTACGGGATCGCGCAGGAAGTCGACGACTTCCTTCAGCTCTTCTTTTTCTTCATCGGCACCGGCGACGTCCTTGAAGTATACCTTCTTCTTTTCGTCCGAGCCCATCTTGGCTCTTGCCTTGCCGAAGTTGTTCATCATCTTTCCGCCGCCCTTGCCCGATGCCGAGTTGAGTACATAGAACCAGAGAACGATAAAGAGAATGATGACGATGATATAGGGCAGCATGCTGATCCACCAGGGGAGCTCCACAGGCGCCGGCATATCATAATCAATGATGATACCAGCTTCATACTGCTCGAGGATCAGATCGTTGAGATCATTATAGAAGACCGCGTAGTCGCGCAGTCGGTAGGTGGCAATCTGATTATTCTGTTTGGTGATCATCAGATTGTTGCTGCTGTCTATGGTAAAGGATTTGACCTGCTCGGTATGGAACAGTTCAATGATGTCACTGTATTTCAGATCTTCGGTCTGCATGTTGTTGAAGAGAACGACGGTTGAAACCAGTATGACACCGATCAGAGCTACATAAAAGATTATGATTTTCAGGCTGCTCTTCATGTATACCTCCCGTGATAAAATTGGTGCAAGAGATGAAGCCCGATGCAACGGCAGGCTTCCGCTTGTGATTTATGATCCTGTCAGTTTTTTTCGTAAACGGCAGGCTTCAGTACGCCCACATAGGGGAGCGCACGATATTTTTCGGCATAATCGAGACCGTAGCCCACGACGAATTCATCGGGAATTTCGCGTCCTACATAGTCGGGGTCGAAATTAACCTCACGGCGCGAGGGCTTATCAAGGAGCGTGCAGGTACGGACACTGTGAGCGCCCTTGAGTCTGAGATAGTCGGTGAGATAGGACAGGGTTTTACCGCTGTCTACGATGTCCTCGATGACGAGAATATCGAGGGTGGGAATGTCGGTACGCATAAGGTCGAGGATGATGTTGACATTACCGGTGGTCTTTGTAGCGGCACCGTAGGAGGAGACCTTCATAAAATCGATCTCAACCGGCAGGGTGATATGCTTCATAAGGTCGCCCATGAAAACAACCGAGCCCTTGAGGATGCAGAGCAACAGCAGCTTTCCGCCTTCTTCAACACGCGCTTTATAGTCGCGGTCGATCTGCGCTGCAATTTCGGTGACGGTTTGCTCAATTTGTTCTTCGGATACTAAAATGTGGTCGATATCCTGATTGATCGTCTTTGACATGATGGTGTCCATTTCCCGGGAGAGTCCCGTTTATAATAATGATAGTATAACCGTCAGAAGGACGGAACATGCCTTGCGGCACAAATAAGAAATCGCGCTCAAGCTCACGCTCTATGCGCGAAGTAGTAGATGTTCAGGGCATTTTTTGTCATATCATCTGCTTTGACGCCGTCGCGGCAGGCGATACCCGGTATGAGCAGGATGCCCTCATCATCGCAGAGAATGGGATAGGTGCGGCGCCCCTCAAGTAGCAGCTTGCGGTCGGAAAAGAGAGTCTTGACCTTATGGTGCATACCGCCGCAGAAAATGCGGTCACCGTCCATTCTTGTGCGGATATATACTGCTCCCCTAATTTTACCAGAATCCAGCGATTCTTGTATTGCCAATTTGTAAATATTTATGGCGGCATTTATTTCTTTTGCAAACACTGCCGAAATATACTGCGGAATGGCGTAAATCAAGGCTCCGTCGGGCAGTTTGTTGAGTCCCGTTTCAATGGGGATGGAAGCGGTGCTGGTATTTATTGGAAATACTTTACCAAGCTTAGTCTCCTCACGGTCCAGGCTGAAGATGACCTCTCCGGGGAGTGACAGACACAGATGAGCTGCATTTCCGCGCAGGCTGTCAATCATTGCCTCGATGTGGCGCGAGGTGAGCTGTCCGGTTGTTTTCTGCAGGCTCCATTCGCGCTGCAGCAGGCGGGACAGGATGGCATCGTCAAGTGAGGCCAGGGCAGTGCGTCCCTCTGTGATTGTATGCATATCTGCGATGGCTGTGAGGGCGGCATCGTCACGGCGCGCCGATCCTGTAAGGGCTGCAATCGAATCGGACAGCGAAGGGTTGATTTCCTTCAGAAGCGGGATAATTTCGTTTCGGATGCGGTTGCGGGTGTAGGCAGTGTCGGTATTGGTGGAATCTTCGACCCATGGCTGCTTCAGCTCGGTGAGGGCGGTGCAGATATCACGCTTTTCGCAGGTGATGAGCGGACGGATGATGCGATAGCTGCCATCCTTGCGGACAGGGGGGATACCTCGGATGCCCTTGAGTGAGCTTCCGCGGGTGATATTGAAGAGTACCGTTTCGACATTATCGTCGGCGTTGTGAGCAAGCGCGGCAGTGTCGTATCCCTGTTCGGTGCAGAGGGTACGGATGGTGTCATAACGGAAATCGCGGGCGGTTTCCTCGATGCCTTTGCCCGAAGCCTTTGCCAGTGCGGGAATGTCGGCGCGCTCCACGTAGAGGGGAATCATCATCGAGTCGCAGAGAGAGCGGCAGAATGCTTCATCTCTGTCGGCTTCATCGCCGCGGATCATATGATTGACATGGAGGGCTGCGAGGGGGAGGCTGCGCTCCTTTGCAAGCTCATGAAGAAGGAGCAGCAGGGCTGTGGAATCGGCACCTCCCGAAAAAGCGACGAGGATTTTCTTTGTTCCGATCAGCATTTTATGCTCTTCAATGGAAGCATAAAACTGTTTGTGCAGATGTTCAGAGGAGGATTTCATCAGTTCGGGGGCTCCTCAATTTCGGATTTGGTGATGAACTTGGTGTACTTGCCGATGAACTGCATTTCGACATTTTCGACTGCGCCGTGACGGTTCTTGGCGACAATGACCTCGGCGGCGTTTGCCTTTTCGGGATCCTGTGCGTAATATTCGTCGCGGTAGAGGAACATGACGATATCGGCGTCCTGCTCGATGGCTCCCGAGTCTCGGAGGTCGGAGAGCATGGGGCGCTTATCGGTACGCGATTCGGGACCGCGGGAGAGCTGGGCACAGCAGATGATGGGCACCATCAGTTCCTTGGCGAGAATCTTGAGGTTACGGGAGATTTCGGCGACCTCCTGCACGCGGTTATCGTTGCGGCGGTCACTCTGCATAAGCTGGAGGTAGTCGATGACCACAAGTCCGAGATTCTTGACGCGACGGAGCTTGGCACGCATGCCGGTGACCGTGATACCGGTGGTATCGTCGATGTAGATATCGCAGTCTGAGAGCACAGAAGAGGCATGGGCGAGCTTCTGCCAGTCCTCATCCGAGATTTTGCCCGAGCGAAGGGAATAGCTGTCGACCAGCGCTTCACTGGAGAGCATACGCTGGACGAGCTGTTCGTTGGACATTTCCAGAGAGAAAACGCAGACGGCTTTGCCGCTCTGACGGGCGATGTTGGTTGCCACGTTCATGGCAAAACTGGTTTTACCCATACCGGGACGTGCGCCGATGAGAACCAGGTCGGATTTTCCGAGACCGACAAGCACGCGGTCGAGTCCGGAAAATCCGGTGGGGGTTCCCATGGCTGCGGAGCCTTCATCCTGCAGTTTTTTGAGATTTTCATAGGTGTTGAGCAGGACATCGCGGATATGAGCGAAGCCTTTGTGCTCATTGGTCTGGGCGATATCGAAGATCTTCTGCTCGGCGTTGTCGATGATGAAGGAGGCATCCTCCTGTGCTGCATAGGCGTTATCGAGGATTTCATCGCAGGCGGAGATGAGACGTCGGAGCATGCTTTTGGAGCGGACGATTTCGGCATAATCCTTGATATTGGCAGCAGAGGGGACGATCTCCGCGATGATCTTCATGTAATTGACGCTGTTGTCGCGATCGTAGACACCGCGGCTGACGAGGGCATCAATGAGGGTGACAAGATCTATGGTACGGTTCTGCAGGTAGAGATCCTGCATGGCGAGGTAGATCTGGGTATGCTCGTCCAGATAGAAGTCCTCGCTCTTGATGATGCCGGCGATCTCGTCAAAACGCCCGGGGTCGATGAGGATTGAGCCGAGGACAGATTGTTCGGCTTCGAGAGAGAAGGGGAGTTGTCTGCCGTATCCGATGTCGGGCATGATGGTGAATTCCTTTTTGTGAAATTAGATTACTTGATCTCGGTCACGATGACATTGATGGTGCCGGTGACCTCAGGATGGAGCTTGACGGGGACAGAGTAGGTGCCGAAGGTACGGATGGGGTCGGCAAGCTGGATTTTGCGCTTGTCAACCGTGATTTTGCGCTCATTTTCGAGGCGCTCGGCGATGTCCTTGGAGGTGACAGAGCCGTAAAGCTTGCCGTCTGCACCTGCGCCTGCCGAGAACTTGACGGTGATCGATTCGAGGGCGGCGGCGGTGTCGATGGCGTTCTGCTTTTCGACCTCGGCTTTATGCTGCTTTGCGGCTTCCTTGTTCTTAAGGTCGTTCATTGCCGAAGCATCAGCTTCCACAGCCAGCTTCTTGGGGAGAAGGAAGTTGCGGGCATAGCCGTCGGATACATTGATGAGCTCGCCCTTTTTGCCCTGGGCTTTGACGTCCTGTAATAAAATAACTTTCATGATTGTTTACTCCTTTATGTGATAGACTTTGTTTCGGTGGCTAATTTTCCATATATTCATCGATGGCTTCCTTCAGACGCTCAAGCGCGCCCTCGAGAGTGCCGCCGTTGATTTGGGCTGCGGCAGAATCATAGTGCCCGCCGCCGTTGAGCTTTTCGAGGATGATCTGCACATTGATGGCACCCGAGGAGCGGGCGGAGATATGCACCACATCTCCGATGCGGCAAAGGGCAAAGGAGGCGGTGACATGATCGATGGTGAGCAGATTATCTGCAGCTTTGGCTGCGGCGATGCGATCCATACCGGAGGAGAGGTCTGCCTCACTGACTGCAATGGCGATCTCCTTGCGGTAGATGACGATGTTTGCCTCAAAGCGCGCCTTGCGCATGAAGTCCTCGAAATCGGTGCGGAAGAGCCTGTTTGCTTCCACGGGGTTGGCTCCTTCGCCGCGGAGATAGAGGGCTGCGCTGAAGGTACGCACACCGGTGTTGCGGGTGAACTGCTTGGTATCAAGCTGGATGCCGGCGAACATGACATCAGCCTCTTCCTTCTCGAGGATACCCGAGGGAAGAGCTGTTTCGAGCATTTCCGCGATGATCTCACAGGTGGAGGAGGCAGAGGGCTCGATGTAGGAGAGGACAGGCTCCTCGGTAAATTCTTCGGTCTTGCGGTGATGGTCGATGAATACCACGCGATGCGCGTTTTTGTAGACCTCGGAGGATTCAAACTGACGGGAGTTGTTCACGTCGACGATGATGAGAAGGGTATCCGAGCGGATTTTATCCAGTGCCGAGGTGGAATCCACGAAAATGTCGCGGTACTCAGGCAGGGTGAGCAGCTTATCGAAGCATTTTGCCAGATTGGGGTCATCCAGATTGGCAATGATGTTGGCTTTGATGCCGCAGTACATGGAGATGCGCGCCATTCCGCAGCAGGCACCCAGTGAGTCGAAATCTGCATTGCGGTGTCCCATGACAAGCACATTGGCACTTGCCGATATGAGGGCGACAACCTCTTCGGCGAGGACGCGGGAGCGAACCTTGGTGCGTTTCTGCACTGTTTTGGTTCTGCCGCCGTAGATATCCATGCCATTCTGATGCTTGACGACAGCCTGGTCGCCGCCGCGCTGGAGTGCCATATCGAGGGCAGAGCAGGCACCGGCTTCCTTCTCGGCGATGGTGCCGCTGATGTCGGCAATGCCGATGGAGATGGTAACCGGGAGATTTTCCTCACCCATGCGGATTTCATGCACGCGGTCGAGGACTGCAAAGCGGGATTCCACAAAATCTGCCAGATAGCGGCGGTTGAAGATGAACATGAATTTATCGTTGTCGTATTCCTGCAGAAGTCCGCCCACCGAATCGGCCCACTCAGCGAGAATCTGGGAAACCTCAGCGGAGACGCTTCTGCCCTTGCCGTGGACGAACTGGGCAAGCTCACCCAGGTTGTCGATGACGATGTAGGCGATGCCGGCTTCTTCATCGGCAATCCGCTGAAGGGCGCGGTGGAGCTCACTCTGGTCGCGCCAGACCGAAAGGAGATAGGATTTTCCCTGGGTTGTGAAGGGATAGCCCTTGATGGCGAAGGGGATTTCAAAGACCTCGAAGCTTCCGCCCTGCGTGTTGTCGGCGGCTTTGATATCTTCGCAGGTGATACCCGCCAGCGAGTCGAGGTACATGCCGTACATGGGAGTGCTGCGGTCGGCGATCTTTGAGAAGGCACGGTTATACCAGATGATTTTATTACTCTCGTCGCAGATGAGGACGGGGAGATAAAGCTTACCCATAATATCAAGCGAAATCTCGCTCAGCATATCGGCGTTTTCGGGAGCGACTGCACCTGCCGATTTGGTGGAGATATAGCGGCAGACAAGCTCAAGGGCAACCACAAGCACAATGTAGAGGACGATAAAGAGCGCGCCTGTTTTAAGCGGATTGAGTCTGGTATGGGCGCAGAGCAGCATATAAATTGTGAAGAAGAGGACGGCGAGCAGGGCGCTGACCGTCAATCGGAGGGTGGCTCCGTCTTTTTTAAATTGGAACATATCAATCTCCGGTGATGAAATTTATTACAGATAATCGGAATCCTCATAATCGTCGTCGTAATAATTGGAGGATCCGTAGCGGCGCACGAAGCTATCGATCACGCCGAGAAAGGCAGCTGCATTGAGCACGGCTGCAGGGTTGAGCAGAGTGAAGAAGATGGCGGCGAGGATGATCAGCGGTGCTGTCAGGGTGCCGCGGTTTCGCTTGAAGCGGAAACGAAGACCGCCGATGCCGCAGATGGCGAAGGGAATGGTGAGAATGACGATGAGATTGCGGCAGAGGATGAGAAATACGGTGGAATTAGTCTTTACTGCCGAGAAGAGCATGACGATTACATAGACGATTGAAAATACATAGGCAGAGATGACGCTGGGGCGCATGGATCTTGCCTCGGCGGGGAGGGTGTTGGGGCCGAAGAGAGAGCAGAGACCGCTCTGAAGGATGTGGATGACATAAGCGAGTGCATAGGCACAGGCTGCGAAATAGCCGGGGATGAGGGGAAGCACGCCATCGAAGAGTGCTTTGACGTTTTCGGGGGAGAGGAGTGTCTGCTCGGAGGCAAGCTCCTCGGGAAGTGCTGAAAGGTTTGCGTTGATCGATTCGGTTACGGCTGTGGCAAGGAGTGCGGTCTGCTCATCGAAAAAGGAACGGATTGCTTCGGGGGAAATACTGCCTGTTGCGGCAATAAAATCGACTGCGGTGATGATCAGCAGGATAGCGGCGAGGGCTGCGGCGGTCATGGCGGTGGAGATTGAGCGGGGGTTGCCTCGGACCGCTTTGGCGCAGGTGATGGCAGGGGGAATGGGGATCAGAGCGATGAGCGCGATGAGGGGACTGCCGCTGATGAGGACTGCGATGGCATAGGCGGGCAGTGCGATGAGCGCGGGGGTGATTTTTTCTGTGCGAAGGATAACAAAAGAGAGGATGCCTGATGCAAGGAGAATGAAGGGCAGGGTAAAGGAGACAGACAGTGCCGAGAGTGCGGTGGCTGCTGTGAGAAGGATAATCAGCGTGACCGCAGGAAGCGGACGTGCGGAGGGGGGTGGGGAGATTGTTTTGTTGTCCATGGGCACGCTCCTTTCTTGACTCTGCCAAAAATTGATCATTTATAACATTATATCATTTTTTTATGCTTTTGTAAATATTGAAACTGCATATTGTCAGAAATACAATTTTGATGTATAATAATTCATGCGGTGATCTGTACTTTGTGTGCAGAAGAACTTACCATTATAGTATACCCCTTAATTGTGACGGTGATGTTACGAATTGAGAATTCGGAGGTGAGCGGCAGATGAATGATTTTGGCGGACATGTGAAAAAGATAGCCTGTGTACATGATATGTCCTGTTTGGGGCGCTGTGCACTGTCGGTTGTGATGCCTGTACTTTCGGTGATGGGCAATCAGGCGGTGCCGCTTCCCACAGCACTGCTCTCGACCCATACGGGCGGCTTTGAGGATTTTACCTTTCTTGATCTGACCTGTGAGATGGAAAAGATTCTCGTCCATTGGAAAAAGCTCGGAACAAGCTTTGATGCGGTATACAGCGGATTTTTAGGCAGTATGGATCAGATCGGCTGTGTGAGCAGGCTGATTCGTGAATTTACCAAGGCCGATTCGCTGATCTTAGTGGATCCGGTGCTGGGAGATGACGGAAGGCTCTATCGCACCATCACCGACGGGCTTTGCCGTGGAATGAGAGAGCTGGTTTCCCATGCTCATGTGATTACGCCAAACACCACCGAGGCGTTGATTTTACTGGGACTTGATCCTGCCGATCACGATAAGCCTTTTGATCCGACGCTGCTTGAGCGGCTTTGTGATCTGGGGCCGAAAAGGGTGGCTGTAACCGGTGTACATATGGATGGAAAGGTTGGAACTGCCAGTTATGACGCAAAGACCGATGTGATGAAGCTCTGCATGCGTGAGCGGATTGCACGCTCTTATCCGGGAACCGGTGATATTTTTGCTTCTGTGCTGCTGGGCAGGATGCTGCGCGGGGACGATATTCACGCTGCGGCTGAGGCGGCTTCCGATTATGTCTGTCTTCTCATACGGGACAGCGCACAGTACGACGACGAGACTCGGTACGGGGTGGCACTTGAAGCACATCTCGGCGAGCTTTGTATATAATTTTAGAAAGAAGGTATATACATGAACGATCCGACAATCAAACCCAGAAGCAGGACGCTGCACAGGATGATCATATCAGCCGTTTTTGCGGCGATTATCTTTGCCACCACCGCCTATCTGCCGAGAATTCCTTTTGCGGGAGGCTACGTGCACATCGGTGATGCTTTTATCTATCTGGCGGCAGGGCTTCTTCCCATGCCCTGGGCGATGGCTGCGGGAGCTGTGGGAGGTGCGCTTGCCGATGCACTGACCGGTTACATGCTGTGGGCGCCCGGCACAGCTCTAATCAAGGCGGTGACTGCGATGCTTTTTACCGCTAAAAAGGAGAAATTGCTTTGCAAACATAATCTGGTCGGTGCGCTGCTGTCTGTCCTTGTCTGCATGGGCGGATATTATATTTGGGAGACAATCCTGACCGGAAGTCTTGTGACGCCTATCGCTTCGCTTTTCTATAATTTTCTGCAGGGGGCGCTGTCCGGGGTGATATACATTCCCATGGCTGCGGCGCTGGATAAGCTGAATTTCAAGCAGAGGATTATGGGGCAGTGAAGCGGATCATGGTGATCGGCTGTCCGGGAAGCGGGAAGAGCACCTTTTCGCGGGCTTTGCGTGATGCGACAGGTCTGCCGCTCTGTTATCTGGATATGCTCTATTGGCACTCAGACAGGACGACCGTCTCAAAGTATGAGTTTCGCGCGAAGCTTGCCGATGTAATCGCTTCGGATGCGTGGATTATAGACGGCAACTACGGCTCTACTATGGAGATGAGGATGCAGGCATGTGACACGGTTGTATTTCTCGACTATCCCACCGAGGTCTGCATGGCGGGAATTGAAGCGCGCCGCGGCAAGCCGAGGGAGGATATGCCCTGGGTTGAAGAGCCGGGAGATGTGGACGAGGATTTTGCGGCATTTGTCAGGGCATACAACTGCGAGAGCAGGCCGAAGGTGATGGCACTGCTTGAGAAGTATGCAGACCGCGAGATTTTCCGTTTTTCTTCGCGGGAGACGGCGGATGCGTTTTTGGAAAGCTTAAAATAAAAATTCCACCTTTTGACAGGTGGAATTTTTATTTAGGGGAATTTACTTGGCAACTACGGTATGAGTGCCTGCGGGGATGGTGACGAGCCATGCGAAATCGCCCGAGATGGTCTTTTCGGTAACTGCAGCCGCAGCTCCGTCAACGGTGACCGATGAAGGCTTTGCGGGGAGGCGGAGAATCATGGGAGCTTCGCAGGTGACGGTGATGCTGTCGCCCTTAACCTCGAGCCTGGATTCGCTTCTTGCCTTCCAGAACTTGGCGATGCGGTTGGTGGAGGTAAAGTGAGGCTTGTAGCCCATCTCCTCAACCCGTGCCTTCATCAGCTTGATGGCAGCGTGAGCCGCGGGGGTGTGCTCATTATCGGGAGCCAGGTAATGGGGATGGAAGAAGAACTGTGCAATGCCGCCTGTTGCCGCTGCATAGTCAATGTAATTGATGACCTTCTCGGGAATGCGGTATCTGTCGATGATGCCGTCAACACGGGGCTCGTAGTAGGTCATGGGGATGAGGAAGCAGCCGATCATCTCGTTGGCATGCTCGGGATCATCGCAGGTATAGCGGGGGAATGCGGTACCGAAGCCATAGCCGGTGAGATTGAAGAAGTTGATATCGGTGGTGTCGATTTCACACTGATGACCATTGTCGGCAATGATGCCGCACTCAGCCAGCCAGCGCATTCTCTCGGCGGTGGAGCCATCCTGGGTGAGGCAGTGGTTGACGTTGGTGACAGGCTCATCCTGGAAAATAGTGCGGAAGGTTTCGGCCTGATCCTTATGCGATTCGAGGGTGTAGGGGGTGCAGGTGAAGTCGCCGTGGAGGGCAAATTCGGTGCCGTGGGAGACGATCTCGTCGTACTGCTCCTTGTCGATGATGAAGCTGCCGCCGGCGGGCATGGCGTTGATGTGGTAGGGAATGCCGTAGGATTCCATGGTCAGCGCCGCGTTGAGGTTATAAAACGCAGAGGTGTGGTCATCGTCGCCCGAGGAGTGGAAGGCGAAGTCGGGGATGCTGCCGTCCTCCATGGGAGCCAGCTTATGAAGCATGGGTACGCCGAGGGTACGGAGAATGAACTCCAGCTCGGAGAGGAGCAGGTCATTGTAAGGAACAGAGGTGTCGTGATCGAGGGGAAGGGGACGGAAATCGGGAGTTCTTCCGATGGGGAAGGAGTACCACCAGATGTCCTTGATCTTGAAGCCGTCGCCGCTGTACCAGATGGTGGCAGCCAGGTCGAAGCGGAAATCATAGACATTCGCGCCGCGCTTGACAAGGGCGGGGAGTCGCTTGCCGTCTGCTTCTGCCCATGCGAGGGTCTGGAAGTCGCCTTCGGTGGGAAGAATGGGGGCGAAGAGGGGGAGCTTTTTATCTTCCTTCTGATAGTAGGCGTAGATGACAGGCTCACGGGGAAACTCGACTGCATCTGCACCGAGGAGGAGGATGGCTGCTGCTGTGATCGGTGCCTTCGGCAGATCGCCGGCACCGACGAGGAGGATATCTTCAGCGGTGAGGGTGTCCAGCTCGGCGGGGGCGATGGGGGAGGCGCTGATGCCCATATAGGCAGTCAGAGCAGGAATGTAGGCAGGGGTATAATCCTTGCCTGCTGCGTTGAGTGCCGCTTTGCGGTCGGTATCAATGAGATAACGAATGGTCATAATCTGTACCTTCTTTCGGGATTGAAACGTTATTCTGTGATTTTTTCGATGGTCTTTTCGATCTGCTTGTTGGCAGCCTTTTCGATGGAAGCCCATGTGGAGGAGAAGTTATCCTTCTTGGCGGTAAAGTGCTGCTGATAGATGAACCAGCAGTTACCCCAGTTGAAGATTGAGCCGACATCATAGGTGATGCTGTCGAAAATGAGCGAGAGCATACGCTCGGAGGCATCGTCTCTTGCAACCTTGCTGGTGAGAAGCACATCATAGTAGGCGGATTTTACGGTGTCTGTACCGAAGCGGGCGAGCAGGTCGACAACATTGCCGATGAACTCGATATCGCCATTGTTGATGGGGAAGGCGAGGAAGCGGGAAACAAAGGGCGAGATGGTGGTAATGTAGTCTTCCTGCGCTTCATCAAACTTGGGCTGGGGAATGATGCCGAAATCCGATTCCATGTTGCGGTAGCCTGCGATGGTGGAGAGGACATTTGCATGGAAGAGAGCACGGTTTTCGCCAAAGACGATCTCATAATTTTCTGCTTCCCATGTGCCGCCCTTGATGGCGTTGCCGCGGATATTTTCATCATACATGATGTTCTGAATCTTTTCGAGGACGGTCATGGAGCGATCATTGTATGCGGTGAAGTAAGGCAGGTCGTTTTCATCCTTTTCTGCGATCTTACAGCCGCTGGCAATGAGGAAATTCCAGCCGAAGAAATCCTCGGCGATCAGACCGAAACGGTCATCCATATCGAGTTCGCTGCTGCCGTTTATATCGGCGGTGACAGCTTTTGCATATTCTGCCATGGTATCCAGCGTCCACTTGCCTTCTTCCACGATGGTGTAGATATCGGGAATGTTGAAGTCCTCGGCGAGCTTTTTATTGAACATGACAGCCGCAGTACCCTGCTTGTCGGATGCTGTTGCGTCGCCGCCCAGCATGAAGAGCTTGCCGGACAGGGTTACGCTGTCATGCGCCTTCTGATTGTACCAGGGAGCATCAAGGGTGATGCCTTCGATGGTGGTGATGTCATGGAGCAGACCGGTGCTTGCCATGCTGGGCATGATGGAAACCGCCTGATCCTGAACCATTTCATAGGTAGAATCATCCGCCTTGATCAGACGGGAAATGTCACCCACAACGGCTGCCGTTTCGGTGGAGGTCAGCTTGACACCGGCGGTTTCCTCCACGCGGCGATTGCGGCTGACAAGTGCCGAATCGACGGCATCGCCGGTATCCTCTTCGATGTAGAGGTCATTGTAGTCCTGACCCCAATAACCGGTGCGCAGGATCATCATGTTGAATTCTGCGCCGTCATAATTCATCTCGGGGATGGGATAGATATCCTCCAGCGAGGGGGTTGTATCCTCGGGGGTGGCTGTGGTGACGGCAGCTGTGGTATCGGCACTGCCGGTATCGGTATCGCCGCCTGCACAGGCTGCGAAGGTGGGGATAAGAAGTGCGAGGAGCAGAAGAAGCGCGGTTATTTTCTTGAAATTGCTGTTCATTTTGTCCTCCTGATAATATGTATTTACGCGATTCCGCCTGCCTGACAGAGTACGGCTACGAGACAGAACAGGATGGAAATTGCGGTTTTGGGGGTGAATTTGTCTCCCTGGAAGAGGAAGCCTACTGCCAGCGAGAGCAGGATGGAGCCTGCGGTAACGATGGTAAACTGGGCTGTGGCATTCATCATGCCGGTGAGCAGTCCGATGGTATAATAGCAGACACCGTTGCAGACACCGACCATCAGAATGAAGGGAAGGGTGCGGCGGATCTTGATGTCGGGTATCATCTTACCGTCCGATTTTTTATGAAGAATCAGCGAGGTGAGGGCACAGACAACAGCGGCTGTGAAGTAGGCGATAACAAAGAAGAGATTGCCGTCGCCGCCGGCATTGCCGTTGACCTTGATAAAAAAGTTGAGCAGACCGTTTGCAAGGCATGCAGCAAGGGGAAGGAGCACTGCGCCCGGCTTGCTCTTTTCGCTGTTTCCGTTCAGATTGAGGAGCAGAATTACCACGATGGAGGCGATCATGCCGAAGAGCTGAAGGGGGGATGCGAGTTCCTTCAGGAAAATTGCCGAGAGGATAACCGGAATGATGAAGTTCAGGTTAACGATGATGGTTGCAATCGAGAAGGAATTTGTCTTCATCGATTCGATGAGGATGGAGCAGGCGGCGGCATAGCAGAGACCGGCTCCGATGGCTGCGGGGATGACAGTATTGCCGCTGATGCCGTTTACAGCGGTGATAATGACAAACATGACACCCAGAATGAGAAACCATACCGAAGGCATCATGACAGAGGCCGCCTTGCTGTCGCTGTCATCCGAGAGCTTCTTGTAGAAATTTGCCGTAAAGCCTGAAGAGAGCAGGCAGATGATGAGAATGATGTATACCATATGTTATTGCTTGACCTTTCGATAAAAGGGCTGTCGCATTTGCAATGCGTCAGCCCCCTGATATTGATTTTGCCGGTCAAAGACCGCCATTTCAGGGCGTTTTTACGCCCTGAAAGCAATCAATAACGCCCAAAATCAAAGATTTTGTGGCTGGGCTGCTGCAAATGTTCCATTTGCGATAGCCCGCTTATAAATCAGACGCGGAAATTCGGAACGGTCAGTCTTACGCCGCCCTTTCTTGCAGACTCTGCTGCGAGGATTGCGGGAGCAGCAGACTCAACAGCGCGGTAGACGTCCATGGGAGGAGTCTTGTCGTTGAGGATCGCGTCCATGAAGTAGTACATCGGATAGTAGTCGGCACCGCCGTGGAGTGCGCGCTTGAATTCCTCGGGAGCGTTGGGATCGGAGCATACCCAGTCGTTGCGCTCACACCAGCCTTCGCCTGCGGTGAAGAGCTTGGGGGTGTCGAGGGTAGAGCGTGCCCACTCAGCGCACTTCTCGGTACCCTTGATCTGATACCAGTGAGCACCGGTCTCTCTCTTGTGACCGTAGGGGCAGGTGAAGCCCGCTCTCAGCGAGAGGATAACGCCTGTATCTGTCTGCATGAGGGCACATTCCATATCCTGTACGTCGAATTCCTTCATATAGGATTTGCCGATGCCGGTACCTACGCAGCTGACTGTTTCAACTCTGCCGCCTGTGATCGAGAGCAGAGGAGAGAGCTCGTGAGGCAGGTAGAAGATGGGCTCTGCGAAGGTGCGGTAACGCCAGGTGCGCTCGTAATCGGGATCCTTATCGAAGGAAGGATCGTCAGTCCAAACGCGGTGGCCGGTCTTCTTGTTGCGGAAGTAGTCCCACTTGGGCTCGAAGTGGAGGTATTCACCCTCAGCGTAGTAGATCTTACCGAATTCGCCCTTCTCAGCCATGGCTCTCCACTGCTGGATGAAGTACCAGTAGCGGGTCTGCTCAGCAAGCTGATACTTGACACCGTTCTTGCGGACTGCGTGAACCAGGCTGTAGCACTGGTCGATGGTGTAGGCAGCGGGAACCTCGGTCATAACGTGAATGCCACGATCCATCTCGGCAACTGCATATTCAACCTGAATATCGGGGTCAACCGAGATCATGATTGCATCGTAAACGGCGTTCTTGACCAGCTCCTCATAGGAGTGGTAAACAGCGGGCTCATAACCCATGGATGCCTTGAAGTGAGCGGCAGCGTCCTCAACGGCACCGTCAGCGATATCGCAGAGCGCTACAACCTCAACATCGGGGTGCTGGGGATAAACATTGTCAACCGACAGCCAGCGGGGACCGGAACCGAGAACGGCGAGTCTTACTTTTTTCATGATATGTACCTCCATGAAGCATAAATTAATTTTAAATTGATGAGAGACTTGACAATCACTGTCTCTGATACTATAATAAATCATAAAAGAGGAAAAATATATAGTGATATGGGCGTTATTTTTATGAATTCGGGCGGAGGACTGTGATATGGTGGAAAAACCGAGAAGATTATATCCCGGACTTGCGGTGGATGCGCTTTATACGGCTTTTGTGACTGCATATGAGCCGCATTTCAACTTTCCGGGCGAGAGTCATGAGATGTGGGAGCTGGGCTGTGTGCTTACCGGAAGAATGGGGATTACTTCGGGCTCCAATGTGTATGAGTGCGAACCTTATGAGATGGTAATTCACCCGGGCGGCATTTTTCATACCTCCTGGACAATCGGTGATGAGAGCTCCCGTCTGCTCACCGTCAGCTTCAGCGGAGACGGGCTTGATTATCTGGTGCCGAGAGGGAAGTTTATTCTCAACGAACGGGAGAGGCGGCTGGTGATGCTGCTCTGTGAGGAGGTCAGTGATGTCTTTGAGAGCGACGATCGTCCTGCTGCCGATGCGAAGATGGCTGCCGAGACCGAGCAGATCATCAAGAATCTGCTGGAGGCGCTCTGCCTGTCGCTCAACCGCAGAAAGAGCGAGGCGGTGGCAAAATCCTCGGGTGAGGGGGCATCGCGCTTCGCGGAGATTGCACAGTATATGAAGCATCATGTTGCCGAGGCTCTGGACACTGATCGGATCTGCGCCGAGTGCGGCATCGGAAAGAGTGCGCTGAAGGAACTCTTCCGCAGGTATACGGGCGGCGGAGCGATGAAGTATTTCAACTATCTGCGGATCCGTCACATTGTACAGCTTCTCTCGCGGGGCATGACCATGGCGGAGATTGCGAGGGAGATGAATTTTTCATCGCAGAATTATCTGACCGATTTTTTCAAGCGTGAGACCGGCATGACGCCCTCGGCCTACCGCAGAGAAAAGCTGGGATGAGTGCGCTTGTCGGGAATTTATTATAAAACGGAAGATTTCACAAAATGAGGCTTGACGACAATATTATAATGGTATAAAATAGTATATCAGCATGGAACGGAGAAGATTACAGTATGGCAGTTATCACAATTGTCGGAGCCGGTATGATGGGTTCGGCGCTTGCATTTCCCGCAAGAGAAAACGGGAACGAAGTCCGCATTGTCGGAACACATCTTGACAGAGCGATTATTGACGGGTGCAGGGAGAAGAACAGGCATCCGAAGTTTGAGCGGGATTTTCCTGAGGGAATCCGTTTTTATCAGATTGAGGAACTGGAGGCGGCGCTTGATGGGGCGGATGCTGTGATCGGCGGTGTCAGCAGCTTTGGCGTCGACTGGTTCGGTGAGCATGTACTGCCGAAAATTTCGGAGGGAACACCGGTGCTCACGGTGACCAAGGGCCTGATGGATACCAAGGACGGCAGGCTGCTGACCTATCCCGATCTGTGGAAGGAGAAGCTTGCGGATTGCGGAAAGTGTTTGTCGATGAATGCGATTGGCGGTCCCTGCACCAGTTATGAGCTTGTGGCACACGATCAGACTCAGGTTTCCTTCTGCGGCGATGATCTCGAGGTGCTTCGTTATCTGAAATCGCTGATGCAGACCGATTACTATCACATCAGCATCACCACCGATGTAACCGGCATCGAGAGTGCAGTGGCACTCAAAAACGGCTATGCGCTGGGTATTGCGCTGACCATCGGACTGAATCAGAGAAAGTTCGGGAATGATACGCTGCACTTCAACTCACAGGCGGCGGTTTTCGGACAGGCGACAAAGGAAATGTACAAGCTTTTGCAGTTTCAGGGAGCGCTGACGCTTGACAATCTCTGCGTGGGCGTGGGCGATCTTTATGTTACCGTTTACGGCGGACGCACGAGGCTTGTGGGGATTCTGTTGGGCAAGGGACTCAGCATCGACGAGGCGAAGGCAGAGCTGAACGGAGTGACGCTAGAGTCGCTTGTGGTGGCAGAGAGAGTTGCCAGAGCCATCAAGCTGAATATCGAAAAGGGTACTCTGAAGGGAGAAGATTTCCCGCTGCTCCTTCATATTGATGAGATTGTCAGTGATAAAATGAAGGTGGACATCCCCTGGGAACGCTTCACATACGAATACAGTATACATACGAATACAGTAAATAAAGAATAAATGCGATAACGAAAGGATTACGATTATGAAACTCAGACCTCCGGCAACACCGCTTATTACGGTTGACCCCTATTTTTCGATTTGGAGCATGGCAGATAAGCTGAACGGCTCTACTGTACGTCATTGGACAGGCTCGCCCAACACAATGATCGGAACGGTTACAACAGGCGGCAAGGAATATCTTTTCATGGGAGAGGCAAAGGGGATCGAACAGATTCCGCAAATTACCTGTGAGGTAGATGCGCTCTCGACCGTTTATACCTTTAAAAATGATGCGATCACACTGGTGGCGGCATTTATGACCCCTCTGCTTCCCGATGATCTGGATGTGATGACCCGTCCGGTATCCTATCTGGAAATTAAGTGCATCACCGCTGACGGCAGTCCCGCGCAGGTGAAGATTGCCGCATCCGAGGAGCTTTGCCTTAACCTGAAGGGAGAGGGCAGTGTGGTGACCGAGATTGTCGACTTCATGGGCGGCTGGGGTGTCAAGATGGGCAATACTGAGCAGAAGCCCCTCTGGCGAAGCGGCGACAATGTGCGCATTGACTGGGGATATTTCTATCTTGCATCGGCAGGGGCAGCGAAGCTGTCGGTCTGCGATATGGATGATATGAAGTTCGCTCAGCTTGAAAAGGATGTAGCATCGGGGGAGACGGCGCTCATTCTCTTTGCTTATGACGATGTGGAGAGCATGGAATATTTCGGTGCTCATCTCAAATCCTACTGGAACCGGGAGGGGGCCTGCATCAAGTGCGCGCTCAAGGCTGCGGTATCCCAGTATGAGCAGCTGAAGGTGAGAGCAAAGGAATTTGCAGACAGACTTTATGCTGACGCGAAGGAAGCCGGCGGCGAAAAGTATGCAGATCTGCTTTCTTTGGCATGGCGTCAGGTCATCGCGGCTCACAAGGTGGTGCTTGACACCGACGGAGAGATTCTCTTCATCTCCAAGGAGTGCTTCTCTAACGGATGTGCGGCGACGGTGGATGTCAGCTATCCCTCCATCCCCATGTTCTTACTCTACAATCCCGAGCTGGTTCTCGGCATGATGCGCCCCATCTTCAAGTATGCGGCGACCGAGGCGTGGCCCTTCGATTTCGCGCCCCATGATGCCGGTCAGTATCCTCTTGTCAACGGTCAGGTGTATAATAATGTCAAGATTGAAGGACAGATGCCTGTTGAGGAATGCGGCAATATGCTGGTTATGGCAGCTGCAGCCTCGATTGCGCTGAAAGATGCATCCTTTGCGGCAGCACATGTTGACACCCTCAACGGTTGGGCAGAGTATCTCATCAAATATGGCGTTGATCCGGAACATCAGCTCTGCACCGACGACTTTGCGGGACATCTGGCGCATAACTGCAATCTGTCGCTGAAGGCGATCAGCGGTCTTATGGGACTCTCGATCATTCACGAGATGCTGGGCAACACCGGGCTGCAGGAAAAATACGAGACTGCGGCGCGTGATATTGCAGCGGTTTGGGTGAAGAATGCGGCAAACGGCGACGGAAGCTACCGTCTCGCCTTTGACCGCCCCGATACCTTCAGCATGAAGTACAATGCGGTTTGGGATAAGCTCTTTGGCACAAAGATTTTCGATGCCTGCGTAATGGGCAGCGAAATTGCCTCCAACTTTAAGCACTTCAATCCATACGGCATGCCGCTGGACAACCGCGCAACCTATACAAAGAGCGACTGGCTGGTCTGGACAGCGACGCTGGCGGCAGATAAGGAAACCTTCGAGCGATTCATTGAGCCGCTTTGGCTTGCATACCATCTCTCGCCTTCCCGCGTGCCTATGACAGACTGGTATGATACCGTTACCTCTATTCAGCGTGGCTTCCAGCACAGAACCGTGCAGGGCGGTTTGTTTATCAAGCTGCTTGAGTGGAAGGGTATTATGAAGGTGAGATAAGCCTTCCTTTACACCGATAGGATGAACAGAAAAGGGCTGTTGCAAATGTTCCAATTGCAACAGCCCAGCCCCAAAATTTTCGATCTTGTGGCGTATATTGAGTGGTTTCAGGGCGTAAACACCCTGAAATGGCGGTCTTTGATCGGCAAAATCAATATCAGGGGACTGTCGCATGCCAATGCGGCAGTCCCTTTTGACTTATTTATGAAGAGGTGTGTATTTATCATATCTGCGGTTGACAAAATACACTGCGATATTTACCGATACAATACAGAGATTGATGATATAAACAGCCAGCACATAGTTGATGCTGCCATTCAGGATTTTTGCGGTAATGCCTGCCACATAGCCAAAGCAAATGAGAAGGATAAACTGCAGGCTCATATTCTTTGCCGAGCGTGCCTTGATGTTGCGCCAGACCGAGAGCGGCCAGGAGAGACCGAAGCAGATAAGCATGATCATTTCGAGAAATTCAGCTGTCATAATTGCCTCCGAAATTTGTTGTTGTACCTATTATACACTTGACATGCGATAATGTCTAATATATAATAATGATTAAAACAATAATATTAAAATTATGAAAAACGGAGGTAATTATGGAGCTGAATCAGATTCGCTGCTTTCTTGAGGTTGCGAGAAGTCAGCATGTTACAAAGAGTGCCGAAAAGCTTCATATTGCACAGCCTGCGCTGACCCAGACCATTCATCGTTTGGAGGCTGAACTCGGACTGCCGCTCTTTTTGGCAAAGGGACGGGGGATTGTGCTCACCGAATATGGGAGATACCTGCAGGAGAGGCTGGAGCCGATTCTGAGAGAGCTTGATGGGGTGCCCGAAGCGATGCGTAAAATGGCGAAGCTGGAGCGTGAGACTGTCAGGCTCAGTGTTCGTGCTGCATCGACGCTGACAACAGAAGCGATCATTGAGTACAAAAAGGCGCATGCCGAGCTGAATTTTCAGGTTATGCAGAGCGGTGACGAGGGACTGCATGATATTGACATCACCACGAAGCTTTTTTATCGGGAAGCACGGGGAGAAGATGCGTATGTCTGTAGTGAAAAGATTTTTCTTGCACTGCCGAGAGGGCATGAACTGGCTTCCAGAGGGGACATTTCTCTTGCAGAGGTTGCGGGGGAGGATTTTATCAGTCTTATGGGTTCGCGTCCCCTGCGAAGCATCTGCGACGGATTTTGTGCTCAGGCGGGATTTACACCTCGCATTGTCTTTGAGAGTGACAGCCCGGCAGCGGTGATCAACATGATTGCGGCGAATATGGGCATCGGCTTCTGGCCCGAATTTACATGGGGCAGGCCCAACAGTGACGGTGTGGTGCTGCTTGGAATTGAGAAGCCTGCCTGCAGCAGGGATATTATCATTACGCGCAGACACAATAAGGCGGACAATGGCGCGGTGGATGATTTTTACGATTTTCTCTGCAGCAGGTTTGAGCGTGCGAAGGGAGGATGCTGATATGGCGAAGCTTGGAATTTTTTCCTGGTTCAGCTATCCGATGCCGATTGAAGAGCGGTTTCGTTTGATTCGCGAAGCGGGCTTTGAGGCGACAGCACTCTGGTGGGGCGATGAGGATGACGGCGACAAGCAGGCCCAGCCCGAGCTTGCACGGAAGCATGGGCTGGAGCTTGACTATATTCATGCGCCCTTCGACGATCCCAATCTGCTGTGGGCAGAGGGCATTGACGGAGAGGAGTATATGAAGCTGCTGACCGACTGCATGGAGGACTGTGCGCGGCATGAGATTCCCACACTGGCGGCGCACATCACGCGGCTGTCGGCAAGACCTGCTGTGACCGAAATCGGCATGGAACGCATCAAGCGTCTGACAGAGCATGCCGAGCGCATCCGTGTGAAGCTGGCTCTGGAGAACATGAACTGCATCCCTCATCTGGAGCGCATTTTTGCCGAGGTGAAGTCGGAATATCTTGGCTTCTGCTATGACAGCGGACATGAGCATTGTAATCATCCCGATGCGAATTGTCTTGGACGGTGGGGGAAGCGGCTCTTTGCGGTGCATCTGGGAGACAATTTCGGGGAGGATGACACGCATCTGCTCCCTTATGACGGAAGCATTGACTGGGAGGTGCTGCGTGAAAAGCTGATGGTACGTGCTCCGCGCACGCTGATGCTGGAGGCAGATTTCAACCGACGGCAGAAGAGCAGCGCGCTCTACTATGATCTGACAGCGGCGGAGTTTTTGGCACGGGCTTATGAGCGGGCGATGAAAATAAATTTTTGAATTTTCGCGAGATTTTTGCATTTTTGCTGCTTACAGAGGTGAAGGGATGTGACGGCAATGGAGGACAAGAGCATCATCGAGCTGTATTTTGCCAGAGATGAGGCTGCCATCCGCGAAACTGCGGAGAAATACGGTGTGCGGCTTCACGCGCTCTCGAGAAGCGTTACGGGAAATGACGCAGATGCCGCCGAATGTGTCAACGATGCCTATCTTGCCGTATGGGAGTCTATTCCGCCGCATCGGCCGGAGAATTACTTTTTCGCCTATCTTGCACGGATTGTGCGGCATCTTTCACTGAATCTGGTGATGCGGGGAAGGCGGAAGAAGCGGAGTGCAGAGGTGATGTCGCTCTGCGAGGAGCTGGAGGTCTGCATCCCCGGGGGCGATACACCTGAGGGCAGACTTGATCGTGAGGAGATGGCGGCGGTGCTGAGTGCATTTCTGCGTACCCTTGACGGTGATGCTCGGGGAATTTTTCTGCGGCGCTATTTCGCTATGGAGTCTGTGAAGACGATTGCTTTATCCCTCGGCAAGAGCGAAGGTGCGGTGTCCTCGCAGTTATATCGGAGCAGGGAGGCACTGCGGAGATTTTTATCTGAAAGGGGCGTGGAAATGTGAAAAACATCGAAAATGGGCTTGTTTTGCTTGAGTCAATGAGCTTTCTTGACGCAGATCTGCTCGAAGAGCTGCCGATATCCGAGGTGCGTGCTTACAAAAGGACGGCGTGGTCGAGATGGACGGCGCTTGCGGCTTCATTTTTACTGATTGCAGGAGTAGTATTGGCATTGCCCCACGCGTTCTTGCATGATTCGGAGGATGAAAGGCTGCCGGAATATACACAGGGGACATGGCTCGGTGATGCGGTTGAGGTCAGTGGTGTGGGCGTTATGCCGAATGTAACCGGCGATGAGCAGTATATCCCGAAGGTTACCACAGGTGCCGAGCTGACCATGCCCAATGTGACAGGCAGGATTGATGAAGAAACACAGGTGTTGGTTCTGCCCGACGGATCGATAGTCAGAATTCCCGAGAGCAGAGAGCCTGACGTGATAATTCCATCCTTCAGCAGTGTGGATTATTTTGAGCTTGACGGCAGAACTGCGCTCTATATGCAGGAGGATGATCGAAATGTTCCTGTTGACGGCAGATATATCATTGAGCGGAAGGGCAGACTGTGGAGATTTCAACATTACATTGGGGATAGCTGGAGCGGCGAGGAACACTTTACTGTATACGGCATTGCAGACAGCGGTGATATTCTGTCGGTGGTGACCTATGAGCGCAATACTCTCGCGCATCAACAGGATAACCTGACCGATGTAAAGACGATTGAGCGGCTCTTTGAAGCGATGAAAACAGCAAAAACGGGAAGCCGTGACAGCTGGGCACAGAATGGCGGAAGCATTGAGAGCAGGTCGGAGGGCGATAATAAAACGGTGCTGAATCTGATATTTCGCACAGAGCGCGGGCAGATGGAATGCTATCTTTACCCATACGCAGATGTGATCTTTCTTGCGGGACTTGAGGCGGTCTTTGCGCTGGATGAGGGAGAGGGCTATGAGCTCTTTGCGAAACTTAAGGGCATTGATACGGATGAGATCGACAACTTCATTGCAGCGGCGCTGGATGCGGAGGAGGATTATGAGGTGGCTCATAAGAGAGAGAAAGCTGAAACCACTGCCGTTGTGATTGGAAATTGAACAAGAACTGTTCAAACGGTCGAAAGTGAACCCGGAAAACAATATGGAATCAAATATTCAGAAAAATATTCACATGGATTTGAATATAGAGATGGGGCTGACACATTACAAATGCGTCAGCCCCTTTAGGTACTCGGTTAGATTCTTTTGATGTTGGAAAAGTTATTGTGCGGCATACTGACTGTATAACTGTGCAAAAACATCCGGACGTACAACCACAACTTTTTTGTCGGTACCGGACTGAATATCTTCTGTCATATTCAGCACCTGAGACAGATCATACAGTACATCATTACCCAGAACGAAGACGGTAGAGAATACGGTACCGCCCTTGGCATTTTTAGCGGAACGCTGCTTCAAGAGAGCGCGAACATGAGCTTTCAGAGGTGCTCTGTTGAAGGTCAGGAGATGGGTGCGGCAGCGTACAATGTCATCTACCATGTATGCTACACGGTCGTACTGTTCGGTACCGCCATCACCTTCTGCTCTGCTTCCGTAAGCAGAAATCAGCATGGAAAGGGAGGGACATTCCTTGTCATAACGTGCTGACATTTCATCACTGATGTTGGCGATGGCACGCAGGACATCAATATCAGTCTTGTCTGCTACATATTCGGTCAGCTCCAGCATTCTGGTTACGGCTGCCTCGCGGTCTTCATCCTTCAGGAAGAAGGCAAAATCATCAGGCGAAGCGAGGTTGGAAATACCTCCGCCGTCCATGAAGAAATAATCGTTAGGCGATGCCTGCTGGTAGAGATACTCTAAAAATGCGGGAGCCACATAATACAATGCACCGCAAATACTGTAGCCTTTGTCACTCATGGTACCGTATCCGTTAGGATCTTCGGTCAGCGTCCGAAGCCACAGATGCATATCCCAGGATAAGTTATCACCCTCAGAGAAAACATATGAAATATACATGGTGTCATCTTCTAACTTGGGAATTTCAACGGGATCCTTCTGCTTCAGTTCACCGAATTCGAGACTGTTCATCAGCGACATGTTTGCACAGGCAAAGCCGTAGGTGAAATATTTACCGAAACGTCCGCACAAGGAGAAGAAATGGCCTTCGAGGAAGGAGGTTCCACCCTGACCGAAACCGATGACGGGGGTATTGGGAGCTGTAGAAGCAAAGATGCTCATATAGAAATTGTAATCTTCAATGGTCTTTACATCGGTAGCTGCAAAGGTAAATGCGCGGGACATAACCGCATAGTCACGGCAATAGAGAGGCGCATGAATGACATTATCCATAGCGGCATTGGTATGGAAGAGAACGGTCTTGGAAAACTGATCGCCGTAATTTTCCCACAGCCACATATAAGCGTCTACAGAAGACTCGAATCGGTTATCCAAACGGAACAAGATGTCTTTTTTAATGGTATTCTTGGTGTCGGTATAGCGTTCCTCGGACATATAGACTGCGTCCAGCACGCCGCACAGTGAGGTTGCCACATTTTCATTATAATTGTTGGAGAAGCAATCACCCATAACGACGCCATTATAGAAGTCCGCAAATTGGACCAAAGCTTCCTCCAGCGTGATGGTCACAAGCTTTCTGCCCTTATTACGAAGAATATCCAGGTGTGCGGTGTTTTCATAGCCATCGGTAAAGCCGATAAAGTTGCCATGGTTATAGGCTCGGAAATCCACAAAAAGCTGGGGCGTGGTACGGTTGACCAGACCCTGCAGCGTCAGGATGGTCAGACGATCGTGAGCGGGGAGCTTCATAATCTCAACGACATAGATGGTATCGGCAGGAGCATTTTCTGACTTGGGATATACTGCGTCGTTACCGATCTCGATATCGACAGCGTCATATTTTATCTCATCTACGCAGTCGATGGATTCAATATAAATATCCTTCAGTACCACATCCATACCGCTGCCGACAACATCGACATTCATGCCGCAGTTTTCCACCAGGGGTAAATCGGCTTCGCTGATATACAGTTCACCCAGGAAAATGCCATCTATGTAGTAGAACAAGCGTCCAACCTCGGGGTGAACATCCATACGAAGGGTATAATTGGCAGGATTGGCAGGGAAGACATCTGTTCCGCCGCATTTTGTTGTCGCACGGTTGAGATAAATCATGCGATTTGCACCCTCAGCCTGTACCGAAAACTGCACCTGCTCAGTTCCGTCGACATAGGCATTTACGCGGAAATAAATATCGGGGATTACGTTGGTGCGGGATTCCACCGTCATCTGGACACGGTAACTGCCGTCACCTGTTTTGCCGTTCCATATGATTGCACCACTGTCCTTGAACAGAATCTCGTTTTCTGTCATTCTGGCGGAATTAATTGCTTTGAATTCTTTGGAGAGATCAAGCGGAGTGGAAGAGCAGGGCTCGATCGAGATAATTTCTCTGCCGCCACTCAAGATCTGTCCCACGGTCTTGCCGATTTCCTTAGTCACCGTGACGGTTGTATCATGAATGGGAAGATTTTCATACTTGTCAGCATGGTAGCCGGTTGTCATGTTTAAAAAGCGGCTGACGGCATATGCAACATCTTCGTCACCATAGCCCAAAAGGAAGATTCGACTGCCTTCAAAAACAACACAGTAGTTGTCCTCAGGCAGGGTGCTCTGCAGTGATGCAGCCTGTTCGATCGCAGTTTTACCTACCACGATTTCACACTCTGAGCGCGCTGTGCTGTCATCAACAGCAGATATCTCGACTCCTGCATAGGTTTTGAGGATGTTTTGCAGATGCGTTACTGCTTTTGTAACCTCATCCGAGGAGTCAGCGCCATACACCACGGTGTACTGAGCAAGGTTTATCGTCATTTCATCAGAGGAAGATCCGGGCTTGGGGGTGGCCGTTCCGAGATCTTGGGAAACATCATCTTCTGATCCGGAGTTAACAGAGCCATCGGGTGTACATGACGTCAGGAAGAGAATTCCGAACAGCATTACCGACAACAATGTCAGCAGAAGTGTCCATGCTTTTGATTTCTTTGCGTTTTTCATACATGGCCTCCTTGTAAGAAAACTTCTGAATGATCCGTATTGGCATAATTTCGTATCTGTTATATCATATTTTTCTGTATATGTCAATAGTATTATGTTATGTTTTCTTATGCTTGCTTAATATTGCTGTGCAGTGCTTTTTCGGTTGCAAGGTTGCTATATTATGTTGCGATATATGTAATAGCGATTATTAAATCATGTTATTCTTCTCAAATGTATAAATAATACTCGAATATAAAATGAATAACGAAAGGCTGTTATGGGAGATGCTTTTGAAATCTTATGTGTTTATGTATCTGTCATTTAAAGTATGATCTGCATGGCATCCTCTGCGCAGATCACTTCGCCGGGATAGAGGGCGGCGGCTTCAGCGGTGCAGGCGACAGGATCGGCAAGCATTTTTCTGCCGTGGTGATAGAAGACGAGGCGGTTTGGATGGGTTTTAAGTGCGGCAAGGTGGGCTGCCGAGTGCGCGGGATCGTGATGACCGTTCTCAAGGAACATCAGATCGCAGTCGCTCCAACAGTCAAGCTCTGAAATGTCGCCGATATCACCAGAGAGGATGACCGTTTTTCCCTCTGCTTCGATGCGGTAGGAGAAGGCATGCCAGGGAGCTTCACGCTCGCCGAGATGGGTGTTATGACGGGCGGTGACGCGGATGTGAGCATCCTCATAGACAGGACCGTCCTCCACCTCATGGTAAAATGCATTTTTATCGCCTGTACGGTTATCGAGAAGAGCGGCGGCGGTCAGCAGATCGGGAGAGGGGGAGAAGAGCTTCAGTGGAGCGCCGTTTTTGATGCCGCGGCGGGCATGGAGCTTGTTGATTTCAAACAGCAGATAGGGAAAGCCTCCCACATGATCGATATGCGGATGGGTGATGAAGAGTGCCGTTATCCCGGTCACGTCAAAGCCGAGCAGATGGGCGGTATAGCCGCAGCTGTCGCCTGCATCGAACTGATAAAGCTGATCTCCGACCTCGAGAAGCAGGGCGGTGTGTCTGCGTCCGGGCATTGCTTCTGTACCCGAGCAGCTGCCGAGAATGGTGAAACGCATGGGGATCCTCCTTGTGGTTATAAATAGGATAGGTGAAGTATAGCATACACCGTCGCGCCTGTCAAGACTACAGCATATTGACTATTCCGGATCATTTGCCGGGAGAAACGTATCGCACCAAAGATTCTCCCGGAAGGGGAGCCTTTGTTTAGCTTGATGATACATCAAAAGCTATATTATATTAAGTAAATGCTGTTGCCGTGCTGTCGATGCAGAATACTGTTGACTTTTCGGTGGCTGTGGGTTATAATAAGGATAATTTGATACGGAGAGGTGTTTTTAGTGAAGATTACCTTTTTGGGTACCGATACCTGTATTCCCTCAAAGGGGAATGATACAGCAAGCTATCTGATCAATGACGAGCTTCTGGTGGATGTGGGATGGAATGTGACCGGAAACCTGCGGGAAGTGGGCACAGAGGTTACAAGCGTGCATCATCTGCTCTTTACCCATATGCATCATGATCATATGATATCTTTCCCTTCGCTGATTTTCCATTGGACGCAGATTCCTCCCGGACGGGATGTGAGTGCGCTGAATATATACGGTCCTGATGAGACACTGATCGATGCTTATGAGGGAGCTCTTGCTTTCCTGCAGGCAAGACGGTTCTGGCCGAATCTGAAGGAGCCGAAGATTTTTCCGATGAAGGCTGAGGATGAATTTGAGACAGACACGCTTCGCATCACCTGCATGCCCAGTGATCATGCTGTTCCCGGACGCTGCTATCGCATAACCGACAAACGGGACGGGACTGTTCTCGGCATGAGCGGCGATACCTGCTACGGCGAGAGGTTGGCGCCCTTCTTTGAGGGCTGCGACCTGCTGATCCATGAATTTTCGGGAGGACTCTCGAATGTGAGAGGGCTGCCTACCAAGCACAGCAGTGCTATCGATGCGGCAACTGTGGCAAGAGACGCGGGAGCAAAACGGCTTGCCATCGTGCACGGGCCTCTTGAGGCAAGGGAAAAGTGCCTTGAGGCTGTGGCTGAGATATACAAGGGGGAGCTTGTGCGCCCCGAGCCGAGAATGAGCATTGAGATTTGAAACGAATAAAATTGGCGGCAGAGGATCGGAAGGACACTCTGCCGTTTTCGGTTATTTTTTGAGATGAGAAGATGGCTTTTTAAGTAGCAATCTGAGATTCAATCCGCGGAAGAGATGGTAACTGTTCCATATGACCCAATCGAGGGCGAGGATGAGGAAGACGATAAGTAGAGTTGGATTGGATAAATCGATGCTCTCCGGTTCCCGTTGATCTAAAACTTTGAGGATACTGAAAAAAGGCATGATGGTCAGAAGTATACAGAGAAAGGAAAAAGTCAAAATTGTTTCGGGAATGGGCAGACCGAAGTATTCACCTATGAGAAAGGTGATGAGTGCAGTCAGCATACATAGGCTGATAAAAAAAGGGAATAAACTCCAGATACGGGATGTGTTTCGCGAAATAAGAGCGTAAGCGATCCAGCAGCCAACGTAGCCTATGCTGAAAAGCCATGGAATCACATCTTCAAATATATATAAACTTAAGCTGCATCCGCAAAGAACTGCGATTAAGAGAACAAGTGCTGTTCGAAGAACAGTGCGGCATGGTATTTTCGGTGTTTTCATGATCTGCCTCCGATTTTTAGTGATTCTATTCTATCAGCAAGAGACATGAATTACAAGGCAGCACATCTTCTATTAACGGAAAATATACAAAATTGCACAACATTGAGCCGCTTTTTTCGCTTCCCCTCTCTCTTTTGCAAGAAGTGTACAAAAATTAACAAAAAGTGTTTGACAAAATGACCGAAAAAGTGTAAAATAGAAACATCTGAAATAATATCAGTTTCCAAGGAGGATACATCATGGAAATGGCAAAGATCAACGAGCTTAAGCGTATTGCCGCCAACATCCGTCTCGGCATTCTCGAAGAGGTATACAGCGCAAGCTCGGGACATCCGGGCGGATCGCTTTCGATCGCCGATATTCTGGCATATCTTTATTTTGTGGAGATGAAGGTCGATCCCAAGAATCCCGACTGGGAAGACAGAGACCGTCTCGTTCTCTCCAAGGGTCATACTGCACCCGCTCTTTACGCGACTCTGGCTGAGCGCGGCTTCTTCTCTAAGGAAGAGCTCAAGGGCTTCCGTAACATCAACAGCTTCCTTCAGGGTCACCCCGATATGAAGCATACTCCCGGTGTTGATATGACAACCGGTTCTCTGGGTCTCGGTATTTCGGCTGCCTGCGGTATGGCACTGGCTTCCAAGCTCCAGAACAAGGATTTCCGCGTTTACTCGATCCTCGGCGACGGTGAGGTTGAGGAAGGTCAGGTTTGGGAAGCTGCTATGTTTGCCGCTCACTACAATCTCGACAACCTCTGCGCATTCATCGACTTCAACGGTCTCCAGATCGACGGTAAGATTACCGAGGTTATCGACCCCACTCCCATCGACAAGAAGTTCGAAGCATTCAACTGGAATGTAGTCGTTATCGACGGCAACAACCCCGAGGAAATCGAGGCTGCAGTCGAGAATGCAAAGGCATGCAAGGGCAAGCCCACCGCTGTCATCTGCAAGACCATCAAGGGCTACGGCGTCTCCTTCATGGAGAACCAGGCAAGCTGGCACGGCACCGCACCCAACAAGGAACAGTATGAGCAGGCAGTAGCCGAGATCACTGCTTCGATCAAGTAAGGAGGCAACTACTATGGCAGATAAGATTGCAACAAGAGAAGCCTACGGCAACGCTCTTGCCGAATTTGGCGAAAAGTATAACATTGTCGTTCTGGACGCAGACCTGGCTGCTGCTACCAAGACCGGCGTATTCAAGAAGAAGTTCCCCGAGCGTTTCTTTGACTGCGGTATTGCAGAGGGCAACATGGTTTCTGTGGCAGCAGGTCTTGCAGCTGCAGGTATGATCCCCTTCGCAAGCTCCTTTGCTATGTTCACCGCAGGCCGCGCATTCGAGCCTATCCGCAATGCGATCGGTTATCCTCACCTCAATGTTAAGATCGGTGCTACCCATGCAGGTATCACTGTCGGTGAGGACGGCGCAACCCATCAGTGTCTCGAGGATATCGGTACCATGCGTACCATCCCCGGCATGACCATCATCAACCCTGCTGACGCTGTTGAGGCAAGAGCTGCTGTTGAGGCTGCTATCCTCCACAAGGGTCCGGTTTACCTCCGTTTCGGCCGTATGGCTACTCCCGTGCTCTTTGATCAGGCTGACTACAAGTTCGAGCTTGGCAAGGGTATCACCATGGCAGAGGGCAAGGATGTCACCATCGTTGCTACCGGTATTATGGTTAACATCGCTCTGGAAGCTCGTGAGCTGCTCAAGAATGAGGGCATCGACGCTCGCGTTATCAACATCCACACCATCAAGCCTCTCGATGAGGAGCTCATTGTTACCGCTGCCCGCGAGACAGGCGCAATCGTTACCGCTGAAGAGCACAACATCATCGGCGGTCTCGGAGCTGCTGTCTGTGAGTGCCTGGCAGGTACATGCCCCACTCCCGTTAAGCGCGTAGGCGTTAACGACGAGTTCGGTCGTTCCGGTAAGGTTCCTCCGCTGCTTGAGATGTACGGTCTTACCGCTGCAAACATTGCTGCCAACGCGAAGGCTGCAATCGCACTGAAGAAGTAATTACATTTTACAATAAAGGAGAAGGTCTCACGATCTTCTCCTTTTTGTTATATCGCATAAATCATGTACTTCAATTTTATTAAATACGCTGAAATTCACCGGATGGATGGTCAGCGGTAAAAATATGTGGTAGAATAAAGCAATCTGATATAAGGAGATGCTTTGTGAAAAGAATTCTGATTTCTGTGCTCATGGCAGCGCTGTTGATGGTATCCTGCGGTGATACAGCCGAACCTGCAGAAAGTGAGTCTGTGACCGAAACGCAGACTGTGACCGATCTCACACTCAGCGGTAAGATTGCACTTACCGGTGAAAATCTGCTTCTCTGCGTGGAGGGGCATGAGTCGATTGCAGTTGAAGGCTTTCGTAAGATGCGCGATCTGTGGCTGTTTCTTCCCGCCGGGGTGGATGCTGAAAAGGTGCGACTCACTGTTCTTAATGAAAACGGGGCACAGGGGGAGAGCATGACGGTTAATCTCCGTGAGAGCGTGATCTCGCTGACCGTATCGGACGGAACCGAGCTGGCGGTGGAGTGGCAGCAGTCGTCTCTGCCTGGCATTTTTATCCATCTTGATGAGGGGGATGAAGGCTTTGCCGCTGTCGAAGCCTCTGAGAAAAAGCTTATTGAAGCCGAGGGAAGGCTGACGGTATCCGATCTGCAGATCGAAAATGCTAAAATGACACTTGGCGGACGGGGAAACTGGACCTGGATTCAGGATAAAAAGGGATATTCGCTGAAATTCTCGGCGAAAACATCGATTCTCGGTATGGCGGAAGCCAAGAGCTGGGTTTTGCTTGCCAATAAGGCTGATACTGCACTGATGCGAAACATGGTTGCCTACGATCTTGCGAAGCAGCTCGGTATGCCATATACGCCTGACTGTATACCATGTGAGCTGTATGTGAACGGTGAATACAGGGGCAGCTATCAGATTGCCGAAAAGACCGAGATCGGTAAAAATCGCATTGATATTGCAGACATGGAGAAGGAAACTGAAGTGATCTCCGGCAGCGATATCGGACAAACAGGGCGGGAGACACTTGACTGCGGTGCGAATATTCGTTACGCGAAAAATGTTCTGTCTCCTTCGGATGTGAGCGGCGGTTATCTGCTGGAATTTGAGCTTGCCGACCGTTATTCAGCCGAACCCTGCGGATTCCAGACAAAACGCGGCTTTTATTTTGTAATCAAATCGCCCGAATATGCTTCCCGGGAGCAGGTCGTTTATATCGCTGAGCTCTATCAGAAAATCGAGAATGCGCTCTTTAAAAACGATCCTGCACTCTGGGAGATGCTCGATATGGAATCAGCAGTGAAAAAGTATCTGCTGGAGGAGATTATCAAGAATTTTGATGCCAACCATTCCAGCCAGTATTTTCATAAGAATGCGGGGAATTCCCTCGTCTGCTTCGGTCCTATGTGGGATTTGGATGCAGCCTTTGGCAACACAGAGGCCACTGTCGATCCCAATGGCAGATATGCGGCGCTGAACGGATGGTGGAAGGCACTGCGGGCAAGAGAAGATTTCACAGCCGAAGCCAAGCGGGTCTGGGAGGAGACACTTCGTCCGATCTGCATGAAAATGATCGAGGAAGGCATTCCGGCTTATGAGGAGGCGCTTGCTTCTTCGGCGGCAATGAATTTCATCCGTTGGGATCACCTCGGTGTCAAGCCGCCGCTCTCCACCTATATTCCAACCGGAAACACCTACGCAGAGTCTGTGGAACAGCTTCGCAGTTATTTTAAGGCAAGGATTGAATGGATGGACGGATTTGTTGACCGATATTGAATTTATTGAGGCATATTTGGAGGTATATATGAAAAATACACTCTATATGCTGGCATCCGAGGAATTTCCTCAGATGAACAGCTTTATTATCACGACAGCTGACGGGAAGGTTATCGTTATCGACGGAGGATGGCGGGCGGATGCGGCGAAGCTGCTTTCACGCCTGCGCGAGATTACAGGGAAGGAGATTCCCCATGTGGATGCATGGTTTCATTCGCATGCACACGCTGATCATACCGAAGCATTCATGGAAATTATGGA
This sequence comes from Clostridia bacterium, assembly GCA_017399105.1. Classification (GTDB taxonomy): domain Bacteria; phylum Bacillota; class Clostridia; order Oscillospirales; family CAG-272; genus RGIG1743. Next base: position 90,032 of record JAFQEJ010000031.1, read on the forward strand.
GAATCACAGCGAATCGGTTACTGTCGGAGCGGTGTATTTCCATTTTCCCTCGGTGCAGTATTTTGAAAAATACGAAGCAGGCAGTGCATATACGGTTCGTGAATTCTATGAGCTTCTGCCCCGATTCGCGGATAAGGCTTGCATCGTCAGCGAGGGGGATCGTTATGAAGTTGGCGAGGCGGTCTTTGATATCCTGTACACCGCAGATCCGGCTTTTCGGATGAATGCGGTCAATAATTCCTCCACCGTGTTTCGCATGACACTGGGGGGCAAGCGTGTGCTCTTCCTCGGCGATCTGGGAATTGAAGCGGGGCAGAAGCTGCTCTCTCAATACGGCGATGCGCTGAAGAGTGACTGGTGCCAGATGGCGCATCACGGTCAGAGCGGTGTGGAGCGGGATGTATACGAGGCAATCGCACCAGAAGGCTGTCTCTGGAGCACACCGAAGTGGCTTTGGGACAATGATGCGGGAAAGGGCTTCAATACCCACATCTGGCAGACTGTTACGGTGCGCGGCTGGATGGACGAGATTGGCGCCAAGCGGCATCTTGTGACCAAGGATGGAGATCAGGTGCTGGAATTTTAACATAATACTGATAAAAATGTTTTTTTCGGGCATGCTTTTTTCAGTAACATAATCGGGAGGAAGCTATGAACGAAAAAGAAAAGCAGAAATATGTAAAATATGCTGAAGGACGCGCTGAGAAATCACCGCTGCTCAGGGATTGCATCTGGGCATTTTGCGTCGGCGGCGGTATTTGTGTCTTCGCGGAGGGACTGTTTGGTCTGTATAAAAAAATGGGCATCGCTGAGGAGATTGTCAAATCTCTGGTGCCGGTGACGCTGATTGCGCTGACCGCATTGCTCACCGGAATCGGTGTGTTTGACAATATTGCCAAGCGGGCAGGTGCCGGTACGCTGGTACCCATCACGGGATTTGCAAACTCTGTGGTGGCTCCGGCAATCGATAACAAGGCAGAGGGCTGGATTCTCGGACTGGGTGCGAAGATTTTCATCATCGCAGGTCCTGTGATTGCATACGGTACGGTGGCAAGTGTGGTGTATGGGGTTGTGTATTGGGTGATGAGGATGTTATAGAAAAAAGGAGGGGCTGTCACTAATTTGAGTGAGGCAGCCCCTCTTTTTTTCCTTAATTAGCCATTTTGTTATAGAAATACCGACAAATATTTTATATAATAAAATCAAAGATAAGGGAGTGATAAAATGCTTATTACGGACAAAGAACTGCTTAAAAGCTACACCGCATCCAAAAACCTGTGGGTAGGTATTCCAAGTATTGAAATTACCAAAAAGGGTAGAACTTTTTTGACCTTTTATTCAGGAGGCAAAACGGAAGAAATAGGAAACTATGTTTTGCTTATAAAATCTGATGACGGTGTCAATTTCAGTGATCCTGTTGTGGTTTGTTTTGAAGAGGGCTATCGCTGTTATGATCCGTGTATTTGGATAGATCCGCTAGGTAGACTATGGCTTACTTGGTCAAGATGTCCGGAAGATGGGGTGTTCGGAGCAATTTGCGATGACCCCGATGCAGAAGAAATTGTGTTCGGAGAAGAATTTTTCATTGGTCATAATGTTATGATGAATAAGCCAATCGTTCTCTCTACGAGAGAATGGGCATTTCCTGTTGCAGTGTGGAATTATGGTATCGAATGGATAAAGGCTTCCGACATAACACCCAAAGGCTCTTTTATGTACATAACCGATGATTGCGGTAAAACCTTTAAAAGGCTCGGGTATGCCGATGTTAAAAATCGTGCTTGTGATGAACATATGTTTCTCGAAATGAATGATGGTGTTATCAGAGTGTTTGTAAGAACTGCTTATGGTATAGGTGCGGCAGATTCTTACGATGGGGGACTTCATTTTGGAAAGGATTTTGATACAGGTTACAAAGGTCCTTGTTCAAGATTTCACATCAGAAGGATGCCTTCAGGCAGAGTTCTGTTAATCAATCATTATAATTATTCCGGCAGAAATAATTTAACAGCTATGCTTTCGGAGGATGATGGTCAAACCTTCCCATACCGCTTATTATTAGATGAACGAAATAACGTTTCATACCCTGATGCCGCAATTGATAAAGATGGTAATATTCATATTACATATGATCGCGAAAGAGGTTCAGCCTGCTCCTGTTTTGATGATATTATGAGTAACGCACGCGAAATTTTAACGGCGTGTATCTGTGAGGAGGATATTATAAGCGGCTGTCTTGTTGATAAAAATAGCTATCTGAAGCGAGTTGCTTATAAATTAACCAATTATGACGGTGAGCTTCAAAATCCATTCAACGAAAAAAATCGCTTTACCGATAATAGCTATGCCCTGTATTTGAGTGGTGATGGGCGTAATGCTGAAGAAATCATTTCGAAAATATTTGATGAATATAATATAAATTGTTCTAACATCCATAATATCCAAGCAGAAAGCTTTGATAAGCTAATTGAAGCGTATAAAAGCAGTAATGATTTGACGGTATTAAATGAGATTATTCATCTTGTAAGATCTGTACACGGCAAAGAAATATATTCCGAAAAAAATATTGTTGACGAAATATGCCGCTATATTATTGATAATCCGGAATGTGATTGCAGCACCCAAAATATTGCAAAGATTTTTCATTACAGTTCGCATTATATTCGTCACATCTTCAAAAAGCAAACCGGCATCTCTGTTAAAGAATTTCAAACGGCGCAAATTATTAAAACGGCAAAGCTTCTTTTGAGAATGTGTGATGATAAAATAACAGATATTGCTGCTACTTGTGGGTTTGAAAGCCCAAGCTATTTTACCGAGGTTTTCACAAAAGAAGTTGGCATGTCTCCAAAGGATTATCGTAAAAAATAAAGACTCAATTTTATAATGGCGATAGCGCAGATGATTAGTCACCGCGTCCTATATTGACAGCAGCAGAGGGCTGGATTCTCGGACTGGGTGCGAAGATTTTCATCATCGCAGGTCCTGTGATTGCATACGGTACGGCGACAAGTGTTGCGTACGGTGTGATTTATTGGTTCATGCAGCGCCTGTAGATGAATTGGGCAAATTTGTTATAGAAACGAAGCCTCTGTTTTGGTAAAATAAAAACTAAAAACGGGGGCTTTTATCTATGAGCAGTAAAAATCCGAATAACCGTGACCTTGCAGTCTTTTTTGCAGGTAATACCGAAAAAGACAATATCATTGCAGCGATTTTCGATCATTTAAGACTTGATTGTCTGGAGCGCTGCAATATCAACTCATCTCATCTGGACGAGCTTATCAGAAAATTCAATGAAAGCGATGCGTGCGATATCGATCTTATTACATCAATCATCGACACGATTAAAACAGGCAAAGCAAACTCGTTGAATAAAGAAAATGAGCTGATCAAAAAGATCGTCTCCTGTGTCCTGGAGCATCTGATGGAAGAAATCAGCATTGAAGAAATTGCTCAAAAGCTCAATATCAGTTATTATTACATGTGCCACATTTTTAAAAACAAATATAATATCTCTGTCAATACCTTCAGAAACCGGAAAAGACTTGAGTTTGCCATGAGAAGGCTTGTTGAAAGCGATGAAAAAATTGCGGACATTGCCATTGCCTGCGGCTTTAATAACATCAGTTATTTTACCGAAATATTCACAAAAATGGTCGGCAGCTCTCCGACAGCCTTCAGAACATGTAATCAGGGAATCTGCCTGCACAGCTTTTATGACTTTGATGATATGCTTCTGGCGGTAAAAATGTCCAGTGTCAGCTTTGCCGAAGAAAAGATTACGGCAGGAGATGGCGATGTCAAAATGATATCGGTGTATGAGCCGAATGACAGATTCGCTTTTCTGCACGAATCCGCAATTATTGCGTATCATGGGGTATTGTATGCCTCCTGGTATAACTGTCCCAAGCACGAGCTTCGGGGTTATACGCCCATCTGTGAAAGAAGGTCTTACGACGGGGGGATTACCTGGAGCGAATTAAACATTGTCTGCGATGACAAAAGCGAAAAAATCCTGTACTGTCCGCCCGTATACGGTATTTGTGACGATAAGCTTTATATGCTTGTCAATCAAATGGTGGCGCCCGACCATATTCATTCGTTGGATTTGTATGTGCTGAGTGAAAAAAACGACAGATTTGAGTTTTTGTGGTCCAGACCGATTCCCTTTAAGTTAAATACCAATGTTGTGGCTTTGCCCAACGGAAAGTTAATGCTGCCCGGCAGAATTGCAGAGCTTGACGGTTTTCCCAATACACCCGCAGTTCTTATATCTGACAGCGGAAAAATTGACGCACAGTGGCGGCTTGTAAAGATTGCGGAAAACGGTGATCTGCCCGATGGCAAAATGCTGATTCATCCCGAAATTTCGGTCATGCTCGATGAAGATACGCTGTATATGTTCAGCCGGGATGATCAGCGAAGGGTGCCGCTTGTCTATATTTCAAAGGATTGCGGAGAGAACTGGAGTTCCGCGATGAGTCACGACATTCCCTATGTTTCAAGCAAGATATATGCAGGCAATCTCAGCGACGGAAAAAAGTATATCACAGCCAATATTGAGGAATTTGACCGATCAAAACTGGCGGTGTATTTTACCGATACAAACAGTAATTGCTTTCATAAAAGAATCGTTCTTTTCGATAAAAAGACTGCCGGAAAAGAGGGGGCTGTTGCATGTCACTATCCCGCCGCCTTTGAAAGCAACGGCAAGCTGTATATCATTGCTACGCTGGGGTATGAGGACATGGTAAGCGGCGCAAGAGGCGCGGTGCTGTTCATCGTGGATATAAGCAAGGTATAAGCTGATATGGATTTTTGAGTGATTAAACCGTTATGATGTTAAAAGACAAGCCGGCTTCGTTTTTGAGCGGAGCCGGCTTGATTTATTCGGATTGGAGAAGATCAAGGAATATCAATATTCAGATCTGAGGAATGCTGAAAGTTACAGTCCCTGCTCCTTCAGCTCATGCACCAGCTCCAGATAGAATTCACGCACGTCAAAGCCGTCGATGTTTTCGCGGTTGAGATCGATCATGTCGGCGTGGGAGATACCGCGTCTGCCCTTCGGGGTGAGCACACGGTGATTGCTGCCCCATTTGAAAGAATCGGTGCTGACAAGTCCGTCGTTGGGACCGTCGAAATATTTGACGAGATGATAGGAAAGGTTCAGCGGAAATTTTCCGTCGCATGCTTTCGGCATAACCGAGCCAACGCTTCTTTGGTATATTTCCTCCGGGATGTTATCGCAATCAAGCGATGCACAGAAGGAGGCAGTGAGATTGCTTACTGCGGCGATAAAATCGGGGTTGGAGTCGCCGAATTTCCGCAGTGCCGCATTGTACATATCGGCGGCTTTATTCTTGACCTGTTCGGGAATTTTTGTCAGCAGCACATCGGCAAAAATGCAGCCTTTATGGGGCGTATTGATTGTAGTCAGCGAAGCCACATAAGGCGCGGCATCCAGTTTACTCAGGGCATATTTGCAGTCAAGACCGCCTTTGGAATGGGCGATGATATTGAGCTTTTCACAGCCACTCTCGGCGACGATGGCCTTGATGCGCTCGGTAAGCTCGGAGGCGCTGTCCTCCACTGATGCCGCCGACTGGTGGTTGCCATAGTAGATCACGGCACCGTTTTCGATCAGATCTGCGGGGATTCTGCCCCAGTAATTGAAGAAGTTTGAGTCGCGGAAGAAAACGCCGTGGACAAGCAGGAGCGGATATTTCGTGGCGCAGAGCCGATCCTTTCTGCGGGCATGATTGAGAGCCTCACGTTTGGCTTCGAATCGGGCTTCAGCAAGCGAGATTTTGATGATGTTTTCAAGGGCAATGAGATTGGCGATGGGAATCATGCCGCAGAGAGCACCGATAACACGCTGTTTGATGCCCAGCTGTACCGAGGTCATATATACGCAGAGAATGCCGTTCCAGAAGAGGATTGCCTCCAGAATGACGCAGAGAAGCATGCTCCAGAGCAGTGTGGGAATATCATCCGGTATACTGCGGATGGCGAGGTGGATATGCCATATGACCGAGATCATGCTTGAGGCGAGGAATATGGCGAGGATTCTGCCGCCATGATTGCAGATGCGAAGGCGTAGGCTGCGGGTTTTGAGGAAGAGACCGGGGATGGCGTTAATGAAGAGAAATGCGGGGATGAAAAGAAGCAGCCATCGCAGGTCACGCGCCAGCAGAAGGAAGCTGTTTGAAGTGAGCGCATAGAGGAGTGTGCAGAAAAGATAAAAAAGGAAATTCATAAAAGCCTCATACAAATTAAAGGATTATTTTGTCCTATAACAGATATTCCACTCTTCGGGGTCAAGCTCTGCCATTGCTTCGCGGGGATTTCGGCAGACAAACTCAAGCCAGAGGCCGTCTTTGGCAAAAACTATGATATGTATATGCTCTACCTCGATCCGATCGAGTGCGTCGCGGGAAAGCTGACTGCGGTATTGCCTGCCGTCAACCGAAAGAAGCAGAATTTCGCTGTTGCAGAAATAGAGATTACTATTTTTTAGCAGCTTCCCATGCATGAAATTGCCGTTGATTTTGCAAATTACGGGGGACTTGATGGCAGCCTCCGCTTTTTGGATTTTTCTGCCTATGACTTTTATGTGAATCAGCATATAGGTTGCGAGTGCAAGACAGAATGAGAGTGTGGTGATCAGCGTAAGCGGGATGGTATGCTCGGGGGCGATCAGCATGAAAACAAAAAATATCGGAATGGCGATGACGGCGGCAGAGAGCAGAGATAAGAAAATGATTGGCTTTTTCACAGTCGATCTCCTTCGAGCTTTTTCTACATTATAACAGGTGGGATTTTTTCGGTCAAGGTTAAATACTTTCTCTGATAAAAATTCGGATGTTCTGCCAAATTTGTCTGCCCAATTTTGGAGAAATCAACAAAGCAATATCAAAAGAGAAAGTTCCGCCGTAATCGGAATATCGGTGTATAATCCTTCCATGTCTGCGGATAATAACCGTACAACGAAATATTCGGGAGGCAGATATGAATAAAACGCTGATCAAACTGAAGCATCCGCCGGTATTCCTTTCAACGGCTGCTGTCGGAGGCAGAAAGGAGAGTGAGGGGCCCCTTGCCTTTGCTTTTTCGCAGATCTGTGAGGATGACCGATTCGGTATGGACACATGGGAGAAATCCGAGTCGGAGATGCAGCGGCGCGCTCTTCATTTTGCGCTCTCCAAGGCTGAGATGAAGGAGGGGGAGATTGACGCGCTCTTTGCGGGGGATCTGATGAACCAGTGTACAGGTTCTGCATACGGGCTTTTAGAATACGATATTCCTTTTCTCGGACTGTACGGTGCCTGCTCTACCTCGGTGGAGGGATTGCTTCTGGCATCTCTCTGCATGCAGGAGGGCTTCGGGCGCTGTGCGGTGGTGACATCTTCGCATTTTTGTTCGGCGGAGAGACAGTTCCGGCTTCCCATCGAATACGGTGGTCAGCGCACACCGACGGCGCAGTGGACGGTGACAGGCTCGGGGGCATTTATTCTCGATAACGATGCGGCAGGAGAATTTTCCTGTGCTGAGAGCTGTGTGCGCATTACAGAGGTACTCCCCGGACGGAGCATTGATGGGGGAATCACCGATGCCAACAATATGGGAGCGGCGATGGCTCCTGCGGCAGTGGATAGCTTCACCCGCTATTTTGAGGAGAGCGGCAGGTCACCGGAGGATTTTGATCTGATTCTCACCGGCGATCTCGGCTATGAGGGGAGCGGCATCCTGCGTGAGCTGCTTCGTAAGCGGGATATCGTTTTGGGAGACAACTACAACGACTGCGGACTTCTGATCTACGACAGGGAGAAGCAGGATGTGCATGCGGGAGGATCGGGATGCGGCTGTGCGGCATCGGTGCTGGCAGGCTATGTGATTCCCAAGATGGAGTCGGGAGGCTTCAGGCGGGTACTTGCTGTGGCAACCGGAGCACTCATGTCGCCCTCCAGTGTTCAGCAGGGACAGAGCATCCCCGGCGTGGCGCATCTTGTTTGTCTGGAATGCGGAGGTGAATAAATGGAAATCTTCATGAAATTTGTCTGGGCATTTATTGTCGGCGGTATTCTCTGCGTGATTGCTCAGGTGCTTATTGACAAAACCAAAATGACCCCCGCACGTATTCTGGTGCTGTATGTTTGTGTGGGCGTGGTGTTGGGGGGAATCGGCATATATGAGCCGCTGGTGGAGCTTGCGGGATGCGGAGCGACCACACCGCTGACCGGTTTTGGCTATTCGCTTGCAAAGGGCGTGCGCGAGGCTGTAGATAAGGAAGGTCTGATCGGTGCGCTGAAGGGGGGGCTTACAGCAAGCTCGGCGGGGATTACAGCTGCAATGGTGTCGGCTCTGCTGGCGGCACTTTTCTTCAGAAGCAAGCCCAAACGCTGAATTTTTGAAAAATGGAACAAAATGCCTTCCCGTGCTGTCTAAATGGCAAAGGGAGGCGATTAGATGAAGAGATGGACTGTGCTATTTATACTTGCTCTGCTGCTTTGCGGTTGTCAGTCTGACGAGCCTGCGGGGGAGAATATGACGATGCCCGAGACAACTGCGATTGGTGAAAATTGTACGACGCGGGCGGAAGCTGCAACCGAACCTGTGACCGAGCTTATAACTGAGCCTGTCACCGAACCTGTGACCGAGTCTATAACTGAGCCTGTCACCGAACCGCCCGTAACCGATCCTCCTGCTGCTGTTAAGGACGAGCGTGTGCAATATATCCGCACCGACGGATGGTGCGAGTTGTTTCCGACACCGCATCTGGTGAAGATCGAGTCGCGCTCCGCGCTTGAGGCGTATTTTTATCTCTTTGCGGGAATCTATGATCTGGAGTCTCGACCGGAGCATTACAGCGACTATACCATTGGCTGGGCGGATGCGATTGAGATGTATGATGATGCTTTTTTTGATGACAGTCTCCTCTATATGGCGGTGCTGGAGGAGGGAAGCGGCAGTATCAGACATCAATTTCTCGGCATCGAGGACGGTTATGCCCAAATCGGCTATCTAATCCCAGAAGAAGGTACAGACGATATGGCACTCTGGCATATTTTTATTCCGAGCGATGCGGAGCTTCTCGGCCTGCAGGGGGAAGATAAGACAGTAATCTATACGCCGGTACAGATGGAAGAGACGATGCTGGAATTTTTATCCGAGCGAGCCATGCTGGCTGTTGTGAAGAAGGTCGGCGAGGCGCATTATGTCAAGGTAAATGACATCACACGCATGACCTGGGGCGAGGCATGTGCGCTTGATATAAGCAATCCCTACGGATACGGCGCACAGGAAGACTCTCCGATCTGGCAGCTTCGGGTTGAGGCTGAGGGTTGGGAGTTTGTGCTCTATCTCAACCATCGCGGAACCTTTGCCGGGGAAGCGGCAAGCAACTCCTTTGTGATTTTAGAAAGCAAATAAGGAGAGGGTCAAATCCTCTCCTTAATGTCATAGCTCATTTGCAATTCTGCGCCAGAACTCGTCACCAAATTCGTAGCGCTCTTCAAATTCTTTCATGCGCGCTCTCCACATGGGCATAAAGCCGCAGGCATTGATGATGGCATCCACCGGATCGCGCTCCTCCAATGTGAAGTATCCGCGGTTGAGATCGGCATCGCCTGCGATTCCGTCGATCCTTCCCGAAGGGGTATACTGCCAGATCTTCAGGCGTGGTATCGTCATGGGAGTGTTCACATTGTAATGGGCAAGCCAGATGTCCACATCCTCAAAGGCGGAGGGTGTGAATTTGTAGGTCAGATAATTGGGGTTTGTGTAGAGCATCGCCTGATATCCGGCAGCGCGAATCCGTTCGATAAAGCGGCGGGTACAGGCGGTAAGCTGGAATTTGGACAGCCTTCCGCTGAAGCGCGGGGGATCTGTGTCTTCCACATCTACCGCAGCCCAGAGCCTTACATAATCCTTTTCACGCTTCAGAACCGAAATGAAATAGTTGGCTTCCTCCTCTGCTTCGGTGATGCTTGTTGCCGTGAAGTAATGGTATGCGCCGCAGAGAATTCCTTCCTTTGATGCTGTGCGGATGTTTTCCGAAAACCTGCTGTCGGTAAAGAGGCGCAGATTCTGTGTCGCAATGCCCAGTCCGTGGCCCTGTGTTGCCTTGATCATGGCAAACTGAATGCCGCGCTCTTTGAGTAATTTCCAGTCGATATCACCGTTGATGACCGACACATCGATGCCATTTAAAACGTTATTCTGCATTGTTCACCCTCCCCACTGTTATCATATGTGCGGCGTGACCGATAGGTTCTGCCGGAGGCAAGCTTTTGCTCAACTACTGTTACACGTTCACCGAGAGAAGCCAGCTTTTCCACCTTTTTTTCGAGCTGAGTGAGCCTGTATTCGGTGAGCTTTCCCGATATGATGATGCCGGCGAAGCTGGATGCCATGGTGCCGACAACCGTAATGACTGCAATGATAATCTGTTCTGTCATGATGATCTCCTTTCTGTTTTTTTAAATCATATCACAGAATTTATTCTTATACAGTAGCAAAGCATTGCAAAGTGTCGCAAAAAAAAATTAGGCTGTCGCAAATTTTCGTTTGCAACAGCTCTAAATGCATTTTTGATATTTACTTCAGCAGCTCGCCCATCAGTTCATAATACCGATGAAGCAATTCCTCGCCGAGATCACAGTGACCGCGGTCGGGAACACGGGTGTAGTGAACCTCATGCCCTGCGTTCTTCAGAGCGGCGACAAGGCGGTCGGAATGGTGGACAATCGAGACACCCGGATCGGGGATGCAGTGGAAGATGTAATAGGGAATCTTCGGCATTCGATCGACAAGATGCAGGGGAGAGACTGTCATGAGTGCCTCTTCCATGCTGCCCTCATAATGTCCGAAGGCGCTGATCAGTGCGCGGGCACGGTCATGAAGCTCATCATAGAAGTAGACAAGGTCGCAGACCGGGCAGTTGGCAAAACATGCGATCGGTTTGTACCTTCCCGTGACACAGTAGGAGAGAGAGGACATACCGCCCATACTGGCTCCAGCATAGATCAGCGGAAGAGCAGGATCTCCTACGATTTCCAGCGCGACTTCCACCAGACGGTCGGTGAAGCGGACAGAGGTATCATTCATGAAGCTCCAGGGGGAGTTATAGGGATAGAGATAGAGAATATCATACTCGGCAAGCTGAATTGCCGCAGGAGGAGCTTCGCTGTACATATGCTCCTGTCCCATTCCGTGAAATTCCACTGCAAGAGCGCGGGGATGGGGACAGAGCTCGCTTGAGAGATAAGCGAATCGGGAGAGGTTATCTTTGTTGATCAGTGTTGTAAAATCCATGGCTTTTACCTCGCTATCGGATATGGTGGATTTGGACGCGGATTCGGTCGAATAAACGTATGAAGGCGCTTCTGTTATCGGGGCTCAATGGGATTCCCGCTTGTTTTGCGATTGCTTCAGCTGTCTGCTCGATGGTCAGATGATCGGTTATGATTGGGTATCCGAAGACAGAATCCTCAAGGGCGGTGATACAGCGGTCAATCTGCTGCGCTCCCCATGAATTTTTGTCGTCAAAGCGAGAGGCAGCCTCTTCAGCAGTGTTTCTTTTGAGGCGGAGAGAATGAAGGGCTTAAAGCTGTCCTTGTCAAATGAGCCGGTCAGTTTATTCCAAATTCCGCGGTCGGTGACTGTCATTGGGATAATGATGGTGCCTTCGTATTTTGCCGCAATTTCAAGAAGCATCTCTCGGTTAAAATTGCGTCAGAGCAGATGGTATTGGTAGTCTGCTTCATGCATCGAAACAGGCAGATTCTTGTGAAGCAGAATGCCGACATTCTCGGGATCAAAGACGAAGGATTCGGGAATTCGGCGATGCAGAGCATAGGCACACTGCGTTTTTCCTGCGCTGAAGGCTCCGTTCAGCCTGAGAATCATTACAGCTCACAGTCAACAGCAACGCTGGATGCTGTGTGGGCATGCATGTACTTCTTGACCACATCCACATGGTAGGGATCGACCTGATAAGCATCGAGAGCTGCCGCGTCATCGAGCACAACCTCGAGAATGATGTCATAAGAGCGTGCGGAGCCGAGAAAATCGGTGCCTACGAAAATGTCGCGCATCATGGGAACGTTGCCCTTCATGGAGAGAAGAATGTCGCGGGCTTCGGCTTTGGATGCCTCCGAACTGTCCTGCAGCTTAAAGCAGACGATATGTTTGATCATGATTGAATCTCCTTTTCGGATGTTTTTTCTCATTGTAGCACGGATTTGAGCAGATTGCAAGAGCTGCGGGGAGATTAAATTAACACATCATTAAAAAATGGCATGGCAAAACGTGGTATAATACCTAAGGCAAGCCGTGAACTTTGCGGTGCTGCCTTTATAATATTGCTTTTTTGAGGGGAGCGGTGCTGCATGGAACAATATCTGGAAGCCGGCAAGGTTGCGACGGCTCACGGGGTCAGAGGAGATCTGCGTGTTGAGAGCTGGTGCGACAGTCCGAAGGTGCTGGCAGAGCTGAAGTGCATCTATATCGGAAAAGAGAAGACTGCATACAAGGTGCAGAAGGGAAGTGTTCACCGCGGTATGGCGCTCCTGCATCTGGAGGGAATTGAGGACCGTGACGCGGCGCTTGCCCTGAAGGATAAAACCGTTTATGCCGACAGATCCGAGCTTCCTCTTGCCGAGGGTGCCTATTTTGTTGCCGATATGATGGGAGCCGATGTGGTGGATGCCGACAGCGGACATGTTTACGGAAGAATCACCGATCTGATTGAGGGAGCAGCTTCGCTGCTCTATGAGGTTACCGGTGAACGGGGCTCGGCGCTGCTTCCCGCCATTCCCCAGTTTGTGGTGCGTACCGAGCCGGGCAAGGCTCTTTATGTGCGCGTGATTGAAGGTTTGCTTGATGAGATTTGACGTAATGACCCTCTTCCCCGATCTGATTACCGCCGTCTGCGGGGAGAGTATTATCGGACGGGCGGCTGAGGCGGGGATTCTCTCGGTGAATGCCCACAATATCCGCGATTTTTCAAAGGACAAGCATCGCCGTGTGGATGATACGCCTTATGGCGGCGGCATGGGTATGGTAATGCGTCCCGATCCCATTGTGGACTGCTTCCGCGCCATTAAAGCCGAAACCGAGGGCATGAAGCGGCGTGTAATCTACATGTCTCCTCAGGGGGCTCTGCTCACACAGAAGAAGGCAAAGGAATATCTTGTCTATGACAACATTGTACTGCTCTGCGGACATTATGAGGGGGTGGATCAGCGTGCCATCGACGCGATTGTGGATGAGGAGATTTCCATCGGCAACTATGTGCTGACCGGAGGCGAGCTGCCTGCCTGCATCTTTATCGACTGTGTGTCGCGCATGCTGGAGGGAACGCTTGCTTCTCCCGAATGCTACGAGGAGGAGAGTATTTCCTGCGGTATGCTGGAATATCCCCAGTACACACGCCCTGTGGAGTTTGAGGGGGCACGGGTTCCCGAGGTACTTCAGGGGGGAAATCACGCCGAAATTGCAAAATGGAGGTACCGCGCGGCGCTTGAAAAGACCAAACGCTGCCGACCGGATCTGTTATAATGGCGAAATTCAAGAATAAAGCGGGCATGACCGTGGCGCTGATGATGGGGGCTACCGTTATTGCCAAGCTGCTCGGTATGCTGCGCTCTACACTGCTGGCTTCTCATTACGGCACAGGTATGGAGGCTGAGGCATTTTCGGCGGCATCCCGTATCCCGCTCTCCTTTTTCGATATGCTTTTCAGCGCGGCGATTCTCGGCTGCTTTATCCCGGTTTACAACAGCTTTGGCAAGGAACGGGAGGAGGAGGCAGACCGCTTTGCCTGCGTTTTTCTCAATACTGTTCTCCTGCTTACCGGAGCATTGACGCTGATCGGTATCCTTTTTGCCGAACCGATTGTGAATCTCATCGCTCCCGGACTTGCTGAGCCTACAAGAGTGCTGGCATCGACACTGCTTCGCATTCTCTTTCCGATGATTCTTTTCACAGGAGCCGCATATACGCTGGTGGGGGTGATGCAGTCAAAGGGACACTACCTCCTGCCGGCGGTGATCTCGGCGATTTCGAATGCGGCGGTGATTCTCTACTTCCTGCTCTTTGATCGGAAGCTGGGTGAGCGAGGAATTTATGGGCTTGCTTTCGCCTATCTTGCGGCATGGCTGATTCAGATGCTGACTCTGGCGATTCCGCTTGCAAGATCGGGTTTTCGCTTCCGCGCGCTGCTCGATTTTAAATCGCCCGAGCTTGTGCGTGCACTGAAGATGGCACCTCCCATCATGATCGGGTCATGGCTGTCTCCGCTGGGAGTGATGATCGGCACGCATTTCGTTTCTTACACCGGAGTTGCGGGGGCGCTGACAATCTTTGATTATTCCAACAATGTCTATGTGATCATTGCGGGAACGCTGGTCTACAGCATCTGCAACTATACCTTTCCTTCACTCTCAAGGCTTGCCGCCGAGGGGGATGAGACAACCTTTGCATCGCAGGTGAGGAGCGGACTTTCAACCGCGCTCTTCATCTCGATTCCCTTTATGTTTGCCGTACTCGCACTCTCCGAGGAGGGGATTGCTCTGCTTTATCTGCGCGGTGAGTTTACACCCACAGATGCGGAGCTTTGTGCATCTGCTCTGCGCTATTTTATCTGGGGGATGCCTGCCTTTACGGTGATCGAGCTGATGAGCCGTACCTTCTATTCCAAAGGCATGGTGAAGCCGCCCATGCTTGCTTCTCTGGCGGGCTGTGTTTTCAATGCGCTGACAGCTGCGCTGCTTCTTCGAACAGGAAGACTTGGTGTGGAAGCCGTGACTGCAGCCAATGCTGTCGGACAGTGGATGGCGGCGATTCTGCTGATGGCTTTTGCCTGCGTAAAGCTGCGCGGAATTTTCGATCTGCGCTTCTTTGTGCGTATCGGCGGCATGCTTCTCTGCGGCGGTGCACTGCTTGCCGTGATGCTGATTGTGAAGTCGTGGCTGAATTTCGATCCCTATCTTCCCGGCTTCGCGGGACGCATGTATAATTTAATCTCCTGTATTGTGATCTTCCTCCCGGGTGCGGCGGTCTATCTGCTGATTGCAAAGCTGATCGGTGTCTTTCCTGGAAGAAAGGCTGAATCATAAACCATGATATCGAAAGGATGTGACTCTATGGATGATCGCAGGGAAGCCTCGGGAAAGCGGACACTGCCCGCAAATCCCGGTGTGATCCTGAGCACGCTTGACCGTGCTGCTTGTGCTGTCTATAAAAAAACCGATGAAAGCATGATCGGGCATGCGCTGACCTCCTACGATGCCGTCTGTGAGCAGGCTGAGGGCAGTCTCAGCTCGCGGATTGCGGGAAAACTGGGGATCTCGGCGCGTATTATCAAGCCCATCAAACGGAGCATTGCTTCTGCGGTGGAGCACAGCGCAATCTTCAACTATATCGGTGAGATTCTCGACTCGCTGCTCTCCTGTTCGGTGCGCGTCTGGGGCATTTTTACCATGTCCTTCGGACTGTATACCGCCCTCGTCTTTCTGATCCGCAGTCTGGCATTTACAAAAGGTGAGGCGAACATCATGACCCTCTACACTGCCGCCGTCATCGTACTGCTCTCAATTCCGCTGATGATGGCAGGAGGCACGCTTGCCTCGGCGGTGACCGGAAGCAGGATTGCATCCTTTGTGCTTTTCCGCATGATCGGAGTGAGCAGGGAGCGATTTGAGAGGGAACGCGAGGTCATCGGACGAAGCAATATCGCCTTCGTCTGCGGTATGATCCTGGGACTGCTTACCTTCTTCCTGTCACCGGTGCTGATTTTGATCGGGCTTGTGGGACTGACAACCGTATATCTGGTGCTTCAGACACCCGAAATCGGCGTGATTGCGGCAATCTTCATCACTCCCTTCTCACCGCACTCCATGCCGCTTGCCCTGCTTGTGGTCTTTATTACCCTATGCTATATTATCAAGCTGATGCTCGGCAAGCGTACGGTTCGCTTTGAGCTGTTCGATGCGACAGTGCTCGCCTTTATGGCAGTGACCTTCTTCGGCGGAATCTTTTCGGTATCGCCCGAAACCTCGCTGAAGCCGGCAATGCTGCTCTGCGTTTTCATGTGCGGATACTTCCTTACAGTTAATCTGCTGCGTACCACCGAGTGGATGCTGCGCGCGGTCGGAGCCTTTGTGATTTCCTCCTTCCTTGTCGCCGCGCTCGGTGTTTATGAAAATTTTTTCGGCACGCTGAGCACCACATGGCAGGATGCCGAAATGTTCAGTGACATCGAAGGTCGCGTTATTTCCACATTTGGCAATCCCAATGTACTGGCAGAGTTTATCATTATGACCCTTCCGCTGACGGCAGCAATTTTTCTCTGCTCGAAGGGGGCATCGGGTAAGCTTGCGTCTTTTGCACTTTTTGCCTGCGGCGGAGGATGTCTGATCTATACCTGGTCGCGCGGCGCATGGCTGGGATTTATGTTTGCGGTGATGTTTTTCATCCTGCTTTACAGCTACCGCTCGATGATTTTGATTTTCTTCGGGATCGGACTTTTGCCCTTCCTTCCCTTTGTACTGCCCGAGAGCATTATCAGCCGTTTTACCAGCATCGGCAGCGTTGCCGATTCCTCCACCTCCTACCGTATCCATATCTGGGAGGCATGCCTCAAGCTGGCACGGGACAATCTTGCCGGCGGTATCGGTGTCGGTGAGGGAGCCTTCGCGCTGGTCTATCCCAGATATACCCTGGCGGGCATCGAGTCGGCACCTCACAGCCACAATCTCTATCTGCAGATTACCATCGAGTGCGGCATCTTCGGTCTTTTGATCTTCCTTGCGCTTCTCTTCCTCTTCTTCCAGTCGGGAATCAGCTTTATCAAGCATAAGAGTGACTATCCCGAAACGGTCAAGATGAAGCATGCAAAGGTGATCTGTCTTGCGGGCATGAGTGGTATTTTCGCCATCCTCGTGCAGGGAATGACCGACTATGTGTGGTATAATTACCGCGTCTTCTTCATCTTCTGGCTCTGTCTCGGCGTGACCATGGCGGCAAGGCGAAGTGCTATTTCCGAGCGTGTGCAGCCCGAGGAGGATCCTCTATCGCTGGAGCTTCCTCTGGATACCGAAACAAAGCCCGCAAAACATAAAGGAGTGAATGCAAAATGAGTGCGACAAAGGCAAAAAAATTTCGCTTTAATATCATCGATATCATTCTGATGGTGATCCTTGTGGGAGCTGTCGGAGTGCTTGTCTATATTCTCGCTGTCGGCGGAAGAGATTCCAGTGCCGCCTCCGAGCCCATTGAAATCATTTACGAGGTGGAGCTGAAGAATGTCCGTGAAGAATTCAGAGGTGCTATCAAGGTGGGGGATACTGTGGTCGATACCGTCAAGCGCTACACCATCGGTGAGGTCATCGATGTGCGCTATGAGGAAGCGCTCTATACCGGCGTCGACAAGGCGACAGGACAGCTTGTGAACAGTCCCTATCCCGGCAGAACCAACATCATCATGACGGTACAGGCAACAGCCGATACCACCCCCGGTTACTACAGCATCGACGGCTACAGACTGATGGTGGGAACCGGCGTATACTTCCGCACACCGGGATATACCGGCAGCGGCTACTGCATTACGGTACAGGAGGGTAATAAATAATGGAGAACGCAAAGAAAGCACGCTTTAATGTAATCGATCTGCTGATCATACTGGCTTTTATCGCCATCGCGGCAGGTATTTTGCTCCGTTATAATATTGCCGATAAACTGGGCGTCAGAGCTGACAGCGTGGAGGTGGAGATGACCTTCCGCGTCAGCGACATGCGCGCAACCTCGCAGGATTTCTTCACTGTGGGGGATATCTTCGTCTGGGATTCAATTGATGTCACGCTGGGGGAGCTTACCGAGATTGAATTCAAGTCTGCTGAGGCGATTGTTGAGAAGGTGGACGGCAGTGCAATGCTGACCTACTCCGATACACGAATCGATGCCATCGGTACCATCCGTGCCAAGGGAATTATGACCGATGAGGGCTTTATGCTGGAGGGAACGCAGTTTATATCTCCCGGAAAAGATGTTCCCATGAAGAATGGAAAAATCTACGTCATTGCTGTAATTGAGGAAATGAAGGTCATAGGCTGATTCTGCACAAAAAATAACAGCTCAATGGGGCACAATATATTAAAAAATAATTTGTGCAAGCTCTTGATTTTATGTAAAAAGTTTGGTATAATAGTAACAATCATCATGGAATCATATATTTTAAGGATAGGAGCGTTACTTAATGATCTCTCGCAATGTGGTAATCCAGAATAATGTCGGCCTGCATGCCAGACCCGCAACCTTTTTCATTCAGAAGGCAAATTCCTACAAGAGTTCGATCTGGGTTGAAAAGGATGATCGCCGTGTAAACGCGAAGAGCCTGCTGGGCGTTCTTTCTCTTGGCATTGTCAAGGGCATGACCATCACACTCATCGCAGACGGCGCTGACGAAGCAGATGCCCTTGAGGGTCTTGCTGCACTCATCGACGGCGGTTTCAACGAATAATCCCCGTGAATACACAACGAAGAGAAGCGAATGAACCTTTAAGGGTGTCGTTCGCTTCTTTTTTAGATAGGTAAATAATGGAAAATCTCAAAAATGAAACTCCCACCGAGATTTTAGCCCGTCTGCGCGAAAAAGCAAACAGCCTTCCCCTTCAGCCCGGTGTGTATATCATGCGGGATAAGAAGGATACGGTCATCTATGTGGGCAAGAGTAAGGCGCTGAAAAACCGCGTCTCGCAGTATTTTCAGGAAAGCGCCCATCACGGTGAAAAGACAGCAAAGATGGTGGCATCGGTGCGGAATTTCGATTATATGCTCACCGATACCGAGATGGAGGCGCTGACCCTTGAAAACAGGCTCATCAAGCTCCATCAGCCCAAATTCAATATCAAGCTGAAGGATGCCAAGTCATATCCCTACATCAAGGTTACCATGGACGAGCCATATCCGCGCATTCTTGAGACAAGAAAGCGGGACAGCGACGGTGCGCGCTATTTCGGTCCCTATACGGGTGCGGGAGCGATCCGTCAGATTGTGAAAACGGTGCAGAAAACCTTCCGCGTAGCATCCTGCGAGCATGAATTTCCAAAGGATATCGGAAAGGTTCGTCCCTGTATCTATGCACAAATGGGACAGTGCTGTGCTCCCTGCAAGGGGGAGATTACCTCCGAGGAATACAGGGAGATTTACAAGGATATTCTCGCCTTCCTGCGCGGATCTTACAGCAATGTGAGACGTTCGTTGGAGGAAAAGATGCTCTATGCCTCCGAGAATCTTATGTTCGAGGCGGCGGCGCTCTACCGCGACCGGATGCAGTCACTGTCAAGGCTCTGGCAGCGACAGAAGGTGGTGGGCTCGCCCGAGGATGAAAATGATGTGATTGCGCTCTACAACGATGAGATTTGCTCCTGCCTTGCGGTATTTTATGTCCGTGAGGGATGTCTTGTGGACAGTGACAACTTCATCTTTGGCGCTGACCGTATTGTGGATGGTGATGCTGTGGCGGCATTTCTCTGCGATCTCTATGCCATCCGCGAATTTGTGCCTCGCGAAATTCTGCTGAATGAGCCGCTGCCCGAGGAGGACGCACAGGCGCTCTCTGCACTGCTCTCCGAAAAGGCAGGCTATAGGGTGACACTCCGTGTTCCCGAGCGCGGAGATAAGAAGGGCATGTGTACGCTTGCCTATGAAAATGCAAAGCAGCATGCGCTCATATATGAGAGCGAAACCGAGCGGGATAACTCCACCCTTGCCAAGCTGGCTTCCATGCTGGGACTGGAGGTGGTGCCCGAGCTGATCGAGGCATACGATATCTCCAATATCGGCAGCGAATTTATTACCGCCGGCAAAATTTCGGTGAAGGAAGCCAAATTCAATAAATCTGCCTATCGCACCTATCGCATCAAGTCGACAGGCGGAAAGCAGGATGACTATATGTCCATGCGCGAGGCAATTCAGCGCAGACTTGCTCATACCGAAGCAGATCCGCTGCCCGACCTGATTTTACTGGATGGCGGCAAGGGGCATATTTCGACTATTCGCGCACTCTTTGAGGAGATGGGCGTGGATATTCCCATCTTCGGCATGGTGAAGGACGAATATCACAAGACTCGCTCACTGACCACCGAATACGGCGAGATCAGCATTGCCAGAGAGCAGGCAGTCTTTCAGCTCATCTACCGCATTCAGGAGGAGGTTCACCGCTACACCGTCTCCCGCATGTCGGGGGCGAAGGAGAAGACCATGCGCCGCTCCTCCCTTGAGGATATCGAGGGGATCGGTCCCACCAAGGCGGCGGCACTGCTGAAGCATTTCGGAACGCTGGCGGCGCTGAGAGAAGCAGGTGTGGATGCCATTGAGCAGGTAAGCGGCATTTCGCAGAAGAATGCACAGGCTGTCTATGCATACTTTGAAGCGAAGCGTCAGCAGCAAAAAACGAACAAAAGGAAAAATTGATATATGAGAATTATCACAGGAATTGCCCGCGGTGTCAGACTGGAGACCCTGGAGGGCGATGCAACAAGACCGACTGCAGAACGGGTGAAGGAAGCCATCTTCAGCATGATTCATTTTGATCTTGAGGGGGCGCGAATCCTCGACCTCTTTGCAGGTTCGGGACAACTGGGACTGGAGGCACTCAGCAGAGGAGCTGACAATGCGCTGCTTGCCGATGCCTCTGCCGATGCGGTTGCCATTATCAAACGGAACGCACAGAAAACCAAGCTCTATCAGTGCTGCCGTGTCCTCTGTACCGACTATAAAAATACTATTCGCGGCTGTGTGGGACGTGAGAAGTTTGATTTCATCTTCCTCGATCCTCCCTATGCGGAGAAAATGTGTCCCACGGTGGCAAAACAGATTTATGATGCAGGTATTCTTGCCGAGGGCGGCTTGATCTTCTGCGAAACAGAGGGCGAGGAGAATTTCGACGGCTGCGGTTTTGAGGTGAAGAAGCGCGCCAGATACGGTCGTGTTCATATCGCCGTGCTGGGATGGCCTGCGGAGGCAGAAGAATGATCCGCCGTGCTATGGTTCCGGGAAGCTTTGATCCGCTGACACTGGGGCATTATGATCTGATTCTTCGTACTGCTGCGCTCTTCGATGAGGTGGTGGTTGCGATCAGTCCCAACGGCGCAAAATCCACACTGTTTGATGCGGAAACCCGTGTGAAGCTTGCCGAGGCAGCATTTGCCGATATGCTGAATATCAAGGTCTGCACACACAGCGGACTGCTGGCGGATTTCTGTCTGGAGTCGGGATGCTGTGCGCTGGTAAAAGGTGTGCGTTCGGTGTCCGATTTCGATTACGAATATCAGCTTTCACTGATCAACCGCAGTCTGCGGGGAGAGGTGGAGACAATCTTCCTTCCGACCCGCGCAGAGTATCAGCATTTCAGCTCCACCTTCCTGCGTGAGATGCTGAAATACGGGCAGCCTCTTGAAAAATATGTGCCTGCCGGCATGGTGGAACCGCTGCGTCAGGCTTATGCAAAAGTGTACAAAATTTGAGGGAAACTGCCAAAAACATCCATGGTTAAACTGTGCAATATGCACTGGATATGGAAGAATCAAACAAATGTTTGTGAATGACTGAAAAAGTCAAAAACTTATGTTTATAAACTGAAAAAAAACTGAATATTTTTTCATAAAACATCCCAAAAACCCTTGAAATTCCGTGATTTGTGCGCTATAATTGTTTTAACAGTGGCACAAAGTGGTACGAAGTGGAGGAAAAATCCACCGGGAAAGGGAGTGAGCATATGATATCGGGTGAATACAAGCATACCATCGATCCGAAAAATCGTATGGTCTTCCCTGCAAAGCTCCGCGAAAAGCTGGGCGATGTCATCGTGCTCATGAAGAGCACAGACCCCTGTATCTCGGTTTATCCTCTCTCCGCATGGCAGGCTTTCAGCGAAAAGCTTGAAGCAATGCCTCAGGCGGGTATCCGCGACCTGAAGCGTTTTCTCTATTCCTCTGTGGATGAGCAGACGCTGGACGGTCAGGGAAGAGTTCTCATTCCTGCAGCTCTGAAGGAGTGGGCAGGACTTGACAAGAACGTCACTACCATCGGCGTGGGCGATCATGCCGAGATCTGGGACGAGGCAGCATTGGCTGAGCGCATCGGCAGCATCGATCCCGCAGATGTAGCGGCAAAGCTTGTTGAGCTTGGACTCTGACGGAGGCGGCATGGCAGAACAGTTTTCACACTATTCAGTGATGCTTCATGAAGCCATCGAAGCGCTGAACATCAAACCCGACGGCATTTACGTGGACTGCACGGCAGGCGGCGGCGGTCATTCGCTTGAGATTGCAAAGCATCTCAGCGAGGGCGGCAGGCTGATCTGTATCGATCAGGACACAGACGCCATCGCGGCGGCGACAAAGCGGCTTGAAGCCTACCTTGACCGCACAACCTTCGTACACAACAACTTCTCAGATATTGATGCTCTGCTCGATGAGCTGGGCATCGAAAAAATCGACGGCGCGCTTCTTGATCTCGGAGTTTCCTCCTATCAGCTGGATACTCCCGAGCGTGGCTTCTCCTACAACAATGACGCTCCGCTGGATATGCGCATGGACAGAGAAGCAAAGCGCACGGCATATGACATCGTCAACGGCTACAGCCGTGACGAGCTGCGTGACATCATCGCCAAATGGGGCGAGGAACGCTTTGCCGGACGCATTGCATCAAGAATCGTCGAGGAGCGCGAGAGTGCTCCCATCGAGAACACAGGAAGGCTTGCCGAGATCATTCGCTCTGCGATCCCCGCGGCGGCAAGGGAGAACGGTCCGCATCCTGCCAAGCGCACCTTCCAGGCCATTCGAATCGAGGTCAATCGAGAAATCGACATCATAGAGCCTACACTGCGAAGCATTGTCAACCGGTTAGCGCCGGAGGGCAGGCTGGCAGTAATCACCTTCCACTCGCTGGAGGACAGAGCGGCGAAGCAGACCTTCAAGGAACTTGAA
Source organism: Clostridia bacterium (assembly GCA_017399105.1). Classification (GTDB taxonomy): domain Bacteria; phylum Bacillota; class Clostridia; order Oscillospirales; family CAG-272; genus RGIG1743. The sequence goes on from JAFQEJ010000031.1 coordinate 113,029, forward strand.
AAGGGATGTATCTGTCCGCCGGAGCTTCCGGTGTGCGTGTGCAATCATAAGTCGGCTGTAAAAATAATCTATAAAAAGCCGATTCTGCCCTCACAGCGAGAACTGGAAGAGAATCCGCGTTCAAGAAGTGCAAAGCTTCGTGCGGTTGAAAAATTATAACAAGAAATTTTTAGTAACCCTAACGACCAAAGAAAGAGAGGATATGCAAAGTGCCGAATCAGACCTATGCCGCAGGCAACGCATACGAATATAACGGCAGCTACAGTGGCAGCGTATCCGCCTCCGCAGCAGGTCGTGCAGGTGCTCGCACCGGTGCCGCTGTAAGACCCGAGGATCGGGTTCGTACCCGTGAGGCGCAGGGACGCAGAAGAAGCGTTTCCCGTGCCCCCGATATGTCGGCTCCCCGTGCAAAGGCAAAGTCTCCCTCTGTTTCGATCGGGCTTGGTGAATCGGTTGGCGTCTCTGCCCAGACAAAGACTGCGGCAAAGACAGCGGCTCCTCAGGTTCGTACCGTCAAGCGTACGGCAAGCGTGCCGATTCCTCTCGGATTTATTATGACAGCGGTGTTCTGTACGCTGCTCTTCATGTATATGATCTTTAACTTTGTCAGAATCAATGAGAGTACCATCCGCGTGTCGGCGCTGAGAACACAGCTCAGCGGTCTCATCAGCGAGGAGAGCGATCTGACCCTGCGCCTTGAGCAGAAGAACAATCTTACTGCCATTGAGGAATATGCCGTCTCGGTACTGGGGATGGTCAAGAACGATCAGCTTCCCAAGCGCTATGTCAACATCGACAGCGTGGACAAGATCGAGGCAGCAATCGAGGAGGATGGCACAGATACAGGAGTCTTTGCTTCTGCCTTTGATGCATTTCGTGAAAGAATCGACGAAATCATGGAATATATCGGCTGAGTCCGAATAGAATTATATCGAAAGCATTGAGAGTAGAGCGCTGACATTTAAGCTCTTTACTCTCAATTTTGGTCTTTACTGAAAATGGCGAATGGAGGCGGACTTTGTCGCTTCCTGTCGCGGAAAGGAACCCTATGAAGGAAAATAACGCTGCGGAAACCCGACGTCGTGTGAGATGGTTGGTTGTCGGCTTTTTTGCGCTCTTCTGCGCTGTGATCGGCAGGCTGTTTTATCTGCAGGTCATCAAGTATGACAACTATCAGGCGGCCGCAATCGACAATGTGCAGCGTGAAACTACGGTAGCCGCCGCAAGAGGTATCATCTACGATGCAAATATGCGCCAGCTTGCTACCAACACCACTGTATGGAGAGTTTTCGTCTCGCCGGTTGATATGGAGAACGAGGCGCAGGCAAAGCAGATCTGTGCGTCACTTTCCGAGATACTCGATGTGGATTATGATACCATTCTTGCACGTGCACTTCGTGAGAACCGAAAGGACGAGACCATTAAGAACAACGTGGAGGAGGCCGACGCGCAGCTTGTTCTGACCTACATTGAGGAAAACGGCTTCCAGAATCAGATTCATCTGGAGGCGTCCTCCAAGCGTTACTATCCTTACGGAAATCTGGCGGCTCATGTGATCGGCATCACAGGTACCGACGGCGGTCTGTTTGGATTGGAATATCAGTATGACACCTATCTGCAGGGGATTCCGGGTCGATATATTACCTCAAAAAACGGCGTGGGAAAGAACATGCCCACCAAATACGATACATATATTGAAGCTGAGAACGGATACAATGTGCTGACCACTATCGATATGACGGTGCAGCTTGCTCTTGAAAATCAGCTGAAGGCGACCTATTATGACTCCGATCCGCTGAGCCGCGTGACCGGTGTGGTGATGAATGTCAATACCGGCGCGGTGCTCGGTATGGGCACCTATCCCGACATGAATCTCAACGATGCATGGACGCTTGCAGAGGAATATCAGCAGCAGCTTGATGCATCGGGACTTGTCAAGGGAAGTACCGAGTACAATCAGCTTTATACAAATCTGGTCTACACCATGTGGAATAACAAGGCGGTGTCGGGACTTTATGAGCCCGGCTCTACCATGAAGGTTATGACCACAGCCATGGCGCTGGAGGAGAAAATCGTGCGCTTTGATGAGCAGTTCTACTGCTCGGGCGTGCTCACCGTGGCGAATGTTCCTATCCGCTGTCACAGACGTCAGGGACACGGACAGGGTACCTATGCCTATCTGCTTCAGCAGTCCTGCAATCCGACGCTGATGACGGTTGCGGCGCGTCTCGGCGAGGAGACCTTCTACAACTACTTCCGCGCCTTCGGATACACCGAAAAGACCGGCATTGATCTTCCCGGCGAGGCATCGGGCATCTACCATGACCTCTCGGGCTTCAATCAGGTTGAGCTTGCCACCTACTCCTTCGGTCAGACCTTCAAGACTACGGCTCTTCAGCAGATTACTGCCATATCGGCGGTGGCGAACGGCGGCTATCTGGTGACACCTCATATGGTATCGGCTTTGCTCGATGACGAGGGCAATGTGGTTACCTCCATCGAACCGGATGCAAAGCGTCAGATCATCAGCACCGATGTATGCAAATCGATTACAGAGGTGCTTGAGGACGGCGTTTCGGGCAACGGCGGTGCGAAGAATGCCTATGTAGCCGGATATAAGGTAGCAGCTAAGACCGGAACCTCCGAGGTGCGTGACGTGCTCAATGAAGAGGGCGAATCCTATCTGCGCGTCGGTTCCTGTGTTGCTTATGCACCGGCTGAAAATCCGCAGGTCGCGGCGATCATTGTGGTCGACTCACCCCAGTGTGAGAGCGTCTACGGCAGTGTGGTTGCGGCCCCCTATATCTCCAATCTGCTCGGCGAAATTCTACCCTATCTGGGCGTCGAGCGTCAATATACGGACAAAGAGCTGGAGAGCATGATCATCCTGATCACCGACTACACCGGCTATGAAGTGAACGAAGCCAAGGCTGCCATCGAAAAGCTGGGACTTGATGTGGTGGTGCGCGGCAGTGGTGACAAGGTGAATTATCAAATGCCCCGCTCGGGCAGCAGCATGATGCTCAGCGAAGGCAAGATCATTCTTTATACCGAGGGTGAAACTCCTGCGGCTACTCTTCAGGTACCCAATCTTTCGGGCATGACGGCAGCCGCGGCAAACAGAAGTCTGATCAACAAGGGCTTCAATGTCAAGATCGAGGGTGCACTCAACTACACCGAAGGAAGCGGTGCTCAGGTCATCTCGCAGTATCCCGAGGCAGGCACCATGCTTGAGCCGGGCGCTGTTGTGACCATTGAGTGCAGACACTTCGACGGTACTGCGAATTAAAGGGCTCGCGGGGAATTTGTGCGAACAGTAGTGGCGAGCCCCCAAAAATCGCTGACGCGATTTTTCAAAATGCAGTGGAGTGCGAACAGTAGTGGCGAGTTCTCAAAAACGCAGCAGTGTGTGAACAACAGCAGGGCGTTCCCGATTCCAAGGCTCGCCCTTTGGGAGAGTTCCCGCGAAGCGGGTGAGAGGGTCGCTCCACTGCGGCTCATATATCCAAATCATAACGGAAGTTGAAAATGCCCCATGCAAATTCATACTTTCGGAGTTGATGAAATTGAATTTTCGCAAGCTTATAGCATCCCTTCCCGAGGGGGATGTTATCGCAATCCGCGGGGATGCGGAGATTGACTCGGTTTCGGGTGACACAAGAAGACTGCGTCAGGGAGGCGTATTCGTCTGTCTGCGCGGACTTCATGAGGATGGGCATGAGCGTATTGCGGAGGCTTCCGAGCTCGCTTCGGCGATTGTTGCCGAGCGGGAGGATGCACTGACCGGTGACTGCGGACTGCCTTATGCCATCGTGAAGAACACACGGCGGGCGCTTGCATATCTTGCGGCAGCACTGGCGGGGAATCCGCAGAAAGATCTGTCGCTGATTGCTGTGACCGGAACCAACGGCAAAACCTCCACTGTTCAGATGCTTGACTGTATCTTTCGGGGAGCGGGGTATCGCAGTGCTGTCATCGGTACCATTGCCATGGCTGAGATGGGCGGCACCATGACGACACCCGATCCCGAGGAGCTTTATCCCATGCTTCACCGCTTTGCTGAAGATGGAATCACCCATGTTTTCATGGAAGCATCCTCACATGCGCTGGCGTTGGATAAGCTGGCGCCTGTCACCTTTGAGGTCGGGATTTTCACCAATCTGACCCCCGATCATATGGATTTTCACGGCAGTATGGAGGCATATCGCGCGGCGAAGGAGAAACTGTTTTTGCAGTGTCGGTGCGGACTTTTCAACCTGGACGATCCCACAGGGGAGATTTTTCACATGAATGTTCCATGCAGAGCCTACGGCTATTCTGCTGAGCGAGATGCTGATTTTTATGCTTCGTCGGTCGATTGCAGAGCTGAGGGGATTTCATACATGCTGAACGGAGCTGATGTCACCTGCCGCATCCCGGGAAGCTTTACGGTATACAACACTATGGCGGCAATTGGCGCAGCTGTGCTCTGTGGAGTTCCCCTTGAGCGTGCGGTTGGTGCGATTGCATCGCTTGAGGGTGTGAAGGGCAGGATGGAGAGGCTTAAATTGCCCGATGGAAGCGATATCGATGTAATTATCGACTACGCACATACGCCCGATGCGCTGGAAAAGCTGCTTCGGTCGGTGAGAGAATTCGCTGTGGGCAGGCACATCACCCTGATCTTCGGCTGCGGCGGCGACAGAGACAGCAGCAAACGCAGAATCATGGGATCGATAGCGACGCGGCTTGCCGATTTTGTGATTGTTACGGCAGACAACAGCCGCAGTGAGCCCACAACAGAGATTCTGCGCGGTATCATGAAGGGAATTGATCGCGAGAAGCCCCATGCGGTGATCATCTCAAGGGAGTCTGCCATCAGATATGCACTTCATACATCCCGTCCGGGGGAGATTATCCTCATCGCAGGAAAGGGGCATGAAGAATATGAGATCAACGCTACGGGAAAGCATCGCTTCTCGGAACGTGAGATTGTGATTTGTGCAGCCAAAGAGCGGCTTGCATTCGGGAAGACAGAAAGGGAACAGTTTTGAAAAAAGAGATTGCATATAAAGGATTTACCATAAGCGAGCTTGCTATGGCGGCAGGCGGAAAGCTGCTTGGCGGAGATAACAGACGTTGTCCCACTGCGGTTTGCACCGATTCCCGTGAGGCTGCGGGAGAGTCTGCCGTGATGTTTGCGGCGATTCGCGGAGAGCACGTGGACGGCAACGATTATGTACTTCGTGCCATGGAGGCGGGCGCCTGCTGTGCACTCTGTGAGCGTGTCCCGGAGGGCGAGATTTCCGGAAGCCTCATTCTTGTGGAGGATACGGTGGCGGCGCTCGGAAGGCTGGGCAGAACGGTGATTGAGCGAGTGAAGCCGATCACGGTCGCCATCACGGGCAGTGTGGGAAAGACGACGACAAAGCAGTTTACAGCTTCTGTTGTTGCACAGAAATATGAGATGCTTGCTACCGAAGGCAACTTCAACAGTGAGATTGGTCTGCCCATCACTCTTCTGGGGCTGACACCCGGCTGTGAGGCTGCGGTGCTGGAGCTTGGTATGAGCGGTGCGGGGGAAATTTCGCGGATGTCGAAGATATGCTCACCCGACATCGCGGTGATCACCTGTATCGGAAGCTCGCACATTGAGATGCTCGGATCCCGTGAGGGCATTCGCGATGCAAAGATGGAGATTATTGACGGCATGAAAGAGGGCGGCAGACTGGTACTGAACGGTGATGAGCCTCTGCTTGCCGGTGTGGATGGCGCGATTTATGTGTCGGCGTGCGGAAAGGGTGACTATAATATCACCAATCTGCGCAGCGAGGGGATGACCACCCGCTTTGATCTTGAGGGAGAGGTTATCCTGCGTGATCTGATGATTCCGGCAATCGGTACTCATATGACACTTGATGCTGCCTATGCGGCGGTGGTCGGTATTCTGCTGGGGCTGACCGAGGAGCAAATCCGCGCGGGTCTTTGCGCATTTGAGAATACCGGACTGCGTCAGAAAATTACCTGCTGTGACGATATGACCTTCATCGAGGACTGCTACAACGCCAATCCCGAATCCATGCGGGCGGCACTGGGGGTACTGCAAACCACCGCAGGGACAAGAAAGCTTGCCGTGCTCGGCGACATGCGTGAGCTTGGCGAAAACAGCCCTGCATATCATCTCGCTGTGGGTGAAGCTGCCTCAGAGGTCTGTGATCTGCTCTATACCTTCGGTGCTCTTGCTGAGGGCATTGCCGAGGGTGCGGCTGCGGCGGGGATGGATGAAGCGTACATCTTCCGCTTTGGCGAGGAGCAGGCAGATGAACTGATTTCCGCGCTTACCGATGAACTGTGCGCGGGCGATGCGGTTCTCTTCAAAGCCAGCCGCGCCATGGAGCTGGAGCGAATCATCGAAGGCATCAAAAATAACAGACAGATATAGGAAGATAACCATGAACGAACTTGCACCGATTTTTATTGCCGCACTGGTACTGACTTTTGCACTTACAGCAGTTATCACCCGCATCATTATTCCCATTCTCAAAAGCAAGAAGATGGGACAGAAGATTCTTGACATCGGTCCCCGCTGGCATAAGAATAAAGAAGGCACTCCCATGATGGGCGGACTTGCCTTTATCATCTCGACGGTGATTGTGGGGGCGGCTGCTGCTGCATACTGTGTGATTGCAGGTAAGGCTGAGGGTATTGAGCGCATGCTGCTCACTCTTTTCCTTGCGCTGATGATGGCATGCATCGGCTTTATTGACGACAGAGCCAAGCTGCTTAAAAAGCAGAACGAGGGACTCTCGGCAAAGCAGAAGTTTTTGCTGCAGTTAATTGCGGCAGGCATCTATCTTGCGGCGATGACTCTGACAGGCAACATGACAACCGTGCTCTATATCCCATACCTCGGTATCAAGTGGGAGCTGTCCTGGTTCTACTATGTCTTTGCGCTCATTCTCATCTGCGGCATGGACAACAGTGTCAATCTGACCGACGGTATTGACGGTCTTGCCTCCACGGTGACGGCTGTAGTCGGAGCATTCTTTGCGCTGGCTTCTGTGCTTGCCGGCGACCTGATGGGAACTGTCCTTTCGGCAATGCTCATCGGCGGTGTGCTGGGCTTTCTGGTTTATAATTTCTATCCCGCGAAGATTTTCATGGGTGACACCGGCTCGCTCTTCCTGGGCGGCATGGTGGTTGGGCTTGCCTTTATGCTGAATAATCCGCTGATTGTGGTGATCTGCGGTCTGGTATATATCTGTGAGACCCTTTCCTCAATGATTCAGGTGATTTATTTCAAGCTTACCCACGGCAAACGTTTCTTTAAAATGGCGCCTATCCATCATCACTTTGAGAAGTGCGGATGGAGCGAGGTTAAAATCGTGGCGGTATTCTCGCTTGTCACGCTGGTTCTCTGCGCCTGCGCCATTCCCGGTCTCAGATAAATCAAAGGAGTACCATGAATAAACAACAACCAAACAATACTGTTCAGAACCGAGGGCGGCGTGAGGGTGGAAGAGCAGCAGCTCCCCATCCTGCCGCTCCGCGCACCGGGCAGACTCATACACCTGCAAAGCGCCCGGCAGGTCAGCAGCCTAAGAAGCGTCCTGCATCGGCGGTGCCTGCCAAGCACAAGGTGAGCGCTCCCGAAAAGCCTGCGGTGAAGAGTAAGGATATCATCCGTGATGACGATATTATTCAGCTTCGGGGCGCCATTGACCGCCCGCTGATGGTGATTATCTTCCTTTTGCTTTGTATCGGCGCGGTGATGGTATTCAGCGCCAGCTATGCTTATGCGTACAATAAAACCGGCAACAGCTTTTATTTTATCTGGCGGCATCTTGTCTTTATCGCCATCGGAATTGCCGCGGCACTGGGAATTTCTTTTCTGAAAATTGATACGATCCGATTCTGGACGCCTGCGGGATATACGGTTGCCTTCGGGCTATTGATTCTGGTGCTGGTGATCGGTGTTGCCGAGGGTGACGCACAGCGCTGGATCCGAGTGCCCTTCTTCGGAACCTTCCAGCCCTCCGAGCTGATGAAGCTGATGCTGGTGCTGATGCTGGCATGGTATTATGCAAAGTACGAAAACAAGGTCATGCGCTTCAAAAACGAAAAAAACGGCATGAGGAAGCACGATCTTGTCCTCTTCTGGCATTCTTCCTTCTGGGGGGTTTTCTTTCCGCTCGGTATTGTGGCATCGGTTTGCGTTATGATCATGCTGGAGAGCCATCTTTCGGGAACTGTCATCATGTTTTTGATCGGCGCGGTAGTCGTTTTTATCAGCGGAGCGATTAAGCTGTGGCTGGTCGGCGGCGGCGGAATCGGACTCGGAATTGTTTTTATCATGATCAATACCGTGCCGTACATGAAGAAGCGCTTTGACATGTTCATGCATCCCGAGCTTTTTGATACCACCAATGATACCTGGCAGACCACACAGGGATTGATTGCCGTCGGCTCGGGCGGCTTCCTCGGCGTCGGACTGGGCGAGAGCCGTCAGAAGCATATGTTTGTATCTCAGCCGCAGAATGACTTCATTTTTTCGATCGTCTGCGAAGAGCTGGGCTTTGTGGGCGCGGCGCTGATTCTCTGCATTTTTGCCGCTTTTGTCTGGCGCTCTGTGGTTATTGCCATGAGAGCACAGGATACCTTCTGCAGAATTTCCGCGCTGGGCATCGCATTCCATATCGCCATTCAGACTCTGCTCAATGTGGCAGTTGTTACCAATATGATCCCCAATACCGGCATTTCGCTCCCCTTCTTCAGCTATGGCGGTTCATCCATGCTCTGTCTGATGATTGAAATGGGCGTGCTGTTATGTATATCACGGTATTGTTATCAGCAAAAATAATATTTCAGTTTAGGAAAGGTATTTCCATGAGAGTATTAATGACAGGCGGCGGTACCGGCGGACATGTAAATCCTGCCATCGCCATCGCCGACTATATCAGAAGAATGGAGCCCGATTCGGAGATTGCTTTCGTCGGCACCTCCCGCGGCATCGAGAATAAGCTGGTTCCAAATGCGGGCTATCCTCTGCATCATGTGGAGATTCAGGGACTCAAGCGCAGTCTCTCGCTCTCCAATCTGAAGACTGCATGGCTGACCGTGACCTCAGTAGGCAAGGCGAAAAAGCTGATCAAAGCTTTTAAGCCTGATATCGTTGTCGGTACCGGCGGCTATGTCTCCTGGCCTGTGGTGAAGGCGGCGTCCCAAATGGGAATCCCTACGGCACTTCACGAGTCCAATGCCATTCCGGGCATGGCTGTCAAGATGCTGGAGGGCAGTGTCGATAAGCTTTTTGTAAACTTTGAGGAGTCGAAGCGCTATCTCAAGCATCCCGAAAAGGCGATGCGTACCGGTAATCCGCTGAAGGGCGATTTCAAGACGCTCAGCAGAGAGGAGGCGCGCAAAGCACTCGGACTTGAAGGCAAGTACCGTTCTCTCATCCTTTCCTATGGCGGAAGCATGGGGGCTGAACGGGTCAATGATGAGGTACTGGCTCTGATGCGCGACTTCACGGCGAAAAATCCCGATATCCGCCATGTACATGCTGCCGGAGCGATTGAGTTTGAAGCGGCTACAGCCAAGTTCCGTGAATACGGTCTTGATGCCTGTCCCAATATAGAGCTTCGTGAGTATATCTATGATATGCCGTTGATGATGGCTGCCGCAGATCTTGTAATCTGCCGTGCAGGTGCGATGACACTTTCCGAGCTGGCAATGCAGAGGAAGCCCTGTATTCTCATCCCTTCGCCCAATGTAACCAACAACCATCAGTACAAGAATGCACATGTACTGGAGGAAAAGGGCGCAGCCTCGCTGATCGAGGAAAAAAATCTGGGTGAGGGGGCGCTGATGAAGGAGGTATCCCGTCTCATCCGCGATCGGAGTGCACTTGCGGGGATGTCGGAAAAAATTGCCGTTTTTTCCATTGAAAATGCCGGGGAAATCATTTACAATGAGCTAAAAAATCTTGTCAAGGCAGACAAGATGTGATATAATAAATGAGGGAGCAGCTATCACGGGCAGCTTCGTTTGAGGAAAAGCGAAAGGAGGTCGTCCATGAAGGAAGATGTAAAAGCCAAGCGGCAGCGCACCAACGCCGATGTGGTGATGGACGACCGCTATGAAAAGCTGCGCAGCAAGAACAGGACCAAGCATCTTCGCCGCAGTATCTTTTCTGTAATTACAGCTCTGGTGCTGTCAATCGCGTTCATCATTGTCTGTGCGTCGCTCTTTCTGCGGATTCATCAGGTGAATATCACGGGAAGCGAATTCTATGACGATGCCGAAATCCTCGAGACATCGGGGGTTGAGACCATGCAGAATCTTTACGCGATCAACAAGCGGGAGATTGAGTCTGCGATTATGACAAATTATCCTTATATTAAAAACGTGACCATCACAAGACAGCTTCCCACGACACTCAGCTTTCTGATTGAGGAGGATTTGCCTGCTTATTACGTGGAGATTGCGGGAGAGTATTTTATCCTGTCAGACAGTCTGCGCGTACTTGAGCTTTGCAGCAGTGAAGCCGAGGCGAGAACCCGCTCCGAGGAGATCAGACGCCTGGTGGCACCTCAGATTATCTATGCGGTAGTCGGTCAGAATGTGCGCTTTTCGGGAAACTCGATGTTCGTCTATACCTCTTCCATGCTGGAGGAGCTGTCGGAAACCACGCTTTACGAAAAGGTCAGTGAGATTGATGTCAGCGATAAATTCAGCATCACTCTGCGGTATGACAATCGCTTCGATGTGATGCTCGGCAATAATCAGGACATACGTGCCAAGGCAAGCTTTGCTATGGGAATGATCGAATCTTTCTCTGCGGAGGCAGCCGGTACCATCAATGCCGAAAATATTGAATCCGGCTACGCCATTGTGGACAAGCGTGACTGAAATGTCAGAGTCGGGCGATTTTGAATTCGGATTATTCGCAGATTTTGCGGGAAAATGTTAAAATTAAATTAAATTTGAAAAAAACTATTGCAAAAAAAGAAAAAGAATATTATCATATTAATATATATACTATCCATAATTGTAAATAAACTGTTACATGGGATAAACTGTTAATATTGTATGATACTGGAAATAAACGATGTGGGAGGATACAGGAAATGGCATTAGAGATGGAAGAATATTACGACAGCGGCGTAAGCATTAAGGTCGTAGGTGTAGGCGGAGGCGGAAGCAATGCCGTCAACCGTATGATTGAGACAAATATCAAGGGCGTTGAATTTATAGCCATCAATACCGATAAGCAGGCTCTTGTTCAGTCGAGCGCAAGCCATAAGATCCCGATCGGCGAGAAGATGACCCACGGTCACGGCGCCGGCGCAAATCCCGAGGTCGGTGCAAGAGCTGCCGAGGAAAGCGCAGACGAGATTCAGAACGCACTCAAGGGTGCACACATGGTATTTATCGCAACCGGTATGGGCGGCGGTACAGGTACCGGTGCAGCTCCTGTTGTAGCTAAGATCGCACGCGATATGGGCATTCTGACTGTCGGTATCGTTACCAAGCCCTTCGGTTTTGAGGGCAGAAAAAGAATGGAAGCTGCTGAGGCAGGTATTCTCAAGCTGAAGGATTTTGTTGACTCGCTCATCATCATCCCCAATGAGAGACTGAAGCAGGTTTCCGAGACACGCATTACTCTTGCAAACGCATTTGCTATCGCCGACGGCGTTCTCAGCCGCGGTGTTCAGAGCATCTCCGACCTGATTAACGTTACCGGTATGGTCAACCTTGACTTCGCCGATGTAACCGCTATCATGAAGGATGCAGGCTATGCTCATATGGGTATGGGCAGTGCTACCGGCAAGGAAAAGGCTACCGAGGCTGCAAGACTTGCAATCTCCAGCCCGCTGCTTGAGACCTCGATCGCAGGCTCCAGAAGAATTCTTGTTAATATCACCACCTCTCCCGACATCGGTCTGGAGGAGATCGATATCGCTTCGTCCATGATCGCCGATGAGGCACATCCCGATGCACAGATCATCTGGGGTTCTGTCTTCGACAACACCATGGAAGACGAGATGCGCGTTACTGTTGTTGCTACCGGCTTCGACGATACTCCCGAGGAGAGAAGGGATTCTTCCGCGAGAGCTGCTGCCGATAATCTGAGAAAGGTACAGTCCTCTCCCGCCGCAAAGCCTCAGGCTAAGCCCGCTGCTGAAGCAGCTGATGATGAAGAAGGTCTTTCGGATGACGATTTCGGCGATATCATGAACATCCTCAAGAAGACAAAGAAGTATTAATTAAACGTAACTGATAAATATCTTCTGGAAAAAAAGGAAGGCACTTTGCCCAAATGCAGAGTGCCTTTTTTGTTTATTATAAGGAAAATGATTTGACTGAAAAACAAATACTTGACATGAGTAGTAAAATAGGGTATACTACATGTGTAAGGAAATACGAATGACCAATAAGAGGTGATTTTATGGGCGAATGGCTTGAGGATTATTATCAACTGAATGTAAAGCCTGCATTCCGCGATGCAATGCGAAACTTTCGGGCGAACATCTGCATTTTTGTGGTGGTGTACATTCTGGAGGTTCTGCTTGGTACCATATTCATTGCGTCAAATACAAACGATGCAATTTATGATGAAAAAGTGAAGGCAGAATATGATTACCATCTGGTTTTCCGCGGTCTTAGTGAAAACTCGAAGATGCTGTTGGTAAATTCAACTCGCGCATACAAGTTTGGCTCTATCGGTGAGTTTCGGGTCACCGATGTGGAAGAGAGCGAGATGGACGGAAATGCAGTCTATGATGTCTATGTGAAGCTGATTCCTAACAACAAGGAATATCGAGATAATCTCACCATTGTATACTATAATTTCCTGCTCAACTACCGCCAGATGCTGCTGCAGAGCAATCCTGGCTCCACCATGGAAACCTCGCCGCTCTATTATGCGGATGCGAAGTATATGCTCAGTTCCTTTAATTATTATGTAGGCGAGCGGATTGCAGAGATTATGGGTATCCTGCGCGGCTTCCGTTTCGGCTCCACTGCCGAAAATATCTTCGGCGTGAAGGTGGATGTGATCCGCAAGCCCTTCCTGCTCATCGAGACCGGACAGTCGCTCAACCGCGGCGGATTGCTTTACACAGGCTGTACGATTTTTGCACTGGTGTGCTCCGCCTTTGTGCTCTATAATCTCTTTACCATCCGTACCAATGAGCATAAGCATACTTACGGTATTTATGTGACCTTCGGCGCCGATCGGAAAAAACTGCTGGCGCTGTCGAGGCTGGAGATGAGCGCGGTGGGCGTGCTCACGCTGATTCCCGCATACCTCACCGCCATCGCTCTGTCGCTGGTGATCTTTCTGCCGAACGGCTTTGCCATCAAGCCCAGCCTCGGTTCTTTCATTTGGATGGCACTGATTACACTGGCGCTGATCTGGATTGTGCTTTCCTTTGTGCTCTCGGTCACAGCGCGCAAGTTTCCCTCCGAGCTGCTTTCCTCAGCAGACAATGCAAACTATGTCAGCTCGCCCAGACGTTCTTCTTCTATCGGCAGCACAAAGCTGACCATGCGCTATTCGCTGCTGCATTTTTTCCGCTTCAGACGTTATTTCCTGAAGCTGGCGGCGGCAACCGTGACCTTTGCGGTGCTGTTCGTGGGAACCATGTATATGGGGGATGTCTACGGCAAGCTGTCAGAGCTGCCGGAGGAGCAGTTTACCATGAATTTTGCCATGAGCGCTGACTCGGATATGTACTCCTATCACATCAAGCCCGAGCTTGCTTCTATTGAAGGCATCACCCGCGTGGAGGCTGCCATGGGAATGAGTGCTTCGATGCTTTCCTCTCATGTGCTCTTCAATCCCGAGGATGTGGCTGTTCGCACCGTCTTTGCCGAAAATGGCGACGGTATGCTCGGCACACCGATGATCAATTATGCTGTACTTGATGCCAATGCTATGGATCTCGTAGCTGAGAGCAGCTACAATGGCGAGCTGAAATCCGGAGAGGATACGGTCATCTTCTCAGCGCCCTCCAACATGAGCGATCAGTTGAAGCTGGAGCCGGGTGACAGTCTGCAGATTGCGACCCTTATTGAAGCCTCTGCGGGTTATGGAGACAGCGACAATGCGGTTCGTCAGCTGGAACTGCAGATGGATTTCAACCAATATGAATACAAGAGCTATACCGTTGCTGCCGTTGCTGAAAGCGAGGATATTGGCGACAGCTTCACTCTCTACATTCCCGAAGCCGATTATATCAATCTGACCAAGACTGCAATGGCATCCATGTTCCGCTCGCACATTATCTACTCGCAGGTCATGGGTCTTGATAAGTTGGACAATTACAGCTCGGTGCTTGATGATATGTCGTTGTTGACTCTCAATACCATGAATGCGCCGCTTCCTTATGTGGTAGAGCGCGATGCGCTGATGGAAGCCGATGACGAGGTGCAGGAATACCTCTGCGGCACGAACCGTGCCATCTATGTCATGGTAGATGAAGAAGTGATGGCTGAGCTTGCCGAGAAGTATCACAATGCCGATATCGACGCGCTCAACCGGGGCGAGCTGGTAGTTTCATGTGACGGATACTGGGAGCTGAAGCTGGGCGATCCGTTGACCTTCGGTAAGATGATCGGTATCCGCTCGGCGCTGAGCAGCGGCGTCAACTCGGTCAATGAAGAAATCGAAGCTTATATGTACAAGTATACAAGCTACAATGTGGGTGCCATCATTGACAATGGTATGGACGGTATCTATATCTACCTGCCCGAGGAAGATTACTACGATCTGCTCTCTATGGATCCCTACTATACCGAGGCGAAGATCTATGTGGAAGAGGATCTCACCAACCGACAGATTATCGAAATTCAGACCGCGCTCAAGAGCAGTCTCGTTGCTATTGGCGGCGGCAGTCTTACCAATCACAATACCGCATTCTTTGACTATATGGAGGATGCCAACAACATCGGCGTGATCATTTTAGTGGGCGCCTGTTTCCTGCTGGTGCTGGCGACTCCCTGTCTTATCTATATGCAGCTCATGTTCTACCGCAAGCGCCGGGATGAAATGCTGGTCTTTACCGTCTTTGGCGGCTCGGACAAAACGCTCGGCGGACTCCATCTGCGGGACGGTCTGGTGCTGGCGCTCTTTACAATGCTGCTGACCTGCGGCTTCGGCGCGATTGTCACCAAGCTTGTACATGAAGCGGTTGTCGCCCTGACAGGACGCAGCTTCGCGCTGGAATTCCCCTGGATGCCTTACTTCATTGCCATGCTGATCATGGCAGCGCTGGCGCTGTTCTCGGTGCTCATTCCCTATCTCGGTCTGAGACGCGAGCATGCCGCCATGAGCCGCAAAGCCTCCAGCGATACCAATTACTGATACGGCTGAAGCATTTCCAATTATGAATGTGTGAAAGGACTACAGATATGAGCATTCTTGAAACTATTAATCTGATTAAGCAGTTCAAGCAATATGATACCGTTGTTACCGCTGTCAACCGCGTCAACCTGCAGGTGGAGCCGGGAGAATTCATCGCCATCATCGGTTCCTCCGGCTCGGGTAAGAGTACCCTTCTTCGTATTATGGCGGGACTTGATCGTGCCGATTCGGGAAGTATCACCATTCTCGGTGAAGATCTTACAAAAATGAAGCCCGATGCCCTCAATGCCTTCCGCGGACAGCATCTTGGCTTTGTCTTCCAGAATCACAATCTGATTCCCGGATTGACTGCCCTCGAGAACATTCTTGTTCCAACCATCATGTGCAATAAGATCTCCATTCGCTATGAGGAGCATATGAAAAAGCTGATCAAAGCGCTGGATATCGGTGACAGACTTCACCATCTTCCAAGCGAGCTCTCGGGCGGTCAGCAGCAGCGTGTTGCCATTGCCCGTGCGCTGATCAACCGTCCACAGATTCTCTTTGCCGATGAGCCTACAGGTAATCTGGACGGTGCTACAGCGGGAGAAGTGCTCGATCTGCTGCTATCGGTGAAGGAGCTGATCGGACAGACGCTGATTGTCGTCACCCATGACTTGACCATCGCCGACCGCGCCGACAAGGTGTATCAGATGCACAATGGTGAGCTGTATCTTTATAAGGATCAGAGCGGCTACAGAAAGAATTCCTACGAGGAGAATCTGAAGCGGATGAGCGGTCAGAAGTAAAAAAGAATCAATGAAAATAGGGACTGTTGCATTTGCATGCGACAGTCCCTTGAATATTGATTTTGCCGGTCAAAGACCGCCATTTCAGGGCGTTTTACGCCCTGAAATCAATCAATATACGCCACAATATCGAAAATTTGTGGCGGGGCTGTTGTAAATGAAACATTTGCAACAGCCCCATTTGTTATGGGAGGAAAAAGAGCTTGATTTGTTTACCGCTTGACAGGCTTATAGGCGATGCCGTCGATCTGGCAGAGACAATTTTTACCCACAAACTCGGTAACCACCGTTGTTCTTGCGGGGGAGCCGTTTTTGAAATATTCGCGGAAGGTGTCGGCACCGCGGCGAAAATCGGATATATCACGGATGTAATAATTGAGCTGAACCAGATCATCCAGCACGGCACCGACTGAGGCAAGTGTTTGTGCCATACTTTCGAGGGAAGCGCGGGTTTGATGGACGATATCATCCACATCCTGACCGCCGCCGTGATGAGCGAGAAAAATATAGTCACCCGCGACAACGCAGGAGGAGCAGGTGTCATCTCCGTAGTGGATGGGCAGTCTGAGGATACCGTTCTGTGCTGTGAGCAGATGGTTATCACCCTCGGGCACCTCTCCCATGAGAATGTCGTCCACCGAGATCTGAAAGAGTCCTGCCATGGTGACGAGCAGCGATACTTCGGGCAGATTTTTGCCGTTTTCCCACTTGCTGACTGCCTGTGTGGAGACATTCAGTGTGTTTGCCAGAGAAATTTGCGTGTAACCGTTTCGCTTGCGGATGGATGCGATGTTTTTACCAACTTTTTTTAAATCCAACATTTTTATGTTCTCCTGCTACTCTATAAAAAGGCACATATGTTCGCTTTTCTTTATTATACTAAATCATGAAGCAAAATGCAATATATTTGTTGTTGATATCATAAAAATGTTGGTAACCTGTGGTTGATATAAAGAAAGGGCTGTCGCATGCAAATGCGACAGTCCCTTATGGTATTCTGATTTTATGCTTCGTTTGCTCTCTTCTCGCATGCCTTGAAGAATGCAAGCTCGTCCTTCAGCTTTTCTGTGAGCACATCCGGCTCTCTGTCATTGTAGAAGGGCATGAGCACGGCGGGACCGTCAAAGCCGATCTCCTTCAGAGTACGCATGATCAGATTGTAGTCGGCAATGCCTTCCTGCGCGGGAACAAAGCCGCGTCTCCAGATGCCGTCTTCACCGCGGAAGATACCTGCGCTCTTGGCACCAAGGGCGGTCAGGTATTCACCAAGAAGCTTGATCTGGTAGTCGAAGAGCTCATAACCCTCCTGTGCCAGATTGTTGCCCGGATCCATCTTGACACCGATGTAACGGGGATCGAGATCCTTCACGCAGGGATAGGCAGCGGTAGCGTTGTGTGGGTAGCAGTGACCGTGGAGCTGGATGACTGCCTTTGTGCCGTGACGCTCGGCAAGCTTGGCTGCTGCTTCGGCATAATAGCGGGCATAATCGGCAAGCTCACGGGCAGGCTTTACTGCCTTGCCGATATGATCAAGGCGGATGCGCTCGATGCCATGCTCAGCGAGAGTGCCTACCAGATAATCGGCATCCTCACGCAGCGGATTGACGGGAGCGTCGGCGAATTTAACCTCCATGCCTGCCGCTTCCATGGTGCGAATGTAAGAGGGAAGTGCTTCTTTAAGATTCGCTGCTGTCAGCGGATAACCGTCACGGACGAGTGCGGTGGGACCGTCGAAGCCCAGCTCTGCACAGCGCTCGGCAAGCTGTTCGGGGGTGAAATCCTGATAGAATTTTGCAAAGAGATAATATTTCATGAAATAGACACCTCGGTTGAATGGATTACCATGATTATAGCAAATGAGGGCACAAAAGGCAAGATATTATCAAAGATTTATAAAAAATTTGCCCTGGTGCTTGTAATTTCAGCGGCTTTCCTATATAATGAAACTGTAATTTCAAAGAAAGCGAAGTGATGTGATGGATCCTTTTTTTCAGCTGAGAGAATTTGACTTTACAATGCCGGGACTTGATCGTGAATATAAACTGCTGCATATCAGCGATATCCATCTCGCCGAGTGGGACGTGGATTGTACTCCCGAGGAAATTGCCTACGGTAAGGAAGCGACTGCATCCTGGGAGAAGGGACGCTTCAATTTTGCACGGGCATTCGGTGATTCTGTCGATGAGGTGCATGTGATTCCCCTGCACGGATATCTGCAGAAGTGGATTGAGCTTGCAAACGAAATAAAGCCGGATGTCATTCTCTGCACGGGAGATTTGATGGAGCGAATTACATCCCCCAATCTGCGCTGTCTGAAGGAGATGCTTCCGCGCTTTGAAGCGCCCTTCCTTTGGGTGCGCGGCAACCATGACGGCGGAGAGGAGAGCGAATATATTCCCTTTATGGGAGAGCATCCCGCATGGCAGGTATTCAGACTCGGTAAGCTGAAGCTGATTCTTCTTGACAATTCAAAAAAGGAGATTACCGCAGATCAGCTTGCCCATCTGCGCGAGGAGGCGGAAGATGGCTGTCTGCCGGTACTGGCTGCGCATATTCCGATCCGCACAGAGAAAAATGATGCGGTTATGGCGAAGGTCGGCGAATATTTTACCATTACAAAGGATGGCGCCGTTCCCGACACCCGCGCCTTTCTCGAATATATTACAGCTCCCGAATGTCCGATCAGTCTCTTTCTCTGCGGACATGTGCACGGCTGTATGATTTCACAGTATGCAGAGGGAAAAACACAGCTGACAGCAACCAGTACAATGCTTGGCGGTGGTAATATCATTCGTCTGCTGCCCCAATAATCTGTTCGTTTAATCCGATGGCGAAAGCTGCAGGTTTTTACAATATAAAATAATTCTATGAGGTATTCAACAATGAAAGACAAGCTTTACATAATTGATGCAGCCAAATTCAAGGCAGAGATGGGCGATGACACCGTTCTCCAGTATGATCTTTTCAAGATCATCGTCGCTGTTCAGGGACTGGTGAACCGCGAGGATCCCGAGCTCTACTTTATGTGGCAGGATGCAGACGCATTCTGGATGGACTATATGCAGAAGGAGGGAAAATTCCTTCACGGACGCGAAAGAGTGGAGCTTCCCGACTGGGCGGCATTTATCGAACACTACGGCAGTTTTATCGCCGAGAAGGGATTGATTGCCTGGGATTATGACGTTCCCGCTACCATGAACGCGGCAACTACAGCCTGCGGTGTGGACGGCTATATTCCCGTGCGCGGCGGCAGTGAAGCGATGAAGCGTATCATGGCTCAGACCGGCGCTGAGGTCAAGGTAGATCTGACAGGCAAATTCACCGGCAAAGGCAGAATCTGGGACTGCCACCGTGAGTCCACAGGCTCCGCAAAGTGCGATGCCTATATCTGGGCTCTGGAGAAGTATATGGATCGGTGCCACCCCACTATCCTCTTCTATACCCTCGACGGTATCAGCTGGAGTGACGATAAGCCCTACTATCCCGATCTTGGAAATGCCTTTGTTTTCAACCATGACTACGCAATTTCCAAGCGCGCCTTCGTCTTTGATGTTTCCTCTTATGACGACGAGACTCCCTGCGACGATCCCACACAGCCGCTTGGAACCGATTTCCGTACTATGCAGGAAATTTTCCTGCGCCATTATAAGCTCACCGGCGGCAGAATGACCACCGTCTGCGGCTTCAATCCCTGGCAGCGCAAATATGTAGAGGGCAGGGGCGGCAAGCACGGCGGCGTGGCTGCCGAATGGCGCTTCACCGAGGTGCTTTCTGCTTACAACTGCGTGAAGGATGCCGATGCATACGGCTACTGCGGACTTGCAAATGCTTCTGTATTCACGCACTTCCCTCTGAAGGAGAAGTATGAGAACCGCAAGGCAAAGCCTGATCAGGTTTACGATCCGAACAAGACCTATGTGCTCTTCTATGTGGGCGACTATGATGCGGCTGCATGGACTGCACGCCATATTCCCAAGTGGTATGCCGATCCGAACCTTGGCAAGAATCCGCTGATGTGGTGCTTCAACCCCAATCTGTCCGACCGCGTACCGATGGCATTTGATTTTATCTACGAAAATTACACCGACAACGACTATTTCGCGGCGGGCGATTCGGGTGCCGGTTACAACAATCCCGCATTGCTTTACGAGCCCAGACCCTATTCGGGACTTCCCTCGGGGGCAGCTGAGAACATCCGTCACAACAAGTATTATTTCGATAAGTTTGATCTTGGCATTATCGGCTTCATCATCAATGGAGTTTATCCCACCGATGAACAGCAGATGCATGACCTTGCGGAATTTGCTGTGGAAGGCTCGGCATATAACAACGGACCACAGGAAACCTCGGTGGTGAACGGTGCTGTCTATATGCCCATGTCATGGGATATCGCCCAAGAGCGTGCGCTTTCTGTCGAACAGAGCGCAAAGGCTGCCTTCACCGGCATGGATCGCTTCCCCAAGGAGAAGAAGTTCCACATCTTCCGCACCATTCTGGCATCGCCTACCCAGCATGACGAGATTCTCGCCGAGATGAAGCGTCAGCGGCCCGAGGCAAACTTTGAGCTGGTTGATCCGCACACCTTCTTCGCATTTGCCAAGTATGCGGTGGAAAATGGACTTACATATTAATCGGACGGAGGAATACAGAGATGAAGGATAAGCTTTATATCATCGATACAGTAAAATTTGCCGCAGAAATGGGCGAGGACACCGTGCTTCGCTATGACCTTTTCAAGCTTATCGTTGCGGTACAGGGACAGGTGAACCGCGAGGAGCCTGAGCTTTATCTGATGTGGGTACCCCAGGATTCCTTCTGGCTTGACTATATGCAGGAGGAGGGCAAATTCCTCCACGGAAGAGAACGGGTTGAGCTTCCCAACTGGGCAGCATTTATCGAGCACTACGGCAGCTTCATCAAGGAGTGCGGACTGGCGGTCTGGGATTATGATGTTCCCGCAACCATGAACGCTGCAACCACAGCCTGCGGCATTGACGGATATATTCCGGTGCGCGGCGGCAGTGAAGCAATGGCTCGCATTATGAAAGAAACCGGTGCTGAGGTGAAGCTTGATCTGGTGGGCAAATTCACCGGCAAGGGCAGAATCTGGGACACCGATCGGGAGTCCAGCGGCTCTGCCAAGTGCGATACCTACCTTTGGGCGCTGGATAAGTATATGGATAAGTGCCATCCTACCATTCTCTTCTACACGCTTGATGCGATCAGCTGGGATGACAATAAGCCTTTTTATCCCGATCTTGACAACGCCTGTGTTTTCAATCATGACTATGCCATCTCCAAGCGCGCATTCGTCTTTGATGTGTCCTCCTACGATGACGAGGTTCCCAGCGACGATCCCACACAGCCGCTCGGCACTGACTATAAGACCATGCAGGAGATCTTCCTGCGCCATTACAATCTGACCGGCGGCAGAATGACTACCGTCTGCGGCTTCAATCCCTGGCATGTCAAGTACACAACCCATAACGGCAAGGGCAAGCATGATCCCGTTCCCGGTGAATGGCGCTTCGGCGAGGTACTGTCGGCATTCAACTGCGTGAAGGATGCCGATGCATACGGACGCTGCGGCCTTGCCAATGCTTCGGTATTTACTCATTTCCCGCTGAAGGCGAAGTATGAGAACCGCAAGCCCGATCCGACCAAGGTCTATGATCCCGATAAGACCTATATCCTCTTCTATGTGGGCGACTATGACGCGGCGGCATGGACGGCACGCAGCATCCCCGAATGGTACGAGGATCCCAACCTGGGCAAGTATCCGCTGATGTGGTGCTTTAATCCCAACCTGTCCGACCGTATTCCCCAGGCATTCGATTTCATCTATGAGCGCTATACCCAGAATGACTACTTTGAAGCGGGGGATTCGGGGGCAGGCTACAATAATCCCGCACTGCTCTATGAGCCCAGACCTCACTCGGGACTGCCCAGCGGTGTTGCTGAGAATATTCGCCATAACAAATATTATTTTGACAAGTTTGATCTTGGCATTATCGGCTTCATCATCAACGGCGATTACAATACCGATGAGCAGCAGATGCATGACCTTGCCGAATTTGCAAAGCTGGGCTCGACCTATACCATGGGTCCCAACGAAACAACGGTAGTCAACGGTGCCGTCTATATGCCCATGAGCGGCTGGGGAATCGGCCATCGCAACTCGCCCGGTATTGAAGCAAGTGCAAAGGATGCCCTGCGTGCAGTTGACAAGTACCCGAAGGAAAAGAAGTTCCACGTTTTCCGCACCATCTGTGTATCGCCCACACGCCACGGTGAGATCTATGAAGAAATGAAGCGCCAGCGTCCCGAGGCGAATTTTGAACTTGTCGATCCCATTACCTTCTTTACCTTTGCAAAATATGCGGCGGAGAACGGTCTGACCTATTGATTGGACCGCATGCTTCGCAGTGTAAATAAATTATTGAAAGGATAGCTTATGAAAAAGAACCTGCTTCTGCTTTTATGTCTGAGTCTTGCTTTGCTTCTCTTCGGCTGTGACAGTGCCGGCGGAGGGGACGGGGAGAGTGAAACTCTCTCCGAAGCCGAGCTTCACTACATCATCCGTGACGGTACCAGCAGCTATGTGATCGTCCGCGCCGATGAATCGCAGGGCGATGAAACCGAAGCGGCTATTATGATTCGCCGTGAGCTTGAGGCTATGACCGGTGTATCACTTACCATCGGTACCGACTGGGTCAAACGTGGTGAAGAGATCAAGCCTGCTGAGTATGAAATTTTGGTCGGCAACACAAACCGCAGCGAATCGGAACAGAATCTGCAGCCCAATCAGTATGCAATCAAGCTGATTGGTAATAAGATCGTCATTACCGGCGGCAGTCCGGCTATGATTCTCAAGGCTGCCGAGGTTTTCATTGACAACTGCATCAACAAAGAGAATGCCTCCCTTGCTATTCCGCTGGCTACCGATGTCAGTGCCTCCTTCCTGATGGCAAAAACTCCTGCTGCAGGAAGCGATGAAATGAGCACCACACCGACCTTTGAGTGGTATGACACCGAGGGCGATGTGACGCTGAAGATCACCAAGATCCGCTCACCTCTGGAGGGGGATGAGGATAATACGGTTGTTTTTGAAGAGACCGGACTGTCTGCGGATCATTTTACAATGAGCACTCCTCTTGACAATTCTACTGTATACGAGTGGTCCCTTGTCGATGCTGACGGCGCTGAAGTGAAGGGCGGACGTTTTATGACCCAATATGATGCCAAGAATCATCCTTCTAACAAGGGACTGAATTTTGAATTCGATGGCAGTGTCAGCCGCGAAGTGCTCTGCAACTACCTCTCGCGCATGCTCAATCATACCTTCCTCTCGGGCGATAGATCGCGTGTGGATGAAGATATCCGACTTATCAAGAGTACCGGTGCCAAGTATATCGGCCGTGCTACTACTCCTTGGGGAATGGGCAGCTACGAATTTGCCAATTTTGATTATTACAAAGAGATTATTGATCGTGTCCACGAATTCGATCCCGATATCGTCTTTGAATCCTGCATTTTTGAGACTACCTATCGTTCAATCGAGGAGATCCCGATTCCTGCATGGGTTTTTGAGGCTTTCGGATTACCGGTTGAGGAGCGCAATTTTGATTACGAGTCGATGCTCTTCCCCGACGGTCAGCTTGTCGATCAGTGGGGTGAGGGAGCCAGTGTGCCCGATATCACCCGACTGGAAACACAGCTCTGGTTTTATTACCGCGGCTGTATCTTCATTGACATGGGCTTTGAAGGACTTCATATGGGACAGGTCTGGCTTATGGGCAGAAATGACAAAAATTATGAAAAGACCACGATGATCTACAACATGATCCGCGATTATGCAAAGGTTAACGCAAGACGTCATTTTGTATTCCTCAACGCCCATGCTTATAATCTCACCGGCAGCGACGGCAAACTTCTCATGGACTTCCATATCTTCCCTATGCGCGGTGAGGTTCCCGATTCTGAGCTTAAGCATCTTGCCGAAGAGGGGAATCCTCAGAGAATGATTCTCATGAAGAATCAGGGCGATTCCATCTACGGCAACAGCATCGGCGGCATGACCCACAGCGGTTGGGAATGCGAATCTCTGCCCTATGTGGTGGAATTCGATAACTACAGCGGCGTCGATTCCGAGTCCAAGCTCGGTATCCCGATTGCATACTGGGGCTACGACGAAATCAGCTGGTTCGTCAATCAGCCGCTCTCCTATAAAAAGGAGTATCTGAATTATGCATGGAACTGGGTTCGCAAGGTGGATGATGGCATCGGTTATGTGGAAATGCCCGCAACCCGTACCGCGGCTCTCCGCGATCCGGTAACCAATACCCATACCCAGTCTTTCTATCATGCAAACAGTACTGATTTCGATCCCACCGGTTATGATGTGGAGTACATCATTAAGCAGGTCTGGGAGGATTCGCTGAAGGAAGAATACTGAGAGGTGACAGTATGGTACATCCTGCCAATAAAGGACTGAATTTCACCTTTGACGGCAGTGTCAGCCGTGAGGTGCTCTGCAACTATCTTTCGCGTATGCTCAATCATACCTTTTTGTCAGAAGATCGCTCTCATCTTGAGGCAGACATTCAGTTGATCAAGAATGTGGGTGCCAAGTATATTGGCAGAGCCTGCACTCCATGGATTATGAGCGGAGCTGACCTGGAGTATATTCCCCGCTATAAAGATGCCATTGACGAGATTCATGCTTACGATTCTGAAATTGTGCTTGAAGCTTGCATCTTTGAGACTGCATTCGACGGCATTGAAGAAATTCCGATTCCCGCATGGGTTTTTGAAGCCTTCAATCTGCCGGTTGAAAAACATAATTTCAATAAGGCTGCCATGCTTTTTCCCGATGGATGGAAAGACAAGCTGTGGGGAGAGCACGGCGGTGTTCCCGATACCACGCAGCTTGAGACCCAGATGTGGTTCTACTACCGTGCCTGCCTCTTCATTGATATGGGATTCGAAGCAATCCATATGGGACAGGTCATGCTCATGGGATATCGCGACACCGACTATGCGGCTTCCACCAAGCTTTACAACATGATTCGTTCTTATGCGAAGAAGCATGCAAGAAGGCATTTTGTCTTCCTCAACGCCCATGCCTATACCATTGTCGGTACCGACGGCAAGCTGCTTCAGGATTTTCACCTGTACCCATTATGGGGAGGCTATGTGCCGGAAGGCGAAATCGATCATGTTCCTATGGAGGGCAATCCTCAGCGGATGCTCTTCGATGACAGCGATCCTAACGGTATCTATCACAAGAACGCAGGCGGTATGACTCACAGCGGCTGGTATTGCGACAGTCTGCCTTATGCGGTGGAGATGGATAATTATTGCGGTCATCATCCTGATAGAGTAAATACCGCATGCAAGTGGTGGGGATACGATCAGATCAGCTGGTTTGCCAATCAGCCTCATGCATACAAGAAAGAGTGGCTTTCCTATGCGTGGTATCGGCTTCGCGATCTGAGCGGCGGTATCGGCTATTTTGAGATGCCCGCCAACCGCACGGCGGCAATCTATGATCCTTCCACCGGAAAGATCACGCAGGGCTTCTTCCACGCCAACAGCCGTGAGTATGATCCGACCGGAACCGACACGGAACAGCTGATCGCTCAGATCTGGATTGATTCCGCACAGTGAACGTTCGTAATGAACAATGTAACATCAACAAAAATGTGAATATGCACAATATTCGTCGTTATGCAACAAAATGTACGATCGAATTTGTGCGTATTCACTACAATTTGGGGAGAATTTCTATTGACGCTAACCGCTAAAAATGTTAAAATGTTAATAGTAACTTTTAGTAAAGGATGGAATGAAGACTTATGATGTATATTATTGATACCGCCAATCTGGACAGCATCCGCCACTGCGTCGAATACTATCCCGTTGACGGCGTAACCACCAACCCGACCATCATCTCGAGAGAAAACGCAGACTTCCCCAAGCTGATCAAGGACATCCGCAGCATCATCGGCGCTGACCGTCAGTTTCATATTCAGGTGACAGGCTCTACCAGCCGTGATATCATCCGCGAAGCACTGGCTATCCGTGATTTCATCGGCGGCAATCTCTATATCAAGGTGCCGATTTCGGCAGAAGGCCTCAGGGCGACTGTGGAGCTGAAGAAGCTGGGCCTCAAGGTCACCGAGACCGCCATCTTTACCCAGCAGCAGGCACTTATCGCGGCGAAAGCGGGTGCCGACTTTGTTGCTCCCTATGTCAACCGACTTGACAATATCGTATCCGACGGTGTAAATGTGGTCGGCGAGATTGTTCAGCTCTTCAAGGAATATAATCTTCCCTCCAAGGTGTTGGCTGCATCCTTCAAGACGGTGGAGCAGATCCATAAAATTGCGATGGCAGGCTCTCACGCCATTACCATCAGCCCCGAGCTCTTTGATACACTCACCTATCATCCCATGACACTCTATGCAATCGACGACTTTGTTGCCGACTGGGAGAGCGTTTACGGAAAGAAGACCATCCTCGAAATGTTTGAAGAGCATAAGTAATAAGTAACAGCAAAAATAAAGCACGGTTCATTACAGCACGACTTCCTTATTGATTTTATTTGGGAGTCGAGCATATAATGAGCGAAAGCGAATTCAAGCACGACTTCCTTATTGATTTTATTTGGGAGTCGAGCATATAATGAGCGAAAGCGA
>JAFQEJ010000032.1 GCA_017399105.1 Clostridia bacterium
ACCGGTAGAGTTGAGCGTGGCGTTCTGAAGATGTCCGACGAAATCGAGATCATCGGTCTCACCGAAGAAAGAAAGAAGTCTGTCGTTACCGGTATCGAGATGTTCCGTAAGCTCCTCGACAGCGCAGAAGCTGGCGATAACGTTGGTGTACTTCTCCGTGGTATCCAGAAGACCGATATCGAAAGAGGTCAGGTTCTCTGCAAGCCCGGCTCCATCAACCCCCACACCAAGTTCAGCGCACAGGTTTACGTTCTGACTGAAAAAGAGGGTGGCCGTCAGAAGCCCTTCTTCTCCGGTTACAGACCTCAGTTCTATTTCAGAACAACCGACGTTACCGGTGTTATCAACCTTCCCGAGGATGTTGAGATGTGCCGTCCTGGCGACAACGTTATTATGAACGTTGAGCTCATCACTCCTATCGCTATTGAGAAGGGTCTCCGTCTCGCTATCCGTGAGGGCGGCAGAACTGTAGGTTCCGGCGTCGTTACCGAGATCGAGGAATAATTTAACCTTAATCTAACCGAATCGTTATCTTCGGGGAATGGTGAAATTCCATACCGGTGGTATAGTCCACGAACATCAACATGATGCCGAACAGGTGAAATTCCTGTACCGACGGTAGAGGAAAACAAAGGTTTCCAAAGCAACCGAATTGTTTTCTCGTACGGTTCAAACCGTACATAAAGTCCGGATGAGAGAAGATAAGCTAAAGCCGTAGGCGCGGTGTCTGTGTCCGCATAGATTCTGCGCGGCTATGGAAGTTAGTAAGATCCCCGAGTGGCATTGCTGCTCGGGGATTTTTATCTTCTCCTTTAATATTGAAAGGAGAATATTCATGTCTACTGAGAATAAAAACAAAAAGAGAATCCACAAAATCACAAAAATTGCAGTTCTGACTGCCATTGCATCGGTGCTGATGCTTTTTGAATTCCCACTATGGTTTGCACCGGGATTCTATAAGCTTGATCTTTCCGAAGCTGTGATCCTCATGGGAGGCTTCGCCATGGGACCTGTTTCGGCTGCAGTAATTGAATTACTTAAAAATCTGATTAATCTGCTTCTTAACGGTACATATACAGCATATATCGGAGAGTTTGCCAACTTTATTACCGGCTGTGCCTTTGTCGTGCCGGCATCACTGATCTATAAATATAATAAAACCATCAAAGGCGCAATCATCGGTCTGGTGGTCGGAACGCTTTCACTGACCGTAGTCGGCGGACTGCTCAACTATTTTATCTTAATTCCCGCATTTTCTGAATTTTATCATCTTCCTGTCGATGATATCATCGGCATGGGAAAAGCTGTAAATCCTTTGGTCGGCGATTTAAAGACCCTTGTTGTTTTCGCAGTTGCTCCCTTTAATATCGTGAAGGGTATCATCTGTTCTCTGATCAACCTGCTTCTCTACAAAAGATTGTCGAAAGTTCTGCACATATGACTGCAAAAGTAGCGGAAGTATGAACGCATGTTGAAATAAATCCTACATCTCTTGCACAATAGCATAAAATGTGATAGAATAAGAGGCGGTAAATACTGCCTCTTATTTTAATTAAGGAGAGCTTTCAAGGTAAAACATCATGATCGAACAAATCAAGGAATATCTCTACGTTTTTTTCTGCTCCATGCTGCCCATCATTGAGCTGCGCGGATCAATTCCAATAGGCTGTGCACTGGGATTGCCCTGGTATCTAAACTACATCGTCAGCGTTGTCGGAAACTTTCTCCCGGTCCCCTTTATCCTTCTGTTTATTAAAAAAATCCTCCAATGGATGAAAAACGTTCCCAAATTTGAAAAGATCGCCTTATGGGTTGAAAAAAAGGCAGAGAAAAACACCGATAAGGTGACGAAATACGCAACCTTTGGACTTCTCGTCTTTGTAGCCACCCCCCTTCCCGGAACAGGCGCGTGGACCGGAGCATTGGTTGCCGCCCTCATCGGCATGAAATTCAAATATGCAATGCTTTCCGTTGCTATCGGTGTTCTCATCGCGGGCTTTATCATGTCGGGTGTATCATACGGATTTTTAAGCTTCCTCAGCTTTTTTGCAAATTAAGGAAAATGAAAAAAATTAAAGCATATCTCGCGCATCCACTTGCCAGATTCGCTGCGGCTGCGATGCTGGCGTTTCTTCGCTTCACCTACTGCGGACTCCGCTACTTTCCTCAGCTTGATGACTATATCCAGTATCACAACTACACCTCCGGAAGAACGGTTTCGCAATTCTGGAAAACGGTTGAACGTGTGGGACTCCTCGGCGCACGTCCGCTGGCAGGCCTCGGCGATCTCTATCTCTGGAGCCACTTCTGGGACTGCATGATCATAGCAATACTGCTGATGGCTCTGATGCTTGCTGCTTCGGCAATCCTCTTTGAAACTGTATTCAAACGGTATTTCCGCTGCGGATGGTGCTTTATTATCATTTTTACACTCCTTCCGCTGAATATCGAGGGCAGCTATTGGTTGTCAGCATCCACAAGACTGGTCTGCGGACTTTTTACGGCCTCCCTCTCAGCATATTTTCTTGTGAAGTTCTGCGAAAAGGGAAGCGCATGGCGCGCCGTTCTGACCCTGCTTTTCCAAACAATCGCAGTTTTCTACTACGAACAAATTCTTGTATTTTCATTCACGCTGAATCTTCTCATCGGCTTCTGTGAATGGCGCAGAAATCGCCGACTTAAGCCCCTGCTTTCACTTGGAGGTATCGGATCGGTTGCCTTCTATTTTGCCTTTACAAGCTATTTCTCGGGCAGCTCAGTCTATTCAAGCCGAGCAGAGCTGGTTCTTCCCACCTCCTCCTATTATTTCAAGCACTTTCTCCCCGAAATCCTCGGACAAATCAAAACCGCCTTCCTCGATGGCGGCTGGATGACCCTCGCTAAGGGCTTCTACCGCGGCATCAAAATGATCATTACCGATGGCGCTCTGCTTTATGCGCTGCTCATGCTTCTCCTCGCCGGAATCGCTGCTGTCATGGCATATCTCGGATGGCATAAATTCCACACCGAACATCAAAATGAGAACCGCTCAGAGCATACCTTTCCCCTCGGATGGCAGCTTCTCTTTGCACTTTTGATTGCAGCCGCACCTGTTTCGATCTTTCTTGTTATAGCCAATCCCTGGTTTTCTCTGCGCAATACCATGCCCTCCATCGTCGGAATCGCCCTTGCCGCTGACGGCATTATCCTGTATGCCCTCGAAAAACTCCCCTCACAAAAGCTTTCACGCGCCATCTCTGCAGCGCTTGTCTTTTTTATGACCTTCGCCTGCGTGACCGCATCTGCCTCCGAAGTCAAGGATTATGCCCTCACATGGGAGCATGACAACGCTCTCGCCGCGCTGATCTACAACGAATATTATAACCAAGACATCAACGACGAGCCCGTGCTCATCTTCAATGTGGAGCCTTCCTATCTGGAGGATCAGAACTTCAGCTGGCATGAGCATATCCACGGTACAACCGAGAGCTCCTGGGCGCTTCGCGGACTGATCAATTCCCGCGAATCTGACGGTGATTCCCAGTGCGTTCCCATGCCGATACGCGATCAGCTCTATAAAGCCTGGAACTACGAAACCATGCGTCCCGACCGATTTGAGCACTTCCTATATTACGACCATGAATTAACTGCTCTCGAAAGAGTGTATCTCATGACACTTGATGTCGGCTATTATGAAATTCAAAGAGAGGACGGCAGCGCACTCTTCCGCATCAGGGAGCAGGACAAAATCGGTTATTACGAGCCCGTAAATTCACAATAATATTACAATCTCCCCTTGATATCGAGCCGATGTTGTGATATAATATACGAGTACAAAAGTGAATATGCGCCGCAAGCAATGCTTGTGACGTTCTTATCAAGAGCGGCGGAGGGACTGGCCCTGTGAAGCCCGGCAACCTGCAGACTGTAAGGTGCTAAATCCCGAGAGATGAGATCATGCCCTCGGGTTTCCGGGGGCTTTTTTATCGCCGAAATGTGTAAATTATAAGCCGCCAAACGCGGTATGGAGGAACCATTATGCAGAAAAAATTCTTTACTTCCGAGTCGGTAACAGAAGGACATCCCGACAAAATCTGTGATAAGATTTCGGACGCTGTCCTTGACGAAATGCTCCGTCAGGATCCCATGTCCCGCGTAGCCTGCGAGACCACAGCAACTACAGGTATCATCACTGTTATGGGTGAGATCACCACCAAGGCTCATGTTGATATCCCTACAATCGTTCGTGAAACCGTCCGTGAAATTGGCTATGACAGAGCCAAATATGGCTTTGACTGCGATACCTGCGCTGTTCTCAACTCTATCCATGAGCAGTCTCCAGACATTGCTCTCGGCGTTGATAAGTCCTTCGAAGCTAAAGCCGGCGAAGAGACCGACGGCTTTGATACAGGTGCCGGCGACCAGGGTATGATGTTCGGTTATGCCTGCAATGAAACCCCCGAGCTGATGCCCCTGCCCATCTCGCTGGCTCATAAGCTTGCGCTCCGTCTTACCGAAGTTCGCAAGAATGGCACACTTACCTATCTCAGACCCGACGGCAAGACCCAGGTTACCATCGAGTACCACGATGACACCCCTGTCAGAGTTGATACTATCGTTGTCTCCTCTCAGCATGATACCGAGATTTCTCTCGAGCAGATGGCGGCTGATATCAAAGAGCATGTCATCACCCCCATCATCCCCGCCGAGCTTCTCGATGATGCCACCAAGATTTATGTCAACCCCACCGGACGCTTCACCATCGGCGGTCCCATGGGCGATACCGGCCTCACCGGCAGAAAGATCATCGTTGATACATATGGCGGATACTCCCGTCACGGCGGCGGCGCATTCTCTGGCAAAGACCCCACAAAGGTTGACCGCTCCGCAGCATATGCCGCACGCTACATCGCAAAGAATGTAGTCGCAGCAGGTCTTGCAGATAAGTGCGAGGTTCAGCTTGCCTACGCCATTGGCGTTGCAAAGCCCGTCTCTGTCCTCATCGATACCTTCGGTACTGCCAAGGTGGACGAGGAGAAGATTTCCGCAGCCGTTACTGACAGCATCGATCTCCGTCCCGCAGCGATCATCAGCCGCTTCGATCTGAGACGCCCCATCTACAAGCAGCTTGCAGCATACGGTCACATGGGCAGAGAAGATCTGAAGGCTCCCTGGGAAAATCTCGATATGGCGCCTGTCCTCGCTGAAAAAGCAAAATAAAACAGAACCGATCCAATCTGAGCAGCATAGAATAAACCGAGGTGGTTTTCTATGCTGCTCAATGTTATTATCGAGGTTTTTTCAGCGATTCTTGTTGTCTATGCCCTGCGTAATCTGATCTATGCGCTCTTTCACTGTATCGGAAGAAAAGAAAAAAAACAGCAGTCTGGCGAAGAATCTCAAAATCAAGACAATTAATCGCACACAGCATCTTGCAAACGCACATATGTTTGTGGTATACTATATAGTGAGACTAAGCCGTCAAAGGAGGTGAGCGCATGGATGATAACCGCACAGAAAGCGCACAGGACAACGAAGGTTTGCTGACCCTCGAAGGTACCGTCGAGCATATCGTCTATCAGAATAAAGAGAATGGCTATTGCGTCTGCCTGGTAGAAGCGGGCATCGATGAGCCTGTTACTGTCGTCGGCATCATGCCTTTTGTCAGCGAAGGAGAACAGCTCCGCGTCGAGGGCAAATGGGAGGTTCATGCCAGCTACGGACGTCAGTTCAAGGCACTGTACTACGAGAAACAGCTTCCCGTCAAGCAGAATGACATCCTGCGCTACCTCGCCTCAAGAACCGTCAAGGGCATCGGTCCCAAGACCGCCGAGCGCATCGTGGAAAAATTCGGCGATGATTCCTTCGATGTTATCGAAAATCATCCCGACTGGCTTGCCGAAATTCCCGGCATCTCCAAGCAGAAAGCACTGGAGATCAGCGAAAATTTCAAAGAACAGTTCGGCATGCGCTCGGTCATGATGTTCTGCCGCGAATTTTTCGGTCCCGCTACCACTGTCAAGATTTATAAAAAATGGGGCTCGGGCGCGGTCGATATTATCCGCGAGAATCCATATATCCTCTGCGACGAGATCTACGGCATCGGTTTTGAGCGTGCCGATCGGGTCGCTCAGACCCTTGGCATCGACGGATACTCCAACCTCAGAACAAAAGCAGCCATAAAATACATCCTCAGTTATAACGCATCCAACAACGGACATGCCTTCATCCCCGAGGACAAGCTTGCTACCTCTGCTGCCCAAATGCTCGGTATCTCCTACGATGACGCTCAGGATGCCATAGACGAGCTGATCGGTGAGGACAAGCTTAAGCCTACCAAAATTAAAGACCGCCGCTGCATCTATCTGAAAAGCTATTACGAAGCCGAAAAATACATCGCCGCCAAGATCGATCTCCTTGATCGTGTCTGTACAAAGCTGGATGACACCGATGTCAATCGCTTCATCGAGCAGCTCGAGCTGGAAGAGAGCATCGAATACGCCGCACTCCAGAAGCAGGCAATCAAATGCGCCATCAACAGCGGCGTCATGGTGCTCACCGGAGGTCCCGGTACCGGTAAAACCACCGTTATTCGCGGCGTTATGCGTGTCTTTGATCGCCTCGGCTATGAGATTGCCCTCGCAGCCCCCACAGGTCGTGCCGCGAAGCGTATGAGTGAAGCTACCCAGCGCGAAGCTAAAACCATCCATCGTATGCTCGAAATGGAGTACGCAGATGACAGCTTCCCCCGCTTTCGACGTGACGATAAAAATCTGCTGGAGGAGCATGTTATCATTATCGATGAAGCCTCCATGATCGATACCGCCATCATGGCAGCTCTCCTCAAAGCCATCAAGCCGGGCGCGCGCCTGATTCTCATCGGTGACGCCGATCAGCTTCCTTCGGTAGGCGCGGGCAATGTCATGGGCGATATCATCGACAGCGAGCGTATCAATACGGTCAAGCTCACCGAAATCTTCCGTCAGGCACGCGAAAGTCTGATCATCACCAACGCCCACGCCATCAATAACGGGCAGTATCCCGATCTTGAAACCAAAAGCCGTGATTTCTTCTTCATCAATCGTGAAACCGATGAAGATATCACCGGTACCATCGCAGACCTCTGCGTTCGCAGACTTCCTCAAACCTACGGCGAAGCCATCCGTGATACGATCCAGGTGATCTCCCCCTCAAGGAAGAGCGGCGCCGGCACCGATATGCTCAATATCCGCCTCCAAGCCGCCCTCAACCCTCCCGATCGCAATAAGCGCGAAAAAAAGCTCCGCGGCATCGTCTTCCGCGAGGGGGACAAGGTCATGCAGACCCGCAATAACTACGATATCGAATGGACAAAATCCACCGATCTTGGCGGGGAAGTAGACGGCATCGGCATCTTCAACGGCGATATTGGCACCATCCTCGAGATCAATCCCAATGCGGAAAACGTCACAATCCGTTTCGATGACCGCGTCGCTGTTTATGATTTCACCATGCTGGAGGAGTTAGAGCATGCCTTTGCTATTACCGTCCATAAGAGCCAGGGAAGCGAATACCCGGTTGTCATCATTCCCGCCTACGATTTTACACCTATGCTGCTGACCCGCAACCTGCTCTATACAGCGGTTACACGTGCTCAGCAGATGGTGATTATTGTAGGAAAACAAAATATCGTTAAAACTATGGTAGACAACAACAAGCAGACCAAACGCTATACAGGTCTTGGCTATCTTCTGAAGAGCTATGAACATTAAACAGACACTTGACTGTGTGCTCAACTTCTTCTTTCCGCCGCGCTGTGAGAGTTGCGACTGTGTCCTTGAAAAGGATTCCCTCGCCCTCTGCCCCGACTGCAGAGCCGCCTGGGAAAATGAAAAACGTGAGATCTGCCGCCATTGCGGTAAACCTCACGTTTTCTGTGATTGCATGATCGAAGACTACCGATATTTCCATCTGCTCCCCTATCATCCAAGCGGCTTTGAATCTGTTTCAAGAAATCTGATTCTCCATGCCAAGGAGCGCGCTTCCCGCTATCTGATCCGCTTCGAAGCAAAGGAGCTTGCATCCCTTCTTCGATCCCGTGGCGTCCTCAGCCATACATATGTCATTTCATTTGTCCCGCGCAGTCACGCCTCTGTGTTGGAGCATGGATTCGATCAGTCCGAGCTGCTGGCAAAAGCTTTGGCAGCAGAGCTTGACTTTGAGTATGCCCCTCTCCTCACACACGAGGGCAATACCAAGCAAAAGACTCTCACCGCAAACGCGCGAGTTGCCAACGCCGATGAATCCTATATCCTTGATGCCGATCGCGCTTTCTATGCCCGCGGCAAGCGGATCATTCTCCTCGATGACGTGGTAACCACCGGCGCGTCCATGCTTGCCTGTGCAAAACAGCTTCGCTGCGCAGGAGCTGCCGAAGTTGTCCTTCTCTCGCTTGCCAGAACGGCATCCTCAACGAAATAGCTTCAGAATCTCCCGATTTTCGGGCATAATCTCGTCAAGCAGTCGGTGGTATTCTTCTCCGTGATTGGGATGCCGTATGTGACAGAGCTCATGTGCAGATACGTAAGCCAGACAGCGCTCATCCAGATTGATCAGCCGCTTGTTCAGAGAAATCCGCTTCGTTTTCAGACTGTAGCTCCCCCACCGCGACTTCATTTCGCGAAAATGATAGTCCGGCACCTCCACGCCAAGCTTCTCAGCATAAAACCGCAGGTACATGCCTGACCGTTCCTTCAGCATTTGAAGGATGCATTTTTCCATAAGCGCCTTGGTAATGGTGTCATCCTCGGGAGCCTTTGCGTATATCGTCATGATCCCGTCAGCATATTCCGCATGATTTGTTTCTCCGGGGATAACCCTGACCTCAAAAGGCTGTCCGAACATAAGCTGAGCATCTTTTTTTACGAGCGGGCTGTTTTGCAGTTCTTCGCGCTTTCTCGTAATCAACTGCAGATGCTTTCTTACAAATTCTTCCGCTTCCTCAAGCGAGATCTGCTGTGGGATACTCATCTTCAGGTCTCCCTCAAGCGTAATGCGAAGCTGTATCGAACGCATCTTTTTGCGTGTCACCTCGACTGTGTAAGGCGGAATCTGCAGCTTCATTCGACATCTCCTTCCGAATTTTTTCCTATTATACTCCCTCAGCCGCAAAATGTCAAGTTGTGAATGAATGTTCACAAAACGATTGCAAAAAGAACACATTTCATTCAATGAAACAACATGCTTATATGGTATGATTTTAAGCGTATGTAAATCGAAATATGGAAAAAACGCACAGCGAAAACAAAGTTTCAATATGCTTTTATAGCGAAGGAGCATGCCATGTCGAGTTCACTTACAGCTACAGAGCGCCTTGACCGCGCTGAAGCGACACTCCAAACCTACCTTGCAGAATGTGTTTCCAAAGCACGCACCACCTTTCTTCCCGCATATAAAGGAGGAAAATCCATTGCTTCGATCAACCCTAACGGTTCTGTCGGTTACCGAGGCATCTGGCCCGATGATTTCTATATTCCTGTCCACGCAGGACATCTGTTTACCAACGCTGAGCTGACCGATATCCTCGAATTTCTTACCGATTCGGTTGTAGATCTACCGTTCTTACCTGATTGTGTGCAGGAAGATGGTATGCCTCATTTTGCTTTTGGCGGAGAATACAGCATGACCGGTGTTCGTATGTCAATGTCACTGCTTCATGGATGGACGCAGCTGCTCCGCCTTTTTGAGCACCGCGGAATTCAAATCCCCGAAAAGAAACGTTGGCTCGGTGTTTTCCGCCGCAGTTATGCCGATCTCACCTTCAGCTGCGGACTTCTTTATTCTAACCCCAATATTCCTCATATCACATATGCCTATCACGATATAGTGGCAATCACGGGCTTTGAGCTGATGGCCAGTACCTACACCAGCCGCTCTCTTGAGCATATGTGTGAGCTTTTTGCCGATGTGGCAAATGAAGAGGAGCTTGCGGAATGGCAGCGCCGTGCGGATGATATTAAAAAGAACATCAAGCGTCTGTATGATGACGAACGCGGCATCTATTATGCAGGTTCCTTCACCTGCCGTCAGCCCGATATCTGGGGAAGCGGACTTGCCGCCGGCATTTCGGATAAGGAAACACGCGCAGCAATCGCAAAGTTTCTTGTCGACCATGCCGTTGTGATCTTCTCGGAAGGCATGACACGCCAGACCGATACTCCCGATGGCTGGGAAAGGCTTATCATTCCCTTTGAGAAGGGCGAATACATGAACGGCGGCTTCTGGGCGAGAGGAACTGCATATGTACTTCCCGTGCTCTATGAGTTCTACCCCGATTTCGCACTCGATTTGCTCGAAGCCTTGGTAGAATCTCTGCCGAAATATCAGTTTGCCGAATGTGTCAGTGCGAATACAGGTCTTCCCAAGTGCACATATTTCCTTATGAGTGTTGCTCCGAATATAGTTGCTGTCCGTGCCATGCGCCGCGGTCTGCAGCTCTATGATCTGATCGGACAGGACTGAGCAGATTTACAGATACAGTATCCAAAAAATACGATATAAAAGAAAGGATTCAAACAAACATGGGAAAGGGAAAAAGAGCAAGAATCGAGCGTCAGAACGCAGTCGATCCCAAGGCTGCTGAAAAGGCTCAGGCGCTCAAAACACAGAAAACCAATAAACTGCTTGGCGGCATCGTCGGCGTCATCGTGGCACTGCTCCTTGTCTTCGGCATCGTCATCAGCGCAGTATCCGCATCGGGCGTATTCCTTCGCGGAGCGACCGCAGCCTCCAGTGCCAACTTCAGCGTGGACGGCACCATGATGAGCTACTTCTTAAAGTCCAACTATTACACCTTTGTCAACCAGATGGGCGACTATCTCAGCTACTTCAACCTGGATACCTCGCTTCCTCTGAAGACACAGAGCTACAGCGATACCCAGACATGGTTTACCTATTTTGCAGATCAGGCAAAGACCTCTGTTGAGGAACTGCTTGTACTCTGCGAAGCAGCCAATGCGGCAGGCATGTCTATACAGGATGAAGAGGTTCAGACCATCGTTGATAACTACATGGAATCTCTCAAGAATAACGCCAAGGAAAACGGCATGTCCAAGAAGCAGTACATTGCCAATGTCTACGGCGAAGGTGTCAAGGAGAAGGACCTCCGCGCCGCCATTGAGATTTCGGCACTTGCATCAGTATATCAGGAGCAGGTTCTTGCAAGCTTCACCTACACAGACGCAGATCTCGAAGCATACTACAGCGAGAATGAAAACAGCTTCAAGACCGTAGACTATAAGTCCTACACCTACTATTCTACTGTTCCCGAAGCAGCATCCGAGGAAGAAGCCGCCGAGATCAATGCTGTCACCAAGGCAAAGGCAGATGCTCTCGCAGCCAATACAACTCCCGCATCCTTTGATGCATACCTGCTCGATGAGCTGACCACTGACGCTACCACCGAAGAGGATGCAGTAAAGAATGAAGAAACTGTAGCCGCTACCCTTACCAAAGGCGCAGCCTACATCGAAGGCGATGCAGCAATGGAATGGGCGTTCGACGCTTCCCGTAAGGTCAACGATACCTATGTGGCAGAAGGCGATAACAGCTACACCGTCTACCTGCTCACCTCTACCGCTGCAAGAGATGATTCTCTTACCAAGAACGTCCGTCATATCCTCATCTATACCACCGACTACGAAAGCGCAGAGGCAACAAAGGCTGAAGCCGACCGCATCCTCGCCGAGTGGCAGGCAGGTGACAAGACCGAGGACAGCTTTGCAGCTCTCGCAGAGCAGTACAGCGGCGATACCGGCTCCAACACCAACGGCGGTCTTTATGAGAACGTCAGAGGCGGCGATATGGTTGAAACCTTCGACGCATGGCTCTTCGACTCCGCAAGAGCAGCAGGTGATACCGGCGTAATCGAAAGCGAGTACGGCTACCATGTCATGTACTTCGTCGGCGACGGCAAGATCGCATGGAAAGCAGATGTTGAATCTGCTAAGCTGAGCGAAGATTACGAGGCAGCATACGCAGCAGAAGCTGAAAAGTACACTGTAACCTTTGATGACAACGCGATCAACAAGATCGACGCATAAATTAAAGAACCACTGGATCGCGTCCGCGATCAAAATGATTGACGCATAAAACCAAAACAGAATAGCACAAAGGGGCGAGTGCACATGCAAGTGCACCGGCCCCTTTTTCCTTGAAATGGGGTGCCGCAAGCAGAAATTTGCAGCACCCCATACGATATTTGATTTATTTGGTCAGCTTCACAGTAACAATCTTCCACTTGCCCGCAGAAATTGCAGCCTTGCCGTCTTCAATCGCCAGCTTTGCGATCTCGCGTCCGTCAAGCTCTACCATCGAAGCCTCGCTATAGCCCTCGGGAATGGTCAGCACACCGGTTGCCTCTTCATCCGAGCAGTTCCAGAAGCGAATCTCCGTGCCAACTCTGGTGTTGCCTTCCGCAATGGGAGCCGCCGAAGAATAAACCAGCGCATCACCCTCCAGCTTAAAGAGCGGACGATATACAGCCGCCGCACTGCCCTTGACAGTGTAAGCTTCAAGACCGGCTGCTGCAATGTCCTGAGCCTTTGCAAGCTCTGCAAGCGGTGTATCAGCATCCAGAGGAAGCAGGCTGTATTCAAAGGTCATCTTCTGAAGCAGCTCACCGTCGATCTCGCCACGGGTCTGTACTGTCTTGCAGAATGCACGGAAGAGGGTGATATCCATATTGCCGTCACCGCTCACACCGCACTCATGCAGACCGTAATTGGATACAAAGGCAAAGCCGCCCTTGTCGTTGTACTTGGCAACAATACCGGTTGTGTTCTTCTCAATGCACCAGTATTCCTTCCAGTTTGCAGTCTCGGGCTTGTCGTCGGTGTCGCGCGGAATGATGCAGAAGGGCTGGCTTGCATAGTAGGTCTTGCCCTTAATGCCGGTGGGCAGTCTCAGTCTCAGTCTGTGGTCGAGAATCTTGTTGTCAATCGCAGTCTTAACTGCCAGTTTGCGCTCACCCTTGGCAAGCGTCACAAAATGCACCACATCCAGATTTGCATACTCGTCGCTGCGATGAATACCCCAGTTTCCATGCATCCAGTCGCCGCGGGTATAGGCAACAGGCAGATTGAGATGCTGTGTGATCTTGTATGTCACGCGCATTGCATTATTCTCGCTGATCTCGATGTCAGCCGCATTGTTGAGTACCGCGCGGTCAATGGCGGGATTGCAGTGATACCATCCGTCCCCAATCTCACCGTCATCAATCGCGGCAAGCAGACCTTCATAGGTCACACTGCTCTTCTTGTCGGTCAGATCAATCGTACCGTCGTTATTCACACGGATTGCAATATGCTCATTTTCGGCAGTTCTCTGACCGGTGACAAGCTTCTCCACATAACGTGAAGGCATATCACTGCGCTTGATAAGAAGCTCGGTCACACCGCCTGCTGTCAGCTTGGTACGCAGAGCCAGCGTGTATGTATCGTTGCCGTTGTTCAGAACAATATCGACAAGACCGTAGGGAACCTCATTGCCCTGCGCGTCATAAAGCTTGAAGCTGTTGATACCCTCATAACCGAAAGGCTCACGGTACTGATGGTATCCCTTGGGGAATGTAACGTTGACGGTAACCGTCTCTGTCCGCTCGTAGGGCAGGGGATTGAAGATACGGAGCACAAGATCGTCAGCCGCAGCCTCGGGAGCATAGCCATCACAGCACTTCCATGCCGAAAGATCACCGGACAGCTTGCCTGCTACCGTTTTCATAATCTCGTCGCCCAGCATGCGGGTTTGATCGAATCGGTACATCATGTCGCGATGTACCTGATCAATGCTGCATCCGCAGATCGAATCATGAGGATGGTTCTGAATCAGATATTTGTCAGCGAGATCGAGATAGCCAAGCGAAGCATAGGTCAGTCCCAGCGCATAGGCGGGCGCAATCCACTTCTCCATGCGTGTCTGGAGTGTATCGTTTGCCTTCTTGATGGGATAACGGCTGGAGAGTGTGTTGGTGATCACATGCAGATAGCCTGCGTTCACCTTAGCAGCCTCAGCAAGCTCGCCGTATACGCGGGGAAGCTCA
Source organism: Clostridia bacterium (assembly GCA_017399105.1). Lineage (GTDB taxonomy): Bacteria > Bacillota > Clostridia > Oscillospirales > CAG-272 > RGIG1743. The sequence goes on from JAFQEJ010000032.1 coordinate 14,057, forward strand.
TCGATGTATTCATCCACAGCCTTACCCGCCTCGTCCGCGTTGACATGGTAGATCTCGGCATCAGGATAAAGCTCCTTCAGAATACGAACCTGATTGCCCACCTCGCGATGCATGTGATCGTGGTCAATGGCGTTCATGGTTACCACAATCGGAATATTGGAGGTTGCAAGTCTCTGATCAAAATAAGCCTTGAAGCGAGCCTTCAGCGACTCATCATCCTGCGGACCGTTGGAAATGGCTGTGTAATCGCCATAACCGTGTACATCCTCCAGACGGAAGACACGCACATCCGATCCGTCGGGCGAAGTCCAGCGGAAGAATCTCGGTGTGGTGTGCTCGTTGGTGCCTCGACCAAGTATGGAATGGTGCAGATTCAAGCTGGAGAAAATCTGCGGAGTCTGCGCCGCATGACCGAAAATATCGCAGATGTAGCCGTTGTGGCAGTGCTCCACACCGAATTCCTTGGAAATTCTCATGCCGCGTCTCAGATTCTTGATAATGCTCTCACCCGAGCAAAGGAACTCGTCGGGCATACAGTACCAGGGACCGACCGCGATCTTGCCGCTCTGAATCAGCTTTGTCAGCCGCTCTCTCTGCTGCGGTTCGATTTCAAGGAAATCCTCGAAAATAACCGTCTGACCGTCCGAATGGAATACACCGTAATCGGGCGTTGTCTCAAGACCGTCAATCAGATCGTTCATCATATTGACCAGTCTGAAGCGAAATCCCTGGAAAGACTGGTACCACTCTCTGTCCCAGTGCGTACCGCTGTGAATAAATATTTTCATAACTTACCTCCATGATGGCGGAATATACGGGTATAAACCTTTTCCCTATTCTACCATAATCCCCCATAAGAATCAAGATGCAAATAAAAAATCCCTTTAAATTAAAGTGCGGACAAATTGACTTTTGCTGTTTTCCCAAAGAGCGTTTTGACGTTGTCGCTACAACTTGAATTATTCAAGTGAATATTGTATACTATAAGTAAAAAAGTTCGAAAACTTGAGTTTGACGGTCAATTTTTACTCTACCAACGGTTTACTTCTCCTCACTTAACCAATGGTAGGTGTATTTTGTGAAAGATAGTCGTTATACTGTATGCGAAAGGAGGCAGCCTATGAACCAAATAAAAATCGGAAGCTTTATTGCTGAGTGCAGAAAGAAGTCAAACTTAACACAAATGCAGTTGGCAGAAAAACTGGGTATCACCGATAAAGCAGTATCTAAGTGGGAACGCGGCTTGGCAATGCCCGATACTTCGATAATGCTTGAACTCTGTGATATTCTTTGCATTAGTGTAAATGAATTATTAAGTGGGGAGAAAATTCATATGGAAAACAATAATCAGAAAAACGAACAGCTTTTGCTTGATATGGCGAAAGAATTAGAGGAGAAAAACAAAACAATCTGGTCTTCTATGTGGGCAATTATGATTGTTAGTATGACAGCTCTACTGGCAGGTATCTTTATTGCTGCATTTTTGATTCCCGAAGGAGTGTGGCAGCTTATCACAATTATTAGTGTTTGCGTTGTGTTTTTGATACCATGCTTCTATGCAGTAAAGCTCGAAGTCAGTGTGGGTGCCTACAAGTGCAAAAAATGCGGTTGCGAAATTGTTCCCACCTATAAAGAAGCGATGATGGCTATGCACAGGGGAACAACTCGTCACTTAAAGTGTCCTGAATGCAACAAACGCACTTGGTGTAAAAAGATATTGAAGAAGTAAATTCCAATATGTTGAACAGCTAAAAGCAGAGGTTTGTTCCTCTGCTTTGTTATTCTTGCTGCTATTTTCACCCTGTGAGTTATTTAGGCTGCTGTGGGTAAATGAACCAAATTGCACTATGGATCATTTCTTAAAAAATTTCGACGGACGAATGTTGAATAGACTTGAAATAACACTTTCAGTTAATAGGAAAATAAAAATGTGCAGTATTTTATCTTATCTCCTTTCCCTCCATAAACCAGATCGGCTCTTCGTAAAAGAGAGCTGCCTCCTTTCCCGCAATGGTGCAGAGAAAGCGTGTCCCACAGCCTCCCGCCTTGAGACTTGCCGCTCTCGTGACGCTTTTTACCCGAGTCACTTCAAATCGTCGTCCATCCGGCCATGTCACCGAAAGGGGCGTGATCTTTCCCCGCGCATCAAATTTCGCCAATACCGCGACGATCACCTTCCTGCCGCTGCTCTGAGCTGCTTGTGACTCTTCACTGCCGTCGTAAAACATGAAAATATCTCCTTTCCATCTCACTAATCTTAAATCCTGTCGGGATGAATCACATGATCATCCCTCGGTGTAAAGCCCGATAACACCCTGTCGGTCAGCAGAATCCCCCGCTGAATGGCATCATTTCCAAAGCGCCCACGTATCCCATCCACCGTCTCCTCCAGCGTCTCCCTCTTGTAGAGATCATCCACCGCCGGAATAAAGGATAGCTGTTGATTTTCCTCGCTCACAAGCCCGCATCCCCGGACACCGATGCTACGAAGCGGTACGCCCGCCTGATGATGCCTCCGATACAGCCGCATCGCCGAAGCAAACAAGTCCCGCGCAAGAAAGGTAGGGAAGGGGAGCTTTTCCTGCCGTTCCATACAGCGCAGATCGGTGTCCCGCATGTGAAGCTGCACCGTCGTGCACTTGAAATGATCTGCTCTCAGCCTTGCCGCCACACTTTCGCAGAGCACCCAGAGCGTTACCTTCACATCCTCCTCCGAAACCAGATCACGCGGGGCGGTCGTAGTGTTTCCCACACTCTTGATGGTATAGGACTCATCCGAAGCAATTACCGGCGACATGTCGAGCCCGTTTGCAAATTTCCAGAGAAGCACCCCGTTCTTGCCGAAAATATCGTCCAAAAGCTCACAGTCTGCCATCGCCAGATCACCGATCGAAACAATCCCCAGCAGCTTCAGCTTCATCGCCGTCGAGCGTCCCACAAAAAGCATCTCGCAGACCGGCAACGGCCAGAGCCTCCGCTTGTAGTTCTCCCGCGTGATCACCGTCGTCGCATCCGGCTTCTTGTAGTCACTGCCCATCTTCGCAAAAATCTTATTGTAGGAAACCCCGATCGAAGCCGTAATACCCAATTCCTCGCGAATCCGCATCCGAAGCTCGTCTGCAATCTCCACTCCCGTCAAAGGATGTCCCGTCACATCCAGCCAGCACTCGTCGATGCCGAAATTTTCCACCTGATCGCTGTACTCGCAGTAAATCTCCCGTGCCATACGCGAGAAGCGTACATATTTATCCATATGCGGCTTTACCAAAACCAGATCCCGACACTTCGCCCGCGCCGCCGAAATTGTCTCACCCGTCCTGATTCCGCATGCCTTGGCAAGCACATTTTTTGCCAACACAATCCCGTGCCGTTTCTCAATGTCCCCGCAAACCGCCACTGGCTTATCCCGCAGCTCGGGATGATACAAACACTCCACCGAAGCAAAGA
>JAFQEJ010000033.1 GCA_017399105.1 Clostridia bacterium
ATTCGCTCGTACTTCATGCGCTTGTTCGCCTATCACCGCATTTCGGAAAATCCGGTCCGCCATTTAATGGCGGCGACCAATACATTGGTCGAGGATTTTCGCAAGCGGCGCGGTATGTATGTGCAAATTCGCTCGTACTTCATGCGCTTGTTCGCCTATCACCGCATTTCGGAAAATCCGGTCCGCCATTTAATGGCGGCGACCAATACATTGGTCGAGGATTTTCGCAAGCGGCGCGGTATGCATGTGCAAATCTAACAATACTTCATGCGCCGCATTTAATAAAAGCGCATGACCGAGACGACTTTGCCGAGGATGTAGACGGTGTCGACGATGATGGGATCCATGGTGGAATTTTCGGGCTGGAGACGGAAGTGACCGTTTTCTTTGTAGAAGGTCTTGACGGTAGCTTCATCCTCCACCAGAGCAACTACGATTTCACCGTTTTCGGCGTAGTTTACCTTGCGGATGATGACGATGTCGCCGTCAAGGATGCCTGCCTCGATCATACTTTCGCCGCGTACACGCAGGGCAAAGAGCTCATTGGGCGGATAGGAGCCGCGCATGAGGGGAAAATCGATATAGCCCTCGCAGTTTTCAACGGCGAGAATGGGCATACCTGCGGCAACACGGCCGAGGATGGGCACCTTTGCCGAGCGCTGAGGCTCGTGTCCGAAGGAATCCACCCGCAGGGTGCGGCTCTTGCCGTTCTCTTTCTGGATATAGCCCTTCTCCTCCAGCTTGTTCAGATAGGCATGGACGGTGGAGGTACTCTTGATATCCAGATCACGCTGGATATCCCGCACGCTGGGCGAATATCCCACGCGGCGGATGGTTTCGATGATATAATCGTATACTTTTTTTTCTTTTAAAGTCAACTCTTGCATAAAGAGCTCCTTTCTTCAACCTCACAGAGAGGTGAGCGCACAGTGGTGCTAAACTATTGTACCACACAAATGCCCTCAAATGCAAACTTTTGTTCTCTTTTGAAATGTAAATTTATTGTGAACACGAACCTTTTCCCATCCTGCCGAATAGACATGTTGTAATACTTGACGGTTTCGAAAGGATGATCATACATGGAGAGAACCAACACCTACCCTCTTGCCCTCGGTTACGAGGAGCTCTGCCGCATTCTGGGTGAGCTTGACAACCGGCATGCCTGTGCAAAGCTCTGCTACATCGGCGAATCGCTCTTCGGGCGTCCCATCCCCTGCGTGCTGATCGGCGAGGGCAGACTGTGCGTCTATGTGGGCGGCTTCTGCGGCTGTGATGGCGCTGTGACCAGAGTTCTGCTGGGCTTTGCCCTGGAATACGCGGCAGCCATAGAAAAGGGCGGTCGGATCTACAACATCGACAGCGGCTATCTGGCGGCGCGGCGTACCCTCTGCATCATTCCACAGCTCAATCCCGACGGCGGCGAGCTTTCGCTTCACGGTGCGGGAGAGGACTGTCCTCTGCGGGAGCGACTGCTCCGTATGAACGGGAGCAGTGATTTCAGTCTTTGGCAGGGCAACGGAAGAGGCTGTGACCTGCGTTATAACTTCGCGCCCTCACCGGCAGATGCCTTTCGCGGCGAATATCCCGAGAGCGAGCCCGAGACGGCGGCGCTGGCACGCTTTCTGCGCATGAATCCTGCCGCTCATCCCATTCTCGCCTTCACCGACAGCGGAGCCTCTCCCGCCATCCGCCGATGCAGAACAGCTCCTCGCACAGCAGGCTGCGCCTCCATGCTCTCGCGCCTGTCCGGCTTTCCCGAGCGGGAGGAGGATAAAAGCCTCTGCGGACTGCTTCGCTTTGCTGCATCCGAGAGAATGCATCCGGCGCTGGAGGTGGATTTCGGCGGAATGGATGCGGCGGCAGGCTACGCAAGACTGCGGGAGGTGATGTTCACCGCGCCCGTGCTCGGATGACAGCATGCGATGGAGCAATCGGTGAAATTTTTTCTTAATTTGTTGAAAATAAATTGCAATGTCTCTAAAGATACGATATAATAATAGTATAAAATATATCGGATGACGGAACAAAAGACCGGGCAGTGTTCGTCATATCGGTATCGACAAACAAAAGGAAGGTGTAAACTATGCGGAAGTGTATGACAGGCGCGGTGATTCTTGTGATGCTGGCGGTTCTGCTCAGCTTTTCGGCGGCAGCGGATAAGGTGGAGACCAATGCCATCACACAGGTCAGAATTACAAAGGATCTGTCGGGAATCGAGGTCAAGGCTGTCTTTACCGAAGAATTTGTGAACAGCACTTCAAAGGCCGAAGACAATAAGATATATTTATTCGAGCTGCTGCCCTATCAGAGCACGCTCCGCATCAATGATCTTGTGCCCATCGCCGAAGCATCCCCTTCCTCCTCGGTGACGCTGAATGTGGATTTCGCGCAGGGCACACAGTCCCGTCTGTTTGCAAAATATGTGCTTGCCGTCAAGTCGGGCGAGAGCTACTCGATTGTGACAAACGCATTCTTCATCGAAAATCCTGAGGTGTTGGCATCCTCAACCTTCGCCTATCCCGCAACCACCTCGATGAAGGGACTTGCTGCTCAGCTCAATTCGGACCTGCAGGAGCTTGGCGTGGGACATACGGTGATCACCCTGCCTATCAACGAATACATGCTGGTTGAAAACGAAGAGGGCGCACACTCCTATATCTTCGACAACCGCACCTACTACATCGACAAGGAAAAGCTGGCTCTGCTCGACCACCGCATCAAGGTGCTGTCGGATGCCGGCATCAACGTTTATCTCGATCTGGTGCTGACGCCGCCCGATGAGAATACCCCCTCCAGACTGCGCAATCTCTATTTTGACACATACTCCCCCTCGGCATCCTTTATGGCGGTGAATACCACCAATCAGGAGAGCATCCTTTTTCTCGAGAGCTTTGTGACCTTCATCACCGAGCGCTATACCCGTGCCGATGCTCAGTATGGCTTTGCGGGCAGCTTCATCCTGGGCTATGAGGTGAACAACAACCGCCGCTTCAACAGCATGGGAAATGCCTCGATGGATTCCTATCTGAACTCCTATGTAACCGCCTTCCGCGTGGTGGCGACTGCTGCAAAATCGGTCTACTCCAACGCGCGGATTTATGTTCCCATCGCCAACAACTGGACCGCGGAGGTATCCGATCTGACCGCAGAGGCAGATCCCACGCTGGAGTATCCCGGCGCATCCTTCCTCAAATCCTTCAATGAAAAGCTCTCCCACTCGGGCAATTTTGCCTGGGGAATTGCCGTCAATCCATATCCCTCGGATCACGCCATCACCCGCTTCTGGGAGGATGAGGGCGCCCTCAGATCGCAGAATTCGCCCTATCTCACCATGGCGAATCTCAACGTGATCAGCGAATTTTTAGCCGACGAGAGTCTGCTATACAGCGGCTCCAAGCGCAGCATCGTTATCTCAGATTTTGCCGTCAGCTCGGGCAGCAATACCCCCGAGGAGCAGTCCCTTCAGGCGGCAGCCTATGCGGCGGCTTATGCGGCGGCATGCTCGAATCCCGATGTGGAGGCATTCATCTATCACCGCCAGGTGGATCATGCCGGCGAGAACGGACTGAACTATGGACTCTGGACAAGAGTGGAGGGCACCACCGTCACCCCCTCGGCAAAAAAGACGCTCTATAATGTCTTTAAATATATCGACACCGACACCTTTGCCGATTATGAAACCGATATTCTTAAAACCCTCGGCGTCAAGGAATGGAATGAGCTGATCACCGGCATCGATGCGCCGAAGTCCACCCGCAAAATCATCGAGACGCTGAATGTGCACAGGAATGAAATCCCCACACAGTATAACGAGCGCGAGATCGTGCAATTCGGCGAGGGCTCACTCTTCGGCTTCTATCCCTCGGACAATGCCGCCTTTGTCGATCTGCGTCCCGATCCGGACGATCCCGAGAGTGCAGACGATTCGCGGATGTACGCGAAAATGTACAACGTCACCCCCAGCGAATATATGGGCGTGGAAAATATCTTTGAGGAGCCGCTGATGCTGGAGGGCGGCGCCTATATGACTCTGCGCACCAAGATTGTTCTGCCCGAAGGCATGACCTCGGCAAGCGTGATGCTCCGTCTCTGCACAAAGGATATGAGCGTGCTCTATGAGGGAGTCGCCACCGTTACCTCGGGCAAATGGGAGACGCTGGTCTTCAAGCTGGACGAGCTCGCCGCCGCACTCGGCAAGGATCAGGGCATTGATCTGATGAAGCTCTGGGTGCGCCCCACCGATTCGATAATTGCCGACGGTGAGATCGGGCTCTGGCTCGATTCGGTATCGGTCTTTGATAAAACCAGCATCCCCTTCTGGCAGATTGCACTCTGGACACTGGTTATCCTCATCGGACTGCTGCTTGCGGCAGGTGTGATTCTGATTGTATACAACCAGATAAAGCTGAAGAAGATCAAACGCGAGCGCGCAAGACGTGAAGCTGCAAGAGCAAGAGCCCGCCTCGATGCTCAGAATCGCGCGAGAACGCAGGCAGGTCAGGGAGCTCCCCACAGCCGCGCTCCATCACCCACAGCGGAGGCAAAACAGGCAGAGCAGCAGATCCGCAGACCGCAGAGACAGCTTCCCCCGCAGACTACACAGCCACGAACCGCCGATCCCGCACAGCGCCGCGCTCCCGATGGAAGCTCCGAGCAGAGAAACCGTCCCCATGCGGCAAGACGGGCGCCGATGACACACAATGACAACGACAAAAAGGACTTGTAAAATGAAGAACGAAACAACGACAGAAATCAAAATCAGCGGTGATCTCCTTGCCAAGCTGCAGTATGTGGCAGACGCGGAGGGACGCTCGCTCAACAATCAGTTTCTCATGATGGCACGCAATGCGGTGGCATATTATGAGAAGGTACACGGTAAGATCAAGGATGCTGATCTGAAAAAGGAATAAAGAAAAAGAAGGGGCTGTTGCAAATGAAACATTTGCAACAGCCCAGCCACAAAATTTTCGATTTTTTGGCGTATATTGATTGGCTTCAGGGCATAAAATGCTCTGAAATGGCGGTCTTTGACCGGCAAAATCAATATCAGGGGGCTGACGCATTGCAAATGCGACAGCCCTTTTGTTTTGCGGAACAGGGGTGGGAATGGAGCGAACAGCAAATTGTCCCTGCCGGGATTGTACGAACATATCGAGCTGGGGCAATCACCGTTCCCCTCGGGTAAGCGTGATAATTGCTATCTCGCCGCCGATGGGGAGTATGAGGGCGTCTTCCCACATAGCGATCGGGAGAAAATACCGCTCGGTCGGCGGATAGGTGACGGCATCGAATTCGATGCAGGGTTCAAGGAGCTGATTGCCCGCCTCGTCGATGAAGCCAAGCTTGAAATCCTTTGTGACGGCAGCAATGCCGTTGTAAAAATAACCGATGGAGTCATAGCCATCGCTCAGCCTTTTGCCGTCGAGACCGCAGAGGTACTGGGTATAGCTGCCCGGCTCCCCCTCCTGTGCGACAACCAAATTTCTGCCGATTACACGCCCTGCTTCATGGGTTGTGTACAGCTCCGGATCGTGCAGCCAATCCACATCGGGCAGGCTGGGGTAGGGATAGCTTCCATCAAGCAGCCTTCCTGCTTTGTCCACGCGGAGAAATCGCTCTTCGCTTTCTGTGCGAGTGCGGAAAACCACAGCGCCATCTTCAAAATCGAAGGTTTCTTTGTAGGTAGAAACCTCGTTTGTCATCAGACCGGTGAAAAGGGGCAGATTCACCGTAACAGCTTCACCGTTTAAGGTAAAGGTATACGGTTCGGTATGCTGTACGCGGGGAGCGATGGAGATTGTTTCGGATTCGGTAAGCTCCTGCAGATTCATGCCATCGTATTGCGCCGCGATTTCAGGGGCAGTGATGCCGAGATATGAAAAATCGGTCGTTTCTGCGGGAGCGGATGGGGGCGATGTATCTTCCGTGACACCGCAGCCAGCCAGCATAGCAAGCATTAAAAGCGCCGACAGAAATCGTGTGAATTGGTTCATGTGACCTCCGTGTGTGCGACAGGTGTGAGGGGAGGATGGAATAAAGATAGAACAATAGCAGACCGTCAGGGAGTGGGACACCGAGGGCAGTGCTGCAGACGGAGAGGCAGGATATAAAGAGAATATAATAACAAATCTCTCGTATACCGCCCCCATCGGGGTATACGGATGCGATTTCGTATTCCTAACGCCGATATTGCCCGTCGGCGCCGCCGACTATTGTTCGACTTCCATTTGACCCATGAGGCGCTTGTTGAATTCGACAGCGGTGTTGTAGCCCATGCGCTTCTGACGGTTGTTCATGGCAGCAATCTCGAGAATAATGGCAAGGTTGCGGCCGGGCTTTACGGGAATGGTTGTAATCGGTACCTTGATGCCCATGATGTCCATGGTCTCGGTCTCGATGCCGAGGCGGTCGTACATCTTGCCCTGAACCCAAGGCTCCAGATTGATGATCAGGTCGATCTTTTCGGTCATCTTGACTGCACCGATACCAAAGATGCGGCGCACGTCCACGATGCCGATGCCGCGCAGCTCTACGTAATGGCGGATGATCTCGGGAGCACTGCCGACCAGCGTTTTGTCGGATACGCGCTTGATCTCCACCGCATCGTCTGCGATGAGACGGTGTCCGCGCTTGACAAGCTCGATGGCAGTTTCACTCTTGCCCACGCCCGAGTCGCCGAGGATCAGCAGACCTTCGCCGTAAACCTCAACCAGAACGCCGTGACGGGTCAGTCGGGGCGCAAGGCTGACGTTCAGCGAAGCGATAACAGCCGCAGTAAATGCCGAGGTCATGCGCTCGGTACGCAGTACGGGAACCGAAAATTCCTCTGCGTATTTCAGCATCTCTGCGTGTACCTCCAGCTCAGAGGTGTAGATGACCACGACAGGCTTCTTTGACATAAAATCGTGAATACGCCTGTCGCGGAGCTCGTCCTCGAGGGTTTCGAGATATCTGTATTCGGCGCGGCCGATGATCTGAATACGCGAGTTCTCAAAATGCTCAAAGAAGCCGGTCAGCGCCAGACCCGCACGGTTGACCTCGGTGGTGCGGACGAGAATCTCTTCCTCGGGGGGAATGTACATCGACTCCAGCGAAAATTCTTCGATCAGGCTGTCGAGGGAAACGGAATAAAGGCTTTCCATGGATGTTGTCCTCCGTTTGTATGGATTTATGGATTGATTGTATCATTTTCAGGATAAACCGGGGTATAGCTTACCATTATCATAATTATACCCAATAATGACCGATTTGTAAAGCAGATTTCCGGGTGAAATTTCCCCAATGATGCTTCACTTCACCATTGCAAGAACGATCTCCAGCGCAGCATCCATCATTGCTCGCGATGCCGCTTCACTTGCCTCTGCGGCGGCGATGTAGAATTTCAGCTTGGGCTCGGTACCCGAGGGGCGCGCGGTCAGGGTGAGATCGCCTTCATAGCGCAGCTTGAGCACATCGGATGCGGGCAGAGTGAGCTTCTCTTCTTTGCCGTGAACCCGGCGCACGCCAAATTTATAATCCTCCACCGCTTCAAGCGCCCTTCCGCAGATCGTCGCAGGAGTGTTCTCGCGGAGATTTTTCATAATCGCATTCATCTTCTCGATGCCGTCGCTGCCCTCAAGGGTGACGCTCTCCAGCTTCGCCGCGTGACAGCCGAAGCGGGCATGCAGTTCATGAAGCTTATCAAGCAGAGTCATGCCCTTTGCCTTATAATAGCGCGCCGCCTCGCAGATGAGGAGCGATGCCGATACGCCATCCTTATCGCGCACATAGGAGCCGCAGAGATAGCCATAACTCTCCTCAAAGCCAAAGAGGTAGCGATCCTCCTCTCCCTTCGTCTCCAGCTCACCGATCTGCTCGCCGATGAACTTGAAGCCGGTCAGCACCTCACGAAGCTCTGCACCGTATGCTTTCGCCATGGCGGCTGCCATATCGGTGGTAACGATGGTCTTGATGATCACCGGCTTTTCGGGGAGCGTACCAAGCTCTGCCCTTCGCTCCAGAAGGTATGCAAGCAGCACACAGCCGCACTCATTGCCGGTGAGAAGGGTATAATCGCCGCCGTCCTTCACCGCAATGCCCACGCGGTCGCAGTCGGGGTCGGTAGCAAGCAGCAGATCGGCACCCTTTTTACGGCAGAGTGCAAGACCTTCGGCAAGAGCTTCGGGCATCTCGGGATTGGGATAGGGCAGTCCGGGGAAATTGCCGTCGGGTTTCGACTGGGAGGAGACGGTTGTCACATCAGCAAAGCCACGAAGTGCGAGGGCACGGGTGACGCATTCCATTCCCGCACCGCAGAGGGGGGTGTAAATCACAGCAAGCTCGCCCTCTCCGCCGGCAGGCACACAGGCAGATGCACCGCGGATGAAATCCTCCACCACATCCTCGCCGATGTACTCGATGTTGATATCATCGCCGCAGATATTGCCGAAGTAATCTGCCTCCGCAATTTCTGCAGTGATGGCACGGGCAGCCTCCAGCGTGATCTGGCAACCGTCGGGGCCGTAGACCTTGTATCCGTTGTAGACTGCGGGATTGTGGCTTGCGGTGATGACAATGCCCGCGCCGCATCCCAGGGCACGGACTGCATAAGAGAGCGCGGGGGTAGGCATCAGTCGGGGATAAAGATGCACGCGGATGCCCGCCTCGGAGAGAATCTTCGCTGCCGTTTCGGCAAAAAGCTGTGAATTGATGCGGCTGTCATAGGCAATGGCGACAGAGGGAGATACGCCGCTCTTTATGACATAAGCGGCAAGTCCGCGGGTCGCTCTTGCCACGGTATGAATATTCATACGGCGGGGACCGGCACCCAGCTTACCGCGAAGACCGCCTGTACCGAACTCCAGCTCAGCAAAAAAACGATCGTAGATGGCAGCTTCGTCGCCCTCAATTTCGGCAAGCTCGGCGGCGAGCGCAGAATCGGTTACGGCAGTGCGCCATGCTTCATAAAGGGAGAGGGCAGCCTCACGGGTTAAAATCTGCATATATATACCTCGATTTCTATAATTTTTATTTTCTTGTTACAATTGCGGCACGGTCATTGCCGCCGTAGTCGCGCTCAATGTTCACCGTAAGACCGGCATTGGCACAGAGCCGTTCGATCTGTTCACGCTGATCATAACCGATCTCGAGGAGCATCACACCGCCCTCGACAACGAAATCGTCAAAGCGGCAAATCAGCATGCGGTAGAAGATCATGCCGTCATCTCCGCCGTCAAGGGCACGAAGGGGCTCGTGATCGCGCACGCTGACATCAAGGGTCGGAATCACCCCCGAGCGGATGTAGGGGGGATTTGACACCACCGCATCAAAGCGGCAGCCGGGATCAAATTCGGGGGAGAGCAGGTCTGCCTGCAAAAATTCAATGCGGTCGGCGACACGGTTGAGGGCGGCATTCTCCCTCGCCATGGCAAGAGCGCCGACTGAGATATCCACCGCCAATGCCGTTGTCCCCTCAGTATGACAGAGGGTAGAGATGGCGATGCATCCGCTGCCGGTGCAAAAATCGGCAAAGCGCGCCCCCTTCGGCAGGAGTCCTGTCAACCGTTCCACAATGCATTCGGTGTCGGGTCGGGGAATGAGGCAGTCGGAATTGAGCTTATAGCGCTCACCGTAGAAATACTGCTCGCCTACAATATAGGCAAGGGGCTCACCTGCCTCCAGCCGTGCGGCGGCATTTGCAAAAGCAGAGGAGTTCTCGGGATAATATTCGAGCAGAATTCGCTTTTCAAAGGCAAGCATCAGACAAGCTCCTTTTTCTTCATGATGGAGGCGGCAAACAGGTAGGAGGCAATATACATCATGCAAGCTACCGCCGCCGCAATACCGAAGCCGAGAATCAGCGTCGCATTGATGTTCTGATCGAACAGAGCAACCGTATTCTCCAGATATACCGTCAGGCAGAAGATCATTCCTCCGCGAAGAACCGTGCCGATGACAGTCACAGTGAGACAGAGCCATTTCCTCTTGAAAAAGGAGATGATCACCGGCAGGAGCATTGAAGAAAAGAGCATCTGGACGGTAAACCACATGAGGAGAATCCAGAGATTACAGGCAAGCGAAGCTTCGTCTCCCACCGACAGCGCATCGACGGCGAGGATCAGAAACAGAACGAAAAGGACGCTGAACAACATCAACACATTGACAGTATAATAGCTGCGCACCGTTCGCCTTCTGCCGTCGGGCAGTGTAAAGGCAAGATAATACCAGCCGCAGAGCGCATCTTTGCGGATGCGGCAGAGAATAAAAAAGGGCAGAATCCCGAGGGAGAGAAGCAGTCCCGTTTCAAGATCACCGAAAAGAAGACTGAGCGCGCCGAACACAAGAAGATACAGCCCCCACAGAGGCATCAGTCGTCCCATAAAGCCCTTCATTTCGCCACCTCCCCCGACGTCCTCTCATGCGCCAGACTGAAACGCAGGATATCCGCTGTTGTCGGCGTTTCGAGATGATAGCCGCGCCCTTCGAATTCCACGCGGTGCACCAGCGCTTCATATTCGCCGCCCTGTACGGTGAGCCCTACAAGCTGCAGCTCATCGATTTTTTCAAGCTCTTCGGCGGAACAGCGCAGCACGGCAAACTCCCGCGGGAGCTCGTCGCAGGATTCGGAAAACAGCTGCTTCCCGCTGTGCAGGAAGGTGATGTCGTCGATCAGATTTTCCACATTCTCAAGGGCACGGGAGGAGAGAAGCACCGATCCGCCCTCCGAGACGAATTCAAGCAGCAGTTCTCTCAGCTCCTCCTTCAGCATGATATCGGCATGATCCAGTCCGTCGAAGATTACCAGCAGCATCGCCTCGGTAGAGAGTGCGACGGCAAGCTGCAGCTTAAGCTGAGCACCTCGGTCAAGCTGAGAAACCTTTTTCCCCGGCAGCAGCACAAAGCGGCTGAGCAGCTCGAAATACCGATCGGAGCGGAAGATGTCATAGAGCCCGCGAAGGTGGCGCTCCAGCTTCAGCAGGGTAAGATTCTTCGGATAAACAGCGTGTGGCAGAATCGGTGCAATGCGCTCATCTCCGTATTTCAGTGGCTCTCCCATGAAGCGGATGACTCCCTTGCTGGGGAACACATAGCCGAGGATGTGATTCAGCAGCATCTCTCTGCCCGAGCGATCGTCGCCTACCACGCCCATAATTCTGCCCGGACAGAGGTCAAAATCGACGCCGCATAGGGTGCTGTCTTTTGTTTTGCGATGAACGCCCCGCACTTCAAGCATGGCGCCGCAGCTGAAGCCGATCATAGTGCTGTCCTCCTTCGGTTAAGATTGGTTCTGATATATAACATAAGTATAGCACGGATATCGGGGCGCTGTCAAGTGGAGGTATATCCGCGCCCGATGGAGACTGCATTTCCCATTGTCAAACTGCCCCAAACTCACCTGTCTTCGCCGTTTTTTTCGTGCAATCCTCTAATCTTTTCAAAAAATCTGCGCCAAAGGCAAAAATTTCACAAATACCCGTTGATAAAACGAACAAAATGTGATAATATTATCTCCAAAGGAAAAAATATAAATATATATGAGGTGAATCCAATGTCAATGTACAATAAGAAGACCATTGAGGACATTGCCGTAGCAGGCAAAAAGGTTCTCGTACGCTGCGACTTCAATGTTCCCGTAAAGGACGGCGTTATCACCGATGACAAGCGTATCGTCGGCGCAATGAAGACCATCAACTACCTGGTTGAGCAGGGTGCAAAGGTTATCCTCTGCTCTCACATGGGCAGACCCCACAATGTGCTCGACGAAAAGCTCTCCCTCGACAAGAAGGAAAAGAAGAAGATCGAGGCTCTTCCCGCAGAGGAGCAGGAGGCTGCAAAGGCTGCCGCTCTCGAAAAGGCAAAGGGCGACATCACCAAGCTCTCGCTGAAGATTATTGCTGACGACCTTGCTGCAAGAGGCCTGAAGGTTACTCTCGCAAAGGATGTTGTCGGTCCCGACGCACAGGCTAAGGCTGCAGCACTTGCTGACGGCGAAATTCTCCTTCTTGAGAACGTTCGCTTCCATGCTGCAGAAGAGAAGAACGATCCCGATTTCGCAAAGGCTATGGCTTCTCTTGCAGAAATCTATGTAAACGATGCTTTCGGTACCGCTCACCGCGCACATGCTTCCACCGCAGGTGTAGCTGATTATCTCCCCGCAGTCTGCGGCTACCTCATTCAGAAGGAAATCTCCATCATGGGCGGTGCTCTTGAAAATCCCAAGCGTCCCTTCGTTGCTATCCTCGGCGGCGCAAAGGTATCCGACAAGATCGGCGTTATCAACAACCTCATCGAGAAGGTTGACACCCTCATCATCGGCGGCGGTATGGCATACACCTTCTTCCGCGCATTGGGCAACACCACCGGTACCTCCATCTGCGAAGAGGACAAGCTCGATCTCGCTAAGGATCTGATGGACAAGGCTCGCGAGAAGGGCGTAAACTTCCTGCTTCCCGTTGACAACGTGATCGGCCGCGAGTACAAGGAAGACACCACCTTCATGCGTATCTACTCCGACTCCATTCCGGATGGCTGGATGGGCCTTGACATCGGCGAAAAGACTCAGGAGCTTTACACCAAGTCGATCCAGGGTGCAGGCACTGTTGTTTGGAACGGTCCGATGGGCGTTTCCGAGTGGGAGAACTTCGCATCGGGTACCAAGGCTGTTGCCAAGGCTGTTGCCGAGTCGGGTGCTGTTTCGATCATCGGCGGCGGTGACTCCGCAGCTGCAGTTGAGACTCTCGGCTATGCTGACATGATGACACACATTTCCACCGGTGGCGGTGCTTCGCTCGAGTTCCTCGAGGGCATTGAGCTTCCCGGCATTGCTTGCCTCCAGGACAAGGAATAAGATAGCATTGACAGTAATGGGGAATTGCGAAAGCAGCTTCCCATTACTATCGTTAAACGATAAATCCCGATTTGACAAAGGATTCCGCAGGCAGACGGATAACCGCTGCAGGGCGGGGGCACTCCCGCCGATCTGTTCGTTTTTCGCTTTGAAACGGCTGGAGCAAGCCCCCGTCCTACGATTTGCGCGCTGCATTTGATGGAATATGGGCTCTTATCGGGCAAACGATAAAGGAGTATATACCAATGAACAAGACACTTCGCCGTCCCGTAATTGCGGGCAACTGGAAGATGAATATGACCCCTTCCAAGGCTAAGGCTCTGATTTCCGAGCTGGCTCCCAAGGTTGAGGGCAAGAACGAATGCGACATCGTGCTCTGCGTACCCTTTGTGGACATCGCAGTGGCAAAGGAAGCCGCTGAGGGCACAAACATCAAGATCGGTGCTCAGAACGTACATTTTGCAAAGTCGGGCGCATACACCGGTGAAATCGCTGCCGACATGCTTGTTGAGGCAGGCGCTGAGTATGTTGTCATCGGACACAGCGAGCGCAGACAGTATTTCGGTGAGACCGATGAGACGGTCAACCTCCGCACAAAGGCTGCTCTCGAGGGCGGTCTGAAGGTTATCCTCTGCGTTGGCGAGCTTCTGTCCCAGCGTGAGCAGGGCATCACCGCTGAAATCGTTTCGCTCCAGACCAAGATCGCGCTTCAGGGTGTGACTGCCGAGCAGATGAAGAATATCATCATCGCATACGAGCCTGTATGGGCAATCGGCACAGGCAAGACGGCTACCGCCGATCAGGCTGAGGAAGTCTGCGCGATCATCCGCGGTGTCATCGCCGGTCTCTATGATGATGCTGTTGCAAAGGCAACCGTTATCCAGTACGGCGGATCCATGAACGCAGCAAACGCAGCCGAGCTTCTCTCCCGCGAGGACATTGACGGCGGACTCATCGGCGGCGCATCCCTCAAGAGCGAAGACTTCTCGATCATCGTGTCTGCAGCCAACTAACCACCTTGCAGGTGGACGGCCTGTATCGGCGTTAGGTAGATGAAATCGTTTCCTCATACCCCGATGGGGGAGGTATACGAATGGGTTGAACAAATCCGTAGGGCGGGGGATTGCTCCCGCCGTTCCCAATTGATCCCCGCAATATAAACATCTTATCTCAGGAGAAATCCCACGGTGTTGTACCGATATCCTCGGTACAGCACCTTTTTGTGGGCAAATTACAACACATGGCTCGACTTTCTCATACTGCACCGCACCCGATATTCCACCCCGAGGTTATCCTCGACCGGGTCGCAGGCTTCATCAAATCGAACATTGTATTCTGCATCGCAGCCGTAGCGGCACTGGCAACCACCATCCTCGTTCCGCCCGATTCTGTTTATGCAGGCTATTTTGATCTGCGGACGCTGACCTGTCTGCTCTGCACCTCTGCGGTGGTGGCGGCGCTTTCTGGCATCGGCTTCTTCCGTATTCTGGCGCAGTCGATCATCCGCCGCTTCAAGTCGCTTCGCATGAGTGTACTGGCGCTGGTATGGATCACCTTCATCGGCTCGATGGTTATTGCCAACGACATGGCACTGCTGACCTTTCTGCCGCTGGGCTACCACGTTCTTGAAAATTCGGGCGGCAGGCGGTTTATGGTCTATACCTTTATTCTGCAGAACATTGCAGCCAATCTGGGCGGCATGCTGACTCCCTTCGGCAATCCGCAGAATCTCTACATATACTCAAAATTTGAGATTCCCACGATGGAGTTCATGTCGGTGATGGCGCCACCCTTCATTTTAGCGGTGATCATGATCACCATCCTCTGTGTTGTGCTTCCCGCAAAGCCGCTGGAGCTGTCTGCAGACACAGGAAAGCTGCCGCTTGGACGCTCTGTATTCTATCTGGTGCTCTTTGTTCTGGCGATCGTGGTGGTCTTCCGCATCATCCCTTATTATGTAGGTCTTGCTGTTATCATTGCGGCGCTGATGGTGACCGACAGGCGAGCCATTGCAAAGGTTGACTGGGGACTGCTCGGCACCTTCTGTGCATTCTTTATTTTCTCGGGCAATCTGGCGCGGGTTGGTGTGGTACGGGAATTTTTTTCGGCACTGCTTGAGAAGAATGTGATGCTGGTCAGCATTTTCTCCTGTCAGTTCATCAGCAATGTGCCCTCTGCGGTATTGCTGTCACAGTTCACCGAGAATTGGCGCGAGCTGCTTCTGGGTGTGAATCTGGGCGGCACAGGTACGCTGATTGCGTCGCTGGCGAGTCTGATCACCTTCCGCGAATACACATCGCGCAATCCCGGAAAGGGGCTTGCTTATCTGGGGCTTTTTTCGGCGATGAATTTTGGATTCCTTGCGGTGCTGACGGTGTTTATGCTGGTGATCGGGTAAAGAAGTGCTTCGGGGCACCTCTCCCTCACCAAATATTTCAATATTTTCCCATTCTCATCTTGACAATTTTCCCGTGATATTGTATAATAATTCTCACAGCGAGGCGCTGCGGAATCTTTCGTATTCCCGCGGTGCCTTTTCTTGTTTTCATGCAACTTTGAATCAGAAATGAGGCATATTATGACATCAATTCCCTCTATTTTCGGCAGTATGGTCTTCAATGACGAGGTCATGCGTGATAAGCTGCCAAAGGATATCTATAAAAACCTCAAGAAAACCATCTCGGAAGGCTCAGATCTGGATATCGGCGTCGCCAATGTGGTCGCCAATGCCATGAAGGATTGGGCAATCGAAAAGGGTGCAACCCACTATACCCATTGGTTTCAGCCCATGACAGGCATCACCGCCGAAAAACATGACAGCTTCATCTCCCCCCAGAAGGACGGCACCATTATCATGGAGTTCTCGGGCAAGGAATTGATCAAGGGCGAGCCCGATGCCTCTTCCTTCCCCTCGGGCGGTCTGCGTGCCACCTTCGAGGCGAGAGGCTATACCGCATGGGACCCCACCTCCTATGCCTTTATCAAGGATCATACCCTCTGCATCCCCACCGCCTTCTATTCCTACAGCGGTGAGGTGCTCGATAAAAAGACCCCTCTTCTCCGCTCCATCGAATGTCTCTCCCGCGAGACTGCCCGTATCCTCCGCCTCTTCGGCAAGGAAACAAGCCGCGTCATCGCCCAGGTCGGCCCCGAGCAGGAATATTTCCTCATCGACCGGGGCGAGTATCTGAAGCGCGAGGATCTGGTCATGTGCGGACGCACCCTCTTCGGAGCAAAGCCTCCCAAGGGTCAGGAGCTGGAGGATCACTACTTCGGTGTCATCCGTCCCCGCGTTGCCGCTTTTATGCGCGAGCTGGATGAAGAGCTCTGGAAGCTGGGCGTATTTGCCAAGACCAAGCACAACGAGGCGGCTCCCGCTCAGCACGAGCTTGCTCCCGTTTTCTGCAACGCCAACGCCGCCACCGACCAGAACCAGCTCACCATGGAGCTGATGAAGACCATCGCCGAGCGGCACAATCTTGCCTGCCTGCTCCATGAGAAGCCCTTCCTTGGGGTCAACGGCTCGGGCAAGCATAACAACTGGTCGATCTCCACCGCCGAGGGAGAAAATCTGCTCTCCCCCGGTCACGACCCCTTCCACAATAAACAGTTCTTACTCTTCCTTGCGGCTGTGATCAAGGCTGTGGACGATTTCCAGGATCTTCTTCGCATCTCCATCGCTTCTGCGGGCAACGATCACCGTCTCGGCGCTGCGGAGGCTCCCCCTGCCATCGTCTCCATGTTCTTGGGCGATGAGCTGAGTGGGGTTCTCGATGCCTTTGAGCGGGGCGAGGAATATCAGCCCATCTCGCGCATCGATATGACTGCAGGTGTGCAGGTGCTTCCCGAATTCAAGAAGGACACCACCGACCGCAACCGTACATCCCCCTTCGCCTTTACTGGCAATAAATTTGAGTTCCGTATGCTGGGCTCTTCCCTGTCGATTGCAGATCCCAATACCATTCTGAACACCATCGTTTCTGAGGTTCTCAGCCAGTTTGCCGACAAGATCGAAGCGGCAGTAGCGGCAGGCAAAGCCTTCGAGGATGCTCTTGATGAGGTCATCCGCAACACCATTCGCTGTCACAAGCGCATCATTTTCAATGGTGACGGCTACACCGAGGACTGGGTACGCGAGGCAGAAGCGCGCGGTCTGCTCAATCTCAAGACCACGCCCGAGGCACTGCCCTATTTGGTCAATTCCAAGAATCTGGCGCTCTTTACCAAACACAAGATTTTCAGCGAGACTGAGATCCGCTCACGCTACGAGATTCTCATGGAAAACTATGTGAAGGTAGTGGGCATTGAGGCTCTGACCATGCTGGACATGGCAAAGAAGCAGATTCTGCCTGCCTGCATTGCATACACGAAGCTGCTTGCCGAAGCTGAAGCAAAGAAGCGCGAGATCGGCATAGTAATGGAAGACAGCGCTGAGATGGCACTTTGCCGAAGATGCTCTGCTCTGACTGCGAAGCTGCATGCCTGCATCGGCGGACTTGAGGCTGTATTGGAGCAAGCGAAGGATGTAACCGGCATTCGCGAAGGTGCGGATTACACCAAGGATGCCGTGATTGCGGCAATGGATGAGCTGCGCAGCACAGCCGATGAGCTGGAAGGCATCGTCGGAGAGGAATATTGGCCTTACCCGACGTACAGAAAGCTGTTATTTGATGTTTAAGTGAGGGCCGGCGTGCTTCTGAGTGATGCACTTTCCCCTCATATATCCCAAAAACAAAAACGAACTATACCCCCACGGAGGTTCCCCATGAAACTCGAATCCAAAATCATCGCATTCCTCGGCGACAGCATCACAGAAGGTGCCGGCGTCGCCAACCACGCCAATCGCTACGATAATCGCATGCTCCGCGATTGCAAGCTGGCAGGCGTGCGTAACTACGGCATCGGCGGCTCGCGGCTTGCCCACCAGACCAAGCCCTCCGACTGCCCCCGCTATGACCTCTGCTTCTGCGGCAGAGCCTATAACATCGACCCCGCAGCAGATATCATCGTGGTCTACGGCGGCGTCAATGATTTTCTCCACGGCGATGCGCCCTTCGGAGAGATGGGCGATGCAACCCCCGCAACCTTCTGCGGTGCCGTGCGTTGGCTCATGAATTTTATGAAAACCCAGTATGCAAATAAAACGGTCGTCTTTATGACTCCCGCCCGCTGCAACGGTAAATTCGGCACCCTCAGCGCAGGCAATAACCTTCCTCTCAGACGTTATGTGGAGGTTATCCTCGCTACCGCAAAGGAGCTGGAAATTCCGATCCTCAACCTCTTCGATGACCTTGGCATCAACGCCGAAACAGATGAGGATATGGCACGCTATACCGCCGACGGACTTCACCTTAACGATGACGGTCATGCCATCCTGGCAGAGAAGCTGACTGCATTTCTGGAGGTACTCTGATGATTCTCTCGGGAAAACGTATCGCCTTCCTCGGCGACAGCATTACCGAAGGTGCCGGCGTATCCGATCCTGACAACCGTTACGATAACCGCATGCTCCGTGACGCTGATCTGGCGGCAGTCTATAACTATGGCATCGGTGGTACACGGCTTGCCCATCAGCAAAAGGCCAGCCCGGCCGCGCGTGCCGATCTCTGCTTCTGCGGCAGAGCCTACGATATCACACCTGATGCCGATATTGTGGTTGTTTTCGGCGGTGTCAATGACTATCTCCACGGCGACGCGCCCTTTGGCAGACCGACAGACGGTATGCAGTCCACCTTCTGCGGCGGCGTGCGCTGGCTGATGAGCTTTCTGAAGGAACGTTTTGCTGGAAAAACGGTGGTGTTTATGACACCTGCCCACTGCAACACCGGTGCCATTGTCGATGCACTGCCTTCACCTGATCACCGCAAGATCGATCCCATCACAGGCAAATCGGATGGCAGACCGCTTGTGGAGTATGTGGACACCATCCTCGCCATCGGTGCTGAGCTTGGTGTCCCGGTGCTTGATCTTTACCGTACGCTGGGAATTGATCCCAACAAGCCGGAGGATAACAAAGCCTATACCGCCGACGGACTTCATCTTAACGATGCGGGACACGCCATCCTGGCAGAGAAGCTGACTGCATTTCTTGCGGAAATCGAATAAAAAAAGCGGGAGCTGACACAGTTGTATGCGTCGGCTCCCATTGTATGTTCGGAAGTTAATGTTATATATTCGCAGAATTATATATTCGACAGAATTATATATTCGGCAGGATTTCATCCATGAATTTGGTGAGCACCGCCAGCTGTTTTGCGGAATATCCACCCAGCTTTTCGGTAATTGCTCTGATCTCGCGCGAGTTGTCCTCTTCCACAGGCGTGATGCGGACAAATTCCGAGATATCGATGTCGTAGGTGATGCACACCTCAATCAGCTTATTTAAGCTGATATTCCGCTCGCCGCGCTCAATCGTTCCCCAGTATTCCACATTCTGCCCGGTTTTCTCGCAGAATTCCTCCCGCGTGATATGGTGCAGCTCGCGGTATTTGCGGATTCTGTATGCAATTTCTCTGATCATTTCGTTGACGTCCATCTGTATCACCTCGCTGATTTTATTGTACTTGAATCAGTTTGATTTATACAGATGCATAATGGTGAAGTGACCCTTGACAAATATGGGTATATGGTATATAATAACCATATATTGATATGAAAGGGGTATACTTCCATGAATACCAAAGAAATGCTTAGAACTGTAGACGAATTGGGGCGCATCATTCTGCCTGTCGAATTTTGTAATGCTTTAATAATCCAAAAGAAGAGTCAGGTTTCGGTTACCCTTGAAAATGAAGCGCTCTGTATCCGTCCGATCCGACATACCTGTGTGCTTTGCGGCTGTAATACGGAAGATGCAGTTGAACTGAAGGGACAATGCCTTTGCTCTGGCTGCATTGATACAATCAAAGCGTTATAAATCCATGGGGCTGTTGCAAATGGTACATCTGCAGCAGCACAGCCACAAAATTTTCGATTTTGTAAGGGACTGTCGCATCCAAATGCGACAGTCCCTTTTTTCACAGCCGCACACTTCCCGCCGGAAGAAAGAGCGGCTGCAGCTGCTTCTCTTCCATCGCCAGCTTCAGTGCATCGGGAATCAGACTGAAATCGGCAATCATCGATGTGGGCTTTCCTGTGGGATCATCCTGCGCCATGGGAACGAAGTAGACATGCTTGCGCAGAAGAAGCTGCCCGATGTTGGAGAGATTTGCCGAGAGCGCGTCGTTGGTGGCGGCGGCAAGCAGAAGAGGGCGGCCTCCGCGCAGGTGAGCCTTTGCCGCCATGGTAACAGCACCGTCGGTGATACCTGCGGCGATTTTCGCCATGGTATTGCCTGTGCAGGGAGCGATGATGAGCGCATCCAGCGGCATCTTCGGGCCGAGGGGCTCGGCGGCTTCGACGGTGGAGATGCAGGGACGGCGGCAGAGCGATTCCACCTGCGAAAGCAGCGCAGCAGCGCTTCCGAAGCGGGTGTCGGTATGGATACAGCGCTCGCTGAGAATGGGCTGAATTTCGTACTCTTTCACCAGCCGCTCCAGCATTGCAATCGAGCGGGCATGGGTACAGAAGGAGCCGCAGAGAGCATATCCGATCATGCAAACACCCCCCTTTCCTTCAGAATATTGATCACACAGAGGGCGGTGGTTTTTCCTGCCGTCACGGGAGCTACCTTTCCGGGAAGTCCCTGGGCATCGATCACCGGAATGCCCGACACCGCCGCCGCCTCACGGTCGATACCGCCGGGAAGGGATGCCAGCTCGATATAAAGGGGGCTGCATTTCTCGGCAACAGCGGCGAGGACAGCACGGTCAAAGAGCCTTGCCGGCGCGGTGTTGAAGATGACATCCACCTCAGGCAGTGCGGCAAGCTCTGCTGTATGATGAGGTCTACAGGAAATCGCCTCAATGCGCACCAGATCACCCGGCTTGCGGGCGGCAACGATCACATCGGCACCGAGAGCACGCAGCTTTTCAGCCAGCAGAAAGCCGATTCTGCCGCAGCCGATGACAGCGCATCTTGCCCTGTGAAGGGTAATGGGCAGGTGACGCAGGGCAAGCTCGATGGCACCCTCTGCGGTTGGGGTTGCGCCTGCCATGGCGAACTCCTCCCGATTGCAGTAGTCCACAAAATCAAGCGAGCGCTCGCCTGCCAGAGCTGCCGCGGCACCGTCGAATCTGCCGCCGAGAAGGAGCGTCCCCCGGGGAATTCCGTCGAAGAGCTCGGCAAGGGTGATTCTGCCGTTGCTGCAGGGGGTATGAAGATGCTCACTGTCATAGCTGACGGGAAGCGGCAGAATCACCGCATCGGCTCCTGTCAGCGCGGCATCGAGGGTGACAGAGCGGGTAGCTTCGCCGATGTCAATGCTTTTCTCACAGCACTCCAGTGCAAAGACGGCAGCCTCAGCACCCAGCGAAGCAAGCTCCCTCGCCATGACCAGTTGTCTTGCATCACCGCCGACAACGGCAAGCTTCAAATCGCAGAACGAATTCATATGTAAATCCATCTCCTTACTTTTCTCGATTGGAGATTTGAATTGATTCTCCATCCTCATCATATGCGCCCCGCAGTAATTTGGTCAGCAGATGCAGGATTTACAAAAAGTTGATGAATCGGAGGGCACATGGGGATATAATAATAATGAATATCCATATACCAATCAAAACAAAGGAGATTTCCTCCATGAATCTGCGCAAAGTCCTGCTTCCGCTGCTTCTCACACTGTTGCTGCTGCTCTCCTCCTGCGGCATTGTGATCATCAACGATAAAGATAGCGAAACCACCGTTGCCGAGACGATACCCGATCCGCTCCGGACAGAGGAGACGACAGCCGCGCCCCCCGAAACCGAGCCCTCCGATACAACAGCAGATACAACAGGCACAGCCGAGACTCTGCCGGGGGTGGAATATACGCCCATCCCCTCCTACGACTACCGTGCCGATGCCAGAGTCATGCTCGACGGTCTGCCCGAAAAGGATCTGGAGGGCTTCGCGGTGAATATCTTTGCCACCTCTGCCGACAGCTATATTCCCGGAGATGCCGACAACGAGATCAACGATGCACGCCTTGAGCGCAATCTGATGTTCGAGGAGCGCTACAATACCAAGGTCATGTGCACCACATATCCGCTGGAGACACTCATTGAGCAGACACGCATGGCGATTCTCACCGACACCTATTACTGCGACCTGCTCTCGATCCCCCTCTATTCGCTGGGCAGCTTTGCCGCGAGCGACAGCCTGCTCAATCTGCGCTCTCTCCCCTATGTGGATTTTGATGCCCCCTACTTCAATCAGGATGCCATCAATGCCGCCACTGCGGGAAATTATATTTACGCCGCCCTGGGAGACGCCAACCTCAACGAAAACTTTATGTACTGCGTCTACTTCAACCGCGGAAAGGCTGAGCGCCTGGGGATTAAAAATCTTTACAAGCTGGCAGAATCAGGGGACTGGACATGGGACAAGCTTGCCGAGTATGCGAAGCTCTCCGCTTCGGTCAACGGCTCGCTGGGCTTTGATTCCACGCTGGGAAGAAACGGTATGATCGACGCGCTCTTCACCTCTACCGGCACGCAGATGACGGTTACGCAGAAGGATGCCCGCCCTACCCTCAACACCGACACCGCGAAATTCGGCGAAATCACACAGAAAATCAAATCCTTCCTTACAGCAGAAAACGGCTATACTGCCGATCCCGGAAATGCTCTTGGCAATTTCTACGGCGGCAAGGCACTCTTTTTCATCGAGCGTCTGACGGTTGCCCCCTGGATCAATGACATGCGCGACAACTGGGGCATTCTTCCGCTCCCCAAATATGACAGCGCACAGGCAGAGTACAGCACCTATATGGATCCCGCACAGCCGGTCTTTGCCGTCCTCGCCAACAATGCCGACATCGCCATGACCGCCCACATTCTTATGGGCTACAATGCGGCATCCTACGGCTTCATTGCCGACGAATACAGAAACACCCTCATGTACCGCACTCTCCGCGACAACAATTCGGTGAACATGCTCGACTATATCACAGCCAACCCATATTTTGACTTCGCCAACATGTTCGGCAATATGCATCAGCAGGTTTCCTCGGCAACCGTGCAGGCAATCCGGGACGCGGTGGACGGATACACCTATCAGACCTACTACAACGCAAGAAAGCCGTATTTTGATTACAGGATGCAGGTAGTGTTTGAGCTGTACAGTGTAAGCTGACACCGTGCATCCCCGGTGCAAATGGTATTTAAGTTATACAGTGTAAGCTAATACCGTGCATCCCCGGTGAAAACAGCAGTACCTCGCAGGGGCGCATCACTATGCGCCCATTTCCATAAAATAATCACCAACATCTCCCAAGGAGGATAACGTCATGCGTACATACCTTCTCCCCGAATCGGGCAATTTCTATAAGGCAAATCTTCACTGCCATTCCACCTTCTCGGACGGTAAACTGACCCCCGAGGAGATCAAGCGTATCTACATGGAGCAGGGCTACTCGATCGTCGCCTACACCGATCACAACATCATGATTCCCCACCAGGAGCTGCGCGATGAGAACTTCCTGCCGCTCAACGGCTTTGAGGGAGATTTCAACGAGAGTGCGGCTACCATCGATCCCAATCTGGGCACCATCCGCTGCTGCCACATCTGCTTCATCTCCCCCGAGGAGCACAATCCCCGTCAGTTATGCTGGCACCGCAGCGAGTACCTCTTCCACGGCAACAACAAGGAAAATTCCAAATACGTCAACTTCGACGAAAACGAGCCCGACTATGTGCGCTATTATACCCCCGAGAGCATCAACGACTACATCGCGCACTTCAGGGATGCAGGCTTTTTCATCACCTACAATCACCCCACCTGGTCGCTGGAAAACTACCGCGAGTACAGCCACTATGAGGGCATGGATGCTATGGAAATCTGCAACTATGGCTGCTATGCCGGCGGCTTTGACGAGGAAAATTCTCACTGTTATGACGATCTGCTCCGTCAGGGCAAGCGCATCGGGTGCATCGGTGCCGACGACAACCACAACCACTCCCCCCGCGATTCTGCGAGATGGGATTCCTGCGGCGCGTGGACCTGTATAAAGGCTCCCGAGCTGACCTATGACGCTGTCTTCGCGGCACTCAAGCGCGGCGATTACTATGCCTCACGCGGTCCGGTCATCGATGAGCTGTATTTTGAGGAGGGCAAGGTCATAATCAAGTGCTCCCCCGCCAAGCGCATCGCCCTTCACACCGGATGGCGCCGCGCCGATATCCGCATGAACCGGGACGGCAGGCTCCTGACAGAAGCCATCTTCGATGTTCAGCCCCGAGACAAATACATCCGCATTTCTGTCACCGACGGGGAGGGCAATCCCGCTCATACCAAGGCATATTTCCTCGATCAGCTCGGTTATTGAGACGAACTGTCACCGAAATCAGAATATCATTGCCGGGCGGTATGGGAACATGCCGCCTGTCATTTATCCGACACTTGAAAGGCCATCTCAGATTACCATGCAAATCTCTCTTTCAGATCATTTTACCTATCCAAAGCTGATCCGCTTTGTCATGCCCTCCATTTTAATGATGATTTTCACCTCGATCTATGGCGTTGTGGATGGCCTCTTCGTCTCCAATTTTGTGGGAAAAACGCCCTTCGCAGCGGTGAATCTCATCTTCCCCCTCTTCATCGTACTGGGGGCGCTGGGTTTTATGATGGGCACCGGCGGCACCGCCATTGTTGCAAAGACCCTGGGCGAGGGGAAGCGTGAGCTTGCCAACCGCTATTTTTCACTGCTCGTTTATGCAACCTTCATTGGAGGCGTCGCAATCACCATCCTCGGCTTTGTCTTTCTCCGGCCGGTTGCTGTTCTGCTGGGCGCTGAGGGCGAAATGCTCGATAACTGCGTGACCTACGGTAGCTTTCTTCTCCCGGGCATGCCCTTTTTCATGCTGCAGAATCTGTTCCAGAGCTTTTTCATCACCGCCGAAAAGCCAAAGCTGGGGCTTTTTGTAACGGTAGCTGCGGGCTGTACCAACATGGTGCTCGATGCCCTTCTTGTCGGTGTAATTTCGCTGGGACTGCCAGGCGCGGCACTGGCAACCTCAATCAGCCAGATGGTAGGCGGCGTTCTCCCGCTCTTCTACTTCGCCGCCAAAAATACAAGCCTGCTGAGGCTGGGCAGAACTTCTTTCTACGGCAGGATGCTCGCCTTCACCTGCGTCAACGGCTCTTCCGAGCTGATGAGCAACATCGCGGCTTCGGTGATCACCATGCTCTATAATTTCAAGCTGCTCGAAATCGCCGGTGAGGACGGCGTGGCAGCCTATGGCGTGGTGATGTATGTCTCCTTCTTCTTTGCCGCCATCTTCATCGGTTATGCCATCGGATCAGCTCCCCTTATCAGCTACAACTACGGCGCACAGAATCAGGCTGAAATGAAAAATCTCTTCCGCAAGAGCGGCATCCTCATGGCAAGCCTCGGCATTGTCATGACCGCATTGGCAATTCTGCTGGCAGGACCGCTCTCGGCGATTTTCGTAGGCTATAACGACAGCCTGCTTGCACTCACTGCAAACGGTATGACCATCTATGCCGTCAGCTTCCTCTTTTCCGGCTTCAACATTTTCGGCTCGTCGCTTTTCACCGCCCTCAACAACGGACAGATCTCGGCGGCAATATCCTTCCTGCGCTCGCTCATCTTCCCGGGTGTGCTGATCATGATTTTTCCCGCACTGCTGGGCATGAACGGCATCTGGCTCACAGCAGTGACTACAGATGCACTGGCATTTGCTGTAACAGCGGCGTTTGTCATTTTCAATCGGAAGCGCTATCGGTATATGTGAGTGTACCCCATCCGCCATCTTCCGATCCGACCGATATTTGTCATTTTCACATCACAGGCAGTTCACAAACATATGTTAAACTGAATGCATCAAGGAGGTGATCCCCATGAAGCAGTCTCCGCTTGCCAAAATCGCGGCAAAGCCAATTTATCTGCCCCCGGCAGCGGCACTTTTTATGTGCCTTCTCATTGAGATTCTGGCGCGTCATTCGCTTGTCGATGCGCTCCGCTTCGTGGCAGAGGAGCCTCTTCGCTTCTTCGTGAATTTTGCTATCATTGCGCTGACCTACAGCACCGTTCTGCTGACAAAGCGCTTCCTTTTCACCTCGGTGATTGTCACTGCCCTCTGGCTCACACTGGGCATCACCAACTGCGTGCTGATGCGCTATCGGGGCATGCCGCTGACCGCGGAGGATTTCACCATCCTCGGCGATGCCCTCTCGATCATGCATGTTTATGTGACCCCCGTCATGGCAGTCCTCATTCTCATCTCCTTTGCTGCCGCCGCGCTGCTTGCCGTCATGGTCTGGAGAAGAGCGCCTCACTCTGCCATGCCCCGTGTCCGCGGTCTGCTCTGTATGCTGATGGCAGTCTCGATTATGGCGCTGTCGGTTACCGCCGCCTTTTCGGAGGAGAATTTTGAGGAGATTCCCGTTCTCGATACCACCGCGCAGAGTGAATCGCTGGGCTTTCCCCTCAGCTTCGCCCGCACCATCTTTGAGCGTGGCATGGATGAGCCGGAGGACTACAGCCGCGAGAATGCAGAAGCGGCACTGTCGCTCATCCCCGAGAAAAAGAGCTCGGCGGAGGGCCCAAATCTCATCTTTGTACAGCTCGAGAGCTTCTTCGATATCACCCGTATTGAGGGACTTGACTTTGCAGAGGATCCTATCCCAAATTTCCGCGCGCTTGCCAATGAAAATCCCGGCGGTGCCCTTACCGTTCCCACAGTCGGCGGCGGTACTGCCAATACGGAATTCGAGCTGCTCACCGGTATCTCCTGTACCCTCTTCGGCCCGGGCGAGTACCCCTATTCCTCCATTCTCACCGAAAAAAGTGCGCCCTCGCTGGCAAGCGGACTTGCCGCCGCCGGCTGCAGCACCCACGCCATTCACAATCATACCGCCACTTTTTATGACAGAAGCACCGTTTATGCCAATCTGGGCTTCGATGACTTTACCTCGGTGGAGTATATGCAGGAGGTGGAGCGCAATCCCCTCGGCTGGGCTAAGGATTCAATTCTCACAGGCGAAATTCTCCATGCCCTTGCCGCCACTGAGGAGCGCGATTTTATCTTTGCGGTATCGGTGCAGGGACACGGCAAATATCCCGATGAATTCATCGATGAGGCCGAGTCTGAGATCGTCGGGCTGACCGATGAGGAAAGTGAGGCGCAGTATGCCTATTACACCTCGCAGCTCCGCGAAATGGATGCATTTGTCGGCGAGCTTTACAGCGCACTGCAAAACTTAGACGAGCCTGCCATTGCGGTATTCTACGGCGATCATCTTCCCGCGCTGGGCATCGATGAAGCTTCGCTGTCGGGAGACCGTTTTGAAACAGAATATGTCATCGCCTCCAATTTCGACCTGGGCATTCCCGCTGAAAGTACGAATCTGCCGCTCTGTACCTATGAGCTTGCCGCTTATGTGCTCTCACTCTGCGATATGGATGCCGGCCCCCTTTTCCGCCTGCGGGAAGCCTCGCTTTGCGGTGAAGTGAGCAGTGATGCCTGCGAGGAAGCCATGACCACGCTGGCATATGATCTTCTCTACGGCAGCCGTTATGCCGGCTATCGCTTTGAGAATGAGGGCATCAGCCTTACAAAATCGCCGCTGCAGCTGGGACTTCGCCCAATCGGAATCACCCGCGTCAAAGGTGAGCAGAATCGGTTGATTGTGGAAGGCGAAAACTTCACTGAAGCCAGCCGCATTGTCATCGACGGCAGCATCCGTGACGACACCCGCTATGAAGAGGGCAGGCTCATCCTCGATGGGCATCCTGTAACCGGTCGGAGCCGCATCTCGGTTGCACAGGTCGCCGAGGACGGAAGCGTGCTCAGCACAACTCCATCGGTGGAGATTCAAGTTCCCGCATCTCTTCCCCTGCGGCTCTTTGCAGATCAGCAGGCGGATAAATAAAAAATCAGCAGACCAAATTCCGATCAGCGTCGGTTTCGGTCTGCTGTTATTTTTTAGATTTAATCGATCGCTGCAGAGCGGGTTATCACGCCCTGTGACAGGTGCGATCAAAACAGAAGCTCAAAGCTCACGGTTCGGTCGGCAGCCGTATCCGCATTCACATACAGGGAGCTTCCAATCTGCTCGGTGACAAAGTCAGCATCACTGCCGTTGATCAGCAGTCTGCG
Source organism: Clostridia bacterium (assembly GCA_017399105.1). Taxonomy (GTDB): domain Bacteria; phylum Bacillota; class Clostridia; order Oscillospirales; family CAG-272; genus RGIG1743. The sequence continues at coordinate 28,027 of JAFQEJ010000033.1, forward strand.
GCAGGTCTTTCCCCCGGGAAGCAGAATGTGCGCTTTGACCTGTCCGGCAGGAGAATGAAGGTCATAGCGCATTCCCCGATCGGTGCAGATATAGCGCAGATCGACAAGCGTTCCCGACACCTCGTAGCCGGTGAGATAGCGCAGCTCGGTGTAATGCGTGACGGGGAAACGCGGAGAGAATGCAATCACATCATAATTGACTCCCATATCCACAATACCGGCAAGCCCCTCGTCCACCGCACTGATCAAAGCCGCGGCTCCCCATGAGCTGGGACCTCCTTCGGGCTGAGGTGCCGAGTTGGTGTCATAGAGGAAATAGGGACAGCCGTCCCGCTCAACCAGCTTCATCATACGGCAGATGATATCCCAGCCGTATTCCTCATAGCCGCATCCGAAGGCAGCCTTTGCAAGCTCTCCCGCTGTAAAGGGGGACAGTGCACCGTTCACATAACGTCCGGGCTCAAAGCCGATAAAGCTTTCATAGGGGGGATCGACGGTGAACCATTCGGCAAAATGAGGCGTGCGCTCCCGTCTTGCCATGTATTCTTCCACAATCGCTCTCGATTGTGCCATGGTCGTCACACCGCGGTTAATATCATAGCTGTTTGAGAGCGACAGACGCTCGTTTTCCAGACTGTCGGCTCCCTCATGCCCGAGATGAAGCTGATGAATGAAAAAGCGGCCGTTCCAGAGATGCTCAATTATATGTGTGCGCAGCTCCTCGGCGCGATGCTCCCATTTCAATGCCCGCTCTTCTCTGCCAAGGCGGCGGTTGAAAAAGGCAAGCTGATGCATTGCCTGATAGACACCCGAATTATCTCCATGCATGATCGACATGGGTGTTCCCGACTCAATGCGGCGATTCAGTGCCCTTCTGTCGGTGATGGTGGGATCGTAAACAAAATCCCAGGTGTCGATGGTAAAGGGACGCTTGACAAGCTGATGCTCCGCATCCCAGCGTTTTTCATCCGAGGTGATATAGTCAATGCCGCGCTCAAGCCTCGGGAGCACCCTTGCCAGCCACTCGTCATCTCCCGTTGTGCGATACAGATAGAGCGCACCCTCCACCACTAAATATTCGATGTCAGCCTCCACCTCGAGACGTACCAGAGACAGGTTGTCCTCGGGGTACATGATATAGCAATTGGGGTTGACCATCGCCCAGTGGCGGTCGTCTTCCTGCTTGATCAGCTCATAGAACTGTCCGTCCTCCCGCTGGGTTTCGATGATGAAGTTGAGAAAGGAGGCAAGATCGTACTCCCAGTGACGCATCGCCTTCATGATGTGCACATGATCGCGGATCCAGTTCTTGTCGGTCATCAGAATTTTGCCGTCGATAAAAACCAGATTGCGGTCGGCATAGATGTTGCTTCTGAGCTGATGGAGAAAGAGTCCCAGCCTGGGATCGGTTGTCGTGAGAATCGAGGGAAATCCCAGCTCCTTATTGTTGTAGGTGCCGTTCATTCTGCCGTCGATATTCATGGCGGGGAGCTTATGCTCAAAGTCAATCACGGATGACTCCTTTCGGGATTATCCCTTGTACTGTACCGTGGTGTTATAGGAAAGCGCGGCGCCGATGACGGTGGAGAACTGTGAGCGCTCGGGAATGATGAAATTCATATCAAACATGCTGTTGAGCGTCTTGAAAATCTCCTTTGCCTGGGGCACCGAGGTGAGGTTGCCGGTGAGGACAATATCGCGGAGCTTGTAGGTGCGCGCGGCAAAGATCGCCATCATGCCCACCGTCTCAAAGATCATGTTGATTACACCCAGCGCCAGATCTGCCTTGGTGGCGATGTCGCTGAGCTTGCCGAAGTTGGCGGCAGTCATGTTCTCGGGCATGCCGGGCAGGATGTCCTTGCGGGTGATGTCCTTGATGCGCAGGTCAATCTTGTCAAGATCGCCCTCGGCAGCCAGCTCGACGATGTGTGAGATGTTGTCCATGCCGAGCAGCTTCTTGGAGAGTCCCATCAGCGTACCGCCGCCCACACCCGTACCGCCGAGATAGGTGATTTTTTCGCCCTTTTCAGCGTGGATAAGCGCGGTACCGGTGCCCATGCTCACCACAATGGCGTCATCCAGACCGGACAGATACATGCCGCCAAGTCCCACCGAGAGAAATTCGGGGGTGTTGTGGCACTCCAGTCCGTAGATCGGCTTGGTGAGGAAGGATGAGCCGACGCCGGTGACCATCACTCTGCCGATGTCGCCAAGCTCAATGCCGCCTTCAGCGGTAAACTTGCCGAACGCACCGTAGACCGAGGTCATGGGATCTGCAGCGCGGACATACATGGGTTCTATAAGTTTTCCGTCGGAGGTAAAGCCTACAATCTTCGTAGTGCTTCCGCCAACGTCGATTCCGATTGTTGTTTTCATTATGTGGGGATATTCCTTTGTTATTTATTCATGTTTCATGCTGCGGCAGGAGTAAGTCCCTGCCCTGCGAATATACTGTCACCCTCGGGGTAAACGTGTACGGTTTTGTATACCGGACGCCGAAATTGCCTGTCGGTGCAACCGACCGCCGAAATTGCCCGTCGACGCCGTCGACTATTTTCTCTTGTATTTGGTGCCGGCGGCGGTGTCCTCGAGAATGATGCCGGCTTCGAGAAGTTCGGCACGGATCGCGTCGGCTTCGGCGTAGTTCTTCGCCCTCTTTGCGGCGGTGCGGAGTGCGATCTTTTCGAGGATCCAGGAATCGTACTCGCCGCTCTCCTCTTTTACAAAGCCCAACAGACCTGCAAGATCGTCGAAGATCGCCTTGCCTTTTTCCACAAGCTCCTTCGATGCGCCCGATGCAACCGCAGAGTTGAGATCGCGTACCAGCTCGTAAAGTGCCGCCATACCGTCGGCGGTGTTGAAGTCATCGTCCATCGCCTCGATGAATGCTGCGCGTCGGCTTTCCATGGTCTCAAGGACTGCCTTCTCCTCCTCGCGGAGCGCGCCCTCGGCTCCCTTCAGATAGAATGCGGCATTGTCTGCACAGGTGAGAATACGTTCAACTGCTGCCTTGGACTGCTCGATGATATCGGTGGAATAGTTCACCGGACTGCGATAGTGAGCACTGAGGATGAAGTGGCGGATGGGCAGATAGCCGTACTTCTCAGCTACGTCGCGTACAGTGAAGAAGTTGCCCAGCGACTTTGACATTTTTTTATTGTCTACATTGATGTAGCCGTTGTGCATCCAGTAGCGGGCAAAGGGCTTGCCTGTGCAGCACTCCGACTGAGCAATCTCGTTTTCGTGGTGGGGGAAGGTCAGATCCTGTCCGCCGCAGTGGAGATCGATGGTCTCGCCCAGATAGCGCCGTACCATCGCCGAGCACTCGATGTGCCAGCCCGGTCTGCCCTCTCCCCAGGGGGATGTCCAATGAGGCTCATCCGGCTTTGCCGCCTTCCAGAGCGCGAAGTCCAGCGGATCTTCCTTCACCTCGGAGACATCGATGCGCGCACCCGACTCCAGATCGTCGATGGGCATGTGGGAAAGCTTGCCGTATTCCTTAAATGCCTTGGTGCGGAAATAAACGTCGCCGTTGGATTCATAAGCATAGCCGCGCTCAATGAGAGTGGATACAATGTCGATGATGGTGTCGATGTTCTCAGTGGCACGGGGATGAATGGTGGCAGGCTCAACGCCGAGACCCTTTGCATCGGAATAGTATTCCCTGATGTAGCGCTCAGCCACATCGGGAACGGTAGTGCCCTCCTCGTTGGCGCGCTTGATCATCTTGTCATCCACGTCGGTGAAGTTCTGTACAAAGGTCACGTCATAGCCGCGCCAGCGGAGATAGCGGCGAAGCATGTCAAAGACAACGAAGCAGCGCGCGTTGCCGATGTGGAAGTAGTTGTAGACTGTGGGACCGCAGGCATACATTTTGACCTTGCCGGGCTCGAGGGTGATGAATTCTTCTTTTTCTCTGGTGAGGGTGTTGTAAATTTTCATTGGTGTAACCTCGTTGTGGAATGAAATAAGGAAGGTGCGCGAACGGTGCCGCTGCACGTTGTCAATTTAAAGTTTTCGGTCAAGCCTTTATCAAAATTCAAATCCGCCTTCGCGGTTTTGAATTCAAGGCTTGCGGTTTCCAAAGGCGGCGCCTTTGGTCGATGCCCGCAGGCATCGAAAAGCCCTGTGCTGAGAAGAGCCTTTCTCTTTTTTCGGTTCCTTTTTTATCTTTTGCGATAGAAAAGAGAAAAAAGGAACAAGCAAGCGATTTAGGAGAGGAAGCGGATAGAGATGTTACGATATCAAAGCGTTAGGGAGCGGGATACCGAGGGCGGTATCCCCTACCGATGGAGGGGGGAGTTTGGTTATAGAGTTGTTACGATATCAGAGCGAGCAAGCTCGCTCTATCGTTAGGGAGCGGGGCAGCGCAGGCGTTACTCGCCCTTTTTTGCTTTCAGCTTTTCCAGCTCTTCCTTCAGCCTGACCTGCTCGAGGCGGAGCTTGCATAACTCCTGCGCAACCGGGTCGGGAATGTGTACCTGGTCGAGGTCTGCACATTCGGGGCATTTCGTAAGCTTCTCGCCGCTGCGGCGGACAACTCGCGCGGGAATACCCACAGCGGTGGACTCTTCGGGAATTTCCTCCAGTACGACCGCACCTGCGGCAATCTTCGCGCCGTTGCCGACCTTGAAGGGGCCAAGCACCTTTGCGCCCGCGCCTACCATCACGTTGTTGCCAAGGGTGGGATGACGCTTGCCGGTGTCCTTTCCTGTACCGCCCAGGGTGACGCCCTGGTATATGGTGCAGTTGTCACCGATTTCTGCCGTCTCGCCGATCACAACGCCCATGCCGTGGTCGATGAACAATCCCTTTCCGATGGTGGCTCCGGGATGAATCTCAATACCGGTGAGCGCGCGTGCGCCCTGGCTCACCATGCGGGCGGCCAGCTTGTGTCCGTTCTTGAAGAGCGCGTGAGATGCTCTGTAGGCAAGCAGCGCGTGCAGTCCCGAATAGGTCAGCAGCACCTCTGCATCCGATCTTGCCGCAGGGTCGCGCTCGCGAATGACTCTGACCTCTTCCTTGATCTCGCTCACCGTCTTTTTAATGCTGTCGGTGACGCTCTTACCGTTGATTGTAAGATTGATTTTAATACTCATAGCTCATAAGCCTTTCGTAGAATTGAACCAAATAAAAAAGCGCCCTTCTGCAGAATAATCCTCTGCATAAAGGCGGCATATGTCGCGGTTCCACTTTATGATTTACTCTGGCAGCTCGGACGTGTCCTTTACTGCTCCTGCCTTAACGCGGCTCACGTCTGCCCTTTTGAGAGCAGCGGCTCCGGGACGCACAAGCCCGCTTCCTCCGTATCCGCGCTTTCAGCCGATGGCGCAGACTCTCTGATCGGTATCGACGGTATCTTTCCCTTCGCTGCCTTTATATAATTTATTATTATTTATTATAGCAAAAATCCCCGAAAGGGCAATAGGGCGAATGTAAACTTTGTGTGAACAGCGGAGTTTTCGGCAGGAGATTCTCATAAAGATGGAGTAATCGGCAGGATGCGCTCCCCGATACGGGCAGCAAATTCGGGAGTGCACTCAAAAAACGCAGCTGAGGTGCTGTCGCTTATCGGGTCGGTGAAGAGAATCGCATAGGGCTTCGCGCCGATCATGCTGATGCAGAAATTATGACGGGCTTTGATTTCATCCGGAATCGGTGATTCGGGGGAGAGAACAGCGGTGATGTGCGCTGTGGGGATATACTCACGGGTAAGCACTTTACCGCGCTGCCGGGTGATGATCAGGCTGTCGGGGGGATTGTCGTCGCATTCGGTGAGGGTATAGGTAATGGTGGTGAGGGCATAACGTGCGATCAGCTGAATGGTTGCGGTCATAAGTGCAACGGCAAGCAGCTGAAGAGGAAGAGCAGGCTTCAGTCCCACCGACGAGGAAATGAAGAGGACTGCAGCGGCGGTAATGAGAAGCACAGGGATAACAACATGCGCTCTGCCGCGTGGAGTGGGGGTGTAGGTAAGCATAAAACCTCCCTGGATAAAAAAGTGAAGTATGCGCTGTGCGCGGATTAGAGCGTACCGTGCCCGAAGAGTACTGCATCGCCTCGGATTTCCATTGTGCCGAAGGATGGCTTGCCCTCCCGGGGAAACGAGATGCTGCCGGGGTTGAAAAGCGTGATGCCTGTATCCGGAAAGTAACGCTCGGTGGGGAGATGGGTGTGACCGAAAAGAGCATATCTGACGCCGCGGGCATGGGCATAGTTATGATAGCGGTCAAGGCTGTCCTTTACGCCGAAGCGGTGACCGTGGGTGAGGAGAATATCGATGCCGTCAAGGGTGATGATCTGCTCGGCAGTGGTCTTTTTTCCGAAGCTGCGCCACTCTTCCATATTGCCTGCGACAGAGTAGGACTGCATCTGCGGGTGCGATTTTGCAATAAGCGCAAACTCTTCACTGCCGTCGCCGAGATGGATGAGCACGTCGGCATCGGTGATGCGCGAGAGTATCTTCTTCATACCGAAGGTTGAGCCGTGGGAATCGGAAAAAATCAGAATTTTCATGGTGTCTCCAAAAATTTTCGATGGGATGGACGAAATTCCTCACAGCATCTCTGCTTGGTGCATAGGATAGTAGCAGTATAGGAAGAATGGGAGGAAATCATTATGGCTATTGATAAATCGATGCTGAGCAAGCTGGCAGCCCTTTCGGATGAGGAGATGCGCGATGCCGTAAGGAAGGCGGCGAAGCTGCTGGGTGCCAGTGACAAGGATGCCGAGCGGGCGGCAGGCAATGCTCCTTTGATCAAGGCGAAGCTCTCCTCTGCCACCGATGCCGATATCAAGCGGGCTATCGATCATGTGGGTGAGGACACCATCCGCGACATCGCAAAAGAAATCGGCATTGAGAAAGGGCAGGGCTGAGTATGGCTGATTTGAACATCAACGATCTTTTGGGAAAGGTGCTGGAGAATCCCGATGCCATCGGGCGTGTGATCTCTCTGATGAATTCGCCTGAGGGCAGTGCCATTGGAAATATGCTTGGTTCAGTGTTGAATTCATCTGATGGCAGTGCCATCGGAAACATGCTAGGTTCTGTGTTAAATTCATCTGATGGCACTGCCATCGGAAACATGCTTGGCTCGGCACCGGGCGGAGATACGGCGAACAAGGGCGAGAGCGTTCACGAGGTTCCTTCCGGAGATGAAGGAGAGAAGCTTCCGGTGAAGGCAGATCCGTCCCCGCAAAAGCGGGATGAAGCCGCCTGCCGCATCGCGCTTTTGAGAGCACTGATGCCCTACATGAACGAAAACCGCCGCGGCAAGGTGGAATACATCATGAAGCTGATGCAGGTGATGCAGATGGTCTCGCAAACCGGACTGCTCAAGGGCGGACTGCTGAAATGATAACGAAGGGAGAGATGACATGTATTCGCGAAATTTCGGCACGGGCAGGAGCGCACCTCCTCCACCGCCTTCCTACAGCGGTGTAATGTATCCCCGAGAGGAACCGCAGGAGGAGACTGTGCGGGAGGAAATCGAAAAGGAAGTGACCTCCCCTCCCAAGGCGGCATGCGCGATCGAAAGCTGCGCTGAAAAGGAAGAGGCAAAGGAAGAGAAAGAGGAGAAAAAGGGACTTCTCAGCTCACTCTTCGGTCGGACGCTCACCTTCGAGGATTTATTGCTGGTGGGACTGATTATCATGCTCATCGACTCGGGTGCCGATGACGAGCTGCTGATTATACTGGCATTTCTGCTGCTGGCGGGAAGGTGAAAGAAGGGCGGATCTGAGTTTGTCCGCCCTTTTCTATGCGCTTATTTCAGGCTCTCCAGCCAGATTGCCGAGAGCTTTGTCCACTCCTCGATGCCGGGAATGCCGGTGGCAAGTCCCAGACCGTGAGGGCCGTGGGGGAAGACATGCAGCTCGAAGGGAATCTGCGCCCGTCTCATGGCGGCGGCGAGATAGAGGCTGTTTTCCACCGGCACGCCGGGATCGTCTGCAGTATGCCACATGAATACGGGAGGCATATCGGGACGAACCGATATCTCACCCGACAGCTTTTTCACAAGCTCCTTGTCGGGATGTTCGCCCAGCAGATTGTGCAGACTTCCCACATGGGTGTATTCTCCGAGGGAAACCACGGGATAGCAGAGAATGCCCGCGTCGGGGCGGCAGGAAATACGGTCAATTTCATCAACAGGCGCAGGATGCTCACCGAAGTGCTCCACGGTGGAGACGGTGAGATGACCGCCTGCAGAGAAGCCGAGGATAGCGATTTTATCGGCGGGATAACCGAGGGTGGGAGCCAGCCAGCGTGCCATACGGACTGCGCGCTGGGAGTCGGTGAGGGGCACGGGATGGCGATAGGGCGCTACACGGTAGGAGACAACGAAGGATGCAAAGCCCAGCTCGTTGTAACGGCGGGCGATGGGCTCACCCTCGTGATTCGCGCGCATGGCATAGCCTCCGCCGGGGAGGACAACGACGCAGCCTTTGGGATTTTCGGCGGGGTAGTAGGTCATTTCGGGAGCCGGCTGGTTGTAATCGGGATTGAAATGGGGAACATTTTCGTTCCAGAGCGGATAGGATACGGGCATGATGTACCTCCGATAGAAAATTATCCGATGTTTATGGGAATATCTGCTTTCATTATAGTACAGTTCGGGCGCAAATGCAAGGGGATTTTGTAAATCGGATATTGACTTTGTTCGGCGGTTATGTTATAGTTAGCACAGAATCTTACTTTTTTCTGGAGGTTATCATGATGAATTCGATCTATAAATACACCTTCGGCACGCCCGAGGAGCACACCCCTTTTAAGCTGACCGGTCAGCGGATTGACGGGGATGCCGGCGGACTCCCTGCCTGTGAAGCGCCCTTCGGAGCCGAAGCGATTACATTTTCGGTGAATGCACGGGGCACGACGCTGAACATTCCTGCAGCTCCCGGCGAGCAGTTCTTCGGTCTTGGTCTGCAGCTCAAGTCGGTGGCACAGCGGGGAAAAAAGAAGGTTCTGCGGGTCAACAGCGACCCCACCCTTGATCTGGGCGACAGCCATGCGCCGGTGCCCTTCTATCTTTCGACAGCAGGCTACGGTGTGCTGATTGACACGGCGCGCTATACCACCTTCCAGTTTGCATCCCATGTGAAGCAGGCATCCGCCGAGCAGAGGAAAGAAAGCGCCGACAACACCGACGATCTCTATGCGGCAAGAGCACTTTCGGGCACCACCCATGTGCTTGTGGACATCCCTGCGGCTAAGGGCGTGGATGTCTATGTATTCGCAGGTCCTACCATGGCTGATGCGCTGAAGAGATACAACATGTTCTCGGGCGGCGGTGTACTGCCTCCCATGTGGGGTCTTGGTATCTGGTACCGCACGTGGGTATATTCTACCCAGGACGCTGTCCGCGAGCAGGCAAAGAGCATCCGTGCCGACAGACTTCCCTGCGACGTCTTCGGACTGGAGCCGGGCTGGCAGACAAGAGCCTACTCCTGCTCCTATGTCTGGAATCGCGAAAAATATCCCGACATCGAGCAGGTTATTGAGGAGCTGAGAGCGCAGGGCTATCACCTGAACCTCTGGGAGCATCTCTATATGCATCCCGAATGTCCTATCTACGGTGAGCAGGAGCCCTATGCAGGCGATTACAAGGTCTGGGGCGGACTTGTTCCCGACCTGTCTGTTCCCGAAGCTGCAAAATCCTTCCGCGACTATCACAAAACCGCACTGATCGAAAAGGGCATTTCGGGCTTCAAGCTGGACGAGTGCGACAACTCCGACTTTATCGGACATCCCTGGTCCTATCCCGAAGCATCCCAGTTCCCCTCGGGCATGGACGGCGAACAGATGCACTCCATGATGGGTATGCTCTCCCAGCAGGCGATGATGCCCGTTTATGAGGAGCTGAATCAGCGTACCTACAACTGCGTGCGCTCCTCGGGTGCTTATGCAGCTCCCATGCCCTATGTGCTCTATTCCGACCTTTACAGCCTCTCCGACTTTATCCGCGGCGTTGTAACCGCCGGCTTCTCGGGACTTCTCTGGTGCCCCGAGGTGAGACAGAGCGGAGACGAGGAGGATCTCATCCGCAGACTCCAGACAGTGGTGCTCTCTCCGCTGGCAATGATCAACAACTGGATGGTTCCTCATCCCGCCTGGAAGCAGTTCGACACCGAAAAGAACAAGGAAGGCGACTTCAGCGGCTGCGAGGGCGTAGTGGACAGGGTTCGTCCTGTGCTTGAGCTGCGTATGAAGCTGCTGCCCTACCTCTACAATGCCTTCAATAGCTACAGAAAATGCGGTCTGCCCCCCTTCCGTTCGCTTGCTGTCGACTATACCGGAGATGCGAATACCCACACCATCGACGACCAGTACATGGTGGGCGATGCCATGATGTATGCGCCCATGCTGCCCGGAAAGACAAGCCGTGAGGTCTATCTGCCTGCGGGCAAGTGGCACAACTTCTTCACCGGCGAAACCTACGAGGGCGCCACAAAGCGCACCTTTGAGGCTGCAGTAGCCGATATCCTTCTCTTCGTCAGGGACGGTTCACTTATTCCCACAGCCAAGCCGGTCACCCATGTCACCCCCGATACCGTCTTTGAGATGGAAGTGCGTCGTTTCGGCGGGGGAAGGCTCACCTGCACCCTCACCGAGGATGACGGCGAAAGCTTTGATTTCCTGAAGGGTGAGCAGAACATCATCACCCTCACAAGCGAAGAGGACGGCAGGCTCACCCTTACCCGCGAAGGCGGCTATGACGGCGTGAGATATGTGTTTTAAGTAAATCCCGGTTATGGGAATTCAACAAGCAAAAGCTGATGAACGGGGCAGGAACTCTCTTGCCCTGCGGCTTTTGCTTGTTTTTGCTGAGAAAAATAAAGCGAAGGGCTTCATCCAATGGCAAAATCAAGGGTTTTGACGATAAATTCTCGATTTTTCTTGAATGAATTTCGTTTTAACTATTGCAATCCTCTCCGATTTATGATACAATAACAATACTTGATTAAATTTTCATTTCTGTGTTGACGCTTGACCCACGCATTTTGCGGAGCAACACGAAAATTCAGGAGGAACTTATAAATGACTATCGTATTCGGCATTATTCTGATTGTTTTAGCTCTGGTTCTGATCGTTACCGTACTTCTTCAGGACAGCAAGTCTCACGGTCTTTCCGGCACAATCACCGGCGGCGCTGAAACCTTCTTCGGCAAGAACAAGGGTAAGGAAATCAACCAGTGGCTTCCTAAGGTTACAACAGCAGTTGCTATCGCATTCGTTATTCTCGTTGTGATCATGTATGTTGTTCAGCCCGGCGGCAATGCGGTTCCCGGCAACCAGATCGTTCTGGACAGCCCCGAAACAAGCGTTGAAACCTCCGCTGATACTGCAGCAGATGCAGCTGACACCGCAGCTGATACTGCAGCTGATACCACCGAGGAGACCGCAGCATAACCTCTGCGGCATCAACAGGATTATGAATCATGAAACAGCCTTTGGAAATACTCTTTCCGAAGGCTGTTGTTGTCTTATGACCAAAACAGGAGAACCAAATGAAAAAACAGATAAAATCCCGCATTATCGCCTCGCTCACCGATCCTTCCCTGCCACCCATGACCTCCCATGATCTCTTCGCGCTGCTTGCCGAGGAGGGAGAGCTTGAAGCCGAATTTTCGGCTGTCATTGAGGAGATGATCGACGGCGGCGAGGTTGTACTCACCAAAAAGCAAAAGCTCATTACCCCTGAGGAAGCCGGCTACATCCGCGGCATCTTCCGCTCCACCAGCCGCGGCTACGGCTTTGTGACTCCCGATGGCTATGAGGAGCGGGAGCATGACTTCTTCATTCCCGAGCGCGAGGTCAACTTCGCCATGGACGGAGATGAAGTGCTCATGGCGCCCACCTCAGAGCCGCCCAAAAAGAAGGACAGACGCCACGGAAAAAGGGATCGCCGTCCCATTTCCCAGCCCTCTCACCGCGACGAGGGCAGAATTCTGCTCATCACAAAGCATGCAGTGGAGGAATTCATCGGCACCATGGAGCAGGTAAATCCTTCGCCCAACGCACGGGGCAAAAAGAGCCGCCCCGTCTGGTTTGCCATCCCCGACGATACCAGACTCGCCGATGTGGCGGTACAGATTCCAAACAGCAAGCGCGGCGGCGCCGGCGAAGGGGACAAAGTGCTGGTCAGGATCCTGCGCTATGAGGACGAGCATGAGATGGCATCGGGTAAGGTGCTCCGCTTCTTCGGAAAGAGCGAATCGCGCGAGGCAAACTACGCCGCTATTCTCCATGAAAACGGCATTTTCGAGCGCTTCCCCGACGAGGTCATCGAGGAGGCTGACAGAGTATCTGAGGAACCTCTCTCCCCCGAGGGCAGATTCGACCTGCGGGACCGTCTGATCTTCACCGCAGACTCCGCCGACGCGAAGGATCTGGATGACGCCATCTCGCTGGAGCGGCAGGAGGGCGGCTGGCTGCTGGGCGTGCACATCGCAGATGTAAGCCACTATGTCACCGCAGGCTCTCACACCGACAGCGAAGCGATGAAGCGCGGCACCTCGGTCTACTTCACCGATAAGGTGGTGCCCATGCTGCCAAGATCACTCTCCAACGGCGCCTGCTCGCTGAACGGAGGGGTTGACCGTTATGCTCTCTCGGCTTTGATTTCACTGGACGAAAAGGGCGAGATTATCGGCTGCAGCCTGCACAACAGCATCATCCACTCGAAAATCCGCGGTGTCTATGCCGAGCTGAACGACATCATCGAGAATCGCAATGCCTCCCCCTTTGCCGACAAATATGCACCGCTGATGGACGGAGTGCTCGATGACATCCTGCGCCTCTTCGCTATCCTCGAGGAAAAGGGGCGAAGCCGCGGCGTGCTGGAGCTTGAATCGGATGAAGCGAAGATCATCCTCGACGAGAAGGGCGAGCCTGTGGACATTCAGAAGCGTGAGCGCGGCATCTTCGAGCGCGTGATCGAGCAGTTTATGCTCTGCGCCAACGAAGCGGTTGCCCTCTGGCTCCGTGATCGGGCAATGCCCTGCATCTACCGCATCCATGAAACGCCCGTTGAGGAAAAGGTGCAGACCTTCGCTTCCTTTGCCGCCAACATGGGACTGGATATCCGCCCGCTGAAGGCAAAAAAACTCACCCCCGTCTGCTTTGCTTCTGTCATGGATCAGGCAAGAGAGCGAGGAATTGAGGGAGTGGTGTCCGGCATGATGCTCCGCTCGCTGATGAAGGCACGCTACAGCGAGATTCACGCCCCCCACTTCGGACTTGGCATCGAATATTATGCCCACTTCACCTCCCCCATCCGCCGCTATCCCGATCTGTCTGTGCACCGCATCGTCAAGGAGGTGCTGGCAGGCAGAACAGGCGCAAGAAATGTGAAAAAGCTTGCCTCCTTCGCGCAGAAATCTGCCAAGCTCTCCAGCGAAAACGAGCTTCGGACGCTGACCGCAGAGCGCGCCATCGACGATCTCTACAAGGCAATCTATATGAGCCGCTTCATCGGTGAGGAATTCGAGGGAGTCATCGACTCGGTGACAGGCTTCGGCTTTTTCGTAACCCTCCCCAACACCTGCGAGGGTTTGGTTCGCATCACCTCGCTGGACGGCTATTTTGAATATGACGAGCGTCACATGTCACTTACCTGCGGCAGAATGCGCTATACCCTCGGACAGCGGGTCAGGGTGAGAATCGTCGCCGCAGATGCTGTCACCCGCAAGGTGGAAATGGAGCTGGCAAGATGATCGGAAATATCTATACGGCAAATCTCAACCGCATTGAGTTTGTCATCACCAACACCTGCACAGGGCGCTGCAAGCACTGCTCGGAGGGCGATCATGCAGGCTCGGGACCTCACATCGATCCCGAAATCGCCGCAGGCGTGGTGCGCGAGGTGTCAGGCAGCTGCAGAATCGAATCAGTCATGACCTTCGGCGGTGAGCCTATGCTCTATCCCGAGGCGGTATATGCCATCCATGCCGCGGCAGCCGAGCTGGGCATTCCCAAACGGCAGCTGATCACAAACGGCTATTTCACAAAGGATGCCGCAAGGATCAAGGCGGCAGCCGAACAGCTTTTGCGCTGCAGAGTGAATGATATTCTTCTCTCTGCCGATGCTTTTCATCAGGAAACCATTCCTCTTGAGCCTGTAAAGCGCTTCGCCGCCGAGCTGCTTGCACTTGGTCTGCCGCTGCGCATGAATCCCGCCTGGCTTGTTTCAAAGACACATGACAATCTCTGCAATAATCGCACCCGTGAGATTCTCGCCGAATTTGAAGCGATGGGCATTGCAGCAAACGGAGGCAATGTTATCTTCCCCGAAGGCAACGCGCTTAAATATTTCGGAGACTATTTTGAATCGGGTGCAGTGTACATTAACCCCTACGAGGAGGATCCCGCCGATCTGCGTACGCTCAGCATCGATCCCGACGGCAGTGCACTCGGCGGCAATGTGTACAAGACAAATGTGCTTATGCTGTTAAATCAATATCATCCTTAAAAAATTGAGATTAAAAATAACCTGAGAAGCGATCCAAAACGCATCTCAGGTTATTTTTTCTGTCAGCTCTCTAACTGTCTGCCCAGGAAGGCGGCGGCAGTTGCCACCAGCTTCGCCTCGGTGGACTCGCGGGAGAGATCGACCGAGGCTTCTGCCGCGGGACGCAGGGTTGCCACACAGCCTGCAATATCACCCTCGGTGATAATCGGCATCATATAGGCAACGGCGAATGCCTCCTCCCCCTCTGCGGTGACCTTCGCAGCCTTCTCACCTGCCGCCACATAGAGCGACCGTGCTGAGATCAGTTCCTCAAGCTCGGGGGAGAGCGGCTTGTCGGTGAAGTCGCGCTTGGGCAGTCCCGCACAGGCGATCACCGCGTCACGGTCGCAGATCACCACCGCCAGGTCGCAGGTTTTATGCAGCGTTTCAGCATACTGCGCGGCAAAGGCGGTTAGCTCTCCGATGGGAGAATATTTCTTGAAAATGACCTCACCCTCGCGGTCGGTGTAAATCTCCAGCGGGTCGCCCTCGCGGATGCGCATGGTGCGGCGAATCTCCTTGGGAATAACGATGCGTCCGAGGTCGTCAATACGGCGTACAATACCGGTTGCTTTCATATATAAATCTCCTTTGATTTACAGATTTGCTATGTTAGTATCTGCAAATGGAGGGGAGTTATACTTATAAAAACAGCATGTATTATTTTATGTCAGCACATCCGAAACAGCCACTGTGAGCCAAACTCATTCGTGATATATTTTTGACACATATATGATTATCGCTTCCGTATATCTCACAGCCAATCGGCTGCATCCACTCGGCAGCCATGACAACAGCGTCATTTTCTTTATAGGATGTCACACCGAAATTTCCAAGCCTTGCGCTCTTTTCACCGACGACAATAAATTCACTTTCACAAACGAGCTTCATGCTTTCAACCCTTGCCGCAAACAACGGTGCTCTGTGACGGAATATGTGGTCATTATCGGCGCCGCGTCTTGTGTAAACAAGATACAGCTCATCTCCAAGCTGCATCCAATGCTGTTGGGTATTGTAATTTTAAAGAATGCTGCCGCCTTCTATCTCCAGAGCTGCAAATCGCCGTAATTCAAGCCGTCATCGTAACTGACAGACATCAGAATCCCCGAAAATAAATCAACTCCCGCCACGTTCAGATACTGTGCCGTTGCCACCATGATATCAGATAAATAGCAGCACCTTGCATGAACCAAGCATTTCTTTTTGTCGTAGCCCTGTCTGATCGAATAAGTATCACATTTCATGAAGCCTGATCCTATTAATCTAAAAATTTGCCTCTTTCTTCGGCTTTCATCATGGGATAATAAGCGCATTATACTATTGCGAAGTATTCCAGCCAAGTCATATGAAATCAAAATGGCAGCGATATGAATGCAATGTCATTTAGATAAGACAGTACAAGTTTAGATAAAGCGGTGGTACCTAGCATTAACAAATTGTAAACATTCGGTATAATAGCAACGAGAAAATCCAGAGATACAGCGAGGGTACCTCTGGATTTTCTTGTTCTGTTTGGCAGGATCTTTTCTCAAAATTTGCCGCTTGAACATCCCAATTAAGAATTATCTTCTTGACATCAAGGTGAACTGAAACTTGTTCATACATGGAAACTGCCACCACACCAAGCCAGTACACCTCATGTAAAGCGCCGAGAGTCATATCACTGAAGTAATTGGTTCACCTATCCTATGCTGAGGTGATTTTTCTTAATAATGGGCGATTTTGGGGCTTGTGAAGTATAACCGGTGCTTATATCCGATATGTATTATATAAATATAGAAATTATATACAAATAATTTCTATATTTATAATGCAAGTTTGCTTATTGCAAAATTTTTCTGTATTTAATTCTATCATTCTGTTCAAAAATTTGGTATCCTAATTTCAAGTAGCAATTCTGTGCGGAAATGTTGTCTGATGTTGTTTGTATTGATAACATTGAAAAGCCTTTTTCCAGTATATATTTTTCTGCATATTTCACGGCAAAGGAACCGATCCCTTGCCGTTGAAAGTTCTTTGCAACAAACAGCATAGACAGCCAAGCATTATATGTGCCGGTCAGTCCATTGATTTTCATGTAAGCAACAGGCATTGCTCCTTTACAAATAAGAAAATGTTTTTCATCAGCATCATCTGAAGAAAGAAGCGATTTCCATTCACTCAAACTTATGTTTTCTGTATTTAATTCATTTTTATTTTGAGCAAATAAAATCCTGACAAAATATGCTTCGTCTATGGTAGCAGGTATGATTGTAAGACAATTCGGTATTTCTAATTCATACATGATTTCGCCATCATTCGTTAGGTTATTGAAAGATTCAAAAGGGCGGTCCAGAAAACCGACTGATATTTGAAGGCTTCGACTTTGCGTATTATTTGGTTCAACATAGCACCGAAGCGTAGTTGCACCTTTATCGGATAAGTGATTTATTGCTGCACGAATCATTTGGGTTGCGATTCCCAATCTTCTGTACTCTGGAATTACAAACAGATCTCCATAATACCAAAGATTTGGATTATCTTCGCTTTTGATACAGTGAAGCCTGCCCACCACATCATTATTGGAGGAAGTCGCAACAACGCCAAAACAATCGTTGTCGTTGATTAATTCATCGAAAATGTACTGTCTGGAACGATTGATCCATGACGGTGCAGAAGATTTCCACTGCTTATGTGCGATTTTTTCCGCAAGATCATTGGTTAAAAATTTACTGATTTGAATCGAAATAATTTCTTTCATTTTGTTATCTCTTTCACGTATTATAAAATAAAATGGGGCTGTCGCATTTGCATGCGTCAGCCCCTTGGATATTGATTTTGCCGGTCAATGACCGTCATTTTCGGGCATTTTATGCCCGAAAACCAATCAATATGCGCCCAAAATCAAAGATTTTATGGCTGGGCTGTTTCAAATGTTCCATTTGCAACAGCCCCATTCAAATCCAAGAAGCAACTATGTATTTTATACAGCGGACAAAATGGCTATTGATTTTATCAATATTAAGTTGGTCATTTTGTCCACCTCGCTTTCATTTTTAGTTGAACATATTATAACATACATTTTTAACAAATACAACATAACAAATGATTATAACTATTTTTTCTTAAAACCATATAAATCCGCATATTCCACATTATTTATACTCATACCGTCTTATTTAAATAACATTGGATATGAATGGTGTAATTTTTCATCGCCGCTCTTTGCCCTCTCTTATGCGCACGGCAGGGAGATTTTCCTTGTGAATAACGGTATGTCCGGGGGCGGCGATTCGGCGTATTCATATATAGAAACCTCTTTTTGATCAGCGTTGATTACACACAAAATATCTGTTAAGAAAGGAGTTTTATGCTTGACATTTGTTTTTGTATGGCAAATCGTTTATTAAACTAAATGGAGAAAAGCGGGCATCTGACAATTTTACGGTAAAAGGCTTGAAAATCGGCTTGTTTTACCTTCAATGCCGATCAGCAGTATATATATCCATTTCATGAATAATCTCCGACATGCTGTTAAATCTTCGTATGCTATTGCAATTTTTTGTAATATGTTATACAATATAATGGACAACATTAACGAAGGGACATGCTCATGAAAATCAAAACCATCCGTCGCGGCTATCACGAGGTGATGGCACTGCCCCGTCCGATACATAAAAATCCCATGAAGCCCAGCCTGCTGCTGAGTACGCTGGTCAACATTCTTTCACTGCCTCAGCTGACGGCGACAAAATTTAGCTATACCGTCGAAGGCATGGAGCGAGTGAAGGGAGAGCCCTGCCTGATTCTGATGAATCACTCCAGCTTTATCGATCTGAAGATTGCCTTCCGCATGCTCTATCCCAGACGCTTTGCGGTGGTGGCGACAACAGACAGCTTTGTGGGCAAGGCATGGGTAATGCGCTGGCTGGGCTGTATTCCGACGCTGAAGTTTGTTTCGGATATGAATCTGATCACCGATATGAAGCACACCCTCACCGAAAAGAATTCAAGCGTGCTCATGTTCCCCGAAGCCGGCTATTCGCTGGACGGCAGAGCGACTCTGCTGCCCGGAAAGATGGGTGTTCTGCTCAAGCATCTGAAGGTGCCGGTGGTGAGCATCACAACCGAGGGTGCTTTTTCTCACGATCCGCTCTACAATGAGCTGCAGCAGCGCCGCGTGAAGGTAAGTGCTCACATGAAATGCCTGCTCACCCCCGAGGAGATTGCCGAAAAATCGGTGACAGAGCTTGATGCGATTCTTGAGGATGTCTTTTCCTTTGACAGCTTTGCATGGCAGAGGGAGCAGGGCATTGAAATCACCGAAGACTTTCGTGCTGACGGTCTGCAGCGCATCCTCTATAAGTGTGCAGACTGCGGTCATGAGGGGAGCATGCTGGGAAAGGGAACAAGCCTGACCTGTGCTCACTGCGGTGCCTCCTATGAAATGGACACATTGGGGCAGCTTCATCCCGCAAACGAGGCGGCAGGAGGAAGATTCAGCCACATTCCCGATTGGTTTGACTGGGAGCGTGACTGCGTGCGCCAGGAGCTTGCCGAAGGAAGCTACTCTTTCGATGTCCCGGTGAAAATCGGCATGATGGTCGACTACAAGGCACTCTATATGGTGGGAGAGGGAAGACTGAGCCATTCAGGGGACGGTTTCCGTCTGACCGGATGTGACGGAGCTCTTGATTATTGCTACTCTCCGCTTGCTTCCCACAGTCTGAACGCCGATTTCTTCTGGTATGAAATCGGTGATGTGATCAGCTTCGGCGATGCTGACAAGCTCTTCTACTGCTTCCCCGAAGGAGTCGATGTGGCAAAAGCACGGCTGGCGGCTGAAGAGATCTATAAAATGCGCCGCAGCCGCAGATCGGCGGGAGCGATAACCGGATAAAATCCATAAACTCCAATGCGGATTACCGCGGCGGAGTTTTTCTTATGGGCATATTGTTAAGTAATGAAACCCCGTGCGAAATCTAAATACTAATCTTGATTTTTACGGCTGTTTATGTTATCATTATAATAATCGTATTAATTTTGCGATGAAATTTACCGAGAAAGGTATGGTACAAAACGTGAAAAAACTGCTGATGATGCTTCTTGCAGCGGCGGCGATTCTCACCTTTGTCTCCTGCAATGATGATGTGGGCGGCAATGAAACGGGTGAGGACACCGGCAATTCTGAGTTGGCTTCTGTTGTTGACATTGTCAAGGACGGCGCCAGTGAGTATATCATTATGCGCTCCGACAATGCACCCAGCGGCTCTGCCGAAACCAAGGCTGCCATTGCGCTTCGTGCAGCAATCAAGGCTGCCACCGGCGTTGAGCTGACGATGAAGACCGACTGGGATAAGGAAGGCAATATCCCCACAGACACCAAGGAGATTCTCATTGGTGCCACCAACCGTCCCGAATCTGCCGCTGTCCTCGAGGGACTGGGCGAGGATCAGTATGTGATCAGGATGATCGGAAATCGCCTGGTCATCAATGCAACCTCGGACGAAGCCATCACCATGGCTGTGGAACGCTTTGCTGCTGAGCTGCTGGGCTACGACAGCGAAGCGGGCACCTATGCAAAGAATACTCTTTCACTGCCTGCCGACTACAGCACATCGGGTGAGTATAGCTTCCAGATCGTGGCACGTCAGGGGCTGACTACCACAACGCCCGAAAAGTATCTGACCCCCGAGATTGTTATGACCGACGGCAAATATCTGCAGAAGTTTGCTTCCTATGGTGTTACAGGCTGCATGACCTCGCTTCAGACAGGCTCGAGCTATAAGGAATTGGGTCATGTCAACTGCGACTCGATCATGATCTATTCCACCAATGAATCTACAGTCAAGTCCTGGACCGATCATGAGGATATCTTCAACATCGACATGATGATCGCCATCAACCGCGCCGTGCTGTCATGGGCGGAGGAGCACCCCGAATCGATCCAGACGAGAGCCGACGGCTCCTGGATGATGCACGGTGCAAAGGGGTCCTACTATATGGTGCCTACCGAAGAGTTTATTGAGTACCTCTGGGAGGATGTGGAGTGGTCGATCATCAACTACCGTCCCTGCACCATCGCCTTTGAGGAGCCTGAGATGTGGAATGCCTCGGGTTATTCCCAGGGCTTTAAGGATGAGTGGAAGGCATATTTTGGCGAAGAGTGGCAGGATCCCGCCTCCTCTCCCGAGGCGCTTGTCAAGAGCATGGAGCTGAAGACCTATCTCTTCGAGCGCATCATCGGTGTGCTTTACGAGCGTGTCAAGGAGATCGCTCCCGAAACCAACTTCTATATCGCAACCCACTCCACCGTTAACTACAACGCATGGAATATCACCGCCGGACTCAACCATTACATGGCTACCGGCAAGGTGGACGGCGTTATCGGTCAGACCTGGAGTGATACTATCCGCTCCTCCTATTCCTATAAGGGCAGAGGCACTGTGGATGAATTCCTCAATGCATACATTGATTTCGCATCCTACATGGATTCGGTTGAGGGCACCAACTTCTATGCTCTTGCAGACCCCATGTGCGACAGCGAGAGTTCCACCGAGGAGAAGAACCGCTACGCATATCTCCAGAATATCGTCGCATCTCTCATGCGCCCCGAGATTCACCGCTTCGAGATCTGCCCCTGGCTGAACCGTGCCTTTGAGGATGTATCCGGCTCCTACCGTACCATTCTCCAGCAGTGCTTCAACGCGCTCAACGAGGTTGGCGGCAAGGAAATCACCCTTGAAGCAGGTACTCCCGGCATCGCCTATGCGGTGTCCGACACCATCTCCTGGCTGAAGAATACAAACTGGGCACCCGCAACCTCCACCGGTCTCTACGGTATCACCATGCCTCTTGCCACCGCCGGCATTCCTGTCAGCATCAAGAGCATGGAGCAGATCTATACCGCTGAGGATCTGAAGGATGTTAAGATTCTGATCGTCTCCTATGACAACATGCTTCCCATGAGTGAGGATGTCAACGATGCCATCGCAGCATGGGTCAAGGCAGGCGGTACGCTGATGCTGCTCTCTGGTCAGAATGATTTCTGGGATGCCGATGACCGCTTCTGGAACACCGGCGACAACAAGGACGGCTCACCCGTGGCAAACCTCCTGAAGAAGCTGGGCGTGGATGTGAAGGTGGTTGATCTGAATGCAAACACCTCCGCTATGATGGAAGGTATCGATGTTCTGGCAGCTTCGGCAGCCAAGGGCAGAGTAGCTTCTGCTTATCAGAAATTCTCTGTTGCCTACGAGGGCAATGTGAAAGCTATCCTCAAGCTGGACGGCAAGACGCTCGGCTTTGAGTCTGCGGTCGGCGAGGGGCATCTCATTGCAGTCGGTCTTCCCAGTACCTACTACAGCACCAACGTGGGCTGTGAGCTGATGCTTGCCCTCACCGAATATGCAACCCGTTATGCCGATCTCGAATATGTCACCACCAACCTCATGACCATCCGCCGCGGCAATGTGGTGGCGACCCATGCGCTGGTTAACAATGACAGACTGACCGGCAGATACATCGATATATTTGATGAGAGACTGACCGTTGTTACCGATCCCGTTGTTGAGGGAAAGGACAGCCGTCTGCTCTATGCCCTCGATCAGCTCGATCTCTCGATTCCCCGCTTCGGCTTCAGCGGCGGTGAGCTTGTGGAAGGCTCGCTGACCGAGACTGCCGAAAAGACGACCTTTACCTATACCTCGGCATCCAGCTCCACTGTCTCCACCCGACTCCTCGCTCCCGAGGGCAGATATCCCGTTTCAGCCACCGGCAAGTGCGACGGCAAGGATGTAGAGGTGACCATGAACTGGAACAACGCGACCTCCTCGCTGCTCCTCCAGAATGAGGGCAATGCCAAGCCTACCGAAATTACCGTCACATGGGGCGATACGCCCGTTGCCGACGGTCAGAATGTATACTACGCAGAGGAAAGCGTGTCGGTCAATGTCAATGGCACCGATACTCCCTACCTGATCGTCAATACCGCAGGTGCGAACAACGGACTGCGCTTCTGTGACGGTGACCGCGAGCTTATCTATAAGTTTGATATTACCAATCAGCCGGGCGCGGTCTACTCCTTCACCCTGACTCAGAACTATGTGGCAGAAGTTTCGGCTGACGGCGAGAACTGGACACAGGTTGCAGACTACAGCCAGGGCGGTACTGTGCCTCACCTTACCACAGGCGGCAATACCTTCATCCTTTCGGTTAAGCCCGCCGACTACGGCTGCACCGATACCTTCTACTTCCACCTCTATAACTCGGATACCTCCCAGGGCTGGGGCGGCTCGCTGTCTCAGATTCAGTGGAAGTACCGCATCTCCGAGGAGGAGGCAATCAAGCGCGGTCTTGTCAATGAGTCGGGTGAGCCCGAGGAAGCTCCCGAGGAAGAGCCTGCCTATGACGAGAGCAAATATATCAACAAGACCGAAAACGGTCTGAACTATTACAAGCGCACCGTCAAAACCAATAATAAGGATCTCGACCTTGACTACTACTACGAGGGCAATGCGGGATCAAATGACGGCGTTCGTTTCTGCGACCTTGAGAATTACGTCATCTACTACTTCAACCTCAAGGATGCATCCGACTTTGAGATCACAATGTATATCTCCCAGAACTATATCGTAGAGGTTTCGGGTGATCTTTCAGACTGGATCGAGGTTGCCGACTACAGTCAGGGCGGTACCGTGCCCCATCTTCCCAACGGCAGCAACTCTACCAGACTGAAGTTAAAGGCTGCCGACTATGGACTTGAAGGCAAGGACTTCTATGTCTGCCTCCGCAATGCATACCCCGACAAGGGTCACGGCGGTGCTATCTCGCAGTTTGTTATCACCTATACAAAACCGACAGAATAATTCTGCGGAAAATGAATAAACGCCCCAAAATCTATGATTTTGGGGCTGGGCTGTTGTAAATGTTCCATTTACAACAGTCCTCTTTTTTATTTGAATTTCACATCGTAGGTCAGCACGCCGCGTGCTTCGCGGAGCCCTGCCAAAACCTCAAGCGTGTAGGGGACATTGTTCCGGTCAGCCGTGCCGAGAATGATACGCTGGACATGAGGTACATCCTCCAGTACATAGGGATTTCCGAAATGCACAATGGTGGAGATGCGATCGGTAACCTGCATGCCTCTCATAACCGCCAGAATACGCGAAGTCAGGCACTCCTGTCCGATGTAGCAATCCGACTTAAAAAAGGTGATGAAAACAACATCGTCGAAGCCAAGCGAGTTATTGAGAATACCGACGTTTTCCGCGACGGATGGGAATTGATTGATGGTCGATACGGTCGAATTGGGAAACAGCTCGAGCAAGCGGTCAGCGATCTCCTTGGGGCGATACCATCCGCTCGTCATGGGACCTACTGCCTTCTCGTCAATGGTATCAAGATTGACATCGCCATCGGTCAGAATGGCGAAATAGTGTTTGCCCTCGCGGCTGATGCCCAGAGGAACGCCTGCGTCGGTTTTTGCATAAATGCAATCGGTGCTGAGCCGCTTGTAATCAATCTTTTCCTGCTCGGTCAGCGAATTGAATTTGGGTGTGATATTTACTTTGTGCTGTGCCTCGAGTATGCGCCCGGTTGCTTCGTCCAGACGGGCGTCCGTGATCATGCCGCTTCGGTATGCTTCGCAAAGTGCCTCGTAAGCCATTTCGGTTGGTTGGAAAGCTAGCGCGGTATCATTGCCATGTGCGACCGAAAGCCCGATCGAACCCATAGCTCCGAACTTTGCCACTACGCCCATCATGTTCAGACCGTCGGTCACATAAAAACCATCAAAGCCCTGACGGCGCAGCACCTGCGTAACCTTGTGGGATAGGCTGGCGGGGTATTCGTTATCAATGGAGGTGCAGAGATAGTGACCGGTCATGACACCATCCAGCAGATTCTCTTCAATCAGACGCAGGTAGGGATAAAGGTTGTAATCAAGCAGCCGCTCCTCTGTCGCGTAGTTCACGTTTTCTGCCATGTGGGCGTCAATTTCGGCAGCATTATCGGGCGTGCCCGGATAATGCTTGGCAACCGCCAGCACTCCGCCGTCATGCATACCGCGCACCTCTGCTATCGCCATGCGAGCTACCTCATGCTTATCATGTCCGAAGGCGCGGTTGTTACCGCCGCAGGTGACATTTTTATCACACATATCAAGAACGGGATTGGTCAGTACATTGTAGCCGAGCTGGCGTGCACGGATGGCAACGGCTTTACCGAACAGATAAGCCAGATCGGCATCTCCGGTGCGTCCGATGGCGTTGTGATGACCGACGGGGTAAGGATCAATGCCGCACTCGGCATCTGTCATGATGAGAATGGGATAGTCGGCAGCCTCCCTAATACGGCGGAGGATTTCGTCACGTTCGCGAACACCGTTCTGAACAAACACAGCGCCCAGTGCGTGCTTTGCCATCAGGTCAAGCACAGGTGCGATCGGAAAGGGACCGTTAATG
Source organism: Clostridia bacterium (assembly GCA_017399105.1). GTDB lineage: Bacteria > Bacillota > Clostridia > Oscillospirales > CAG-272 > RGIG1743. Next base: position 52,979 of record JAFQEJ010000033.1, read on the forward strand.
GATTGAACAAGCGCGGTGAGCGTCATACCCAGCTTCTGCTCCACAGTCAGCTCTTCAAATCGAAGTTCCTTCATAGTTAATTCCCTCTTTCTGCAGTTGTTATTGCACATATGTTATACCATGCATCGACTGCGCTGTCAAGTGAAATTATAAAATGGCGCTGCCACAGCATTTTTCGTGATCACAGCACAAAATCAACCCGATCTCTGATTCCCGTTGCCTCAAAGTATCGCTCCTCCATGGGAATCCATCGCTCTCTGAAATTCTGCCACATCACTTCGCCGTTTCGGGTGAGGATTCGTCGTTCCTGCTCCGCGGGGGTGATATCGAGGAAGATTCCGATGTCCGCATAATCGCCGAATTTCGGGTGCAGGCAGTAGCTTCCCTCAACAATGCGGAGGGGGGATGCGGGAAGGCTTCGCTCACCGCCGATTGCACCGCGGGAGCAGTCGAAGATACCGTAGGTGAAGGCACCTCCGCGCAGGTAGGGGAGCACCTCATCCATGAATCGCTCGTAGTGGATGTTGCCGCCGACCTCTGCTGTGCGCTCTGCGGTGCGAAGCTCAAAGGGGAGGAAGAAATCGTCGGCATGGATGACCGCGCTGTCAAATATGCGTCCGAGCAGCTCTGCCGCTGTCGATTTTCCCGAAGCCGCTCTGCCGTCAATGGCGATTACAAGCGGTTTTGTGGGGCATGCTGTGACCGAAAGCAGCTTAAATAGCAGCTTTAACAACAGCGGCATGAGTCTGATATAGCGCGCATCGATCACGCGATAGGCAGGATGATAGGCTGCCCGATAGGCTTCGCTGTGTCCCACGGGAGCAAGCTTGGAAAAATCATAGTCGGCGATACAGACCTCGAGCTCCCGACGGCTGAAGTGGAATTTTCCTTCGTCTGCAAATATCAATGCCTCCTCCAACCGTCTCCGAAAGCCTTCGGGGGTACCGCAGGGAAGGGCAGATGCAGCGAAAAGCTTGAAAATCAGCTCTTCATCTATTCCGGTGGCTTTGGCAGGGGCAAGATTGATCCGTGCGTGATTGCCGCCGAGCTCCTCAAAGAGGGGGACGGTGTCATCGGGGGCTGTATGTGCAAGCTCTTCGTGAAGATAGACGCGTGCGCGGTCGGGATCGGTGATCAGATGCCCACCGCCGAATTCAGCCTGGTAACAGAGCTTGAGCAGATCGGTGGGGGTCATATCGGGGTAGAGGGTGAGCTGAGGGGTGAGTTGTGTCATGGAAGGTGTCCTTTCAATGGCTTCAGTTCTGTCGGTATTTCTTCACAGCCATCACAATGAGCGGGAGGAGAATGATATGCAGTGCAATGCCGGGGAGCGCATTGATAAAGGCGCCGGCGATGAAAGCCTGCAGACCGAAGGGATTGCCCGCAGCACCGTAAACCACAGCCGCTGCGATTCCCCAGACCGCTCTGCCGCCGAGCATGGCGAGAATCAGCTTGAGATAGAGAAAGAGCGTTCCCTTTGGCATGATCCTGTCGAAAATACCGCTGAGCGCACCGTATGCGGCAAGCTCAAATGCCATGGGGATGGCAGTCATCAGCGGGGGCATGCTGAAGAGCAGATGACGCAGTAAGGGAGCGACAATACCGACAACAGCTCCCCAGATCGGACCGCAGAGGAAACCGCAGAGAAGCACCGGAATATGCATCGGAGCGAGCATGGCTCCGATCTGAGGAATCTGCCCGGTGAAGAAGGGAAGCACCAGTGCCAGCGCAAGAAACATGCCCGAAAGGGCGATTTTTTTGATGGGTGATGTTGATTTCATTAAACGAAGTCCTCCAAATAAAAAAACGCGAAAGCACTTCTGTGCCTCTGCGTCTTCTGACAGTATGGGTGTAGTGTGGGGTTAACGCGATCAAATTGAATGCGGAATTCTTCCGCAGCGTAAAATCTTTCCGCAGCGTAATTAAATCTGCGCCGGGGCATTCTTGCCGCCGTGAGGACTTCTGTCCACAGATATTCTACCATAGTCTGCGGTCGATTGCAATGGTTTTCCTCAAACTGTGTATAATTTTTCCCCGAGTGTGCATGCTAATGGCAAATCCATCGACTATTAGCAAGAGAGGTAACAATGAATCGTCCATCGGTTGCATTCTATGACACCAAGCCCTATGACCGCGAGTGGTTTGACCGGATACCGGCACCCTTTGATATTCACTACTTTGAGAGCAAGCTCACTCCCGACACCGCGCCCCTTGCCGAGGGCTGCAGCGCGGTCTGTGCCTTTGTTAACGACGATATTTCGGCGGCCGCTGTGGATGCGCTGGCTTCCCACGGCGTCGGAGCCATTGCCATGCGCTGTGCGGGATACAGTAATGTGGATTTTCGTGCCGCTTATGGAAAGCTCCATATTCTGCGCGTGCCTGCCTATTCACCCCATGCCGTCGCCGAGCATGCCATGGCGCTGCTGCTCTCGCTCAACCGCAAGATTCCCCGTGCCGCCAACCGCACCCGCGACTTCAACTACAGTCTGGTGGGACTCTGCGGCATGGTGCTCAACGGCAAAACGGCGGGGGTCATCGGAACAGGGCGGATCGGGCGCTGCTTCATCGATATCTGCCGCGGCTTCGGCATGCGGGTTGTCGCCTACGATCCTTATCCCGCCGAGGGGGGCGGTATAGAATATCTTCCTCTGGATGAACTGCTTTCACAGGCGGATGTGATCTCGCTCCACTGCCCGCTTACCGAGGGAACACGCCATATCATCAGCCGTGACGCGCTCTCGAAGGTCAAGCCGGGGGTGTTCATCATCAATACCTCCCGCGGTGAGCTCATCGATACCGAAGCGCTCATCGAAGCCCTTGACGCAGGCGTTGTGGGCGGTGCGGGATTGGATGTTTACGAGGAGGAAGCCGACCTCTTTTTCGAGGATTTTTCGGGGCAGATTCTGCTGGACGATACCCTCGCTTTGCTCACCTCCAAGCCGAATGTGCTCATCACAGCCCATCAGGCGTTTCTCACCGAAGAGGCACTCGAAGCGATTGCACGGGTGACGGTGGAGAATCTGCGCGCATATTTTAACGGCGAGCCGCTGCAAAATGAGGTCTGTTATCACTGCGGCGGCGGTGAGTGCAGAAAAAAGCAGAACGGGAGGTGCTTTTAACCATCCTCAGAATATCTGCTTGGCGGTCAGCTTGATGATCAGCTTCAGATCATCCGGCTGAACTTTCGCCTCATGGGCAGCCTTGTTCCTGCGGATCGCTCCGCATTTGGTGCAGCGGTGATAGATGATGTAGCCCTTTTTTGCATCGGGCTCTGCCTTTACCGGCTCCATCTGCCCGCCGCATTCGGAGGCACGGTCACCGGGATTCTCGTCCAGATGCAGTGACCAGAGGCACTTGGGACAGTGATTGCGTGAGGTGTAGCCAAGCGGCTTTACCTCATATCCGCAGTGAGCGCAGATAAAGCCGCTGTCATTCTTTGTAAAGCGTTTGTTTTCCATGTTATGCTTCCTTTATAAAGGTTATTGCCGCCCGCAGGATCAGCAGAAGTGAAATGGCAATGCCGGCGGCGGTGATGCAGCGAATGCCGTATAAAAATATGCAGAGCGAAGCGAAAGTACATCCCACGGCGAGGATGCGGTCGATCTTTACCAGCTTCGGCGGCGATTTGAAGAGCAGAATCAGCGCAAGGATGCTTGATATGACGCTCAGCCAGGCGGTGATCACCGGTGCAAAGTTGGCGTACCCGAAGAGGATCATGTCAAAATAGGCGAAGGTGCGGCGGTGGGTGGCATCCGGTGTGGCGAAAATCAGCACTGCCGAGATAGGAAGCGCTTCGAGAATCAATGCTACTCCATTTATAATCAGCGCTAAAATCCGAGTTTTTTCATATGAAACCACCTTTTATCAGTATAAATTCAAATTACGGAGGAAATCAATATGTTTTCTATCAGCAAAGCTCCCAAACATTTCATCGCGGTCCTGTTCATGCTGCTTGCCCTTTTCCTGCTTGTTCTTCCCGCAATGGCGGCTGAAAATGACACCGGCATGGGAAATGCAGGCGAACAGAACGGTGCTGTCAATGGCGGCAGTGTAACCGATCAAACCGGCAGCGGTGCAGGCAACGGTGTCGGAAATGGCGGTAACACAGTAAGCGATGCTGTCAGCGATGCGGGCAACATGGTCAGCGACGCGGTCAGCGATGTGGGTGACGCAGTTACCGACAACAACGGCGGCATCAATGTCTGGGGCATTGTCATCGCAATCATTGTAATTGTGATCGTCGTTGGAATCGTGATGATGTTCTTCAAACGGTAATTCCGCTGCTCAAACGGCGGACTCCGCCGTACATATGTTGATTTGCGGATGAGGGGGATCCGTCCGCTGCACCTTGAAAAATGCAGAAAGGAATTTGCCGCCGACGCCGATATAGCCCGCCGCGAGATACGTCACCCTCGTGGTATGCAGAAACGGTTTTGTATTCCTAACACCGATATTACCCGCCGCAAGGCACGTCACCCTCGTGGTATGCAGAAACGGTTTTGTATTCCTGACGCCGATATTACCCGCCGCGAGATACGTCACCCTCGTGGTATGCAGAAACGGTTTTGTATTCCTGACGCCGATATTACCCGCCGCGAGACACGTCACCCTCGTGGTATGCATGTGCGGTTTTATATTCCTGACGCCGATATTACCCGCCGCAAGGCACGTCACCCTCGTGGTATGCATGTGCGGTTTTATATTCCTAACACCGATATCACCCGCCGCGAGACACGTCACCCTCGTGGTATACAGAAACGGTTTTGTATTCCTGACGCCGATACAGGCCGCGCACCTGCAAGGTGCTATTTGCCCACGCAGAAGCGGTGGAAGATGCGGTCAACGATTTCTTCGGTGACGCGGCGGCCGTCAAGCTCACCGAGAGCTCCCATGGCAAGCTCAAGCTCAAGACCGGCAATGTCGGCGGGAGCTCCGGCTTCCAGTGCATCGGCGGCGCGGGTGATCGCATCCAAAGCAGAGGATGCCGCCGCATGCTGGCGGGCGTTGACAAGCATTGCGCTGTTGTCATAGTCAATGCTGCCGACCTCAAAGAGCCGCTCCACTACCGAAGCAATTGCCTCTCTGCCACACCCCAGCTTTGCCGAGACGGTGACAACCTCGTCGAAAATGCCGCGGATTGTCTCGACATCGAGGGTGATGCCTAAATCTTCCTTATTAATAATAGCAATCTTCGCACAGCCAACCTCGCGGCAGCGATCGAGGAAAAGAGATTCCTCTTCGTCCAATGGCTTTGAGCCATCGAATACAGCCAGCAGCAATCCTGCGCGCTCCATTCGTGAGAGTGCCATCTCCACGCCGATCTGCTCCACCGCATCGCCGCTCTCTCGGATGCCTGCCGTGTCACAGAGCCGCAGGGTTACCTGCCCCAGCGATACCGTTTCTTCAATCACATCGCGGGTAGTTCCCGCAATATCGGTCACAATGGCGCGCTCTCTTCCCAGCAGCATGTTGAGAAGCGAGGATTTTCCCGTGTTGGGCAGTCCCGCAATTACGCAGTCGATGCCCTCGGCAATGGCAGAGCCGGCTTTGTAGGTGGCACAGAGCGCACGCAGGCTCTCTTCAATTCCTCTCGTGTGAGATAAAATTTCATCGGTTGTGTATTCGGCGAGATCCTCGTCGGGATAGTCGATGACAGCATAGACTGCCGAAATCAGAGAAGCAAGCTTCTCTGTGATTTTCTCCAGCGCGCGGCTGAGAGTTCCTCTTGCCTGGGATGAGGCAAGCTTCAGCTGTGCATCGCTTACCGCATCAATCTTGCCAATGACAGCTTCCGCCTGGGACAAGGTCAGATGCCCCGAGACAAAGGCGCGGCGTGTGAACTCTCCCGCCTCGGCAGGGCGCGCACCGGCTGTGATGCAGGAGGCAAGAACCCGCTGGGAGAGCAGAATGCCCCCGTGAAAGTCGAGCTCCACTGTGTCCTCGCCGGTGTAGCTGTGAGGCGCGCGGAAGAAAATGGCAATCGCATCATCGAGGGGAGCGCTGCTTTTGTCGTTGAGATCGAAAATGTCGCCGTAAATCGCACTGCGGGGGGGCATATCGCCCAGCTTTCTTCCGTTTTTCGGCTTGAAAAGCTTCTCTGCGACCTCGATGGCGTCGCTGCCCGATATGCGGATTTTGGCAACGCCGCCTCTTCCGTAGGGAGTCGAAATGGCGGCTATGGTCTGATTTTGCATAGGTATCTCCAAAATATAATTCATACTTAATATTGTCCCACAACTGTGTGGATTTGTCAAGAAAAAACATAACGGAACGCCGAAATTAACGTTCCGTTTTTTGTTATCTCGTCTTTTCTCGCCGACGGCGTGCCAGCAGACTTCCGAGGCAGATCGCTCCCACATAGCCCGCGCACCAGATCAGCGCCGAGAAAATCACAGCCCACAGGGCATGCTCGCCGCCCGACAGAAGTTCAACCAGATGAAATCCCGCAGCGGCGAAGAAGTAGCTTCCTTGCGTGATGATCCAGACAAGTCCGTATATGCCTGCCGTGATCAGCGCATTGATGAGTGCATTCTGCGGCGGCGTCTTTTCGGCAGCGTCGCTTCGCCATGTGATCCACATCAAAAAGGCGCAGGAAGCCAACCAGCCGAATACAGCCATCAGCAGATCCTCGCGGACGGCTTTGGTCGCCATGTCATGGTACAAGCCTCTGAAGATATACAGGGGCACCATGGCGATAAGAAATCCTATCCAGGATGCACCCCAGCATTTGAATACGGTGGGGATACAGGTTGATAAGCGGTCTTTCAAGCTCATAATCACACCTCATGGATATCATTTTTTTCATTATATCACAAGTGCGATTTGTTTGTCAATATAAATAATTACATAAAACGGTCAAATGATTGCGTGTGGTTGATCGATCGCTTTGAATAACGCCTTTGCCACTTCGCACATTGCTCCCTCCGAGACCTTGCAGATCCTGCGGTCAAAGGTTAGAAGCCCGTTTGTCTCGTCCTCCACGTCGGATACCTGGGTATAGACCGCACCGCAGAGTCCCTGTCTGATGGCGGGGAGTACCTCATCGCGGTAAAGCTTTACCAACGCTTCTTCAAACGCTTCTTTTTCGGTAAAATCGCGATAACCGTAGTTGCCTTCCCGGTTGAAGGAATGGGCGGGAAGCTTCAGACTGTAGCCGCCGAACTCGGAGAGAATCACCGGGCGGGGGAAGGGTTTTGTCAGCTTCACCGGCTTGAAGTAGACATGCAGGCTTTCCACATCCGATTCACGCTCCCCGAACCAGCCGGATGCGGGGTCGATGATGCGGGTGGAGTCGAGCGCCTTCAGTTTGCGGTAAAGCTCGTCTCCGCAGAATTGTCCCCAGCCTTCGTTGAAGATGGTCCAATAGCAGATGCAGGGATGCTCGCGCAGCATCTCCACCGTCTCCTCCATGGCGGTGAGGAAGGCGGCGCGGGATTTTTTATTTTGGTGGAGCCATCGGTCGGGCAGCTTTTTCAGTCCCAGAGTGGGAAGGGCGGTGTCGCGGAAGAAGGAGTAGCCGCCGTTGTTCACCATGTCCTGAAAGACAATCATACCCATGCGGTCGCAGTCGTAGTAGAAGCGCTCGGGTTCAATTTTGATATGCTTGCGGAGCATGTTGAAGCCCAGCCTTTTCATGGCGGCGATGTCATTGGTATAGCATACAGGTGAAGCGGGAGTCAGGCCGCCGTCGGCGAAATATCCCTGATCGAGCAGACCGTGGAAGAAATAGGGCTTGCCGTTGAGCAGAATCCGCGGAATACCGTTTACAACCGCACATTCCAGACTGCGGCAGGCAAAATAAGAGCGTACCTCGTCCTCTCCCGCGCGCAGGGTGTAGTGGTAGAGGTAGGGATCCTCGGGCGACCAGAGCCGGGAATTCTCAAGCGAAATCACCGCCTCGCCGTTTTTCATGGGGAAGGAGTGCTCACCGTCGGGGGAGGTCAGCGTGAGAATACCCTCATTTACACCGTCGGCTGTGATTTTTACGCAGTTATTTTCTGTCTGTTCAGTGTGAAGGGCGCGCACATAAACCTCGGGAGTGCTCTCCATCCATACCGTCTGCCAGATGCCGCTGGTGGGGGTGTACCACATGCCGCCCCGCTTCAGCTTCTGCTTGCCGTAGGGAAGGATGCCGTCAAGGGGATCGCTTGCGGTGACCTCCAGCAGGTTTTCATCCTTTATATATTCGGTTACATCAAAGGAAAAGTGTCCGTAGCCGCCCCTGTGCTCGCCCAGTGTGACACCATTGAGCTTTACAAGGGCAATCTGATCGACCGCGCCGAAGTGGAGAAGCACACGCCCGCGGCGAAAACCTTCGGGGAGTGTGAAGCTGCGGGAATAATGCAGCTTTGTTCCCGGCTGGATGCTTCTGTGAATGCCCGAGAGAATGCTTTCGGGGGCGAAAGGGACACGGATTTTCTCGACCTTGCCGTCGCCCTCGCGGAAATCCCACCATCCGTTGAGGCAGAGGAAGGAATTTCGCACAAGCTGCGGACGGGGATACTCCTCCCAGGGGATGAGGTCGGGACTTGTGAGAAGCAGATCTCCTTCGGTGGTAGTGAGTGTATTGTAGGCTGACATAGCGACTCCTTTTGGCTTGAATTTGAGCATTTATAATAAAAAATTATGGAAAACTTTAAACACTCTGTACATGTAATCTCCAAAAATTTTGTGCGATAATATAGGTAACATAAACGTTTGTGATTACTTAAAAATACGGAGGAATGTCTGAAAAGAAATTTTCAGACCGGGCTTTGTTGCGCAAATCAGCCCCAATTCCCCGAGAAAGGTCTTAATTATGAAACGACTGTTATCAATTCTGATGGCGGCTGTTATGCTTGTCTCCCTGTTTTCCTGCAGTCGGGATGAGGATATCCCGGCTTCGGTTACAACAGCAGCCGACACGGCGGCGCCCGAAACTGCCGAGCCCGAAAATACCGGCACACCCGAGCCAGCCCTTCCCGAAATCGACTTTGAGGGCGGAGATTTTACCTTGCTTTACCGCGGAAACGGCGCGACCTACACCTGCTCCGATATTGTGGTGGAGGAGCAGAACGGCGAAATTGTCAACGATGTGGTCTACGCCCGCAAGATAGCGACCGAGGAAAAGATGAAATGCAAGGTTGTGGGCGTTGAAAACGAATCGCCGGCGGCGGTGGTGTCAAAGGCAGTTCGCAGTGACAGCTACAGCTGTGACGTGATGTTCGATCAGATGTATGTGCAGATCACCCATGCTGCCGACGGAGAATATCTGGATTTCAACACCATCCCCAACATCGATATGAACGCCGTTTACTGGGATTCCAATGCCGCCTCCGACCTGTCTGTGGGCAGAAAGCTCTATATGGCGGTCAGCGATATCAGCATGAGAACCACAGGCGATGCGCGCTTCATCTACTTCAACAAATATCTGGTGGAGCAATACAATCTGCCCGAGCCCTATCAGTATGTCTACGAGGATAAATGGACGCTGGAGGTTTTCTCCTCCATGGTGAAGAGCATATCCGAGGATCTGGACGGTAATTCCAAGTTGGATGGTTATGACCGGTTCGGATTGCTTGAGGAGGGCCCCACCTATTTCATCAGCGGAGCAGGTGTTAAGTTTACAGAAAAGGATGATGAGGATATCCCGCAGATCAGCTTTATGAATGAACGTACTGTGAAGGCACTTGAGCTGATCGGCGATTTTCTCAACGATGAGACCCATGCGATCGGTTATCAGGAGGCTGCCGACGGTCACGACACCAGCGGCTTTGCACATGTTTTCAACTATGGCCGCTCGCTCTTTGCCACCGACCACTTCCTCTTCGTGCAGAACGGTGCCGGTGTGAGCAATCAGTTCACCAACATGGAGCATGATTATGGCGTGGTTCCCAATCCCAAATTTGATGAGACGCAGGAGGAATACTACCACCTGATTGATGCCGCATCCTGTTCCATGTCGGTTCCCACCACCAATACAGAGCTTGATCGGACAGGTGCTGTGCTCGAATACATGTCCTGGTATTCCCATGACACGCTCGTTCCCGCTTATTATGAGACAACCATCAAGCTCAAGCGTCTCCAGGACGAAGATGCGCCCAAGATGATGGATATTATCAGGGACTCCATCCGTTATGAAATTTCCTACATCGCCGGTGTGGGCATTGAAGCCGTGCTGGCAAAAGGTGTGAGCAGCGGAGATCTGGCATCCGCATACGCCAAACAGGAGAAGAGCATCAACAAAAAGCTGGAAAAAATCATCGATAAGTTAACCGACTGAATAACCGATAAAGGGACTGCTTCGTGAGAGCGCGGCAGTCCCCGTTTCTTTATTCTTCCATCATGCACTCAAGCAGCGAGTAGGCGAAAAGCCGGTTCAGCTCTCTTGTGGGGTGATTGACCAGATTGGAGAGCAGGTTTGTGGTGTCAATGCCGCAGGCAGCCATGCGCTTCCACTTGGCATAGACATCGCAGATTCTGACACCGCAGGCGACGGCAGCTTCCTTTGCCCGGTCTACATAGAGATCGAGGGTTCCGTTGTTCTGACGCTCGGCAAGCTCCCCTGCCACGCGGAGAAGCACTTCGTTTGAGATTCTGCTGCTGGCGCGGGTGCACATCATGTTGGGGGTCATGAAGATGATCTCACTGCCTGCCTCCTTCAGCGCGGTAAAGATTTTTGTCAGATTGGCTGCATAGGTGTCCACCCATCCGGCACCGTTTCCGCAGTCATTGAGCCCGAAGCAGACCACAGTGAGATCGGGCTTGTGAGCGATGACATCGCGCTCCAGTCTCGCGAGCGCGCCCTCGGTGGTGTCGCCGCCGATGCCCGCATTGATGATGTTCACGGGTGCGGTGGGATAAAGGGTTGCCAGCATATCGGCAAGATAGCGGTGATAGGCGGCGGTGGGATCGTATTCGGTCTCAAAGCTTTCGTCGTTGGTGGGATGGATTCCGAAGCAGCCCTGTGTCACGCTGTCACCTAGAAAGGCAATGGTAGGGGTAGGATTGCCGTGGAGATCACAGGATTTTTTTGCGATGAGGGTCATGATATTCATGGGATAGTCTCCTTTATGGAAGTGATATGAATTCAGTATAGCGCAAAAAGGTCGAAAAAGCTATAGGAATACAGACAAAGCATTTAATAATTCGGTCGGTTGAAGTATGCGGCGATATCATCGATGCCGGCGAGTGCCTGCCTGTCCTCGATAGCGGGGATATGATCGGTGTTGTGACTGCAGACGAGGGGGTGCACCTCCCGGCAGTTCATCATGCAAAAGAGGGTGCGGGCGGTTTCGTATGCCTTTTCCATCCTTCCGTCACCGCCGCCGACGAGAATGACAGCACCTCTCTTTGGCTTTGGAATCGGCTCCTCACCTCTGAAATGCCGGGCGCAGAAGCAGGTCTGCAGGCGGCTTCCCACATCGAGCAGCTTCCCGGTCAGCTCGGAAAAATAAAGGGGTGAGGCGATGAGAATATTGTCGCAGTCTGGCAGAAAGCGGTATATCTTCTCCATGCCGTCCGAGATGGCACAGCCGTCTTGTGTCTTGCACAGGCGGCAGTCAAGGCAGGGAGAGATATCGGCGAAGTAACAGTCGACCCTCATAATCTCGCCTGCAAGCTGAGGTATCAGGGTGTCAAGCAGGCTTGCCGTGTCACCATTTCTGCGGGGAGAGCCGTTTAAAATGAGCGTTTTCATGGAATTTTGCCTTTCTGTTCAGGATTACCATTAGCATACCACAAATCGGGCAGAGATACAATAGGCATCCGCATGAATTTATTTCTCGTGCCGTTTACAGCGTAATGGCAACAAAAACTATGGTTGACAATTGTTCAAGAGTTTGATATGATATTGTCAAATACTCGAGTATCATTTTTAATAATTTGAATTTATAAGGAGATTTATATGAAGCGAATTTTTTCAAGAGCAGCTGCCCTGCTGATGGTCGCTCTACTTCTTGTAAGCACCATGGCAATGGGACTGAGTGCTGCTCCCGAACGCAAACAAGTGACAGCTATCGAAGCTCTCTCGGCACCTGTCATTGACGGTAAAATCGATGATATGTGGGAAAAGACCGAAGCCGTAGAAATACTCAATTTTGGTTCGAATATCTATGGCAATACCTCAACTCCTGAAGCTCATGAGAAGAATCCTGTTGCTACAGCATCGATAAAACTCATGTGGGACGAAGCACACCTGTATGTATTGGGTGTCGTTTCCGATCCTACGCCGAATAAAACCGCTTCTGCGGTCGGAGATGAGCATATCGACGGTGTTGATATCCAGATTTCGGAAGATAATTCAACAAGCGGTCCCATGCGTGACGATACACAGGGATTTGATAACACCCTTCCCGCAAACGGTAACTTCAATATCAATATAAACGGTAAGGCTACCGGTTGGGGCGGCGTATGGTTTGCAGATGCAGGCTATGAGAAGGTTGTAAGTGCTGCTGTCGATACTGCAGACGGTTATATCTTTGAGGCTGCTATTCCCCTTCAGACAATCAGCGGCTCTGTTGGTACTGTTATTGGCGTGGAATTTCAGATTAATGATAACCAGGACGGAAGCGGTCGTACTGCCATCAGACAGTGGAATGCAGACCTCTGCATGGCACATTCTGATGCTGCATATCTTGGTGAATGCAAATTTATCGAAGCTCCCGCTCCCGTAACCGAGGCTCCTGCTACAGAAGCACCTGCAGCAGCTCCCACCACCCCCGCAGCACCCGCTACCGCTGATATGGGTATCATCGCGGCATGCACAATCCTCGCGCTCTCCGCAGGCGCTGTTATTGCTGCAAAAAAGAGATAATATCTCAATAAGTGCGTTCTTTTCATTTTCATTCCCGCAGGGGATGCCGATACATTTGGCGTCTCCTGTTTTTATTTTTTATCATCTGCTGCAGAAAAAATTCGGATTTTGCAAATCTTCTTGACAAAGGCGATTGTAATATGTTAGACTGGTGACAGCGGTAAAACCGTTCGGCAAACAGCCGGAACACCAACACAGTATATTATCATTTTAAAGAAAAAAGAGGAGACGAATATGGCAATTTCAACCGTATATGCAAGCTCTGTGGCACCCCTTGACAGCAATGTACGCACCGGCGGCGGTACCGATGCAACAGCGGCACTTCAGGCTGTTCTCGACCGCGCGAGAGAAGAAGGCGGCATCCATCTGATTATGGACGGCGCGGCGCTGATTTCTCAGCTTGTTGTCTATTCCAATACCACAATCGAGTGTCTCAACCAGGACTGCGGCTTCTTCCAGATCGCTCAGTCCAACCGCGCTATGATCACCAATGCGCACTGGGATCGCAAGGGCATTCAGGATCGCAACATCACGCTGATTGGCGGTACCTACAATCAGGACTGCCGCAATCAGATGCATGATGTTCCCATGGATTTCACAGGGCTTGACTATGTATGCCCCGATGATTTTGCCGGCAATCACTGGATCTTCGCCATCGAATTTTACGGCGTTGAAAATGTACTCCTGCGTGACCTGCTCATCCTCGATTTCCGTACCTTCTGCATCACCATCGGCAACTTCCGCCGTGTTACCCTCGAGCGTGTATGGGTGGACCTCCCCAACCGTATGCAGGCGCAGAATCAGGACGGCTTCCACTTCTGGGGTCCCGGTCAGTTCCTCACCATCCGCGACTGCGGCGGCAAGGTAGGCGATGACTTCATGAATATCGGTCCCGACGAGTCTGACGGCGTTTCCTCGATCACCGACGTGCTGGTAGACGGTATCTTCCTTGACGACGCAGACCAGGCGATCCGCATTCTTTCCTATAAGGAAGGTCTTGTTGACCGCGTGACCATCCGCAATGTACAGGGCTCCTACCGCTCCTTCGGCTTCTACATCAACTGCTGGTTCCCGGGCGAGACTACCGGCAACTTCGGCGATATCTTCATCGAAAATGTCAATCTCACCCATACAGCACCCAACTATGACTAC
>JAFQEJ010000034.1 GCA_017399105.1 Clostridia bacterium
AGAAATAAATCTTGCCGGGCGTTCGATGCAGCACATCAAATGACAGAAGTGCTGACAGATGATGCCGCTGTGACCGCATCCGCTTGCTCCGATGCGAGGGGCATTTTTGAGCAGCTCGACGGCAGAAGCGAAGGCTTCGTCATCGAAATAATCAAGCATTTCTTCGATGCATTCTTTTTCAATTAAGTAGGCGTCCTTTGCCGCTTTTAAAGATTCCGGTTTCATTATATAAAATACCTCCGATGAATTTGTTGTAATAATTGTACCACAAATGCTTCAATCAGGAAATGGATAAAACCATTATAAACATGGAAAAAAGACATATTCTTCGTTATTAAATGCACAATTTTCGAAACAACATACTACGGCGATTTTTTTAGAGACGGCTGTAGGAGATAGAACGGTATAATTTATTACTCAGAGGGAGGCCTTCGTTCAGGTTGCGCCAGAGCATCATGACCGCATCATATCCCTGGGTATAGACATTCTGCTTTATATAGCCGATCTGAATTCCCCGTTCCATGTATTTTTTATCCGAGGGAGAATACTCATGACCGATACAGACAGCATGCACTTCTTCTCCCAGGCGTTCCCTCAGCTTTGCAATGGCGGAAGATGCCAGATGGGTAACGCCGGTGGTAATATAGACACAGTCTATGGGAGATGTGATCTGAATATCATAGAGCTTTCTTGAGAGTATGGAAGAGGTCATCGCGCTTGAAAATTCGATATTGATATAGTCAATATTTAAATCCGGCTTGGCACGGAGCAGCTCATGACGGCAGCTTTCCATACGTATGATTGAGGTCAGCGGTGTTTGACGCAGATCACCTCTTGTATTGATGAATACAAAGTGGTTTATATCATTTAGGCGTCCCTCAATCAGTCGGAAGGCTGCCCGTCCCGCTTCGATATTATCCAGACTGACAGAAGCAATATTTAAATAATTCAGCTCATCCGCATCGGGAAAGTGCTGGAAAAGCAGATCGGAGTGGCACTCATTAAAGAGAATGACCGGGTGCTCACGGCTTTTTTCCGAGATCAGGCGGTTGCATTCCTCGACAGGAGAGGGAAAAATAATATAACCGTCCGAATCATCGTCAAGAGAAAGCTTGTAAGACCTGCAGACCGCCTCATCACCCAAGCGGAGATGGATATAGTTATAGAGCAGCTCAATCTGCTTCCCGCTCTGCTTTTTGATATCTCGCTGAGCATCTCGCATTCCTGACATAGCCTCACGCCAGTAATAGGAGGGACGCGATGGAATGAGCACACTGAATCGACAGTTTCTGTTTAACTCAGACTGTTTTTCACTGTAGCCGTATTCCTCCGCAAGCTGCATGACCCGTTTGGCAGTGTCAAGTGAAAAATCGAATGGATTGTGCAGAATCTTATATACGCTGGATGTGGAAAGGTCTGTTTGCTTTGCAATTTTTCTAATGATTTCAATATGAGATAACCTGGGCATTCAATCACCTCATTAAGTAGTATAACACGAAAAAAATGGAAACTAAATGTTCAACATTCACAAAAATTAAATGGAATTTTTGTAGGATTGAATATATACTAATGAATAATAGATTTTTTTATAAAAAATATACTCCCATTCACCTAACCGAAATCATTATTGGACACTGATAGGGTGTAATCAAAGTCTGCAGCTTGAAATTACAGTTAAGGATAGGAGCTATGTTATGGATAAAAATGAAATTCTTCGTTTTGTAGACCCACTGCTGAGGTTCTGCATCAAGCGTACCTCCAACAGGACCGATGCCGAGGATCTGGCAAGCGACATTCTGCTCTGTGTGCTTGAAGGAATGGGGAAGTATGAGATAGCCTCCCTCGATGCCTGGATATGGCGTATTGCTCACAACCGCTATGCACGCTTTATAAATGCACGCAGTAAACAGAAAGAAATTTCATCTGAGCGCGATCTTTTTGCTCTTGATGAAGAAGGAATGCTGATCGAAGAAAAGGATAATTGCCGTGACTATCAGCCTGTCTTTGAGGCTCTGCATAAGCTGGGCGAAACCTATCGGAATGTGATGATCGACCACTATATCTACGATCTTTCGGTCGCCGACATTGCCGCCAAATATCAAATCGGTGAGAGTGCTGTCAAATGGCGGCTGAGTACAGGCAGAGCGAAGATCAGAGAACAGGTGGAGGAAAGGGAAGGAGATTTAACCATGGAAAGAATATACCGTAAACTGAATTGGGATACCGAGACCTGCAACGGCTGCAGGGATTCCAAATATCTGCACAGCCAGATTGCCCGCGCTATCTGCGAGGCTGCATATGAAGTGCCGCTGACAATTGAGGAGATCAGCCGTGCCACAGGCATTCCCGCTCTCTATATTGAGGATGAGCTTCCGAGGCTGGAGTACGGAGAAGCTGTTGTGAAGCAGGGGAATAAATATGCTGCCGATTTTATTATCCTGCGAAAAGATGATCGGAAGCTGCTGGAGCAGAATTTTGCACCGATGATTTCCGAGACTTCCGATGTCATCGAGCGTATATTCAATGAGAATGCCGCTGCGGCGGAAGCAATCGGTTTTTATGGCTGTGAAGGCGGCATGAGGAAGCTTGCCTACATTCTGCTTCCCATGCTCCTGCGCGCAAGAATCGGATATCTGAAAAATGAAAGGCTCGGTCTTGCAAACGGTCCCTATCCTGTGCGAAAAGATGGCGGATATGGCTGGTTCATTGTGCAGGAAAACGAGGATGAGAGCGGTAAAATGCCCGATTACGACGCGGGATGCAATGCATATAAAACCGAAAACGGCAATATATACTGTTATTGGCAGAACGCATGGATTGACAGACTGCCGTTCAACGGGTTGCGGATTTTTGAGCGCAGCGGCAGGCATGTGAATCCCGACGGAAGTATTCCGGAAGGTGTGTTCAGTAAAGAGGAGCTTGCCGATCTGATCTCGTACGGACTGGTGATAAAAAATGACGAGGGATATACTGCGGCATTTCCCTGCTTTACCAAGGAGAGCTTTCTTAAAATGAAGGCTATCGCTTTGGCTGTGAATGAAAAAATGGATGATACGCTTGCAGCCTTGATTCTGAAGATCCGCCGCGGATTTGATGAATTTGTTCCGAAGCGGCTGGATTCGCAGATCAATCAGTGGGTATCCTGCTTCTGTCATAAGCTTGTGGCATATGTGATCGAAGAGCTGGTGCGGCGCGGTGTTATAGATGAGACCGACGGCATCGACGGTATCTTCTTTGTGGAAGGCGAATACTGCGTGCTGTAAAAAGGAAACTTATTTTCATAAGCACATTGGAAGCAGCACATTCAACACAGAAGGTGTATTTCATGCTCTCTGCTGTCAATCTCTGAATTATAACAAAAGCACTTGACAAACAGTACCTGCTGTGTTATAATCAATATGATATCAAAGTGATATCATTTATCAAGTGGAGGTATGATCATGAAAAACACAAACGACAAAAGAAATACATCTGCCGTAGAGGAAATCGATCTGAAGGCAAAGGGCGGATGGGGCGCGCTGATTCAATATCTGCTCCTTTATATCATTGCCATTGTCGGCACGGTTGTCGGCGGTATTATGCTGGAAACAGGAATGATTCTGCCTGGTGTTGTGCTGATGGTGCTCGCGATTTTATGGCTCTGTGTTGGCTGGATTCCCTTTCTCGGACTGAAGGTAATTCGCCCCAATGAGGCGCTGGTGCTTACACTTTTCGGTCGTTATGTGGGTACGCTGAAGCATGAGGGCTTCTTCTATGTCAACCCCTTCTGCACCGCAGTCAATCCTGCTGCAGGAACAAAGCTCAATCAGAGCGGTGATGTGAAGTCAGGCAGCGATATTCTCAAGATTACCACAGGCGAGCAGGCAGTAAGCGCGGCAGTTGCAGTCAATAAAAAAATCTCGCTGAAGATCATGACGCTCAACAATAATCGCCAGAAAATCAATGACTGTCTTGGCAATCCCATTGAGATCGGTATTGCGGTTATGTGGCGTGTCGTCGATACGGCGAAAGCAGCATTCAATGTGGATAACTATAAAGAATACCTCTCGCTCCAGTGCGACAGCGCGCTTCGCAATATCGTGCGTATCTATCCCTACGATGTGGCACCCAATGTGGATACTACCGGAGATGGCATCGCCGATGAAGGCAGTCTGCGTGGCTCCAGCGATATCGTAGCAAACCGTATCCGCGACGAAATCCAGAGCAAGGTGGGCGAAGCGGGACTGGAGATTCTCGAAGCACGTATTACATACCTCGCTTATGCTCCTGAAATTGCGGCAGTCATGCTTCAGCGTCAGCAGGCTTCGGCTGTGATTGATGCACGCAAGATGATTGTAGACGGTGCTGTCGGCATGGTTGAGATGGCTCTCGAGCGGCTCTCTGAAAATCACACCATTGAGCTTGATGAGGAGCGCAAGGCGGCGATGGTGAGCAATCTTCTCGTGGTTCTTTGCGGTAATAAGGATGCACAGCCTATTGTCAACAGCGGCAGTCTTTATTAAGACAATCGCATCAGGTTCAATGCTGAAAGGGCGGTGATTCGGTGGCTGAAAAGGATACATCAAAAGGCACAAAAAAGCAGATTCCTCTGCGGCTGTCCGAGTCGCTCTACAATGAGCTTATGGCTTGGGCAGAGGATGATTTTCGTTCGGTGAACGGACAGATTGAATATCTGCTGACCGAGTGCGTGAAGAAAAGAAGAAAAAATCTGAAAGATGAATAAAACTGCTGACCGGCGGAAGCTTTTCTGTCGGTCAGCTTTTATTTAGAGTAAAAATTATATAATAATATTTATATTCTTATTGACAATTTCACACACGAATGTTATAATACAGATAAATAGAATATATAACGACGTTATATATTTATAACGATTAATTGAACAGGAGAAAAAACAATGAACTACACACAGAAGACATTCAACAAGCTTTTTGACCACACTTTACTGAAGCCCGACGCAACAATTGATATGATGAGAACTCACTGCATGGTTGCAGCCGAAAATGGATTTTGCACCGTTGCTGTTAATGGCGGAAGAGTTAAGGAATGTGCCGAAATTCTGCATGATTATGATGTTAAGGTGGATTCTTCTTCCGGTTTCCCGCTTGGAGCTATGTCTATCGCTGCAAAGGCTGAGGAAACACGTCTCGCAATTATCGATGGTGCCGACGAGGTCGACTATGTAATCAACATCGGAAAGCTGAAGGAAGGCAAGATTGAATACATCCGCGAGGAGATGAAGACAATCGTTTCCATCTGTCGCGAGAAGGATGTCATCTCCAAGGTGATCTTCGAGAACTGCTATCTCACCGATGATGAGAAGAAGGTACTCTGCGAGGTTGCCCTCGATGTAATGCCCGATTTCATCAAGACCTCCACCGGCTTCGGTACAGGTGGAGCAACCGTTGAGGATGTACGTCTCATGAAGAGCATGGTCGGCGATAAAATCAAGGTAAAGGCTGCCGGCGGCATCCGCGATCTTGAGACCTGCCTTGCAATGCTGGAAGCAGGCGCTGAGCGTATCGGTACATCTGCAGGTGTTGCGATCGCAGAAGCTTTTGCAAAGACCCTTTAAGCGAAAAAACAATAAATAAATGAAAGGAAATCAATTATGAAGAGTTATGTTGTTTATGCAGATCAACATTGTGCCATTGAAGAAATGCCCATGCCTACATACGGCGATTATGATGCGCTTGTAAAAATCGAGTCCTGCGGTGTATGCAGCGGGACCGATATGAAGATCATCCACGGCAAGTTCAAGGGCGTCGAGCAGTATCCTGCAGTCCTCGGTCATGAGGGTGTTGGCAGAGTCGTCGCTCTCGGCAGCAAGGTCAAGAATTTTGCAATCGGCGATCTCGTTCTGATGCCCTATTGGAGCGATGTCCCCGAAGGATATTCCAGCGCATGGGGAACCTACTCTGAGTACAATATCGTTACCGATGCTGTCGCTATGGAAAAGGACGGTCTGATTCCCGATGACTTCGCATACGGTCAGAGAAAGCTTCCCGCAGAGTTTGATCCCGTTGCATCTGCTATGATCATCACCTTCCGTGAGGTTCTCAGCACCATGAAGCGCTTCGGCCTTGAAGCAAATAAGAGCATTGCTATCCTCGGTCTTGGTCCTGTCGGTCTCAGCTTCGTGCAGTTCGCAAAGCTGATGGGCATGGGTCCTGTTATCGCTATGGATATCGATGATGCCAAACTGGAGATGGCAAAGGCAAAGGGAGCTGATTATGTGATCAACTCCAAGACCACCGACATTGTCAAGGTAATCCGCGAAATCTGCCCCGACGGTATCGACTATGCCCTTGACGCAGTAGGCGTGATCCCCTTCATCAACCAGGCACTCGAGTGTATCGTTCCTGATGGTAAGATCTGTGTTTACGGCATTTCCGAGCAGATGACCGCAAACATTGACTGGAGCAAGTGCCCCTACAACTGGACGCTTCACTTCCATCAGTTCCCCTCCAAGAAGGCAGAATCCGAGGCTCACGACCAGATCTGTGCATGGATCAAAGCCGGCATCCTCAATCCTATGGATTACATCTCTCATGTCTTCGATTTCGCTGATATCGATAAGGCATTCGACCGCATTAAGAACCGCGAATCCTCTATGAAGATGGTCATCAAGTTCTAATCGGTGATTTCATATGGCTGTATATTTATTGGCGCATGACCTCGGTACATCGGGCAATAAGGCTTCGCTCTTTACCGAGGAGGGCGCACTTGTGAAAAGCATGACCTGCTCCTACGGTCTGGATGTGAAAAACGGCAATTGGGCGGAGCAGAATGCAGACGATTGGTGGCAGGCGGTCTGCGACTCCACCAAAGCGCTTCTTGAAGAAATCAATCCTGCCGATGTTGCCGGTGTATCCTTCAGCGGACAGATGATGGGCGCGCTCTGCGTCGATTCGGAGGGAAATCCGCTCCGTCCTGCCATCATCTGGGCAGACATGCGCGCAACCGAGTTCATCTCCGAGCTGCGCGAAAAGATCGACGATCTCACCTACTATAAGCTGACCGGTCATCGCATGAGCGCATCCTACAGTGCCGCAAAGCTGGCATGGGTCAAGCGCTATGAGCCGGAGATCTATGCGAAGACCGATAAGGTGCTCAACGCAAAGGATTATATCATCTTCCGTCTCACAGGCAATCTGCTTACAGAGCCGTCGGATGCATCCTCCACCTGCCTGCTCGATATCGGCAAGCTTACCTGGTCGGATACCCTCGCTGATCTCTACGGCCTCTCAATGGATAAGCTGCCCGAGCTTCGCCGTTCCATCGATATTGGCGGATACGTAACCCGTGCGGCAGCAGAAGCGACAGGTCTTAAGGAAGGCACTCCGGTTATCTGTGGCGGCGGCGACGGCGTCTGCGCTGCAGTTGGAAGCGGCATCGTGCGTGAGGGCAGTGCAAATTGCTGTCTTGGTACTTCCTCCTGGATTTCCTTTGCTGCAAAGGAGCCGCTGATCGATCCCGCAATGACAACCTTCAATTTCGCTCATATGGTGCCCGGTTATGTACTCCCCACAGGTACCATGCAGCAGGGCGGCGGCGCACTTTCCTGGGCGGTCAAGACGCTCTTTAAGGATGTCCCCTACGACAAAAACGAGATCTACCGCCGCGTAAATGAGGAGGTGAAAGCCTCCCCCGTCGGTGCGAAGGGACTGATCTTCCATCCCTACCTTATCGGCGAGCGCAGTCCGCGCTGGAATGACAAAGCTAAAGGCAGCTTTATCGGTCTTACCCTTGAGCATGACCGCGGCGATATGCTCCGTGCTGTTATGGAAGGTGTCGCACTCAACTTCTCGGTAATTCTCGATGCATTCAGAAACAACGGTGCCGATATCGGAGAGCTGATTCTGATGGGCGGCGGTGCACGCAATCCCGCATGGCAGCAGATTCTCGCCGACGTGCTGGCGCTGAAGGTCAGAATTCCCACCGTCCTTGAGGAAGCGACCTCCATGGGCGCAGCCATAGCTGCCGGCGTCGGATCGGGTGTATTCAAGGATTTTGATGTGATCGACCGATTCCTCACCATCGCAGCCGAGGTGGAGCCGAATAAGAACCTTTCTTCTGCATACGCGGACAGCCGTGCGCGGTTTGATTCCACCTATTTCGCACTCGAACCTCTTTTTAATCAACAATAAGGAGTTATTAATATGATCCAATCTACACTCTTTGCAAAACTCCCCGAATATATCAGCACTCCCGATGGTATGACCATTGACGCGGAGGGAAATCTGATTCTCGCCTGCCCCAACTATGCCGATCAGAGTCTGCCGGGATGCATCGTGAAAATTGACAAGGATAAAAATATCACCAAGTGGGTAGATGTTCCTGTACATCCCGAAACCGGTCTGGCGAGCCCCATGGGTATCGCATTTGGTCCCGACGGTGACCTCTATGTCTGCGACAATCAGGGCTGGCCGGGCAAACCCGAGCTCATCGAAAAGGGCAGAATTCTTCGCCTGCGCATCAAGGACAATGCCGTAGAGAAGTGTACCGTAGTGGCATACAACATGGAGCACCCAAACGGCATGCGTATCCGTGACGGTTATGTATATGTAACCCAGAGTACGCTGAATAAGGTAAAAGATCCCTCGGGCAAGCTGGTGAGCTGTGTCTACCGCTTCGCGCTGGACGATGAGAATATTGAGATCACCAATACCCTCGCCGATAAGAACATCCTCACTACCTTCATCACCCATAACCCCGACGATCAGTACGGTGTTGACGGCATCGAATTTGATCATGACGGCAATCTGCTTGTCGGCAACTTCGGTGACGGCGCTGTTTATAAGGTTACCTTCAACGAGGATCTCAGCGTAAAATCCAACGAAGTATGGGCGCAGGATCTCTCCCAGCTCATTACCACCGACGGCATGTTTATGGCTGAGGACGGCAATCTCTATATTGCCGATTTCTGCGGCAACGCCATTGTCCGTGTCTCCGCCGACGCTAGGGTAGAGTGCATCGCAAAATCCCCCGACTGTGACGGTCTTGACGGCGGTCTTGATCAGCCCGGCGAACCGATCATCTGGAACGGTGTGCTGGTAGCATCCTGCTTCGACCTTGTTACCGGCGGCGATAACGTCAATACCGGTCATGAAATGCCCGCAACTCTCGCGCAGCTTGAAATCTGAGCATGAAAAATCGGCAGTACAATTTCTGTACTGCCGGTAAAGCCCGGAAGCTTATGTGCGATAGGTATATCCCATGCTTTGCGAAATCTTTCTTGCTGTTTCAATGACAGCCTCTCCGTGAAGCTTGTAGATGTCATCATTCTTACAGTAAACGGTAGAGGCAGAGCAGCCGACCGCACCGACAACGCAACCGTCAGCATCGAAAACGGGGGCGCAAACGCAGAGGATACCGGGAGAATACTCCTCGTTATCGAGGGAATAGCCTCTTTGACGGATCAGCTCCAGCTCAGCGAGAATTTCCTCTTTGGTAGACAGCGTGTGCTCGGTGTGCTTCGGGAAGGGGGCATTTGCAAGATAGCGTTCGATATATTCATCGTCCATAAAAGCAAGTGCCGCTTTGCCGGGACCGGTGCAGTAGATCGGATAGGTACCTCCCAGTGTGCCCGCCACCCTCAGATTCTGAACCGAATCAAAATGGGAAATGTAGAGAACCTCATCGTTCTTTAAAATTCCAAAGTAGGTGCTTTCCCCTGTTTTCTTCCACAGTTCGCGCACGAAGGGAACAGCAAGGTTATTCAGTGATATCTGATGAAGCACACGGCTTGTGATTTGGAAAGGACGGAGAGAGAGTCTGTATTTCGCATTTTCGTCGCTGTAAACCCAACCCTCTTCCTCCAGAGAATTCATGATACGGAAAACCATGTTTTTGTTGATGTCGCAGCGGCGTGCAATTTCGGATATTCCGATAACATCCTTTTCGGAGGCGAGAAGCTCGATAATTTTTACAGCAGAGTTGATCGCGGGGGCGAGATTGGACATAATTTGCTCCTTTGGTTAAAATCTGTTATCTCTTATTATAACACAAACTGCCTGCGAAAGGCAAGAGTAAAAAATAAAAAAATAAAGAAAAGAGGCAGAAATCATGAAAAGAATCATTTCAACAATCCTGCTGTGCTCCATGCTGCTCAGTACCTTTGCGTGCTCGGGTACAGATGATGGCAGCACAAAGGACGGCGGCGATACTACCGCAGCCGAAACCGACGCCGAAACCGTCTATGTGGATCCCCGCGAGACAATCGATGACGGCCTTGGCAATGTAACCTTCGACGGTGCCACCTTTACAATGCTCGGACGCGAGAGTAAAGTAGACGAGTACAGCATTGAGGAAGAAACCGGCGACGTTGTCGATGACGCAGCCTACAAGCGTGACATGGTCGTGGAAGAACGCTTCAAGGTTGACGTAGAGCTGTATGCAATGGACGGATCCTGGGGCAACATGGCAGGCTTCAAAAACACACTCGCACAGGTCGGTATGTCTGGTGACGGTACCTATGCACTTGTCGAGGGCGACATCGTTATCGCTGACCTGATCGGCAACAACTATTTTATCGACTGGAATCAGTTTGATTTCGTTGACTTCTCCAAGCCCTGGTGGGCAGAAGCTCTGAACAGCGCAATTGACATCGGCGGAAAGATTGAATTTGTAACCGGTGACTATTCTCTGACCCTCTACAAGGGACTTGTGTGCATGTTCTATAACAAGAAGATTGCAGAAGAAAAGCAGGTTGAGGACATCTATCAGTTGGTGCGTGACAAGAAGTGGACCATCGATAAGCTGATGAATCTCTCCACCGAAATCAGCGAGGATCTGAATGGTGACTCTGCATATGATGAAAATGATATGTACGGTCTGCTTTATCTCAACGGAAATATGACCGATAACTTCATTATCTCCAGTGATGTAAGAGTTATCGAAGAGGATGCGGATGGCAATCCCATCTACAACCTGACCTCTGAGCGTGCGCTGACCATGGCAGAGAAGGTATTCAATCTCTCTCAGGCTACCGGCGTTTACTGCCCTGAGGAGAGCGAAGGCGAAACCCTCAAAAATATGTTTATGAACAATCAGGGTCTCTTCTACACAACCCTGCTTGACTCTGCAGTTGTTTTCCGCGATATGGAAACAGATTTCGGTATCATTCCTTATCCTCTCTTTGATGAGAATCAGGAGGAATACAAGACCTTCTCCAAGGCAGGCTTTGCAGGCTTTGCGATTCCCCAGACTGCAGCCGATCCTGAAATGTCCGCAACCATCACCACCGCTCTCATGGCTGAAAGCTACAAGAAGGTCGTTCCCGCTTACTATGATGTAACACTCAAAACCAAGGCATCCCGCGATGATGAGTCGGAAGAAATGCTCGATATCATCCGTCAGGGCTTTGACTGTGATCTTGGTACTATTCTCGGTGATAACACCGCAGGTGCATTCTATCTTCTCCGTCATGTAGTAACCAGTAAGAGCTTCAAGTTTGCATCTCAGGTAGCCTCCAACGAAAAGGCATGCATGAAGCAGCTGCAGAAGCTTTACGACAACATTCTCGCTAACCAGTAAATCAGACTTTATAGTAAAACTCCGCTTCACACGAGGCGGAGTTTTACTTTGTTCAACTAAAAATTACTTGATATTTTACCGGTTTAATGTTATAATTAAATGATTCGTCTTAATAATTACTAATAAAGTACAGGATTATGATTAGAAAATACCTACAAATAGATGTTTATACCGCATTTCGTGAGCGACTGCGATTTCTTTTTGAGGAGTTCGAGAACATCATCGTCTCTTTCTCTGGTGGAAAGGACAGCGGTCTGCTGCTTAATCTGACGCTGGACTTCCAAAAGCGATATTATCCCGAGCGGAAAATCGCTGTCTTTCATCAGGATTTCGAGGCGCAGTATCAGGTTACCACCGATTATGTGGAGCGGACCTTCGAAAAAATCAAGGACGATGTGGAGCCATACTGGGTTTGTCTTCCCATGGCGACAAGGACGGCACTCAGCAGTTATGAGATGTTTTGGTATCCATGGGATGATACCAAGGAGAGCTCCTGGTGCCGCCCCATGCCAAAGCACCCTTATGTAATTAATCTGGAAAATAACCCCATCACCACCTATCATTATCGCATGCATCAGGAGGATCTGGCGCGTCAGTTCAGCCGCTGGTATCGACTGTCTCACGGAAATAAAAAGACGGTCTGCCTGCTTGGAATGCGTGCCGATGAATCGCTGATGCGCTATAACAGCATTGTCAATAAAAAATACGGCTACAAGGATGAGCATTGGATCAGCAGGCAGTTCAAGGATGTGTGGACTGCGTCCCCGCTCTATGACTGGACCATGCCAGATGTGTGGCATGCCTATTATGCCTTTGGCTATGAATACAATAAGCTCTACGATCTGTTTTATATGGCAGGACTGGCGCCCGATCAGATGCGTGTTGCCTCTCCCTTCAACGATTACGCCAAGGAGAGTCTTAACCTCTACCGCACCCTCGACCCTCACATGTGGGCAAAGCTGGTGGGACGGGTGAAGGGGGCAAACTTTGCCGCCATCTACAGTAAAACCAAAGCCATGGGCTATCGCAATCTGACCCTGCCCGAAGGACACACATGGGAATCCTACACCCACTTTCTCCTCGATACGCTTCCCACACGGCTGAGGAACAGTTATATTAATAAGTTTAAAACCTCTATCGATTTCTGGCATACCACAGGCGGAGGACTGGATGAGAACGCCATCAGCGAGCTGATTGAGAAGGGCTACAGAATCAAGCGCAACGGCATCTCCAATTATACGCTTCTGCGCCGTTCTCGCGTGGTCTTTATCGGAAAAATCCCCGATCATACCGATGATATCAAATCCACCAAGGACATTCCCAGCTGGAAGCGCATGTGCTACTGCATTCTCAAAAATGATCACATTTGCCGCTTCATGGGCTTCAGTCTGACACGCGAACAGCAGCGAACGGTGAATTTACTCAAGGACAAATACAGCAAGGTAGGTGACGAATATGGCATTTAAAAGCCCGGTCTACAACATCATTTCTGTGCCGGTCGAGAAGATCGTTCCCAATACATACAATCCAAACTCAGTTGCTCCTCCCGAACTGAAGCTGCTCTATGACAGCATCAAAGAGGATGGTTATACCATGCCCATCGTCTGTTATTACGACAGTCAGAACGAGAATTATGTAATTGTCGACGGCTTTCACCGATATCGCATCATGCTGGATTATCCCGACATCTATACCCGTGAGGGAGGCATGCTGCCGGTCTCTGTTATCGATAAACCGCTGGATTACCGCATGGCATCCACCATTCGTCACAACCGCGCCCGCGGCTCCCATGATGTGGATTTGATGAGCAATATCATCCGCGAGCTTCATGAGCTGGGACGCTCTGATGCATGGATCTCCAAGCATCTGGGGATGGACAGAGATGAAATCCTGCGTCTCAAGCAGATCACAGGTCTTGCCGCTCTCTTCCGCGATGTAAGCTTCGGCAGAGCATGGGTACCCGACAGGGAAGACTTTGACTGCGATGAGGAGCCGGAGGATTTCCCGGAAGAATAAAAATGGAAAAAGGGACTGTCGCATGCAAATACGACAGTCCCTTGAA
>JAFQEJ010000035.1 GCA_017399105.1 Clostridia bacterium
CATGCGACAGTCCCTTGAATATTGATTTTGCCGGTCAAAGACCGCCATTTCAGGGCGTTTTACGCCCTGAAACCAATCAATATACGCCACAAAATCGAAAATTTTGTGGCTGGGCTGTTGCAAATGAAAAATTTGCAACAGTCCCTACGTATTGTTTTTGCACATTTGTTATTTGACCGCCATCTTTGACATCTGTCTCTGTGCCATAACAAGCCCGTAATAGATGCCCTTCTTGCGGATCAGCTCATCGTGGGTACCAAACTCGGCTACAGTGCCCTTATCGAGCACGATCAGCTTGTCGGCGTTACGCAGAGTGGAGAGTCGGTGTGCGATTGCAAGTGTCGTACGGTCGCGGGTAAGCTTCTGCAGCGACTCCTGAATCTGCTTCTCGGTCTCGGTATCCAGCGATGCGGTCGCTTCATCGAGAATGAGAATGCGTGGATTGTGGAGAAGCGCACGGGCAATCGAGACGCGCTGACGTTCACCGCCTGAGAGTGTATGACCGCGCTCACCAACCTTGGTATTATAGGCATCGGGCAGCTTCATGATGAAGGAATGTGCACCTGCTGCCTTTGCAGCGGTGATAACCTCGTCGCGGGTAGCCCCCGGCTTCGCATAAGCAATATTGTCATAGATCGAACCTGCAAAGAGGAAGGTTTCCTGCAGCACCACGCCGATCTGGGATCGGAGCGAATTCTGGGAGATATCGCGCACATCCACACCGTCAATGCGGATAGAACCTGCGTTGACATCGTAGAGGCGCATGACCAGGTTGATCAGCGTAGATTTGCCCACACCCGATTTGCCAACGATGCCTACCATTTCGCCCGGCTTGATGTGAGCCGACACATGTTTGAGTACATCGGCGGTGTCGTCGTAGCCAAAGGAAATATCATCGATGACGATATCGCCCTTGATATCCATCTCGAGCGCAGCTTCTTTGTCGGCGACGTCGATTTTTTCATCCACTACGTCAAAGACCTTGACAATCGCGGTAAGCAGATGCATCAGTCGGCGGGGCAGGTTTGCCATCCAGCCGAGGGGACCGTATATCAGGTTGGCGTAAGCAGTGAACTGCAGCATTTCACCCAGCGACATCTGCATCCCCAACACCATATTACCGAAATAGAAGAGCATGAAAAATTCACCAAGTCCCATGACGAAGTTGACAATGGGACTGAGCACCGAATAATAGCGCTCGTTGCGCATGGAGATGGTTTTCAGATCGGAGATTACCTCGTCATAACGCTCGTTCTCGCGCTTCTCCATACCGAAGGATTTGACTACACGAATACCCGAGAAAATATCATGCAGCACCGTGTCCGCTTTCGATTCGAGCATCCACTGACGGTGGTACATACGGCGAAGTCTGCCCCAGAGGAGCTTATTGGTGAAGATCATCAGCGGCACAGGTGCCAGAATCAGCACAGCCAACCGCCAGTCATAGGCAAATATCATGATGCCGACCGCAATAAACACCACCGTTTGCTGGATCAGATTACCGATATCATTGGTCAGAAACTGGCGAATCATGTTGGTATCATGATTGACGCGGTGCATCAGCTCACCGGCGGTACGCTTGGAAATTTTCGCAATCGAGAGCTGTTGAATTTTCTCAAAGACCATCTCACGCAAGCGAACGATCAGACCGTTTCCGGCATGGACAAGGAGCACCGTTCGCAGGATTGACAGACCTTGTGTGAGCAGATTTAATCCCAGCAAACAGGCAATAATCAAAAAGAACTGTCCGAGCAGAGTCACGTCCTGTGTTCTGATATAGTCATCCACCATGATGCGGTTGATCTGCGGCGAAATCAGATTAATGCCCGACAGGAGGAAGAAGAGAAAAATCGACGCAATAACCGGCAGCTTATAGGGAGCTGCAATCTTCAGAAGGCGCATAACATAGCCCTTCTTGTCCACACAGTGGTAGCAGATGTCCGAACCCTGCTGAAGGGGACGTCCACACTTGGGACAGATGCGGTTGATCTCCTTTTCATAGTCGCGGTAGAAGCTGCCCTGCTGAAGCTTGATGTTCAGGCGCTTTGCCACAGCGGCATATTCTCTCTGGAAGCTCATGTCGGCACGGCAGAGGAAATGATCCCCCTCGTCGTCCTTATATTCGATGGAAGTACATCCGATGCCGGCACGACAGGTAAATTCCTTGATTCCCGCCGCAGGGTGCTCGTCGACACAGGCACCGTCGAGGAAGCGATAAAGCTTTTCCTCGGTCAGCGCGGCAAATCCGTCCACGCGGGTTCCCGGTCTTGCATCGTCGATGTTGTAGGCAATCACGACAATGATATCCTCCGCTTTCAGCTGAGGCATCAGCGAAAGAAATCGCGCTCTCAGCTTTGCGGGTGTGCGATAATCAAAATCATAGATTACCTTTTTCTGCTTCGGCATACCTTCACCACCTTTCTTTCAATCAAAATATTATCAGATGTGCAGCTCAATCTTTCTGTAGCTGGCACGGTCAAGCTCATAAACATTGGGGATCTCGTAACGGTTTCCGTCGATATCTGAGATGAAAATACGTCCGTCTCCGATCTTCAGCATGCTGCGGTATACATCCTGCACGGTGAAGGAAAGCTCGCCCTCGTCGCATAACACACGGAAATAGGCGTATCCGTAGCGCTCACGCACCGAGAGGATGCTCTTGATGACCGGGCAATAATATTTATGTCCCAGCTCCTCCACAACGCGGGCGCGTACAGCTTCATCGAGTGCTGATACATCGCGGATCAGTCCGATTTCGTTTGAATCGCGATCAAGCACAGAGATATACTCAAAGGGCTTATCATAAGGGAATGCGCGGTGCAGGAAGATGCGGTCATATTCCTTTTCCTCCTCGACTCCCTCGGCGTTTTTCACCTTTGCCTTCAGGGTGAGAAATCCGTTCTTCTCGCCGAAAACAGCATTCTCCGAGGTCAGATAGTTGATACTGACCACATCAGAGAGAAGCATCCGCTCATCCGATTCGTTTGGTATATTGGTTGTTTCAGGCATAATCATTACCTCATTTCTTATGCTTCGGCTTCGATACCGATGTTCTTGAGCGCTTCAAGCTGCATGCGGTAGAGCTTATAGTAGATGCCCTTCTTCTCAATCAGCTCGCGGTGTGTGCCGAACTCGGGCATTTTTCCGTTTTCGATGACAATCAGATAATCGGCATCACGAAGGGTAGAGAGACGGTGCGCGATCATGATGGTGGTACGCCCCCTGACCAGACGCTCGAGAGCAAGCTGAATCTTGCGCTCTGTTTCGGTATCCATGGCGGCGGTGGCTTCATCGAGAATAAGAATCTTGGGATTACGCAGGATGGCACGGGCAATCGATACGCGCTGACGCTCACCGCCCGAGAGATCCTTGTAGCCAAAGCCGATGCGGGTGGAGTAGGCATCGGGGAGCTTGATGATAAAATCATGAGCACCGGCAATCTTTGCCGCTTCGATCACCTCTTCGTCGGTGGCATCCGGCTTGGCATATTTGATATTCTCGAGGATGGTTCCCACAAACAGATAGGTTTCCTGAGAGACGATGGCGATGTTGTTTCTCAGATCCTCAAAGGCAATATCCTTTGTATTGATACCGTCGATAAGAATCTCTCCTGCTGACGGATCGTACAGACGGATGAGCAGATTGGCGATCGTACTCTTGCCTGCACCCGTATGACCGACGATACCGATGACCTTACCGGGTTCAATATCAAAGGAAACGCCGTCAATGACCTTGCGGTTCTTGACATAGGAAAATTCCACGTCGCGGAAGGTGACTCTTCCCTCGGGATTTGGGAGACGGATAGGATTCTCGCGCTCCATAACTTCGGGTCGTGCGTCCATAATTTCGATCAGACGGCTCATGGCATTGAGACAATCGGTTGCCCAGTAGATCATATCGACGAAGGAAAACATGGGATTGTAAACCATGTTGATATAGCCAATGAAGGTAGTCAGAATACCGTAGGTCAGCTTGCCTTGAATGACAAACATACCGCCAATCGCCCATACACAGAGATTGCCCAGCGACATGATCATGTGAATCGCAGGAAAGGCTGTGCTCTGGAAAATGCTGATTTCACGGTCGGCATCGGCAAGATTCTTGCTGCTGCGGGTAAAGCGAACCGTTTCCTCCTTTTCCTTGGAGAATGCCTTGACGATTCGCACACCGGTGAGAACATCGCTCAAAATAGAGCTCATCGCGCGTGATTTTCCGTAACGCTTCGCATGAAGCTTGCCCATTTTTTCAAAAACCGCACGGATAAAGAAGGCGATGATCGGCACCGCAATCAATGCGATCAGTGTAAGCAGCGGATTCATGAAGAACATGATTGCCAGCATGGCAATCACCGTAACGATATTCACCAGGAAGTAGGGAATACCGTCGGTGAAGAACCAGTAGATGGTATTGGCATCATTGTTGACCTGATTCATCAGACCGCCTGTCTGCCGTCCGGTGAAAAAGCTGATTGACAGCCGCTCGATAGCTGAAAAGATCACCTTTTTCAGATCATAAACCAGCAGTGCCGCCACTCTTGAGCTGACCACACCGCTGATAATGCGCACCAGCATGGTAAGAAGACGCACCGAGAGGATAATTCCCAGCACAAGGAAAATATCGCCGTAGAATCGTCCGGTTTCGGAGAGCAGCTCGCCGCTCTCGCTGTAGGTCATCCCCGGTTCGGTCAGCACCTGATCGATGAAGAAGGCGTTCTGTGCATATGGTGCGATAATACCCAACATACTGGAAAAGACCAGCAGAATGAGAATCGCCGCGATGCTGATTTTATACTTCACCACAAAGGTCCAGAGACGGGAGATGATCTTTCCGCGATCCATACAGCGGGGACAGATTTTTCGCACCTTGTCTGCATAGCGTCTGCCGCACTTGGGACAGTATATCTCCTCCTTCTCCTCCTCCTTGACAGTGATGGTCTTTTTTTCGATATATTCGTTGATGTAACGGGCGAAATCGTACATGCTTCCCTTTTGGGAGTTGGTCAGATAGGAAAGTATTACATAGGCGCCGTCCGATTTACGCTTGGCAACCAGCCGTGCACCCGAGATCATTTCCTCCACCTTATATTCGGTGAGATTTTCTATGCTGTAGGTATCGTAGGAAACCTCCGAGAAGCTTCTCTCAAGCCGCTTCATCTCGTTCTTTCGGGATGCAGCGCCAATCAGCGAGGATGTTCCGCCGAAGCTGATAAGGTTGTCCTCGGTGAGGATGAGATAATGGTCGCAGAGTACGCCCTCAGCATTTTTATCGGCAAGTCCGATCAGCTTGATATCATCCTTCTTCACGCCGCGCTGCTCAAGAGCTTCGAAGAGTGTTTCGGGCACTCTGTCGGTTTGTACCATTTTTGCTGTCACTCCTTTCGTTGTTATAATCAGTGATGCATATGTTACACTTATATAGTGTCAAAACAGGTCTTCAGGTTTGCAAATAATGAAATTTTTCGGTCTGCAATTATGCGGGTACCTAAAGAATAACACAGAACATCCGTTTTGTCAATCATTATAACCATTTTTTCCGCTATCTGCAACAATTCCGTGCTTTTTTATAGTATTCCTGACGCCGTAGTTGTGCACGGGTTCAACCTGCGATGGTATTTCGGATCAGACGCGAGAAGTCTTGTTCATGTTCGGCAAAGCGGAAAATAAAAGAAGCAGAATTTACTCTGCTCCTTTAAAATTGTTATTCAGCCGTTTATGCATTCATGCGGTCGAGGAAGTTAATACCAAGATCCATCGCCTCGTGAAGTCCGTTCTTCTGGAACTGCTTTGCAATGCGCTCGTGACCGGGCTTGGTGGTATCGGTGCTGAGGATCTGTCCGAGAATCATATCGGGAACCTCATGCTTTTTGCTTTCGTCTGTAGTCTCTATGGTTTTATTGGAAAGGATCATTAAAAACAGGATGTACTTATCCTTCATGCTGCCGTAGCAAATCATGTTCTTCTCACGCAGCAGCGGTTTGCCTCTGTAGATCAGGTACTTTCCATCGATTGTACTGATGTATTCTGCCATGTCGCAACCTCCTTTAATATTTACCGGAAGGGATCACCTGCCGGATCGTACGCTTCTTAATTTATTATGATTATACGATTATATCATATTTTTCCGGTCAAGTCCATGCACGAATTGTAAACTTTGAACGATTATTCAAAGAAAACAGGGTTTTTCTGCCATTCTGTGTTCTGAGATCAGCTCATAGATCGAGTCGGCTTTACGTGAGAGCGCATACTGTGCGGCGGCAGCTTCGCTCAGTCCGGCTGCCTGTGAAAGCTTGGAGAGAATTGCAGCCGTTTTGGTTTTACGCACCTCCGAAAGAAAGTGCATTCCCTCTTTGCGGGCGGCAAGCAGATTGGTAAAGGTGGGCATCATGCTTCGGTGTTCTGCCATCACACCGAAGAGGCAGGCAAGTGCGGCACGCCTAAGTGATGCATCCGTGTACTTTTTTGTTGCACATCTCTCGATAAATCCGGCGAAGCTGTCTGCTTTTTCGGCGGCACCGATCATGCGGCAGGCAAGTGAAAAGCTCATATCGGCATATGCTGCAAGCTCTGCTGCGTCGGCAAGACGGAAGCGGGTCAGAATCAGCTTGGCGAAGGCTTCGGGGCTGAGTGAAAGACCGCGACTGTATGCCTCTGCTGTTTCGGGCGGCGTGATTTCGGCAAGCGATGTAATATCTTCCGCAGCAGCATAGGCACGGGTTTTGGTAGCGCTCTCCTCTCCCCTGCGATGGATTACAAGCGGCTTGATCTGCTCCTGCTCCGAAAGCGCGCGGAGGTATTCCACGCCGAGAATATCGTTTGCCGTTCGCGGAAAGGAATCATGAAAGAGTGATTCGTACACCCTCGCGCGGGTTTTGATGTAGGATTCTCCGCTGTGAGATGCTTCCTCACGGGCATTTTTCACCGCATCGATAAAGGAGGGATCTGACAGGTTGGCAGCCGTCCGGATGAGAGATGCAGAATCGCCGCTTTCACTTCCGAAGCAGAGATAATCGATACCGCCGAGCGATTGTGCGATATGCACACCGGCTCGGGCAAAGAGCTCCGCCGGCGAGGATGACCAGGGAAAGGGCAGCTCAAGGACGAGATCGGCACCGTTCAGAAGTGCGATGCGTGCACGCTCATGCTTGGGCATGGCAGCGGGGATACCGCGCTGAACATAATTGCCGCTCATGATTGAGATTACACGGCAGCCTTCATCGGCAAACTGTTCGCGCACCTGCTCGATCTGGCGCTTGTGCCCGTTATGGAACAGATTGTATTCACTTATGATGGCAATATTTTTCATATATTTCGGTTCACTTCTATCGACAAAAGATGTGAGTTTTTCTCAATTCGATTATATCATGTTATGATTCCAATGTCAATATTGTGATTTTCACACTTTATCATTCAAATATTTGTAAATTCCTCGAAAAAATTTGTTGCATATATTGTTTTTTTCCCGATTCTGTTGTATAATATCGGTATTCAATATAAAAATTTCTGGAGGTTCCAAACTATAATGAAGGTTTTGGTTGTAAACGCCGGAAGCTCTTCTCTCAAGTATCAGCTTTTTGATACCGCTACCGGCAGTGTACTCGCTAAGGGTATCTGTGAGAGAATCGGCATCGACGGCAAGATTGAACACAAGCAGGCTGACGGTACAAAGACCGTTCGCGAGATCGAGATGAAGAATCACTCGGTCGCTACCCGTATTCTTGTTGATACACTCACCGATCCCACCATCGGCTGCATCAAGTCCATGGACGAGATTGAGGCTGTCGGTCACAGAGTTGTGCATGGTGGCGCATACTTCTCCGAGTCTGTGCTTGTTACCCCCGAGGTTATCGAGAAGCTCAAGAAGTGCGTAGACCTGGCTCCTCTCCACACCCCCGCTCATCTGATGGGTATCGAGGGTATCACCAACGAAATGCCCAATGTTCCCCAGGTTCTGGTCTTTGATACTGCTTTCCATCAGACCATGCCCGAGTACGCTTGGATGTATCCCATCCCCTACGAGATGTACGAAAAGTACTCCATCCGCCGCTACGGTGCACACGGTACATCTCACCGCTTTGTTGCAGGCGAGATGTGCAAGCTGCTCGGCAAGACCGAGGGCACCAAGATCGTTACCTGCCATCTGGGCAACGGTTCTTCGATCTCTGCTGTCAAGGACGGCAAGGTTGTTGACACATCCATGGGCTTCACTCCCCTCGACGGTGTTGAAATGGGTACACGCTGCGGTTCCATCGACCCCGCTATCGTTACCTTCATTAT
This sequence comes from Clostridia bacterium, assembly GCA_017399105.1. Taxonomy (GTDB): domain Bacteria; phylum Bacillota; class Clostridia; order Oscillospirales; family CAG-272; genus RGIG1743. Next base: position 8,274 of record JAFQEJ010000035.1, read on the forward strand.
GGAGCATGAAGGCATGGCTCCCGGCGAGATGAGCGACTTCATGAACAAGAAGTGCGGCTTCCTCGGCGTATCCGGCATCTCCTCCGACAGCCGTGACATCGAGGCTGCTATCCTCAAGGGTGATCACAGAGCTTGGCTGGCTGCCAACATCCTGGCATACCAGATCAAGAAGTACATCGGTTCCTACGCTGCTGCCATGAACGGTCTCGACGCAATCGTTTTCACCGCAGGCATGGGCGAGAACAATCCTGAGCTTCGTGAGCGCGTCTGCACCGACATGGAATACTACGGCATCAAGATCGACAACGAGCTCAATGCAAAGACTCATCACCAGCCCAACATCGTCAAGCTCTCCACTCCCGAGTCCAAGGTTGAGGTTTGGCTCATCCCCACAAACGAGGAGCTTGTTATCGCATCCGATACAGAAAAGCTGGCAACCAAGTAATTTGTCAATTCCATATAAAAATCCGACAGGCAAAAGCGTTGTGTTCTACAGGACAGTTTTACGAAAAACACAGTAGAAAGACTAACGGCAACAATCAGAGGCTTCCTTTACACAAGGGAGCCTTTTTGTTTGTCTGCAAGTGCACTCCTACTTACCACTAATGCGGTAAGAATTCAATAAAAAGCATAAGCCTCCGACAAGGTTTTTCCCTATCGGAGGTTTTGTCTTTATCTTATGAGTTTTTATTTAACACGGAGCATTGCAGTTGTACCTCGTTTTCCGGTTGAGGCATTAACTCCCCAAAAGAAAATATCGAAACCTATTTCATACCAAAAGCCAATATTATCTTCTGTGATATCAAAATTAGTTAATTGGGCGATATCATTTTCTTTTGCATATTGGTACACTTCATATACAAGAATCTTTCCTATCCCTTGATTCCGACATTTTGGTTCAACAAACACATTAATCCACAGACGAGTACAATCAAGCGGAGCCTGCATACTGTCGGAAAAAGCTATGATTGTTCCTTGTATATTTTCATTATCTCCTATAGCTACAAATCCCAAAAGGTCATTTGCTTTACTCAAAAAATACTCTTTTTTCTTATCATCAAAAATATAAGTATCTATTGCTTGTTGTATTTCATCTTTTGAAGCTCGTTTGATGCAATTAAAAGTATTATTGGGAATCAAAGTTTTACGTTCAATGCGGTAGCTAAATAAATGATAATAGTTTCCATAAAGTAAAGGAGCATTCACATTATCTTGCTTTTTACCATATGAATTAAGAGTGAAATTTTGATTGAACCAAAACAGACTTGCTTCAACAGTTGCATTAGCAGAACCATAAAGATACAGAATCTCAAATATTTCTGCTTGACGTTTTATTTCGTTCACCAGTTCAGTGGCAATACCCATTCTTCTGAAATTGGGGTGCACGAAAACGTTGATAATATACCAATACTTTCCAGTGATAGGATTCGGGACATCCTTCTCAGTAACAAGAATTCTGCCAATTATATTGTCGATCTCATTAACTGCCACATATATAATTGCTTTTTCGCGCTCTTCCTTTTTTAGTTTTGGAAATTGTTCTAAAACATAATCTCTTTGCTCTTGATTGGCTTTGCAAATAGAAAAATTAGTATTGTTCATTAATTGCCTCCGAAAATTTTATAGTTAATTTTATAAACAAGTATATAAACAATACAAAGTCACGGAAAGTGCAAAGAACGTATATAAAATAAAAAGCCAAGAAACACACACACGAACTCATGCACTTTATAAGAGTTCAATCGTTTTCTTGGTTCAATAAAATCATATTTCGTTCTAAGCACAGGTTCCTCCTTCCGAACATAATAATATCATACAAGCCATGCTATGTCAATACTGCGCAACAAAAAAGCTTTCGACATTTTTTATCGAAAGCTTTTCTATATTCAATTTTTGTGAAGTTCTGTAACTGTCCTTTAGCACCCGACGCTAAATCTGTCAGATTTTTTTGTATTTTATTCCTCGTCGGCGTTTTCCCAGTTGTGGTAAACGTCCTGAACGTCGTCATTGTCCTCCAGATGCTCAAGCAGCAGATTCATATGCTTGATATCGTCGGGATCGGAAAGCTCCACGTAGGTGGAAGGGATCTTATCAAGCTCAGCCGACTCGATCTTATAACCCTTTGCCTCCAGCTCCTCACGGACAGCGCCAAGGTCGGCGGGCTCGGTATAGATTTCATAAATGCCGGGAGTTTCGCAGACAAAGTCGCCTGCACCTGCCTCAAGCGCATCCTCCATCAGCTTATCCTCGTCGATCTTCTCCTTGGCATCCTCGTCGTCGGCGATGATGATCACACCCTTATCGGCGAAGAGGTAGGATACACAGCCGGTCTGACCGAGATTTCCGCCAAACTTATCAAAGTAGTGGCGCATTTCGGATGCTGTACGGTTGCGGTTATCGGTGGTGGTATAAACGATGACAGCGACACCGCTGGGACCGTAGCCTTCGTAATAGATTTCCTCGTAAACCACATCGGTTTCGCCGAGAGCCTTCTTGATAACACGATCGATGTTGTCGTTGGGAACGTTGTTTGCCTTAGCCTTTGCGATCAGATCGCGAAGCTTGCTGTTGGATGCGGGATCAGCGCCGCCGGCTTTGATGGCGATTGCCATCTCTTTTCCGATTTTGGTAAAGATTTTGCCGCGCTGGGCATCGGTCTTTTCCTTCTTATGCTTGATATTATTCCATTTACTATGTCCGGACATGGGAATTCTCCTTTTATATATATGTGTAATTTTTTTATAAACTTAAACAAGATCGCTGACATCCACATATTCGTGGACAACAGACTTGATGCCCTCGCCTGAAATACGGATCACCGTACCGCCGTTAAGTCTGGGATCCCAGTAACAGCCGGCACCCGTTTTGAGGGCATAGATCAGCTTAACACCTTCATAGGGAATCATGAAATTGTTGACATGTTCGTGACCGACGATCACATGCGTCGTTGTACCGGCAGCCTTGACAGCCTCAAAGACGCCGTCATCTGCTTCATAGCTGCCAATGCCCTCATACATGACACCGCTTGACTGCTCATAGCCGGGATTCCAGCAGAGGGCACCGGGAACTGCATCCTTGACGGTGAGTGCCTTGCGTGCCTCTTCCGAGCTGTCTGCATAGGCGGCTTTGTAAGCAAAGCGGTATGCATAGAAGGGAATGTGCATGAAAATGGCGGTATCCTCACAGCCGAGAGAACGGAGTGCTTCGACCTGTGCTTTGTACCAATCAACCTGCGGGGGGATCAGCTTTGCCCAGGCGGATTTCTCGCTGCCGTCGGCTGCGATATAGGAAGCTCTGTCATGAGAATCGATCATAATAAGTCCCTCGACAATTTTTCCCTCTTCCTCGATGGCGATGACATAATTTCCGCTGCCGATGGCAGAATCTCCCTTTTCATAAATGCAATACTTGCGCTGCATGTAGCGGGCTGCCACGGCATCGATGCAGGCACTGCCATTTTGATTGTCATGATTGCCCCAGACAGGCGCCCAGGGAATACCGAAGGAATCGAGCAGATTACCCAGCATATCGTAGGCATGATCATGACCTGCCCAGGCGAGATCGCCGGTGATTGTGATCAGATCGGGTTTGACCCGTTCCACAAGCTCATGAATCGTGCGCTCGAGAATGAGTCGGTTCTGATGTCCTTCAGCCCACTCTGCATCCGAGAGCTGTGTATCGGTTAGATTCAGTACAATAAAATCACGATCAGGGGATTTTTTTAGTATGAACATGACAGCAGATTTCCTTTCGGTGGAATGATCATATCTTTTCGGGAGTCTTGATGCAGATCAGATGAAGCGCACTGCCAAGAACATAGTTCGTCGCGGCGGTAAGTGCTACGCGGGCAGCCTTTGTGTTCTCATCCTCTGACGAGAGAATAGGGCATTCATGATAGAAGGAGTTGAAGGCAGCACAGACATCGAGGATGAATCGTGTGACCGTAGAGGGCTCGTAATCCTTGAGAGCGTTATCCACACGCTCGGAGAACTGGGAAAGCACCTTGAGCAAATTCAGTTCTTCGTCAGTCTTCAGCGCATCTGCGGCAGGCATTTCCACACTGCCGGCACGCTCGAGAATGGAGCATGTACGGGCATAAGTGTACTGGGCGTAGGGACCTGTGTTGCCCTCGAAGCTGAGAGCATCCTCCAGCATGAAGTTGATATCCTTGATGCGGTTATTGGAAAGGTAGTAGAAGATAATAGCACCGACACCGACTGCTTCTGCCACGGCATCCTTGTTTTCAAGGTTGGGATTCTTCTCGTTCATAATATCGGCAACCTTTTCGATCGCCATGCCGAAGAGATCCTTCAGCAGAATGACATTACCGGTTCGGGTGGCAAGCTTTGCACCGTTGATGCTGACCGTACCGTAGGGTACGTGAACCAGCTGATCGTGCCAGTCATAGCCCATCAGCTCAACAACCTTGAACCACTGAGCAAAGTGGAGGCTCTGGCCTGCAGAGGTAACATAGATCGCCTTATCAAAGTTATAGGTATTCTTTCTGTAGACTGCTGCCGCGATATCGCGGGTCGGATAAAGGGTGGAGCCATCGCGCTTGAGGATGAGGCAGGGAGGCATTTTATAGGCTTCCAGATCGACAATCGATGCACCGTCATCCAGCTTGAGCAGTCCCTTTTCACGAAGCAGCTCGACCTGTGCGGGCATTTTATCGGTATAAAAGCTCTCGCCCTTGTAGCTGTCGAAGGTAATGCCAAGCTGGCTGTAGGTCTTCTCATATTCCTTCAGGCTGATTTCAATGAACCATTTCCAGAGCGCGAGATTTTCCTCATCCCCCTGCTCCATCTTGCGGAATTCATTGCGTGCTTCGTCAGCAAGAGCGGTATTGGGAGCGATCCCCTTCTCTTCGTTGCCCGAAATCTCATTGTTGACACGGACATAGAGGTCAACCAGCTCATCGATACCGCGCTCCTCCACAGCCTCCTTGGAGCCCCACATGCGGTAGGCTGCGATCAGCTTACCGAACTGTGTCCCCCAGTCACCCAGATAGTTGATACCTGTGCAATGATAGCCGCGGAACTCATGGAGCAGCTTCAACGAGTGACCGATGACAGTGGTGCCCAGATGTCCGATATGGAAGGGCTTAGCAACATTGGGAGAAGAATAGTCAAGGACAACCTCTTTACCTGCACCGATGTCGCTTTTACCGTAGTTTTCTTTCTTTTCGAGGATTTCTCCGAGAACGGTGCCTGTCAGGTAGGCAGGGTTGATGGTAAAGTTCAGATATCCGCCCGCTGTGTCAACGGTGGCATATTCACCCGCACCAAAGCCCTCGGCAAGCTTTGCGGCAATGGCAGGGGGAGCCATACGAAGTGTACGACTGAGCTTAAAGCAGGGGAGCGCAAGATCGCCCATTTTTGCGTCAGGCGGATACTCCAGCATATCGTATAATTCTTCGCTCGCAATCGCCGAATCGGGGGCAATCGCTTTGATCTCCTCGGCAAGCGAGGATGCAAGTGCAGCCTTGAGTTTCTGCATAGATTGATCGATCCTTTCATGGGTCGCTCGAAAACGACTCTTCCTTATTATAAACATAACAATACAGTTTATATTTTATCACATATCACTAAAAAGTGCAAGATATTTTCTACAAAAAAACGAAAATACAGAATTTCCTCGGCTCACTGGCAATGCTTGACAATGAAATGGCATTTTAAGCGCTTGACAATTCAAAAGGCGTGTTATATAATGGTAGAAATCGCTTCCTTATTTTTGAAAGGACAGGCCTCTATGAACAATATCTATACCAATCACAATATATCCTTTACGCTCTCTCCCGAAGGCGGTATTCTCTTTGTGGATCATCAGAAAAATGACCGTTCGGGTCACTTTGGGCATGCCATGGTTCAGTGTGCCAACGGAGATGTTCTCTGTTTCTATCCCAACTGCAACAATGATGTTGAAGGCCATTCCGGACGAGGCTGGATGGAATATCAACGCAGTACCGATGGCGGTCTGACCTTTGCTCCTGCCCAGCCTCTTCCCTATTCCAAAACACTGTATGATCTCAATATCGGCACCACCTCCATGAACGAAAAAGCGGTCTGTACACCGAAGGGAACTGTTCTGCTTTTCAACATTATCTGTGATGTATCTACCTCCGCAGTCTGGGAGCCCTACCTGCGTCCCACATATCTTCGCAGCACCGACAACGGTTATACATGGGAACAGGCAAAGATCTTCTGTGACTGGCGAGGACGTATTTATGATGTGCAGATCATGAATGAAAAAATCTATGTCCTCATGGGATGCGGTTGGAATACGCCCGAAGAAGAAAACTGCTTCCGCCTTTATGTCAGCGAGGATGATGGTATCACCTTCCGCGAGCATTCAAAGCTTCCCTTTGAAACGGGAACTATGAAGCGTTTTTACGGCACCATGGAACGGCTGCAGGATGGACGTCTGATTATATATACCTACAATCCGGAGGATGAAAACAATCTGGATTATGTTGTTGCAAATCCCTCACTTGACGGATGGTCAGAGGTCAGACATGCATATTTTGCCCGCCGCATTCGCAATCCTCAGATGATCTCATTCAAAGGCTCCTATTTCATCTTCGGACGCAGCGGCCAATTGGGCAAAGAGGAGGACAACGGTCATGTCATCTGCTATTGCTCTGAAGACGGTATCAACTGGAATGAAGGCAGGTATGTGATCAAACGCACCGCCGGTATCGGTGCATACTCCAACACCCTTCGTGTAACCTTCGGCGGTGTCGAGCGAGTTCTCTATCAGACGTCTCATGCCTATCATCTGCATCAAACGAACATTCTGCATTTCTGGCTTGACGGTGAAAGCATTGAATCGTAATCATCCGTAACATATATATTTTGAAGGGCTGCCGCATACCGTGCGACAGTCCTTTATACTGTGATTCAGTGGCATCGTTTTTGCACTTCAATACGAGATATTTTCTATAAAAAAACGAAAAACTCTTGACAAAAGGAAGCCCGTATGATATACTTGTAAAGTACTTCACTTCACACGAAAGCATTTTACTTTACAGCCGTTCCGAAAGGAGTCCACACCGATGAGCATGAAAGTCAATCGCGATTCGATGACCGATTCCCTTGAGGACAGCGTCAATGTCTCGCTTCTGCTTGAGATGTACGCCCCCCTTCTGACCGAGCGTCAGATCGAGTGCGTCAGCCTCTATTTCAACGAGGATCTCTCGCTTGCGGAAATTGCCGAGCTTTCGGGCATCACCCGTCAGGGTGTGCGCGACTGCATCAGAAAGAGCGTGGCGATTCTGCATGAGACAGAGAAAAAGCTTGGACTGCTTGCAAAGCGTGAAGCTGAAGACGCAAAGTACAGCCGCATTTCGGAGATGCTGAGCGCGCTTGCGAATGCTCACCCCGAATGTGCGAAAGAGATCGCTGATATCCGCAGTGCCCTCGCGGCCGACGCTGACTAAGGGAGGTAACATCTTGTTCGAGAGTCTTGTCGATAAGATAAACGGCGCATTCAAAAAATTCAAAAACAAGGGTAAGCTTACCGAAGCAGACGTCAAGGAAGGCATGCGGGAAATCAAGCTGGCTCTGCTGGAAGCGGATGTCAACTTTAAGGTTGTTCGTGACTTCGTAAAGACAGTCTCGGAGCGTGCAGTGGGAACCGATGTACTCGAAAGCCTGATGCCCGCGCAGCAGATTGTCAAGATCGTCAATGAGGAGCTTGTAAACCTCATGGGCGGTACACAGACAAAACTCGCTATCGCTTCCAAGCCCCCCACAATCATCATGATGGTCGGTCTGCAGGGCGCAGGTAAAACCACTCACTGCGGCAAGCTGGCAGGCATGTACAAGAAGCAGCACAAGAGACCGCTGCTGGTTGCCTGCGACGTCTACCGTCCCGCTGCCATCAAGCAGCTGCAGGTTGTCGGTGAACAGCTTGAGATTCCGGTATTCACACTGGAAGGCTCCACAAATCCTGTTGAGATTGCCAAAGCGGGTCTTGCTCACGCCGAAAAGTACGGACACGATATGGTGTTCATCGATACCGCCGGCCGACTCCAAATCGATGAGGTCATGATGGGTGAGCTCTGCGACATCAAGGCGGAGGTCAATCCCACCGAAATCCTGCTTGTTGTCGATGCTATGACCGGTCAGGTTGCGGTCGATGTTGCGGGAACCTTCAATGATATGCTGGATATCACCGGTGTTATCCTCACCAAGCTGGACGGCGATACTCGAGGCGGCGCCGCTCTCTCGGTTCGCTATATCACAGGAAAGCCCATCAAGTTTGTGGGTACCGGCGAAAAGCTGGACAACATTGAGCCCTTCTATCCCGACCGTATGGCATCCCGTATTCTCGGCATGGGCGATGTGCTCTCGCTGATTGAGAAGGCAGAAGCTGCCTATGACGAGAAGCAGGCGGCTGAGCTGGAAAAGAAAATCCGCGACTCATCCTTCTCGCTCTCCGACTTCCTTGATCAGTTCCAGCAGATCAAAAAGATGGGATCGATGGAACAGCTCCTCGGCATGATGCCGGGTGTCAACCATGCAGCACTGAAGGACGCAAAGATCGACGAAAGACAGATCGCACGCATGGAAGCCATCATCTACTCGATGACCCAGGAAGAGCGCGACAAGCCCGAGATCATCTCGGCATCCCGCAAAAAGCGCATTGCAGCAGGCAGCGGAAATACTGTGGAGGAGGTCAACAGACTGCTCAAGCAGTTTGATCAGACCAAGCGCCTCATGAAGCAGTTCGCGGGCGGAAACTTCGGCATGGGCGGCAAGCGCTTCGGCAAGAAGAAAATTCGCTTCAGATAAATGTTCATACACCCGTTGGGGTAAAAAATAAAATTTTATTATATATCAATTTTTTTGGAGGATTACTCAAATGGCAGTTAAAATCAGACTCAGAAGAATCGGTGCCAAGAAGGCTCCCTTTTACCGCGTAGTTGTTGCAGATTCCAGATATCCCCGTGACGGTCGCTTCATTGAAGAGATCGGTTACTACAATCCCCTTCTCGAAGAGGATAACATCAAGATCGATGCTGAGAAGGCTACTTCCTGGATCGCTAAGGGTGCTCAGCCCACAGAGACCGTTAAGACACTGCTCCGCAAGACCGGTATCACCAAGTAATTAAAGTCTTAGTTACGCACAAACACGAAACCGGAGGATACTATGTCAGATTTAAAACAAATCCTGTCCAACATCGCAAAGGCTATCGTTGACAATCCCGACGAGGTTGCAGTTCTGCAAACCGAGGAGGACGATGACACGGTCAACCTGGAGCTCCATGTCGCACCCGATGACATGGGCAAGGTAATCGGCAGACATGGCAAGATAGCCAAAGCTATACGAATGGTCATGAAGGCAGCAGCGAACTCGGACAATAAAAAGGTTACGGTGGAGATTAAGTAAGCTCCCCGTCTCCCAAAAGAATAAACAATCCGCAGATATAAAATCTGCGGATTGTTTTTGTTTATGCTTAAATTCAAATTTTTACAAGCTCGCCGACCTTTGCTTCCTCAGAAATCTCAACGTTGTCGCTGTATTCGAGAATGGCGATCTCACAGCCGGGAGCAATAACGGCGGTTTTGCATCTGACGCGGTTGGCGCGAACATGGGCGAGCTTGGCGTCATCGGCTTCGATGAGGTTTGTGGTAAGCATGCCGCTTGTGCTCTTTTTGAAGAAAAAGTGCCCCTTCCCCTTGATGCTGATATCCACATCGACGATGATGCTGCCGCAGCCAATGGAATCGACGAAGCATTCGCGGCTGTTCTGATTCAGCGTGATCTCGATGCTGCCGCCATTGAGCATGCCCTTGACGTCGGGATTGCAGACGCGAATCTCCTCAGCCTCGCAGTCACCGCCTACATTCAGTGAGCCATCACAAAACAGTTTCTCGGCATGGACGCTCTTTCCCACATGAACCGAGCCTGCGGTACGAACCTCTATCTTGCTGTTGATATTGCCTCCGATATGGCAGGAGCCCGCAGTTCTTAAGCTGTCGGCGGTAAGGTCGCCGTCTACATGACAGGAGCCGGAGGTATTCATCAATACTGTCTCCACATTACCACTGATGTGACAGGAGCCTGCAGTCTTGATCTCACCGGCACATTTTATGGATGCATCGGCATGACAGGAGCCCGCGGTGTGCATGGAATCACATGTAATATCGCCCACCACGCGGCAGGAGCCCGCAGTACGGATATTGCCGTAATCACCGGCCACAACTGTGCCGCTGCCGGCTGTTCTAATATCAATTTTACTCATTGTTTATTACCCCTTTATCGTAGTTTCTCGTTCAGATTGTTGATCATTTCGCTGAGATGATACTGCTCTGCCTCACAGCCCTCGGAAAATACCAGTCTGCATTCCAGAGCACTTCCCTGTCCCGATTTCGGAAAGCTGCCGGCGCAGAAGGAAATAGCAGTGCCGTTTTTTTGAATTATATACAGTGATGCTTCCCCCTCGTTTTCGGTCATAAAATCGGCAGCGCATTGGGCGGCATGATAGTCTCCGCAGGCTGCATAAACGGCAAGCTCCAGCAGACTGTGCCATCTGTAGGGCGGTGCTTTTCCCGAAGCGGCAGCAAAAGCTTCAAGCTGATTCTCATCTGCGATACCGCGCAGAATGATTTCATCTTTTTCTGTCGCTGCTGCTGATTTTTGCGGAACAAAACTCTCCGCAATTTCGTCAAGTGACATGGTATCCTTTAAACGCATGATTGTCTGTACCCGCTCAATCACGCGATCCCTCGGAAGAAAGGTTTCCTGTCCCGTGACGGTAGATTTATGGATAAACCAGGCGTCCGGAATCAGATTCTTTCGTTTCCAACGATAGAGCGCGCCGTATGAAATCCCGAACATATCGAGCAGCTCTTTTTTCGTCATCAATTCTTCGCTCATTTTGCCTCCTTATTTCGCAGCATGATAGCGTAACAATGTTATGCTGTAGTAACAGTATAGCATAACATTGTTACGTTGTCAAGAGGCTGATCACATTTTTTCTTATTTTTTGTACTTAAATTAAACCGATATCTATTATCAAGAATGTCAGCTTCCTCTCTTCATCTTTTTGTACAAAATTCATCATTGATTTTTTACATCCTCTCTCTCGTCTTTTCGCCGATATCACTTTACATATTACTATATTTGTGGTAGAATTAATTTAGTGTGCAAATGTATTAAGTCCTCTCGGTTTTGACTGCTGCATGATATGCATCTTCCACCTGCAACACTGCGGAGTTTATATAATGAAAAAATTCGCCAAAGCACTCGTTCTTTTTCTGTTTGTTTCCCTTGCCGTCGGACTGCTGACCATCGAATCCTTTGCCGCCGAATATCAGTCAATATTCAGCGATACCATCAATGAAGCATGGTATTATGAGGAAATTCTCTTTCTCACGCGCCGCCGCGTGGTCAACGGCTACCCGGACGGAAGCTTCCGTCCCGATGCGGATATCACAACAGCGGAATTCACCAAGCTGATTGTGCTGGCACTCGACAGGGATATTCCGGAAAATATATCCTTTATTCCCCGCGAGAACTACGCTTCACACTGGGCTGCTGAGTATATCGACAGAGCGCTCCAGTTGGGCGTTCTTGATCCTGTCGCTGTCGCCGATCAAGGCTTCAATCCCGACAGCCCCATCAAGCGTATCGACACCATCCGCATGGTTGTACGCGCATTGGAGCTGGAGCTGGTTCTCCTTCCCGAAAATCCCTTCACCGACACCGATGATATCTACGCCAACACCGCTTATAACGAATATCTGCTTGAAGGTTACGCCACTGTGGGCGGCGAGCGTATCTGCAAGGGCGAGGAGACCACATCTCGCGCTGAAGCCTGCTCCTTTGTGGTGCGTGCCATCTCCTACATGAACAATCCTACGCTCTTCCGCACCAATCAGATTTTAAGCAACGCAGATGAGCAAAAACTGAACACTGAATTCGAGCTGATCGATCTTTTTACCGCGATCAACAAGAATATGATCACCCGCATCACCTTCCGCTCGGATCTGCCTATCAGTACCCTCGCCGAATATTACCGCAGAGCGAATGCCATGTTCCCCCAGTATTTTTATGGCAGCTACATTAATCTGTACTACAGCACTTATTACGATTACTACATCATAAATCTGGAATACACAAGGGCGGATGAGGAGATTTTCATTTTCAAAAACGACACCGATATCATGGTCAATCGTATTGTTGAGGGAATTATCTCGCCTGAGATGACCGACCACGAAAAACTGCGCGCCATTCACGATTACATTATTCTCACCTGCGCCTACGATTACGAAAATTATCTCGCCGCCACCATCCCCGAGGAATCCTATCTCGCCTATGGTGCGCTGATCGATCATGTGGCGGTTTGTCAGGGGTATTCTGCTGCCTTCAATCTGCTCTGCCGCAAGGCAGGAATCAAATCCTTGACGCTGGCAGGCCGCACGTCCGGTGTCGATTATAACAATCACGCATGGAATATGGTGATGCTCGACGGTGAAATCTACTTCATCGATGTGACCTCTGACGATCCCGTTCCCGATAAGGAAGGCATGATCAGCCTCACCCACTTTCTGCAGACACCCGAAGCCTTCCGTGAGCTTGGCTTTTCCTGGGATGATCAGAATGTACAAAGCTGCTACTTCGGACTGCTCCGAAAAGAATAACAGCATCCCGCAAAATCAAAATTTTAGGGACTGACGCATATCATCAATATGCATCAGTCCCTTTTTCAACTTATTCTTCTGTCAGCGCGTTCTGAACAACATAATCCGCACCGTTTCCGTCGGGAGCTTCATTTTCATCTTTGCTGAAGGAATAGAGCAATGCCGTCACGAAAATCACGAGGCAAATTGCGCCGATAATAGCAATGGCGAGACCAAAGCGAATTCCCGCGCGCTTATCGGCACGTTTGCGCTTTTCTTCCAGCGTACGCTTGTATTCATCGTAGCGCCAGCGATAATGGACACCGCCGTAGGTAGGATCCTGCTTGTGGTCCGAATCTTTATCATGCTTATTCACGCGCTTCACTCACTTTCCTCTGTGGATTTAATGGGCTTGACAGCTCCCTCGTGGGCACTCTGCAGAGTGAACACAAACTCGCAGTATTCACCATAGACAGAACGCACCCAGATTTCTTCATCATGAGCATCGATGATGGTCTTTGCGATGTAGAGACCCAGACCGACGCCTGTCTTGTCGAGCCCGCGGCTTCTGTCGCTCTTGTAAAATCGATCGAAGACGAAGGGGAGATCCGCTTCGGGAATACCCTGTCCCTCGTTGTAGACCGAAATGAAGGTCTTCTTGTCCTTGTTGATCAGCGAGATGCGGTATTTGCCTCCCTCAAAGGAGAATTTCACCGCGTTGTCGCAGATGTTATAGAGAATTTGATAAATGGCATCGCGATCGGCGTAAACCAGCATCTTATCTTCTTCGCAGTCGAATTCCACATCCAGCTTTTTCTCATCGATCTTCTGCTCAAAGGAGATCAGAATGAGACGAGCCATTTCGGAAATATCGAAGACCGTCTTATTGAACTTGCGGTCGCCTGCCTGAATGCGAGAGATATCAAGCAGCGATGATACCAGTCTCGACAGTCTGCGCACCTCGGTGGCAATGAGTCCCAGATAGTAGGAATGCTTCTCGGGAGGAATGGCACCGTCGAGGATGCCGTCGATGAAGCCTGCTATGGTTGTCATCGGAGTACGCAGATCATGAGAGACATTGGCAAGGAAGGTGCGGCGCATATCCTCGAAGCTTGCCAGATTGGTAGCCATATTATTGAATGCAACAGCCAGCTCGGCAACCTCGTCATGGCCTGTGACCGGCACGCGTACATCAAACTTTCCGGCTGCGAAGGATTTTGCTGCGCGGCTCATCACCTTGATGGGAGCGATGATTTTCTCACTGATGAAGTAGACGGCAATCAACGCCGCAAGCAGCACCCAGAGAGATGCCATGATAATGGTTTTGACCATCGTTTCAACAAAGATGCTCAGTCCCTGTGAGGAAGAGCAGGTGAAGAGTGCGCCCAAGATATTGCCGTCGGCATCCGATACAGGGCGTGCAAAGATGAGGTGATCATCCTCAAATGCGCCGTCCAGTGTACCGGTTCCTTCGTAATTATTGCCCGCATTAATGGTTTTCATAACCTCGGCAGGAATGGATCGCATAATATAGTTTGCCGGCGCATCCTCATCGGTAGCGAGGACATTGCCGTAGGTATCGGTGACAAAGAGCACCACATCTTCGGTATAGCGTGAAAGCATGGTCAGGCTTTTCTTGACCGTCCTGCCATAGGACTGCATATATTCTTCGAAGTTTTCATCGCCAGAGTAGAAGTAGTCCTCGGTAAGCAGATAAGTGCCGGTTTCCGAAATGTGCCCCACCATTGTCTTCTGCGACTGCATGGAGTAGTTTGTCACCATGGTGCTGATAATCGCCGCCAGTACGGTAAAGCTGACAACGATGATCAGCATAAAGGCGGTGATGTATTTGGTGAATAGACTTTTGAACATATCGAATATAAACTCCGGTAGGAAGAATCACGGTGAATGTGCTTCTGCCCATACCGCAAAATTACTGAAGCAGCTCGAATTTATAGCCTACGCCCCAGACCGTCTTGAGCACCCACTTATCCGAAACGCCCTCAAGCTTTTCGCGCAGACGCTTGACATGAACGTCAACGGTACGCGAGTCGCCCAGGTAATCGAAGCCCCAGACCTTGTCAAGAAGCTGATCGCGTGTGAAAACGCGGTTGTAGTTGGACATGAGGAAGTAGAGCAGCTCCAGTTCTTTCGGGGGGATATCCACTGTCTTGCCCTTGAGCTTCAGCTCATACTTTTCGTGGCTGATCTCAATGTTATCAAATTTGATGACCTCGTCATCGTTCTGGTTGTCGTGAGAATTGTAGCGTCTGAGGACAGCCTTCACGCGGGCGGACAGCTCCTTCATATCGAAAGGCTTAACCATGAAGTCGTCAGCACCCAGCTCAAGACCGAGTACCTTGTCAAAGACCTCGCCTTTTGCGGTGATCATGATGACCGGTTTTGACGAGATTTCGCGGATCTCGCGGCAGACCTGCCATCCGTCTTTCTTGGGGAGCATGATATCGAGGAGCACCAGATCGGGCTCATACATCTTAAAGAAGCTGATACCGTCGGCACCGTCGTTTGCACACTTGATCTCATAGCCTTCGTTTTCCAGATAAAGTCTCAGCATTTCACAAATGTTGACATCATCGTCAACAACAAGAATTTTGGTTCCCATAAGAATCCTCCTGTATGATTAATTGTTAAGATTGTTATTTTTTTGTCTATATTCATTATATACCATTTGACGTTTAATATGTTAATCCGCTGTGAATACACTTGATATTTTTCTTGAATTTTATAAACATTCCGAGAAAATTAATAATTTACATGATTTTTCTCCCTCTGCCCTTGATTTAAGTGAAAAGATGCGATATAATATTATGGATAATGCAGACTCTGAAAGGAATGAACTGATATATGAAACTCGGTATCGTAGGTCTCCCCAACGTGGGTAAGAGCACGCTTTTTAACGCCATCACCAACGCGGGGGCTGAATCGGCTAACTATCCATTCTGCACCATCGACCCCAACGTGGGCGTGGTTGCTGTCCCCGACTCCCGTCTGGATGTGCTCGCCGAAATGTATAATCCCGAAAAATATACCCCTGCTGTCATTGAATTCGTTGACATCGCAGGTCTTGTCAAGGGCGCTTCTCAGGGTGAAGGTCTGGGCAACAAGTTTCTCTCCCACATCCGTGAGGTTGACGCCATCATCCATGTGGTGCGCTGCTTTGAGGATTCCAACATTGTCCATGTAGACGGCAGCATCGATCCTCTGCGCGACGTGGAGACCATTAACATGGAGCTGATTCTCTCGGATATGGAGATTCTCGAGCGAAGACTCGACCGTACTAAGAAGCTGCTCAAGGGCGACAAGTCGCTGGAAAGCGAAGTTGCACTCATCGAGCGCGTCATTGCTGCTATGAACGAGGGAACCTCTGCACGCGCACTCGATTACACCGAGGATGAAGCTGCCATCATGGACGATATCCCGCTGATCAGCCGCAAAAAAATCATCTACGCCGCCAACATCAGCGAGGATGCGGTATCCGACGATCCCATGGACAACCCCTACTATGTAAAATTGAAGGAATACGCCGACGCAGAGGGCTCCGAAATTCTGCCCATCTGCGCCAGCATCGAAGCCGAAATTGCCGAGCTGGATGATGAGGAGAAGGCAGTTTTCTTCGAGGATCTGGGCATCAAGGAAAGCGGTCTCGACCGTCTGATCAAGGCAAGCTACCGTCTGCTTGGTCTGATCAGCTACCTCACCGCAGGTCCCAAGGAAGTTCGAGCATGGACGATCACCGAGGGCACCAAGGCTCCTCAGGCAGCAGGCAAGATCCACTCCGACTTTGAACGCGGCTTCATCCGTGCTGAAATCATCGGCTTTGATGAGCTGATTGAGGTTGGCGGCATGACGCAAGCCAAAGAGAAGGGGCTTATCCGCAGCGAAGGCAAGGAATATGTCATCAAGGATGGCGATGTGGTGCTCTTCCGCTTCAACGTTTGATTTACTTTGATATATTCGGTATGGCGTGAGTGTTTTCTGGCATTCACGCCATTTTTTCAAATATTCTTCATGAATCGCCAACCTTTTTCCGCTATTCCCTGTCTTATTCATAGCAGCTGCAATAAATGCAATTTGAAAGGAACAGATGAGAATGAACAACCTTACCCATCACGACGATCCCACACTGATCGCTCTCACCCTTACGGGAAATACAACTGCATATGAAGCGCTGGTGATCAAGCATCAGAAGGCAGTGCTGGCGGCGGCAATCGCTGCCATCGGCAATCGCTTTCTTGCTGAGGATGCAGCACAGGATGCCTTTGTATCGGCATGGATGAAGCTGAATCTGCTGAGGGATCACACAAAATATCGCTCCTGGGTCTGCCGCATTGCCTCCAACTGTGCGAAGAATCTGGCAATGCGCTATCGTGAGACCATCAGTCTCGATGACCTGTGGGAGAGTGAGCTTGCGGCAGTAGATGCGGTGGAGGATGCCATTCTCGCTGAAGAGGAGTGCAAAGCTCTGCGCGACAGCATCAGACTGCTGCCTGAAAAGGTGAAGCAGGTCATTGAGATGCACTATTTTGAGGGGCTCTCCATCGCCGAAATTGCCTACCGCCTCAATATGGCGGAGGGCACGGTCAAGTGGCAGCTTCATCGGGGCAGGCTGGTACTCAGAAAGGATTTAGGTGTTATGAACGAAAAAGCAAACGATACGCTGGTTGAACGCGTCATGAAAAAGGTGGAGCAGCTCAAGCTGTGGCGTTTGAAAAATGACAAAACAGGCTTTGAGGAGGTCTACAACGATGTTCTGAAAGAGGTGGAGGCACTGCCCGAATCAGATGCTGACACGCTACAGAAGAAGAATTCTGCCCTTGCCGAAGTTCTGGTGCGCGGTTACTGGTGGCTGCCCAGTGATAAGAACGATGAAATGATCACCAAAATCAAGCAAGCCGCCATCGCAGGACAAAATGAGCAGGTATTGAAAACCATTGCCTTTAAAGAACACGACAAGCTATCAGGTCGGGATAAGATTGAATACATGCTCACAAAACAGCTCCCCTATTATGAGGAGCTGGGCTTCAAGACGGTACAGGCATACATCTTCTTCTGGGCTGGCAGAGAATACCTGCGACTTGTTCGCTTCAAAGACAATGCCGAGGACAGAGCAAAGGGATATGACTGCTTTGAACGGGTATTGACACTGGTACCGCCCACCGATGAATATTATGCCAATGCCATCTCCGCACTGAGAGCCGAGAAGCTGATTGAGGGCAAAGTTATCCGCGACTACAGCTTTTGCGCAGTGGGTGAGCAATATCGCATGCTGGACGGCAAGCTCTGTAACTGGTCACAGCCCGGCTACAGCGACGGATATATGAACTCACCTGAAGTATGGGGAACCGGTTATGTCTGGATCTTTGCTGCACAGTGCGACGGCGTTATGTTTGATCTTTCAATGAAGGTGGGAGACATGATGACCTCCAGCGACAAAATGACTACGCTCACTTTTGCCGAAGAGGGCATTGTGATTGATACACTCTGCGGCAGATTTGAAGACTGTGAATTATGGATTACTTCCGAACCAAACAGAGGGCGCACCACAAAAACCTATTTCAAGGATGGCGTCGGCATTGTCCGCAGTGAACTATCCGACGCATGCCGCACCGATTACCGCGAGCTTGTCAATTACAAAATCAACGGCGGCAGCGGAAAGCTTCCCGTTGCGGTCGGAAATCATTGGGAGTACAAGGGAAATCTGAAGCCTGCTGTTTTTGATCACGGCACGGTGATTGAAATAACCGGTGTCACCGAAGACAGCTTTACCGCCTGGAATGAGCATCACTGCATCCGTGTCAGCATTGATGAAAATGATTTTTACGATCTCATGACCTATGCCCGCGAAAGCTACATTGATTACGATGATGAAAACAGCGGTCAGCTCCGTGATGTCCGTCCTCAGCTTGCGCGTGCTGTCGAAATCGCTCCCACCAAGCTTGACAAGCTCCACGCCGAGACTGCGCTTGATATGATTGATACCATGCTTACAACCGACAGCGACTTTACGCCCGGCTGTCGCCACACGGGGCATTGGAATTTCTTCAACTATAACACGGTGTCGTGTGCAGACGGAATAATCTCCATCAGCGACAATCGCACCTACAGCTTTGAGGCGAAAAACATGCCCGGTATCAATCGCGCGCACAGTGCTTATCCGCTTTTTTACAACGATATTTACGGTATTCTGAATGATGCTGTCAACTGCATTTGGTCCGACGAGTGGTTTGACGGTTTCTCCTGTGATATTGAGAAGAAATATTACAGTCACGCAAATTTAAAAACCTCACTCAAGGTAAACTCCTGCGGAAACATTACGACCGCAGCGGGAAGCTTCTGCGACTGCATTAAACTGTCGCTTCAGGTCGACGGCTACACCGGCGGCTGGACTTACCGCGGCGGCAGAATGGAGTATTATTTTGCTCCAACCGTGGGCATTATCAAAGCAGATCATTATTACATGAATGGTGACGAGGAGCGTTGTGCAGTTTATGAGCTGGCTTCCTACAGCGGTACCGGTGATGGATACATGCCGATGGAGAATGGCTTTATCCGCCGCTTTGACTGCGTCGGTTTGAAGGATGGATTTATTGCCAACGCCACCTACAGTTGTGCCAAAAATTCAGATGGACAGTTAATTCTTCTTGCATCAAAGAAGGGACTCGGTACGCGCCGGGAATAATATGAAAAAATTGATACCCCCGACAGTTTCATTCCGTCTGTCGGGGGTATTGCATTATTAATATAATTGCCTGCAAGAGTTTCCAATATTACTGAAAAAGTCTCTTATAAATATCGCGCATGTCATCTTCGTTGATCACATAGCAGCAGTTTTTGAAGTTGCTTGCATCCTTGGTGGTAGCAATATAAAGCTCGATCTCTTCATCAGTGAGCTTTACATCAACATCGGCAAGGTGCGGAATAAGTGTCATGATGTCCTCAATGCTGCAATCGAGACGCTCAGCAAGCAGATCGGAAAGCTCTACGCCGAAGGAACTCTTGCGGCAGTAGGTGAGATATTCACGCATGAATGCGGCGCAAGCTCTGCCATGAGGAATATCCTTGTACATGGTCAGGTTATATCCGAGCGGATGAGGAAATCCTGTACCTGTGGTATTGATTGCAACGCCGCCCGCCATGGATGCATACATGAGCGCTTCGCGCGCCGTTTCATCAGGCTGAGTCTCCTTGACCAGCTCCTCCCAGAGCTCTGCTGCGCCGTTTAAGGCAAACATACGGGAAATTTCAGTGCTCTTAGGCGACATCAGCGACTCAACGCAGTGGCAGAAGGAATCGAGTGCGCAGCTGATGGTATAATAATTGCCGAGCGAGTAGGTATAGGACGGATCAAGGAAGGCATACTTCGCGTAGGAATTGGGCGAAGTGAAGGTCTTTTTCTTATTCTTACCGTCCAGAGAGAGGACCGCATAGGGATTGGTTTCGCTTCCGGTGCCTGCTGTAGTCGGAACGGCGATGATGGGGAGCGAAGGGTTCAGCTTTTCCACATCATAGATTTCCATGGGATCGATTGTTGAATTTGCGGCAAATGCGGCGATAGCCTTGGAAGCATCGAGGGGAGAGCCGCCGCCGATGCCGATGATATACTCCGCACCGAATTCTGCAGCGGCGAGCCCGCCTTTCTGGCAGGCGGAAAGAAGGGGATTTTCTGTGATTTCATCAAAAATGGTATATTCGATTCCGCTCTGCTCAAGAACAGCCTTCACATCTGTGAGCGCGCCGCTTGCTACGGCGGAATTCTTGCCGGTAACAATCATGCATTTCTTACCGATAGAGAAGAACTTCGCATTATTTCTGATACAGCCAACTCCGGAGATCAGTCTGACCGGCATATAAAAATCGCATTTCATATCGTTATAACCTTTCTGAAATTGGCAATTGCCAAACGTTTATTTCAATTTTGTTTAAAATGCAAATTGATGTTTAAAGGCTGCCGCAAATTTTTCGATTTGCGACAGCCCGTATTATACGTTTATGGTTTTCTTATGCAACTTTTTACATTCCGCCTGCATCAGGGTAGGTTGCTTCGAACCATGCAGTATACTGGCTGATAATGGAATACTCATTTTCTTTATCAAGTGCTTCAGATACACCCGGCTCTGCTTCAATAGTCTTCTTAAGCGTCTTGAGCCAAGCAATCAGATCCATGTCCTTGCCCTTCTCTTCATCAACATAAGGAACAAAGTTATCAACCTGTTCAAGATATGTTTTACCAAGTTCTCTAAGTTGAGCGGAAATTTCTGTTACAGGTGTGGAGGCAGCAGGCGTAACCTTACCTGTTTCCTCGTCAACCTTATCTTCCTCAAATGTGAAGTACAAACCGAGTTGCGGATCGACTGAGCTATCCTGATTTTGAAGCTTAGCTGCAGCCCAGTTGTCAGCTGCAAGAGTCATGAGTTCAGCGCTCATGTCAGAGGAAGGTGTGAGCATAAACTGGTTACCGGTATGAATAGAATCCATGTAGTAACCGCTGTTCGGAATTTTCTCGATGATGCCGGTATCCTCATTAACGGTGTAGTGGATGTTTTTTACACCATAAGTAAGAAGGTTAGCAAGTTCTTTGTTGGTATTGAGATATGTAAGGATTTCCATAGTTCTGGTTACATCCTTAGTATAAGCACCAATCGCATAACCTGCACCAAATACTTCATCGTTGTTGACGAGAGGATATCTGTATACATTCACATAGTAATCTTCTTCATAGTTATCGGGAAGAGTTACATCTCCTTTGACAAATGCGGCTGCGAAAGGCTTGTCGGTACTGAGATCGGCGACATCAGGAAGTGTGTATCCTGCAGCTGCAAGTGTGTCCAAAGCAGCTTCATATTTCTGATACTGAGAAATGGTAGAGAATACCTTAGGAGAGTACATGTTCGCACCAGGAGCACCGGGAATGTAGGAAGCAATGAGTGAGAATTCAGAGGTATTGTCGAGATAAGCTCTTGTGCCTGCCTCATTTGCATAGATATTCCAATAACGAACAAGATTTGTGGGCTTGTTTAACAGCGGAGTTACGTCCGGTTCATAGCGAATAATATCTTCAAGGAAATCCATGATTCCGTCAAGTGTGTTCATGCTGGAATCAGGATCATAGCTATACTTATCAATCAATTCCTTATTGAGCAGAACATATTCATAATCCCCGATAACATGGTTATTGGGAATAATGTATGTACTGCCATCAACCTTGGAGTAATCGAGGAAGGAGGGATAAATATAGGATTTCAGCTTCTTAGCGCCTACTGAAAGCTCGCTGTCAAGTGCGGTCACAGCTTCAGCCTCTTTCAGATCAAGGAGCATATCAAGACTTGTCACAAGGAAGATGTCGAGCTGAGACTCTTCTGCCTCGGGATAAACGGTCATTTCACGGCCCTGCTCGTTGATGTAGGTTTCATCCTCATCAGACGTGGTTTCTTCGGGCTCGGTTTCGGTCTTCTTGGTCTTTGCAGTGGTGATACCTGCAGCTCTTGCGGCCTTTTCAGACTCGCGGGCAGCCTTAGCAGCAGCCTTGGCAGCAGCCTCTTCTTCTTCCTGCTTCTTGATTTCTTCTTCCTTCAGAGCGATCTTTTCGAAGATAACATCTTCATACTCGTCTTCGGTGTAGAGGCAGAGCTCAACGTTGATATTGAACTTACCCTGGATAATCTTATTGATCGCAGACTCAACCTCAGCGATTGCTTCGGGAGTGGTCTTTCCATCGGTGATGGAATAGAACGTGACGGTCATCGCCTTATTGGTACCGGTTTCGGCAGACTCTTCATCCTCTGTTTCGAGTTCAGCACATCCGGTTAACACAACAGACATGACCATTATTATGCACATAAGCAGGCATAACAGTTTCTTTTTCATTAGGATATCCTCCTTGTTTTCAAAAAAAATTGCGTGGCTGAGCATACTGACCGCAGGATACTCTTTTTCTTAATACTTATGATATTAACAATCAATATTTTACACCATTTCAAGGTTTATGTCAAGCCATATTTCGCGATTGCAAAAGCAGAATTATGTAATTTTTTCGCCTTTCATGCGGTCATCGGGCGAAAATATCGATCATTATGCACGAATTTCCGATCGCTTTTTCTGTCATTTTAACGGTGCATTTGTATCTTTTACACAATACAGAGCACATTCTTTTGTACATCGCTGACAATAAATCTTTTACAAATACCCTTGCAGAATTTAAATATTGTTTACAAATATCAATCGAGATAATCCTTCAGACGCTTGGAGCGGCTGGGATGGCGGAGCTTACGCAGCGCCTTTGCTTCGATCTGGCGAATGCGTTCGCGAGTAATATTGAACACCTTACCAACTTCTTCCAGTGTTCTGGTTCTTCCGTCCTCAAGACCAAAGCGCAGCTTGAGCACATGCTCCTCGCGGGGAGTCAGGGTATGGAGAACCTCGCAGAGCTGCTCACGAAGCAGAGTATAGGATGCGGCTTCGGCAGGTGCGGGTGAGTCATCGTCGGGGATAAAGTCGCCCAGATGGCTGTCCTCCTCCTCGCCGATCGGTGTTTCAAGAGAAATAGGATCCTGCGCTACCTTCATGATTTCGCGAACCTTATCGGGGCTCATGTTCATATATTCTGCGATTTCCTCAGCCGATGCCTCGTGTCCCAGCTCCTGAAGAAGCTGACGGGAAATGCGCGAAACCTTATGGATGGTCTCAACCATGTGCACGGGAATACGGATGGTACGTGCCTGGTCGGCAATAGCACGGGTGATCGCCTGACGGATCCACCATGTAGCATAGGTAGAGAATTTGTAGCCCTTGCGGTAGTCGAACTTATCAACCGCCTTCATCAGACCCAGGTTGCCCTCCTGAATCAGATCGAGGAAGAACATACCGCGTCCCACATAGCGTTTTGCGATGCTGACAACCAGGCGGAGGTTGGACTCAACCAGCTCCTTCTTTGCCTGTTCGTCGCCCTGCGCCATTTTTTCGGCAAGAACGAGCTCGCGGTCTGTGTCAAGCAGCGGCACCTTACCGATTTCCTTCAGATACATACGCACCGGGTCATCGATGGCAAGACCTTCCTGTGCCAGCATCTTTTCCATGTCTTCAGCAGATTCAAACTGCTCGACCTCGTTTTCGATCTCGGTAAATTCGGGGGTATCGAGATAGCCGGTAACCTCAACGCCCATGCCCTCAAGGGTTTCATACAGCTTTTCGATCTGTTCGAGATCGTAATCCACATCCTCCAGCGCTTCCATGATTTCGCTGCTGGAGAGCGATCCCTTGGATTTACCGCGCTCTATCAGATCGTTTACCGATATCTTCTTTTCTTCACTCATTGGTTGTTCTCCTTTTTTTTGAGAGTATATCCTCTATATTCATAGTTTTTTGTTTTCCTGCATCGCGAAGTGCCGCCACACATTCGCAATAGACCCCCTCACCGTTTTCGGTAAGCTGTGATCGATTTATTTTCATGGTAATCAGCCTGCCGCTTTCATCAATGTTGAAATGCTCGGCAAAATTGTCGGGAGCGGCTCCGCTTTCGATATTAGCTGAGATCACACGGAATGCCCGTTTTCCGAACTCGGTGAAAAAGTCATCCTCCTTCAGCACCTCTCCGCCGCATGCCGTGCGAATCAGCTCGGGACGAAGCTGCAGCATACCGAGAATGCTCTCCTCTGCCCGTGCGGCGCGGGGATTCTTGATGAAATCGGTATTAATCCGATCGCCCCACCCCTCGGCAGCTCTCATGGCGGCAGTGCTCTCATTTTTCTTCTCAACACGTTTATTCCTGCGCATGATGCGATCCACATCCATTCGCAGCCGTTCAGCGGGGATATCCAGCTTGGCTGCCACATTGCGGATGTAAATATCCCGCTCCACCTCGGAATAGACGCCCGCCAGCACTTCGGCAAGCTCTCCTGCGGCTTTGATTTTATCATCATCGAGGGTAAGATCGTATTTGGAAATGATGGCATTATATTTAAAATCCATACGGCTGCCGGCGCCCTCGAGCACCGATTTGAATTTCAGCGCACCGAATTTTTTGATATATTCATCGGGATCCTTTGCACCATCCATGCGGAGGATACGGGTTTCAAGTCCGACCTCTCCCAGCAGCTTAAAGGCTTTGTCAGCAGCATTTTGTCCCGCGGCATCGCTGTCGTAGGAGATGATCACGCTCTTGGTGTAGCGCTTCATG
This sequence comes from Clostridia bacterium, assembly GCA_017399105.1. Lineage (GTDB taxonomy): Bacteria > Bacillota > Clostridia > Oscillospirales > CAG-272 > RGIG1743. Next base: position 33,096 of record JAFQEJ010000035.1, read on the forward strand.
ATCCTCGCCTGCTCGGGTGTGATTGCCGTACCGAGGGTTGCAACCGCGTTGGTAAATCCGGCGGCATGAAGTGCGATCACGTCCATATAGCCTTCACAGAGAATCATCTGCTCGGCGCAGGATTTTTTTGCGAAATTGAGTGCAAAGAGGTTGCGGCTCTTCTTAAACGCCGGGGTATCCGAGGTATTCAGATACTTGGGCTTAGAATCGTCGAGCACACGTCCGCCGAAGGCAATGACATTTCCCGTCACATCAATGATGGGGAACATCACACGGTTGCGGAAGTAGTCATAAGGTCGTCCGCTCTTCTGGGAAATGCCGCAGAGGAAGCCGACCTTCATTTCCTCGTCGGTGTAGCCCTTCCCTTTCAGGTAGGATACAGTGGCACCGAAATCGTTGGGCGCATAGCCAAGACCGAAGTGCTTGATGGTCGCCATGCTCAGTCCACGGGAGAGCAGATATTCCATGCCGGGCGAACCTGCCTGTGTGTTCAGCATACCGTGAAAATACTTGGCGGCATCCCGATTCATGTCGAGGATTCGGTTCTTTTTAATGCCGTCATCCCGCTCGTCATTCTGCGGGATAGTGATCCCCGCGCGCTTTGCCAGAAACTCCAGCGCACCGCGGTAATCGAGATTCTCCGCCTTCATAACAAAGGTGATTACATCACCGCCCGCACCGCATCCGAAGCAGTAAAAATTCCTCTCGCCGGGAAAAACGGTGAAGGAAGGCGATTTCTCGCTGTGAAAGGGGCAGAGTCCGTTCATATTGGAGCCGGCGCGCTTGAGGGTCACATAGGAGGACACCACATCGACAATATCGCAGCGATATTTGATTTCTTCAATGATCTCCTGCGGTATTCGCATGAAAGGCCTCCTTTTTTCTGTTATCGAAGTACGCCGCCGCTCCAGACCTCTGGAATGAAGAGGCTGCGGTAAAGATTGATGGCATAACGGTCGGTCATGCCCGATATGTAGTCGCAGACAATTCTGCCCGGTTCCTCATCGCGGAGCATCCATTTATACTCACCCGGCAGAGCCTCGGTATGCTCCAGAAAGTAGGTGTACAGCTGCTCGAGCATGCACTCCGCCTTTCCCTCCTGCCCCTTGGCGATGGGAGATTTGTAGACCATCTCAAAGAGAAATTCCCTCAGAGACATGGTGGCTTTATAGACATCGTCCTCCATGATAATTTCGGGCTTGCCCTCTGATGCGCGGATGATGCTCCGTACCATGGTATCGATTCTCGCACCGTGGCTGGCACCCAGCTTGCGGCGCAGATCCAGGGGAATATCGTCATCCTGAAGAATTCCGGCACGGCATGCATCGTCAATATCGTGATTAATGTAGGCGATACGGTCGGCGAATTTGATGATCTTTCCCTCCAGAGTGGAAGCGACCTCCTCGCCTGTATGAGTCACAATGCCGTTGCGTACCTCCCAGGTGAGATTGAGGTTCTCCAGCTTTTCCACCACACGCAGACTCTGCTTGTAGTGGGCAAAATTCTCGTCATAACAGCGCTGCAGCACCCGTTCTCCCGCGTGACCGAAGGGAGTATGACCGAGATCGTGACCGAGACCGATTGCTTCGCAGAGATCCTCGTTCAGTCTCAGCGAACGGGCAATGGTACGGGCAATCTGAGTGACCTCCAGCGTATGGGTCAGGCGTGTGCGGTAATGATCGGCTTCGGGTGACAGAAAAACCTGCGTCTTATGCATCAGCCGTCTGAACGCCTTGGAATGGATGATGCGGTCGCGGTCGCGCTGAAAATCTGTACGGACATCATCGGGAGAAACAGGAAAATCCCTGCCCTGCGAGTCCTCTGAAAAGACTGCATATTCGGACAGGGTTTCCCTCTCGCGCTGATGCAGCATATCACGAATCGTACTCATAACGAGCCTCCGGAAAGCGGATTTTGATACCTTGTTCTTTACATCTATTAATATACGCGCGTTTTGTATTTTTCCCTTTTTTATTTTCTTTTATTCTGTCAAAAAATTTTATCTGAAGTCAAATCTTGTGCCTGTCTGCTCGATTCTTGCCCTGCCGGCGGTGATTTCGGTCATTCTTTTGAGAAAATCTTCAAAAATTGTATCTTTTACAGCAAGTTTCAGCATAACCTCAGCACCGAAATCATTGCCGTCCTCGATGGCTCCGAAGGAGGGCAGCTCATAGGCGACCTTCTGATAATCCGAATAATCACAGCGCAGGGTAAATTCGGTATAGCCCTCGTAGCTGACAATATGCGCTTCGCCCACAGCCTGCGCCGCAGATGCGGAATAGGCACGCACAAGACCGCCAGCTCCCAGAAGAATGCCGCCGAAATAGCGCGTAACCACGATGCAGGCATCGGTAAAGCCGCTCTTGCGGATCACATCAAGCACCGGCATACCGGCAGTTCCCTGCGGCTCCCCGTCATCCGAGAAGCGCATGATGTTATTCTCCGCAATGGAATAGGCATAGACATTGTGAGTGGCATCCGAGTATTTGCTTTTCATGGCGGCGATGAAGGCAAGTGCTTCGACTTCGGTTTTGCAGGGGATCGCGTGGCCGAGAAACTGTGATTTGCGCTCCACCATTTCCACATGCGCCTCACGCTCGAGTGTGGTATAAAGCTTCGGTTTCGCGGGTTCGGCATCGGTGCATTTATTCTTCTTCACTGGTCTCATCCTCTCTGCCTATACGGTATCGATTCAACTGTCCGCGCATCTTGGCATCCACGGTTGCAACCACGGTTACGCCCTCTGCACCGTAGTCCACGCTCTCTACCGTAGCATTTTTATAAAGCTGAGCAAGTGCGCCCTGCTCATTGTTGGGAATCACAAAGGTTTCGCGGGTCTTTCCGCCGAGAGCAATCTGCTCCAGCTTGGCTACCAGCTCCTCCATGCCGTCGCCCTCCTTTGCAGACACGAATACGGCGCTCTCACGGGCAAGCTCGGCACGGCAGCGATTGATCAGTCCTTCATCTGCCGCATCACACTTGTTGAAAACATAAAGAATAGGCTTTCCTGCAGCACCGAGTTCGGCAAACAGCTGCTCGGACACCCTGATCTGATCGGGACATTCGGGGTCGGAGGCGTCGGCAACCAACAGAATTGCGTCAGCCCATGCCACCTCATCTAACGTTGATTTGAAGGCTTTGATAAGATAATGGGGCAGGTTGCGTATAAAGCCTACCGTATCGGTGAGCAGCACCTCACTGCCACCGGGAAGCGCAAATTTTCGCGTTGTGGGATCAAGAGTGGCAAAAAGCTTGTCCTCGGCGAGAATGCCGGCACCGGTGAGCCGATTGAGCAGAGTGGATTTTCCCGCATTGGTATAACCTGCAATCGCAACCTTAAAAATACCCGAACGTTCCCTCGCCCGACGCTGAACACCGCGGTTCTTTTCGAGGATGGCGAGCTCCTCCTCAAGGGCATTCATACGACGCTTGAGATGACGCCGATCGCTCTCCAGCTTAGTTTCACCGGGACCGCGTGTACCGATACCGCCGCCGAGACGGGAGAGCTCGGTCCCCTTTCCCATGAGGCGGGGAGCGGTATACTTGAGCTGCGCCAGTTCAACCTGAAGCTTACCTTCGCCGGTGGTGGCATGGAGTGCGAAGATATCGAGGATGAGCATACTGCGGTCGATGACACTGATCTCATGCTCCTTGGTGGAGAGATCATCTTCCAGGTTCTTGATCTGGGAGGGCGACAGTTCACAGTCGAAGATGACCATGTGGATACCATTGTTTCGGCAGAGCTCCGCAATCTCTTCCACCTTGCCGCTGCCGATATAGGTACGGGCATCGGGTGCGCTCTTAGCCTGTACAACGCTGGCAAAGGCTTCGCCTCCCGCCGTATCGAGCAATCGCGCAAGCTCTCCCAGAGATGTCTCGATCTCGCGTTCGCTGTCATCGGGAAGCATAACACTTACAAGGACCGCGCGGGGCGCTTCTTCGGTTTTATCAAAAATCTTCTGTTCCATCACAGATCACAACCTTTCATGGAATAATATAAATAAAAAACGGCGCAAAAACAGACGGCGGTGTCACGCTGATCGCGCAAATATCCGCCGTCGATTTTGTTCCATTTGCGAGAAATTACTTCGCAGCCTTTGCTGCTTCCAGACGCTTCTTGAACTTGTCGAGCTTTCCGCCTGCGTCTACGAACTTCTGCTTACCCGTAAAGAAGGGATGGCACTTGGAGCAAATTTCAACACGCATATCGCCCTTTGTGGACTTGGTTACAACCTCAGCACCACAAGCGCATCTGATCGTGACTTCTTTATATTCGGGATGGAGTCCTTCCTTCATCTTTAGCACCTCTTTGCATTAGTATTCATAATGTAATTATTATAACATAGTTTTTTTTGAATTGCAATAGTTTTTTATAAAGTTTTTTGCTGAATTTTCAAGGAATTTTCTTATTTTTCCACCAGCACAACGATGGAGTAGGGTCTGAGCAGCACTGTGTCGGTCACATCGGTATCCTCATAGATATTATCGGTATGATCGGCGTCCACATAATAATAGCTGTATTGTCTGCCGTCGGTGCCGTTCAGGGTAAGCTGAGCAGGCTCGGCTCCGTCATTGACCAGCAGAATGGCACTCGTGCCGTCAGGACGTACACCTGCTGCTGCCCAGACATGCTTGTAGTCATCCTCACAACCCACAACCTCGCTTGTCACGATATCGGTACCGCCGGGAAGATGCTTCATGATCAGTGAAGAGGGATAATAGTTTACCTTATCTGGAATCAAACGGTTGGAATCCTTCGGATCATAGGAGAGCATGGTGTAATATTTGTGGAGATAGCAGTTATAAATCCAGAGTCCGTATCCCTTTGCGCCGCAGTTGAAGAGTTCGATCGCAGCCTCAGCTGCGAAAATGCGGGTCATATAGTCCTTGCCGCTCTCCTCCGAGGATGCACTGCCTGAGAACGCGAAGGTTCCAAGCTCGCTGACAACGACCGGTCTGCCATCGCTCTGAGCAATCATTTTCTTCACCTCGGGAATGATGTAGGTGGAAACAGTGCCGCGCACATCGTTGCCCTCCACCTTGTCGCCTGATTCCACGGTTGCAAGATAGACGTGATAGCCGATGATATCCATGGCATCGCCGCATTCTTTATCCATATCGGTAATGCGGTTGGCGTTGCCGTTGTCTGCTGCCATCCAGAAAACCGGTCCGTCAAAAGCCTGAATCATGGTCTTTTCGCGAATACCGAGACGCTTCAGATGCTCATCGAATTTGTTATACACCGCCACAAGGGTATCCTGACCGCCCTTGAGCTGCTCAGGCTCGTTATAGAAGGAGAAGCCCTTCACGCAGGTGTAGCCCTTTTCCTCCACCAGATGATACATGATGGCGGCAAAGGTCTCGGCATATTCGTCAAGGCTGATGACATTCAGATCATTGCCGCGTCCCAGCTTATTGCCGTTCGCATCGGTGGAAGCCAGCCAGTTTTCATTGTTCGGGCAGAATCCCAGCGCTTCCGAACCGTTGTCCCAGTTGCCGAGAATAACATACAGTCCCTTTTCCTCAAAATGATCGAGTAGTTTATAGAAGGCTTTCAGATAGGCATAGTTCAGCGCAGGGAAGCCCGCTCCCTCTCCCTGTGCGTCAGAACGTTCGGAGAACTTGGGCGAGAAGATAAAGCCACTCTCAAAATCGGTGTCAAAGGGATCATCATTGTCATTGATCGGCTCCCACATGGTCATCGAAACACAGAGACGCACATACTGCATGCCGCTGTAATCGATCATGTCAAAATATTCCTGCCAGAGTTTATCCAGCTCATTTTCGTTGGTGGAATAGGGAATGTGCTGAGAGCGAACCTCCCATTCACCGCCGTTGACCAGATTCATAAACACATAGGAAGAAAAGTCAAAATTAACGCCGCCGCCGATGATATCGGGATTGATAACCTCGCCGAAATTGAGATTAAGAGTACTCTTCATATTGTCGGGAACCTCGGTCAGAAGCGCTTCGGAAGAATCGTATATCATATCAAGCTCCTCAAAGGTAAATCCGTTTTCGTCTACATAATGCTCCAGGAAGTATTCCACAGCCCGCTGTGTCCCCTTGGCGCTGTCGCCGATAATCACCAGCTTTTTTCCGTCTACAAGCCGAATGATAAAATCACCGGTATCAAGTCCTTCGGCAGAGCTGATATCGCGCACTGTCCGACCTACCAGTATTTCCAGCTCGGCAAGCTCGGGATTCTCGGATTTTGTCCAATCCGAGGTCAGTGTAAGCGACACGCCGGTCTTTTCCAGAATTCCTTTTTTCAGAGTCGAAGCCGCCTTGACTTCGATATCCTCTGCTGTATCGCCGCGCACGATAAGAATATCCTCACTGAGGACAAAGGTCGGTGCCGCAGCTTTGGTTTCGGGTGCTGTTGTCACATCGGATATGCCCGATTCATCATTGCACCCAACAAAAAGCAGCACTGTAAACAGTACCATAATGAGAGCTGAAAATTTTTTCATATGATATTCCCCGTAATATATAGTAATACTATAATCATTTTATCACATTACGATCTGAAAATCAAGCTCAACGGTACCGTGTATACAAATTACAACCGATTATTTATAAAATATCGATATATTCGCCATTTAATGCTCTATTCATGCTTCTGACCGCACAAAATTTTCCGCACATAGAACAACTGTCCTCCTGCTCGGGCGCTCTGTCTTCGCGGATACTTTTTGCTGTTTCGGGATCAATCGAGCACTTCCACTGCCCCTCCCAGTCAAATGTGCGTCTCGCGTCTGCCATGGCATCGTCGATATCGCGGGCATGAGGCACCTTCTTCGCAATATCCGCAGCGTGTGCCGCAATGCGGGATGCAATGATTCCCTGCTTCACATCATCCACATTGGGAAGTGCAAGATGCTCAGCGGGTGTAACATAACAGAGGAAAGCCGCCCCCGAGGCTGCTGCGATTGCACCTCCGATAGCAGATGTGATATGATCGTAGCCCGGCGCAATATCGGTAACGATAGGACCGAGCACATAGAAGGGGGCGCCCATACAGATAGTTTGCTGAAGCTTCATGTTGGCTTCGATCTGATCCATCGGCATGTGTCCGGGACCTTCCACCATAACCTGTACATCCCGCTCCCATGCGCGCTTCGTCAGCTCACCGAGGCGGACCAGCTCCTCGATCTGGCAGACATCGCTTCCGTCTGCAAGACATCCCGGACGGCAGGCATCTCCGAGTGAGATGGTCACATCGTATTCGCGGCAGATCTCGAGAATCTCGTCATAATATTCGTAGAAGGGATTCTCCTCTCCTGTCATGCACATCCATGCGAATACAAGCGAGCCGCCCCTTGAAACAATATTCATCTTCCGCTTGTGATTTTTAATCTGCTCGATTGTCTTGCGCGTAATGCCGCAGTGAAGGGTAACAAAATCCACACCCTCTTCGGCATGAAGTCTGACCACATCGATAAAATCCCTGGCGGTGAGCGCAGCAAGATCGCGCTGATAATGAATCACGCTGTCATATACGGGCACGGTACCGATCATGGCAGGGCACTCGGCGGTCAGCTTTTTTCTGAAAGGCTGCGTATTTCCGTGTGAGGAAAGATCCATAATCGCCTCGGCACCCAATTTTACCGCCGCCATGACCTTCTGCATTTCGATGTCATAATCCTTGCAGTCGCGGGACACACCGAGATTCACATTGATCTTTGTCCGCAGCATAGAGCCAACACCGTTCGGTTCGATACAGCGATGCAGTCTGTTCGCACAGATGACAACCTGCCCTTTTGCAACAAGAGCGCAAATTTCTTCCTCACTTCGGTATTCCTTGGCAGCGACCGCCTTCATTTCGGGTGTGATGATACCGCGTCTTGCAGCATCCATTTGAGTTGTGTAGCTTCTCATATAATTCTCCTTTTCATAGATTAAAATAAAAAACGGGCAATCCTGATGGATTGTCCGTTTAAAGCTGGCTGAATCTTCCTACGGCGGCATTATCCGCATCAGGTTAAGGGTCGAAGCTTTTCTTACTTCCTCTCAGCCCGGCATACCGAGCTCCCCTGTCGTTGCTGTTTAATTGTAATTATATTATACACCTTTGGCTTATACATTGCAATACTTACAATAAATATTTTTCATCAAAAATCTGAATCTGTTGAAATTCAATTGTAATTATGATATACTGAATGCAGGTAAATGAAAATATCCATTCCGATATTCACATTTGGAGGTTTACAATCATGTTAAAAGCAGCTATGTTAAGCAAATGGCATGTACATGCCGAAGGCTATGCCCGCGAGCTCCAGAACAGCGGCAAGGTGGAAATCAAGGCGGTCTGGGACGAGGATGCGGCAAGAGGTGCTGAATGGGCAGGACGCATCGGAGCCGATTTCGAAGCTGATCTCGATACACTGCTCGCCCGCGAGGACATTGAGGCGGTTTTCTGCTGCACACCTACCACCATGCACACCGAAGTGCTCATCAAGGCAGCAAAAGCAGGCAAGCACATTTTCACCGAAAAGGCTCTGGCCCCCACCGTTGCCGAATGCATGCAGATCAAGGAAGCGGTTGATGCGGCAGGGGTTACCTTCGCCATCTCCTATCCCCAGCGCGGCAGAGGCATGGTCAAGTTTGCCAAGAAAATGCTCGACGAGGGCGCTTTCGGCAGAGTCACCAATGTCCGCATGAGAGATGCACACAGCGGTGTGTCGAATCACTGGCTCCCCGCATACTGGTTTGAGAAAAAGGATGCAGCAGGCGGCGCCATGATGGATTTAGGCTGCCATCCCATGTACATCCTCGCCTATCTGCTGGGCAAACCGAAGCGCATCTGCGGCATGTTCTCTGCTCCATTCGGCACCCAGGTAGACGAAAATGCCGTTTCTGTCATCGAATTTGAAAACGGTGCCATCGGTGTTGCCGAGACCGGCTTTGTATCCTACAATTCTCCCCAGACGCTTGAAATCTACGGCACAGAGGGTACACTCATCGCCCACGGCGAGGGCGATGTGAAGTTCACCTCCAAGAAGCTTGAGGGCATGGTAAACGGCTTCATCACACCTGCTCTGCCAAAGAACAATCCCGCTCCCATCATGCAGTTTGTCGATGCCTGCATCAACGGCACGGGTTCACCTGCTGATCTTGGCATGGAGGATGCCATCGCTCTCACAGAACTGCTTGAGAATTCCTACATCGCCGACGAGAAGAACGAGATTGTCAAGCTGTGAGCTTCCGTGAACTGATCCGAAAAAACAAACAGCTCCCCGCCGCCGACTGTATCGAGCTCCTGAAGCGCGAAAAGCGGGGTGTGCTCTCTGTCATTGGTGACATGGGCTACCCCTACGGCATGCCGATGAACCACTTCTACAATGAAGAAGATAGTGCCATCTACTTCCACTGCGGCAGGATCGGGCACAGACTGGATGCACTGAGGCAGAATGACAAAGTCTCCTTCTGTGTCTTCGATGAGGGATGCCGCGAGGATGATGAGTGGGCACTGAAGGTACGATCGGTCATTGTGTTCGGCAGGATTGACGTGATCGACGACATGGATATGATCGCAGACATTGCCACCAAGCTCAGCCATAAATTCACGCAGGATGAAGATTACATTCGCCGCGAGATTGAGGGGCACGCCCATCGGACGCTGCTGCTCAGACTGAAGATTGAGCACATCTGCGGCAAGCTGGTTACAGAATCATAAAATCGAAATGGGATGACGAGATCAACTGTCATCCCATTTTTATGCCTTCATAATACGGCTTCCATAAGCTCCATCGCGCGAAGCTCAGCCTGTTTTGCAGCTTCAAGGTGTTCGATCAGCTTTACCTTTACTGCGGCATCGGTCACATCGCGCGTCCGCTTCAATTCATATGCCGCCTGCCATGCCGTATGAATTCCACGGTAAAGTTCTGCAAGCTCAACCTCGCCGTATCGCTCAAAATAATGCCATGCGTACCATTTCAGTGCGGCGTATATACCGAGATTGTACTCAAGATTCCAGTTATTGTCAGTAAGCTTCTCACGCACAAATGCGATAAGCGCGTCATAGGCGGCAATTCCCTTGGCGTTGTCGCACCACTCCTCACCTCGCAGATGGGAAAGTGCCAGCTTTTTGGTATCGGAAAGAATCTGTGCGCTCTCCTTCCCCGACCTTCCCGTGACGGTGAGCACCGACAGTATGGGCAGATCAAGCTTACCAAGCTTTTCATAGGGCACCTCGCCCTCGCTGCCATCGATTTTGAGGGTGAGCAGCTTTCGGGCGTCCTCGTCATAGCCGCAGATGATGCCCCATTCGCATCCGCTGATATCCCATGCCACAGCTGCAGTACCGCTATCGATGGAAGCCTTGATCATTTCAATCGCAAGCTGTCTGCGCTCCGCCTCAACAGCATCCTCACCCCAGAGCCGCTCTGCATAATCGCAGATAAGACCGCCTGATTCAACCCAGGACTTCTGCGCTTTGAATTCCCAGATGCTTGTGGCGCTGGGGCAGAGCGTCGCGGAATCGATCCACATGCGGAAGGCAAAGCCGCTTGTGGCGACGATATCCTCCGCACAGGCAGAGTATTCGCTGCATCTCAGCGCCGCCGAGAGTGATTTTACAAGCGAGAAGAGATAACCGGTGGTGTCGGTCGTTCCCGCGAAGGTAACATTAAGCTTTTTCATGTTCATTCTCCTTTATGATCGGTATATAGATGCGCTCCGAGTATCTGCGGCTCTGTTCGATGTAGCTCTCCAGCTCATAGCCGCCTGTTCTGCGATAACCGTTCTCGGGCAGCCAGACGCGGGCGATATAATCCCATGTACGGTGAATGGAGGCAACAAAATGAAACTGTGTCGCAGGCGGCGTATCGAAAACCGCATAGGTTCCGCCCTCGATCTCCAGAGTCAGCGTTCCGGTGAGATCTCCTTTCGCTTCAGACTCACGGATGCCGATGAAATAATCGAGCCGTCGCTTCTCACGGTTCCAGATGCAGACCCCGAAATCCTCAGTCACAGCGCCGCCTGACAAAATCTTTGATCGGTTCTGGGTATTGTACTTATTCCAAAAGTGAGGGGTATATTCCTCGTCGCTGGGATAAACCACAAGGCGGAAGGGAGCAAGACTGACAATCTCGTATCTCACATCAAAGGGCGGAAGCTCAAAGGTGAGGCGGTCATAAAGCTTGAGGCTGTTCTGCGTACTTTTATAATCGGTTGGCAGAATATGATGCTCTCTTTTAAAAGCACGGGTGAAATTTTCCTTGGAGTTGAAGCCAAATTCAAAGGCGATCTCCGAAATGGGACGCTCCTCTCGATCCATGCAGCGGACGATTTCGGAAATGCGGCGCTTGCGGATATAGTCGGCGGGTGTGATACCCACAACCTTGCGGAAGACACGCAGGAAGTGATATTCGGAATAACCTACTACCTTTGCCAGCGCAGCATTGTCGATATCCTGTGTCAGATTTTCTTCAATATAATCAATTGCAGCCTGCACTGCCTGCTTTGTTTGCTCCATGCGATCACCTCGCTTTATTGTATCATATTTTTTGGGACAATGATTGATAAAAATTGCGAAAAGCAGTGACCCCGAGTGATTCTTTCCTCGAGGTCATATTATATCATTTATTCTTTGTATCCCTTCGGGATCAGCTTCAAATCATCGATGTTGACCGCCTTGATGCCGCGGCTTGATTCAAAGATCAGCTCAATGCGGGAGGCAGGAAGATCCTCGATACCCGAGAGATCGATTCTATATGCATCGAAATCAAAGTTGACCGCTCCCGTAAGAGCCGCTGTCAGCTCGGTGCGGCGGATCACTCCGTTCTGCTGAGGCTGATAGATGGCACACTTCACCGCGTCGGGTTTGCCGAAGACAGCGAGGGTGAGTGCCTGATACTTGCCCGGCTCGATGGGAAGAGAGCGATAGCTTCTTACATATGCACCGATTTGATTCTTGCGTCCGCGGATACGGAGAGCGTTGCCGGTAACCGTAAAGACATCGTCACGGCAGATTTCGCAGTCATTCATGCCCTGCCAGAGCGGACGGTTGAAGGAATCAAGGCGCTCCCAGACCGAGATATCATCCTGAATCCACCAGATATCATTTCTGAAGTCGGTCCAGGGGGTCGGAGCAATCTTTACAGTTCCCTTTCGGTCGGTAGCAAAGGGAGCCGCCGGCAGCTTACCGCACCAGAGGTTACCGTCGCGCTGAAGCTGTGCGTACTGGTATGCGCCATGAACAGGCTCAGCGATATAGGGATTGGTCAGCTCTACCGTGTCATTCGAGATAATCTTCGCATCTGCCTTCAGATAAAGCGCATCTGCGCCTGCCAGCCAGAAGCCGCGCAGAGTGTCGCCCTTGCACTCCAGCGTCATGCCTGCGGGTACATCCATCTTAACAAGCAGTGCATTTCCCTTTCTGCGGCAGGACTTATAGGGAACCGAGCTGCGCAGTCCCTTCGCCTTATAGGCAATCGCATTTGCTGCCATGCCGAGACGCTCACCCACTGCATATTTATTTGCAGGATGGATGGGGTGGTTATTCAGCGTCATCGCCCAGACGGGAGGCAGGTCATAGATCGAAACCGATGCAAAGAGATCGGGCATGGTCTGTGCCGCCACCGAGAAGGACTCGTTGACATAGCCCATCGCGCACTCGGTCTTGGCGCCCTCATAGAGCCAGGGATAAAGCTGAGAGCATACCATGGGAATCGGCTTTCCGTCGGGAGAGAAGAGGGTCGAATAAACCTTGGAATATTCCTTCATGCAATTGATGTAATGAGCATGGCAGGCGCGGTTGCCCACATTGCTCTCGCCCTGATACCAGAGTACGCCGCGGAAGGTGATGCCGATCAGAGCAGAAACGTTCAGATTATAAAGCGCACAGGGCTGAACATAGTTATTATCGCCGTAGGAATCCCACTTTTCGGTGGTGGGCAGGCGATCCTTTGCTTTCATGAAGGCATAAATCGCACGGTTCTTCATAATCGATTCCTTGGGAAGCCATGTTTCAATCGCTGTACTGCCCATATTGCAGTTGACAAAGCCAACCGGCACATCCGCCTTTTTGTTCAGGTGGTCGTACATGCTGATGACAGCGGTTGTCGCACAGGCAGAAATGCCATTGAAGCCGCCCTCATCCTCAGCGGTGATCCATTTACCTGGCTGGGTATCGACAGGATCAAAGGGAAAAGGTCCCTTCACGCCGCCTTCGGGAAGGTGGTTCTGTGAAAAGAAACGCAGCTTGCGGGAGCGGCACTCCTCGCGGATCTCAGCACGGTTATTCATGAAGTGGTTGGGCATCTCCATGTTGGACTGTCCCGATGCCAGCCAGAGTTCGCCGAAGAGAACATCCTCGATATCACAGCGATCCTCGCCGCAGACAACCGAGATGCTGTAGGAATCAAAGGAAGCCTTCTGTCCGGGAAGCATCGCTTCAAAGGCGCCCTTGCTGTCGGTTTTCACCTCAACTGAGGTAATTAACTCTTCACCGCGCCTGAGCGTGAGGGTGACAGCGGAATCGGGCGCAGTTTCGCCGTGGAGCTTGAGAGGCGCTTTCTGAAGATAGAGAGCACCCGAAGAAAATATAGCAGGAAGACGCATGATTAAATCTCCTTTAAATCAAAAATATACATTGTAATGATAACACGCAAACGCCGACTTGGCAAGAGGAAATCTCAAAATCTCCCGACAAAAATGCACATCCGTTTTTAGCGAATGTGCATAATGTTTTATAATTCGATGGACATTTCGATGCCGCCCTCCGCCCAGAAGAAGGTGGCACCCATTGCTTCCTCTCGCTGATATGCGGAAAGATCGCATCTTGTGCTGACTACCTTTGCAAAGGGGCCAAAACGAACACGCATGCGCTCGATTCTGCCGCAGTCATCCGAGATCAGCTTGACAGCGCATCTGCGTGCCCATCTCTCGTGGCGGTATTCAAGATGGATACGATGAACCGTACCGTCGCTGTCGACAACCGGATAATCGATCAGCTCCATGGAATCCCATTTCCAGGGGAGACGGGGTTTTACGGTGAGAATTCCATCCTCCATGGAAATGCCGGTCACCATCGCCAGGCTCTTCAGCGTCTCACTGGACTGCACCAGATTGCCTTCATCGCCGGGATTGTCCATGATACCGAGCTCGGGAACCTCCACCCTGCCGAAGGTGTGGTCGAGGGCTTTTTCATAATTGTCATATTCAAAGCATTCATGCATGACAAAGGGATTCATCTCAAAGGTAGCAGGCTCAATTACATCACCGTCGTAGGCAAGACGTGCTATACCTTCCAGACATTTGCCGTAGGTGTTGACATCGTCGAGGGCAAGTGCAGCCTGTGTGAAGTAGTTCTGTGCATAGCCGCACATGGTATCATCATGCCGTCCGCCCGAGCCTCCCCAGCAGGTGGAGCTCACAAATCCATAACGGCGGAAATAATATCCCTTTGCCATCTCATGGCGTAGATATTCATAAGAGCGAAGATGAATCTCATCTGCCGCAGCGTTTTCGGGCAGAGCGGAAATGCAATCGAACTCCTGAATATAGGGAGCCTGTCTTGTCCAGTGGTGGATATCGAAATGCGCTCCGAAAAATGCATTTTCATAGGCTTCGCCGTTCACCTTGAGTCCGTTGAGCCAGACACCACCGGGGACGCGGGTAAAGGCGGGATGTCCGTTTGAGTGGAGTTTTTCAAGAATGCTTGCCATCAGACGGGAAGCGAGAACGGTCAGTCTTTCCGCATCCTCTGCCCTGCCGCACTCCTTTGCCATTCCGGCGAAATTTCTCATCGCCACATAGGAGCCATAATTTGGATAGATGGCATAGACCACATCACCGATACAGGGATTTCCCGCCAGCTCACTGATACAGGGAATCAGGTCGCCCACCGGACACTCGTCCATACAGCGCGCCATCCAGTCAAACACATCGCGGGTTTCATCAATATAGCGCACGCCGAGAGCGGCATCCTTGCCGGAAGCTCGCCAGGTTTCGGCAATAGCATTGAGAATGTGGGTATTTCCGTCCAGCTCAAAATCTTCGGGAAATTGGCGGTCGATGATTCTGCCCCAATGGTCGCCGAAATTTTTATTTTTAAGGAAATAGTCCACCGCACATCTCGCCTCTTTTGCGAAACCGTAGCGAGCCAATTCCTGTGCTCCTCGTCCCGCGTCCCGCGCCCAGACCTGATCATAATAACAGGTGCCTTCATGGGGAACGGTGGAAGTATGCATGAAGCCCTTGGGATAATTCCCCTCACCGTCGTCCAGCTTGGCAAGCAGATCGGCGAGATTCTCTGCAAAGATACGCCCCATATCATGAGCGAATTCGCAGCCTTCAAATCGAATTTTCGG
The DNA here is from genome assembly GCA_017399105.1 of Clostridia bacterium. Lineage (GTDB taxonomy): Bacteria > Bacillota > Clostridia > Oscillospirales > CAG-272 > RGIG1743. The sequence goes on from JAFQEJ010000035.1 coordinate 48,413, forward strand.
TGTCAGCATGGTGTTCTCTCCTTGATTTTGTATTTTCACGGTAATTACAGCCTGTATTATCTCAATTATAGAGGTTTATCCTGTTTTTGTCAATGAAGATTCCCATAATGGATAAAAAAAATATGAGCCGCCGAAGCGACTCATATTTTATTAAGTAAGCGTAGCTTATCTCTTCTTGGATACTACGATAGCGCCTGCTGCGATAGCGAGAACTGCTGCAGCTGCAACAATACCCATATCAGCGGTAGCGGGAGCAGAAGGAGTAGCGGGAGCGTCTGCTGCAGGAGCATCAGCTGCGGGAGCATCAGCTGCGGGAGCGTCAGTCTCGGGCTCTTCAGCGGGCTCCTGAGAAGCGGGCTTCAGAAGGTATACAGGGAGGTTCTCGCTGAAGGAGTCACTCTCGTTACCGAAACCGATGTAGTCGAGGTCGATGAGAAGGCCGCCCTCGTTGAACATGTAAATGCGGTAGAACTTGCAGTTTGTGGGATCGAAGCCGCTGTCGCCCTCGTTCTCATCAAGAGCGAGCTTGATCTCGTTCCAACCCTCAACGAACTCAACGCCGGAACCGATGTTCCAGGTAAGCTCCTGAGCGTCATTCAGCTTGGATGTAATCTCGAGCTGTCCGTTGCCGGTGAAGTTATCAACACCCTCCATGTAAACACGGATGAATGCATGAGTGTACTTGGAAACGTCTACAGGAGTGAGATCGAAGGTACCCTGAACCGCTGCGAGACCGTCTACGGGAGCCTTGTTGTCGTCATCATCCTTAGTGTAACGGTTGTAGTTATCTTCCTTAGCCTTTTCTTCCTTAACGAGCTGACCGATCTCAGTCTTGACGGAAGAGAAATCCTCATCCTCGCCGCCGAAGCCAACATAGTCAACTACGTTGGTGTTAGCGCCTACAGAATACCAGAAGAAACGAACGTAGTTGATCTTGGAAAGATCAGCACCGTTACCTGTGGTGTCGTAAAGATCGAAGGCAATTTCGTTCCAGCCTTCTTCGAACTCGAAGTTGTCGAGAGCCCAGTTGGTCTCTTCAACGTCACATTTACCTGCAGAAGAAATCTCGAGTGAAGCGCCCTTACCGAATTCGTAGTTGTCGGGATTCTCAACATAGAATCTGACATAAACATAGTCAGCGTTGCTGAGGTCAAAGGTCTTTTCGCCGAGAACTTCGGGGCTCATCTCATAAACGAGGAAGCCTTCGAAATCATCTCCGCCATACTGTGCGCCGGGGATATTGTCATCTTCATCAGTGTTGGTAGCGTTAGCGCCGCCGTTCTGATAGATAACTGTACCTGCAGATACGCTCATTGCGAGGATCGCGAAAACAAGCATAAAAACAAGTGCAAGACGGGAAAACTTTTTCATGATAAACACCTCTCTGTAAATTTGGTTTTATACTATTTCCCGATAGTATATGTCAAGATAAGTGTACTGTATATACATTAACACCATATGAACGATATAATAACACTATGTTAATTGTTAAGATTTATTTAACGCATTATCCGATTCATTATTAATCATACACAATACACAAAAAAAGCTGCGGCAGAATTGAAATCTGCGGCAGCTTTTTGCATATTTTACCTTACTTAGAGAGGCGCGCTTCGAGAGCTGCAAGCTCATCATAAAGCTCGGCGGGAACTCTGTCGCCGACCATTGCGTAGAACTCGCGGATGTTTGCAACATCCTCAAGCCAGGACTCCTTATCAACGGTGAGAAGCTCACGGATGGTGTCGATAGTAACACCGTCAAGGCCTTCAATGTCGATATCCTCAGCCTTGGGAACAAAGCCGATGGGTGTTTCAACTGCATCTACCTTGCCTTCGCAGCGAGCGAGAATCCAGAGAAGAACGCGCATATTGTCGCCGAAGCCGGGCCAAATGAAATGACCTTCGTCATCGGTACGGAACCAGTTGACATTGAAGATCTTGGGGGCGTTGGGGATTCTCTTGCCCATCTCGAGCCAGTGTGCGAAATAGTCGCCCATGTTGTAGCCGACGAAGGGTCTCATCGCCATGGGGTCGCGGCGAACAACACCGACAGCACCTGCTGCGGCTGCGGTTGTCTCGGAAGCCATGATGGAGCCGACGAAGGTACCGTTCTGCCAATCCTTGGACTGGTAGACCAGGGGAGCGGTCTTTGCACGGCGGCCGCCGAATACAATTGCGCTGATGGGAACACCTGCGGGATTCGCAAACTCGGAGGAGATGCAGGGGCAGTTTGTCGCCATAGCGGTGAAGCGGGAGTTGGGATGAGCGCCGCAGGTGGACTTATCCTTCTTATCATACTTGGTGTAATCCCAGGGATTGCCCTTCCAGTCGATGGCATTCTTGGGAGGATTGTCGTTGAGACCTTCCCACCAAACGGTGTTGTTATCAAGATCATGCACAACATTTGTGAAGATGGTGTCATGCATGGTGGTTGCAAGCGCATTGGGGTTGGACTTGTCGTTGGTACCGGGAGCTACGCCAAAGAAGCCGTTCTCGGGGTTGACTGCCCAGAGTCTGCCGTCGGCACCCACGCGGAGCCATGCAATATCGTCGCCTACGCACCAGACCTTGTAACCCTTCTTCTGGAGGAATTCCGGCGGAATGAGCATTGCCAGGTTGGTCTTGCCGCATGCGGAGGGGAATGCTGCAGAGATGTACTTGATCTCTCCGTCGGGATACTGGATACCGAGAATGAGCATATGTTCAGCCATCCAGCCTTCTTTGCGTCCCAGGTAGGAAGCAATACGCAGAGCGAAGCACTTCTTGCCGAGAAGAACGTTTCCGCCATAGCCGGAGTTGACCGACCAGATGGTATTGTCTTCGGGGAAGTGGCAGATGTAGCGGTTCTCTTCATCGATGTCTGCCTTGCCGTGGAGACCCTTGACAAAGTCTGCACTGTCGCCCAGCGCGTCGATAACTTCCTTGCCTGCTCTTGTCATGATGAGCATGTTGAGCACGACATAGATGGAGTCGGTAAGCTCGATACCGATCTTGGCAAATTCGGAGCCGACCACGCCCATGGAGTAGGGGATAACATACATGGTTCTGCCCTTCATGGAGCCGCGGAAGAGCTTGCTCAGCTTTTCATAGCATTCAGCGGGAGCCATCCAGTTATTGATATTGCCTGCGTCTTCCTTCTTGGTGGTGCAGATGAAGGTTCTGCCTTCGACGCGTGCTACGTCATTAACTGCGGTTCTGTGCAGATAGCATCTGGGAAGCTTTTCTTCGTTGAGCTTAATCATCTCGCCGGTCTTTACGGCTTCGGCACGCAGAGCTTCTGCCTGCTCTTCACTGCCGTCGATCCAAACGATGCTGTCGGGCTGGGTCAGCGCCGCCATCTCGTCGATCCAATTTTTGACATACATGTTGTTGGTCATGGGGTGCACTCCTTTATCTATAGATTGAAATAATTTTGACATATTCGGCATCCGATTCTAAAAGAAACCCTTATCGGACAGTTTATATTATAGCGTAGTTTTTGTCAATTTGCAACACGAAATATCGCAAAAAATTTCTTTTTACATTGCGTTAAAAATCCCGTCGGATATTCGGGCAAAAGAGCCAATATCCAACTTTTCACCGCGTATTTTTTCGTCGATATTACAGTCGGTAAGCACCCTCGTGACAAGCTCTTTGTTCACATTTGGAAGACCTGCCGAGAGTGCATTTACCAGCGTTTTGCGTCTTTGAGCAAAAGCAGCCTTGATTACATCGAAAAGAAGTGCTTCGTTCGCTGCCTTTACAGCCGGTTCGTCATAAAGCGTAATACGCACAACTGCGCTGTCCACCTTGGGCGCGGGATAGAAACAGCCTGCTGGAACGCCGAATAGCTTCTCCACCTTGCCGCGATAGGCAATCGAAGCGGTAATGGCACCGTACTCAGCCGAGCCTGCTTTGGCGCAGAGACGGTCGGCAACCTCACGCTGTACCATGACAGTGATGTTGGTGAATCTGACCCCCGATTCCAGAAGATACATCAGAATGGGTGTTGTAATATAATAAGGAAGGTTTGCGCAAACCGCCACGTCGGCATCACCGAATTTTTCGCTTACCAAATTGTCGAGCTTCACCTTGAGCACATCGCTGTTGATGATCTCGAAATTGTCAAACTCAGTCAGTGTCTCACCGAGTGCAGGCAGCAGCGAGGAGTCAATCTCCACAGCGCAGACCCGATCGAATCGGCGGCAGAGCTCACAGGTCAGCGTTCCGATGCCAGGACCAATCTCAAGCGCAGCTCTCGTCCGAGCTCCGCTTCCGCAGTTATCGAGGGCTGCCTGGGCGGTCTTTTGAGGCACACTTTCGCTGATAAGAAAATTCTGCCCGTATTTTTTCTGAAAGGCAAGTCCGTGACGTTCCATGACGTCCTTGATAGTTCCGATGTCGGTCAGCTTCATATACAACGCTCCAAATAACGAATTTACATCAGTATACCATGTTTCCGTCGTTTTTGCAAGAGGGAGGTGAGGATCGGAAGAATCTTCGCAAAAAAATCTGAAATATTTTTTTACAAAACCCCTTGACAATTAAGAACCCTTGTGCTATAATATCATACGTTGACAGCAATGCTGATATGGCTCAGTTGGTAGAGCGCGTCCTTGGTAAGGACGAGGTCCCCGGTTCAAATCCGGGTATCAGCTCCAAGATAACCTCGCTTTACAGCGAGGTTTTTGGTTTTTATAAGGTCATCTTCCAAAAAACGAGCTGAATATACATCATTTTGGCTGTGATATACTATTGTTATTTCATTTATGATGCTATACTAAATGCAGTAAAAATTTCAATAAGTGAGGAATCGTATTATGCCGCACACATTCACAGGACAATGGATATCCAATGAGATCATGGCGAATCTGCAGCCACGAAATGTTTTTTCCAGACAGCTTGATCGTCAGCCAATCGACTGCAGCAAGCATCGCAATCAGCATATTCTTTTCCGCAAAAGCTTTCAATTATCTGCGTTCACGCAGGCAAAGCTATTTCTTTCCGCAGACGACTATTACAAGCTGTACATCAATGGTCGCTTCGTTGCACAGGGACCTTCCCCTTCCTACCATTTCAGATACAATTACAATGAAATCGATATAACCCCCTATCTGCATGAAGGAGATAATCTGATTGCTGTACACACGCTATATCAGGGGCTTATCAACCGCGTATGGCAGAGCGGCGATCATCGTCACGGATTCATTTGTGATTTGATTGCCGATGGCAATACAGTGCTTTCCAGCAACGAAACTTTTCGGACAAAAATACATTCCGCATACAGCGAAATGGGAATCTGCGGTTATAATACACAATTTCTGGAATGTTATGACAGCCGTTCTTCCGAGATTGGCTTTGAGCTGCCCGATTTCGATGACAGCAGTTGGTCGCCCTCTTCAATCTGCAGGTTTGATGACCATGTACTGAAAGCACAGGAAAGCCATATGCTTAATTTCGAAGACATTTCACCGGTAAGCATCACCCAGAGCGGCAATCGCGTGCTCTATGACTTCGGATCGAATTATGTGGGCTATCTGGCAGCGACAGCAGAAGGACAAAGTGGTGATACGGTGTTCATCCGCTGTGCTCAGGAATTGAACGAGGATGGCACACTCCGATATGATCTGCGTGCAAACTGTCGTTATGAAGAAAAATGGATATTGAATGGCCGCAGCAGCCTGGACTGGTATGATTATAAAGCATTCCGATATGCAGAATTCGAAATCCCCGCGTCAGCAACCATTCAATCGGTCTGTTTAAAAGCAAGACATTATCCTTTTACACTGAAAACCAATCTCAAAAAAGAATACTGCTCAAACGAATCCTTGAAGCAGATCTGGGAGCTTTGTGTACATACACAGAAATATGGCGTACAGGAAGTCATTCAGGACTGTATGGAACGAGAAAAAGGCTTTTATCTCGGAGATGGCTGTTATACCGCTCTTGCCAATATGCTCCTGACCCATGACGATTCGATGATTCGCAAGCTGATTGATGATGCTTTCGCTTCCTCCTTTATCACCGATACCCTGGTTACCTGTATGGATTGTTCATTTATGCAGGAAATTGCCGAATATCCGCTGATGATGGTCTATCTCATCCTTTGGCATTACCGTTTTACCCATGACAGAGATTATCTGACAGCCAATTATCCGAAGGTAACTGCGCTTTTGGATGCCTACCGTCGTGAATATGAGACAGATAACCTGCTGTGTAATCTGGACAAATGGTGCGTTGTTGAATGGCCGCAAAATTTCCAGCATGGCTACGATGTGGATATTTCAGAAGGAAAAGTATGCAAGGATGCTCATGTATCTATCAACGCATATTACATTGAAGCAGTCCGCACCGCCAACAGAATCGCTTCCATTCTTGATCTCGGACAGTACCGTGACGAAAAGCCGCTCATCCGTGCGTTTTATGCTGCTTTTTACAATCCTGAAAAACAGCTTTTCCGGGACGGCGAAAACACAGATCACATCTCTGTGGTGGGAAACAGCTTTGTTTACGGTCTTGGTTTGTGCCCCGATGAAGCTTGTAAAAAGAGTATTCTGGCACTGATCGATGACTGTGGAATTGATTCGCTGTCTTTCTTCTGTACCTTCCCCATATTGATGGGGTATGCCAGAGACGGCGAGGACAAACGCCTGCTCGATGCGCTGTTAAACAACGGTACATGGCTGAGAATGCTTCGTGAGGGAGCCACCACCACCTTTGAAGGTTGGGGAAAGAGCACAAAATGGAATACCTCACTGTTTCATCTCACCATGAGTTATGCAGCTATCTTTCTTTCAAATGAGGATTTGAAGTCCTTATTCTGCATCTGATCATCAACCGATAAACAGATTCTGATTCAGTTATTCTTCAAGGAGATCTTTCATGCAGTACGAATATACCGCCACCTGCCTCTTCGGGCTTGAAAAATTTCTCGGTGAGGAGATCGACGCACTGGGCTATGAGCGCACAGGCACAATGGACGGACGCGTTTTCTTCCGCGGTGACGAAAGTGCCGCTGCCAGATGCAACATTGGTATGCGATTTGCCGAACGGCTCTACCTCACCCTCGGCAGCTTCGGCGCTCCCACCTTCGACGCGCTTTTCGAGGGAACCAAGGCACTCCCCTGGGAGGCTTTCATTGGCAGAACCGATGCCTTCCCCGTAAAGGGGCACTCCATCAAAAGCGCCCTCACCAGCATCCCCGACTGCCAGAGCATTGTCAAAAAAGCCATTGTCGAGCGGCTGAAGGCATCCTACAGAATCAACTGGTTCGAGGAGACGGGGCTGATCTATCAAGTGGAATTTTTCATCTTCAATGACCGTGCTTCGCTTATGATCGACCTGTCGGGCATTCCGCTTCACAAGCGCGGCTACCGTCCGGCGGCAGGTGCGGCGCCGCTCCGTGAAACGCTGGCTGCTGCCCTCTGCAAGATTGCACGCCCCCGCGAGGATGTGCTCTTCCGAGATCCCATGTGCGGCTCGGGAACCATACCGATTGAAGCGGCACTGATGATGACCAACACCGCACCGGGTATAATGCGAAGTTATTCCGCCGAGAGCTATCCCGCTTTCCCCACACAGTTGTGGAAGGATGCCCGCGAAGAAGCACGCGCCAACATCAAGCTCGACACAGAATTTCGCGCCGTGGCTTCGGATATCGACCCAAACTGTGTAAAATTCGCCCGCGACAATGTGCGCCGCGCAGGTATGGAGAAGATTGTCGATGTTTATGCCGCTGATGCGCTGAAGATCACCACCGGCGGTGTGCGCGGAACGGTGGTCTGCAATCCTCCCTACGGAGAGCGATTGATGACGCCTGCCGAAACCGAACAGCTCTACAGAGACATGGGAAAAGCCTTCGCCGGACTCGGTGCATGGCAGATTTATGTACTCACCTCTCACGAGGGCTTCGAGCGGCTTTACGGCAGACGCGCCGACAAGGTACGCAAGCTCTACAACGGCATGATCAAGTGCAATTATTATCAGTTCTTCAAGCCGAAAAAGTAAACATTCCCCTCCGTTTCCGCATATGATGGTACAAATCAGCGAAACGGAGGATTTTTTATGCTTGTAACCAAACCCTACAACCGGGAGCGCGCCGTCGAATATGCCCTGCGCTGGGCAATGGGACGCAATCCGCTTTTCACCAACTTCGCGGGTATCGGAGGAGATTGCACCAATTTCGTCTCCCAAAGTATCTATGCCGGCTCCTGTGTCATGAATTACACGCCCACCTTCGGATGGTATTACATCGATTCCTCAAACCGCGCACCGGCATGGAGCGGCGTAGAGTTTTTCTACAACTTCATCACCTCAAACAGCGGAGTCGGTCCCTACGGTTCACTTGTGGGCGAGGGCGAGCTTCTCCCGGGCGATGTCATTGAGCTGGGCAATGAGATGGGGCAGTTTTATCACACGCTGATTGTCACAGGAAGCGAGGTGGATACCTATCTGATCAGCGCACACACCGACGATTCGCGCAACCGCCGCCTCGACACCTACAATTTTGCCACGGCGCGCTACATCCACATCGAGGGAATCCGCTTTGAAATGGACGAGGGTGAAGACTGTTTTGAAAATTTGATCAATGGAATTTCACTGTAATTCTTGACAGACAGGGCGCGCTTTGCTATACTGAACTTACTCCAACAAGAAACTTTCAGGAGGTTTATTACAGTGGAAAGAAAATTTGACTTTTACGGCTCTATGCCCCGCGATGTTCTGAACAGCTATCTCTCCCGTGCTGTCACCCATTTCGGTATCGGCTACGACAATCTCAATGCGTCCCGCACCTTCGAGGATGACCTGCGTATGCTGGTTCATGAGGGCGCCAAGTTCATCGGCCGTGCCGCTCTGATCTGGTCCCAATCTCAGGAGATCAGTGAGCATTTCCGCTTCTGCAAAGAGCGTGCCGAGCTGGCGCACAAGGCAGACCCGCAGTTCATTCTGCAGGCATGTGTCTTTGAGTGCATCGGCAAGCGTCAGGTAGAGGCTGTCAATATTCCTGCATATGTTTTCGAAGCCTTCGGTCTCGCCCCCGAGGATCGCAATTTCAGCTATGATGCCATGCTCTTCCCCGACGGAAAATGGATCAACCAGTGGGGCAAGGATGCTTCGGTTGAGGATATTACTCAGCTTGAATCGCGCATGTGGATCTATTATCTTGCCACATCCTATATTGATGCAGGCTATGAGGGCATCCACTTCGGTCAGGTCTGCCTCATCGGACGGGATGATAAGGACTTTAAATACTGGCGCGAAGTCATTGGCATGATCCGCGCTTACGCGAATGAACACGGACGCCGCCGCTATGTGCTCTTTGATGCACACACCCTTGGTGATCTGCGTCAGGATGAGACTATGTTTGACTACAATGCATTCCCCATCCGTCTGCAGGACGTTCCCGAAATTCAGTATGAGTGCTGCTGCGAGGAGAATTATCTCGACTCCATGTTCAACGAAAAAGACGGTCTCTGCCGTCCCTTCATCGTGGAATTCGATAACTGGGGAGCGATGCCCGCCGACAAGCGTGACAAGCCAATGGTCAACAGTGGATGGGCATGGGGCTATGATGAGATCACTTGGTTCACCAAACTCTCCCCCGAGAGAAGAGACAAATTCCTGCGCTACATCTGGAAGTGGGTCAATGAGCGTTATCCCGAGGGTTGGGTTCAGATGCCCTCCCGCCGCTGCCTGACCGACACCACAGAATTTGTCTGGGATAACCCCGACCTTGATTGGCTTGAAAAGAACGCATCGGAGGAATTCTTCACCTATACTGTCGATGAGAAAGGGGATGCTCATATCATGCGCCGTTATTACAGCGCGAACACACAGAGCGATGCCTGCCCCTTCGGCTACGGAGACGAGGACACCATCGCAGAAATTTTCCACGAAGAAATCTGAATCCGATCAAACAGAGGTTAATATATTATGGAAAGAAAATTTGATTTTTACGGCTCCATGCCGCGTGATGTTCTGAACAGCTATCTCTCCCGCGCCGTCACCCATTCAGGGCTCTGCTACGAAACCGGTACCTTCGAGGATGACCTTCGCATGCTGCTTCATGAGGGTGCCAAGTTTATCGGACGTGCTGCTTATTTCTGGAGCAGATCCTGCGAAATCGGAAAGTACTTCCGTATCTGCCGTGAGCGTGCTGAGTTGGCTCACAAGGCTGACCCGCAGTTAATTCTACAAGCATGCGTCTTCGAGTGCATCAACAAGCAGCAGGTAACCTCGATTCCGATTCCCGCCTATGTCTTTGAAGCCTTCGGTCTGACTCCCGAGGAACGCAATTTCAACTATGACGCCATGCTTTATCCCGACGGCAGATATGTCGACTTCTGGGGCAAGGATTCATCGGTTGAGGATATTCTACAGACAGAAACAAAAATGTGGATCTATTACCTCGCCACCGCCTACATTGATGCCGGCTACGAAGGTATTCACTTCGGTCAGGTCTGCCTCATCGGACAGGATGACAGAGGAGACTTCAAAAACTGGCGCGAGGTAATCGCTAAAATACGCGCTTATGCAAATGAACACGGACGCCGCCGTTATGTACTCTTCGACGCGCATCAGCTTGGCAATCTTCGCCAGGATACCGAGATGTTCGACTACAACGCATTCCCCATCCGTCTGCAGGATGTACCCGAAATTCAATGGGAGTGCTGCTGCGAGGAAAACTACCTCGATTCGCTCTTCAACGAAAAGGACGGACACAGCCGCCCCTTCATCGTGGAATTTGACAACTGGGGCAAGATGTCCGAGGATCAGCTGGGCAAGCCGCAGGTCAATAATTATCATGCATGGGGTTATGACGAGATCACCTGGTTCACCAAGCTCTCCCCCGAGAGAAGAGATAAATTCCTGAACTACATTTGGGACTGGGTCAATGAGCGTTATCCCGAGGGATGGGTACAGATGCCCTCCCGCCGCTGCCTTGTGGATAAGGTGAAGTCGGTCTGGGAGTCCGCCAATGTTGAAAAGCTCAACGAAATCAACAAGTTCGAGCATGTTTCCTATACCATCGACGAAAAGGGAAATGCACACATCACCCGCTGGAATTACAGCGCAAATATGCCGAGCGATAATTGTCCCTTCGGTATGGGTGACGAGGACACCATTGCGGAAATTTTCCACAGAGAAATCTGAAAATATTACATGTTATGAAAACCATAGATGCCGTACCTCCATACGGCATCTATTTGTTTATTCCGTTAGTGTTTATCGTTATTTTTTGTGCATTCGTCCGAATTATTCGCTATTATTATGCTTTTCTCATTTCGTTATTGACTTTATGCATGCTTTATGATACAATGTTGTTGTCGAACAATTGTGCATCATTTCATGTACAATTCAAGTATTACATGTTTTTCGTCATTTCTGATCACAGGAGGACTACAAATGAAACGCAAACTGACAGCACTGCTTGCCGCTCTCATGGCAGTAAGCACCCTGCTCGCATCCTGCTCTGATGCCGAGAACGGCGGCAGCACAGAAACTCAGTCACCCACAGTCACCACTGCAGCCGAAACAGCGGCAGAAACCGAGGAGCCGAAGATTCTTCCCGATCTGCCCGAAATTCAGTTCGGCGGCGCAGATTTTCGCTTCTACACATGGGATGTCAACGACTACCGTGTCTGGGATGATCTTTATTCCGAGGAAGAGGACGGCGAACCCATCAATGACGCCGTTTTCAAACGCAACCGTACCATTGAAGAAAAATATCAGGTCGGTATCACCGAAAAGGTCGATCTTTATACCGATTATGTCACCGGTGTTCTCAAATCGGTGAAGGCCGGCGACGATGACTACGAGGTTATCATTTCGATGGGACATCACTGCGCGCCCTCACTTTACTCGGTCGCATGTCTCAACCTTTATGACCTTGAATATGTGGACTTTACACAGCCCTGGTGGGATCAGAATGCGGTTGAATCCTTCACCCTTGGCGGATATATGCCCTTCACCGTCTCTGATATGACCATTCTGGACAAGGGAGTAACCGGTGCTGTCTTCTTCAATAAAAAACTCGCTGAGGACTACAACGTCGGCAACCTCTACGATCTCGTTTATAATAACAGTTGGACCATGGAAAACATGGTCGAAAAAGCAAAAATCGTTTCAGAGGATCTGAACGGCGACAGCATCTATGATGCAAATGACCGATACGGCATTCTATGCGGCGACGAAGCGGTTATCTTCCTCTTCCACGGTTCGGGAGCACGCTTTGTCTCCAAGGATTCGGACGGACTGCCGATTGCATCCTTCGCAAATGAGCGCAATTTCACGGTCATCAAGTATTATCTCGAAACCATGATCTACGACGAAGTGCTCCGTTGTCAGACTCCCGAGGCAGACATGTTCAAAAACGACAAGGGACTTTTCACCTTCGGATATCTGAAGACTGCAAACGGTCTGCGTGATATGGAATCCGACTTCGGTATTCTTCCCATTCCGAAATATGATGCCGCACAAGAGTCCTACGGTCACTCGGTATTCACCCACGGCGGAAATCTGATCTCGGTTCCGATCACCAGCCAACACCTCGACATGGTCGGCGTCATTCTCGAAGCCCTCTCGGCGGAATCCAAATATACCGTCATCCCCGCCTTCTACCAAACTGTGCTTAAGGATAAGGCGGCACGTGACGAAGATTCCATCGCCATGCTCGACATTATCATCGGAAGCATGGTCTTCGATGTCGGTGATTATTATGCCATCGGCGGATTAACCGACCCCTTCCTGCGCATCACCGGATCGGTTCACAGCATTGCTCCCAGCTATCCCACACGAACCTCCGATGTGGCATCCTTCTATGAAAAATACGGTAAATTATTCCAGAAAGACATTGATAAGCTGATCGAAAAGATTGAAGAAATGAACGAACGCTGACCTTCGCTTTTCATGATACCTCCATAAAACACAGCCGATACCATTACATCCCGCTTTGGTATCGGCTGTTGTCATTCGATTATTTCTTTCTGTATTCCACTGTAAGGCTTGCTTTGGGCTGTGCGATTTCAAAGGCGTAATCGGCAAGAGCACTCCCTTCAAGCTCGAGGGTTGTTTTTTCGTACCTCTCATTCCAGATATCAATCTCGTAAAGAGCATCCGGCTCAATTCCGTGAAGCTGAGGCTTGAAGGTCGGCTCAGCACAGTCCCTGCGTCTGAAGAGACGGAGCATGCCCTCTCCGCTCTCGTCAAGATGGCATTGATATCCTGCCCATTCATCAAAAGCGAGCGAGGGCGCGGTCAGCTCATACATATCGCCATCGAAATAGCGGGCGGTGCGTGCAGTCTCGGCAAAGGCAGCTCTGGTTGCGGTGGGATCAAAATCTGCATCGGCCAGCGGCACCTGAAGCACCAGTGAACGAGTTGCCACCGAGCGGGCGTAATACGCTTCGGAGTACCATGATGCAGAGGTATAATAAGGAAGATAACGCCCCAATGTACGGGTCATATTCTGATCCCACACCTCACGGGGAGTCTCCTCGGTAGCGGGTCCGCAGGCAACATCGCTCTTCCAGAGAGAAACCGAACGGGAGAGCATCTCAAAATCAAGACGTCTGCCGCCGCTGGAGCAGTTATCGATCACAAGGCTGGGGAAGCGTGCAAGCAGTCTGTCCCACAGCTCATAAAGTCCTTCGATATAGTGAAGCTCGGTGATTCCGCTTCTGCCCGGTTCATCTGCATGGCGCCAGTAAATGAGGGGCTCCTGATTGAAGTCCTGACGGTAAACATCCAGATGATTTTCTTTTATGATTCCGCTGATCTTCTCAAAAATATAATCGCGGGCATCGGGATTGGTCAGATCGGCAAGAAAGAGCGGCTGTTTTTCTTTGGGACCGTCAGTTTTTGTCAGCATCCACTCGGGATGCTCGAGGAAGAAGTCGGTGGTCTTTCCGTAATCCGGCTCGTTGGCAAGGGGATTCTGGATGCTCTCAGGCTCAAACCACAGCAGGCAATTCATGCCATTCTCATGAAGCTTGTCAGCGATCGGCTTCATGCCGCGGGGCAGAAGCGAATTGTAGCGGTAGTTTCCGACACCGCGCAAAAAATATCCCTCAAACCAGGCGGCATCAAACCAGTATGTATTGGCGGTTTCAAGGTCGATAATGGCTTTGGCAAGCTTCATCTGAGGCTCCTCGCCGGGCCAGGTGGGATCGGTCCAATAATAGCGGTCAAAGCACTGTACGGCACGGATGCGCGAGAAATCGCTGTTTCCACCAAGCCGCTTGGGACTGTAGTATTCGCGCTCAAGGCTGACAAATCTCCGGCGAAGCGCATCGGGTGCACAGTCTCCCGACATGATCAGCATGCGGGGAGCGCGTACACTCTCACCGGGAAGAAGATAAAAATCGGCGTCGGCAACCGAGGCTTTCATATTCAGCGCGCCGTAGGAAAGGGTGATTTCACTCTTCCACTGTCCCGTCCAGCCGATAGCGCAAATCAGAGAAGAGTCGCCGCCCTCGCAGATATCATAATAGGGGAATGCACTTTGTGCGGAGCTTCTGCCGTTAACCGCACAGCGTGCAGTGTAGTCTCCCTGATACAACCGCTTTGTAAAGGGCATAAAGGAATCCGCGCCGCAATAATCGCCGCTCAGACTGCCGTATTCAGCTTCGCTGCAGGGCAAGGTCACATCCATGCCGCAGAATTCGTTGATCCTGCCGCTGTTATGCTCGCTTTTGTTGGTAATACGCATCAGCCACTCAGCCGCATACTCTGTAGGGTAGGAATGAAGCTCAAGCGTGATATGTAAACCGTCAAGCTCCTTAACGAAAAATCCACTCTCATCCCGTTCCATCTCGGCAGGAATCAATTTGATGACAGTTCCGTTATAACGGAAGGAAGCAAGGGCAATATCGGGGACTTCCAAGCCCGTGATATGTGTTGATGCATGAAGTGATAATTGACCGTTCATGTTGTAACCTCACTTATATTTACAGAATCCCAACAATGATTGTTGTATTGTCATCATAACACAATTTTTTTTGGCTGTCAACAAAAATGTAACCGATTACGCATTTTTGGTCATTATCGCGTAATCGGTTACTTGTTTCTTGTGTAATATCACGGAACTGCCATCATTCATTTGATGTGCACTCAGAATCCTGCCTTTTCCATCAGCTCACGGTAAAATTCCAGCGCATAGGGACGCGCACCGGTTAGGAAGTGATTGCGGTAGGTCTCCCCCCGCCAATTCCACTCCATCAGAATCATGCCCTGCTTATCAGCCACGCCGCCAAGATCGGCTACCTTTATTGCAGAATTGGCAGGAATACACAGATTTCCCTCTCTCAGACACTCGCCGCTGACAAGATCGGTGACGGTGTAGGAAATGTCCTCGTCAGTCAGTCTGTCATTGACCGCATGGAGAGGCAGCATACCGTCGGAAGGCTCGGCGCACATCATGCAGACATCGGTCTGTGCGCGCTTGATATAGGAATATGCCAGCTTCCTGTCACCGTAATAATCGACCACGGCATCCGAGAACTGAGGCCAGCCATCGATCAGATTCCACCAGATAATGCCGCTTCTGCGCCATTTTGCATAGCGGAAGCGCTCGATGAAGAATTTGAAGGCCTCTGCCTGCACAATCTGGCTGGCAGCAGCGTAATCCTCAAGATTGTCCGGTTCTTCCCCGAAAAGATCACGCACCTGATTTGACATCAGCCTGATGCGGTATGCATAAGGAGACTTCATGCTTCCATCGGGAGTTGCGGCATGAACCAACCACTCGCGATTATCCTGCCAGGGCCAGAGTGAGTCGGGAGAGATAAACTTTTTGATCGACCGGGGACTGTTGCAGCCGTGATAACCCATTTCACTTGCAAAGTGAGCAAAATTATCCTTATAATATGCACTCTTGTAATAATCGCGGGGACCCCAGCAGTGCTGTTCAGGAAGCGCATCTTGAGAGCCAGACGAGCTGTCATAGGCAGTCTGATCGATGTAGGGAGAGCTGGGCAGATATTCCCGATAGGGATCATGGCGCTCGACGGCTTCGGGAAGCACCCTACGTGTAAGTACATTTTTATTGGGATCGCGCATTGCACCGCCCCAGGAATAGGCTAAATCACATTCGTTGTCGCCTGCCCAGAGAATAATTGAAGGGTGATTCCGCAGCTGACGGATGATCACGCCCGCTTCATCGGAAAGCTGTTTTTGGAAGCGCTCATCCTGAGGATAAACGCCGCAGCCCATGGCGAAATCCTGCCAGACAGCGATGCCGTTTTCATCACAGAAATCGTAGAACAGATCGTCCTCATAGACATTACCGCCCCAGCATCTCACGGCGTTGCAGCCAATATCGGTAAGCATGGGCAGGATCTGCGGCAGACGCTCTCTGTCGCGGGAGTGGAAGGCATCTACCGGAACCCAATTGGTACCTTTCACAAAGAAGGGCTGACCGTTGACATGGAAGCGGAACTGACCGTTTCCCTCCCGGTCGGTGAGGCTGGTGCGCTCCAGTCTGACTGTGCGGATACCGAAGCGAAGCTGTTTGGTATCGATTACCTCACCGCAGCGAAGGAGTGTCACCTTGATATTGTAAAGATTGGCATCTCCCATACTGCGCGGCCACCAAAACTTGGCATCGTCGATGCTGATGGGATATCTGCCGCAGGTGTGCCAGATATCCTGTTCCGAGGAAAAGCTGCTTTCACCGCAGACACCTTCAACACGAATCTGGTAGTCCTTGAGATTGCCGCCTGTCAGTACAAGATTATGGTAGAATCCGATTACGGCACTCCCGGCGGTGCAGTCGGTACGGAGGGTGTAGAAATAGATTTCTTCTATGCGCTCCTCCTTCTTCTCAACCAGCATAACCGGGCGCCAGATACCTGCCGAAACTACACGAGGCATAATATCCCAGCCGAAGCAATGACCGGCTTTGCGGATCTGCAGTGAATCGTAATTGTACCGTTGGGCAAAAGAGCCTGCATCCACCGGATATTTGCGCGCCTCGATGCAGACAGGCAGAATATGCACTACCAGTTCGTTGCCTTTTTCACGGAGCGCGGGAAGCGAAAATTCATGCGGAATAAACATATTTTCGGTTTTTCCAAGCAGCTCCCCGTTCAGATAGATCTCGGCGATCGTATCAATTCCCTCAAAGCGGATCGCATCTCCTGCACCGAATCCCACTGCATCAAAGCTGCGGTAATACCAGAAGTGGCAGTCCTCATACGCCTGCACAAGAAGAATATTGTCGCCGAAAAACAGATCGTAGGGCAGAATGTCTGCTTCGGATAGCGAAAGCTCAGCATTGCCCGGAACCTTTGCCTCGACTGTGCAAAGCTCTGCTGTCTCGATTGCGGCAATGCTTGTGAGGACATCGCACTTTATGGGAACATCATGCTTCGCCCATGCCATACGCCAGCAGCCGTCAAGGGAAAATGTATTCATGGTAAAACCTCCGTTTTCTCGAATTAATGTGACTTCATCATATCGGATTTTTACGGTTTTGTCAAGGCAAAAAACAAAAAACCGTCCAAAACGGACGGCTTTTGGAGCTGGAAACGTGACTTGAACACGCGACCTGCTGATTACGAATCAGCTGCTCTACCGACTGAGCTATTCCAGCATGAATATCAACGAAGATTATTATAACATAACATCAGCCTCAAGTCAAGAGTCGGCTCAAAATTTCCCGTTTTTTTAAGCACAGGGTGCCTGATTGTTCATTTTAACACATTTTCACCCCTGTTTTTGGTGATAACGCAGAATTATTTCGATTGATATTGCAATGCTTTTATACATATGTTATAATTCAAATGTACTATAATAACAGGAGGTTCACAAAATGCGCAAAAATCTGACAAAATTGCTTGCCCTGGTGCTGGTCTGCGTCACAGCGATCACTCCACTCACTTCCTGCTCCGAGGGTAAAGATGTCGGCGATAAAGTCGCCGCAACAACTGCCGCCGCTACTCAGCCTGTCGAGGATATCGACCCACTGAGCGAAAGAAAGGCAATTCCCGACGGTCTGCCCGATGCAAATATGGACGGCTATACCTTTAAGGTGCATGGCCGCGGAGAACATGGTGCCGACAGATACGAGCTAACGTCCTTTTTTGCTGAAGAAGAGGTTGGCGAGCCGGTCAACGATGCCCTTTATTATGCTCGCCGCGACATCAGCGAACGCTTCAATACCGAAATTGAAGTTTATGACAGCGGATGTGACGACTACGCACAGGTAAATGAAATCAAAAAAATGGTTACCTCTGACGATGACATCTATAACATGATGGGCGGTCATGATGCGCTGCTCGGTAATCTGTCACTTGATAACTATTTCGTCAACATCTATAATCTTCCCTATCAGGATTTTGAAAAGCCCTGGTGGTCGGGTGTTGAGGATCTGACCTTTATGGATCAGTGCTATCTCATCACCTCGGATATGTCCTATCTGGGTCTTAAAAATGCAAAAGCGCTGTTCATCAATAAAGCGATCATGTCGGATTACGGTATTGAAATTCCCTATCAGCAGGTCTTTGACGGCAAGTGGACCATCGACTCGCTGATTGAGCTTTCAAAGGATGTTTATGAAGATCTCAATGCAAACAGCACGGTAGATGCCGACGACCTTTACGGCTTCATCACCGAGCCCAACTGCTACGGCTTCTTAGAATCCTTCGGTGTTGATACGACGATCCGCGAGGATGATACCCTTCATGTCGACTTCGATATGGAATTTGTTTCGGGTGTTGTATCCAAGATATACGACTACCTCTATCAGTCGAAGGGTGCCAAGACCACCGGAGAAAACAATCTTCATGCAATCGAGGAATTCAAGAACCACAAGGCAATGATCATTCATATCGGTGTCGATTTTGCCGCTACGGATGCCCGTCATGTAGAAGGACTCGACTACGGTATTCTTCCCATGCCGAAATGGGATGAGAAGCAGGAAGACTACAAGACGATGGTTATGCACTATCCTTTTATTGTGCCCGCTACGCTAAGAGAAGAGAACTACGAAAACACCAGTATTATCATGGAAGCTCTCTCTGCAGAAGGCTACAAGCAGGTCTTCCCCGCATACTTTGAAATCGCCCTCAAGCAGAAGTATTCCACAGACAATGAGTCGATGCGTGTGCTTGACATTATCAATGAGTCCAAGGCCGTATCCTTCTCCTGGGCTTACGAGAACTGGGAAGGCTTTGACCTCTGCCTCTATTATATTTACGAAAAGGGCAGCGACAACTTCGCTTCTTACTATGCAGCCAATCAGAAGAAAGCCGCCAAGCGTGCCGAAAAGGTACAGAAGGCTTTCGTAAAGATGGCGGAAGATCAGGGAATCAGATAACACATATGCTCTAAGGGCTGTCACGTTAAATGTGGCAGTCCTTTTTCTACAACCTCATAATTTTCCATGTTTTACACATAATATTCCATTGCAATGATATTTTCATTGTGCTATTCTTATAATACAAATCAGTTAAAAGGAGAATTCACAATGAAAATCAAGAGAATCGCTTCGCTTCTCCTTGCCATGATCATGTTGGCAGCCTGCGGAGAACCTGCGGACAAGCAGACCGAGCAGAACGCTCAGACCACAGCGGCAGTCATCGAGGAAACCACAGCAGAAGAAACCCGTATTGAGCCCAATCTTCCCGACATCACCTTTGACGGTGCCGACTTCACCCATCTCGGAACGGGTGGTACATCCGTTTACCAGGTGTATTACGCCACCAACGACCTTTGGGCTGAAGAAGAAATCGGCGAACCTCTCAATGATGCGGTATACAGACGCAATGTTGCGGTTGAAGATAAGTACAAGGTCAAAATCAACCTCATTTCTGATGAGGATTCGATCAACCGCATGCAGCAGGCGATACGAAGCGATGACTGCCCCTATGATGTAGTGTGGTCATATCATGTTCGCCTGTTCAGTGCTATCACCGAGGGATGGTTCTTAGATTTGAAGACTGTTCCCCATCTCGATCTCAGTGCTCCCTGGTGGGATCAAAACATTCAAAGCGATCTTACCCTGTCGGACAAAGTTTATCTTCTCACAGGAGATATCACCACCACTGATGACGGGGGAACATTCCTTGTCTTCTTTAATAAATATCTGGTAGAACAGTATAACCTCGCCTCCCCCTATGAGCTGGTAAACAGCGGAAATTGGACACTTGCTGAATTCTCAAAAATGGTCAAAGCTGTCTCGGAGGATCTCAACGGAACAGGCGAATATGAGGAGTGGGCTGACCGCTTTGGTCTGCTTACAGACTCGGAGCAGATTCACCGTCTCTATCTTGGCCTTGGCGGTAAATATTTTGAGGGCAATGCCGAAGACGGCTACCGCATCAGCATCACCGATGAGAAAAACTTCAACCGACTCAGTGAGCTCTATGAGCTGATCGGTAATGAGCAGTACTGCGCAATGCTGAGCGGCGACTGGGATGTTTCCACCGATAATATTCACTGGTATTCCCGTGCGGTTGGCTTTGGCGGTGATCATTATCTCTTCTGCGTTCAGCAAACCCTTACCATCACCGAACTGCGCGACATGGAGAACGAATTCGGAATCCTCCCGTTGCCCAAATACGACACCACCGAGGAGCGTTATTATGCCCCTGTCGACACCAACATCCCCGTGCTTGCACTGATGATCAACACCCCCGATCTTGAAAAATCAGCGATCATCCTTGAGGCGCTGGCAAACGAGGGCATGTATACAGTCACTCCTGTTTACAATGAGACGCTGCTTGAGCGTAAATACACCCGTGATGATGAATCGGTTGATATGCTCAAAGTCATTGCACAGTCCCGTATCTATGACCTGATGGGCATTTCAAAGTGGGGCGGCATCTACGATATCGCCATCGGCGTGCATAGAGACGGCAAGGAGCTGAAGATCTCCGACTACGAAAAGAAACTCAATGCGGCACAAAAGCTGCTCGATAAGAACTACGACAAATTCATGGAAAATGAATAATTTCACCTGCTCCCCGATCACACAGTGTTTGGGGAGCTGAATATTTTTATGGAATAAATCTATCTGCAGGTGATCGGGGCTGTTCTATTTTCTGTGTGGCGTTTTTTCTGTAATCTTAAAATACTCCATATTTTACCTTGAATATTCCATTGCAATTAAACTTACATTGTGCTATTCTTATCATGAAATCATACTCAAAGGAGGATTACACAATGAAAGCAAAAAGAATCGCATCTCTCCTTCTTGCCATGCTCATGCTGGCAGCCTGCGGAGAAGCTGCGGACAAGCAGTCGGAGCAGGACGCTCAGACCACAGCGGCAGTCATCGAGGAAACTACTGCGGCAGAAACCCGTATTGAACCCAATCTTCCCGACATCACCTTTGACGGTGCCGACTTCACCCATCTCGGATCGGGTGGTACCTCCAGCGTTTACTATGTTTATTACGCCACCGATGACCTTTGGGCCGAAGAAGAAATCGGCGAACCGCTCAACGATGCGGTTTTCAGACGTAATGTTGCGGTCGAGGATAAGTACAAGGTCAAAATCAACCTCATCACCGAAGAAGAGCCTACCAATCGCATGCAGCAGGCGATCCGAAGTGACGACTGCCCCTATGATGTAGTATGGTCATATCAGGTACGTCTCTTCGGCGCCATCACCGAAGGCTGGTTCTTAGATTTGCAGACCGTTCCCCATCTTGACCTCAGTGCCCCCTGGTGGGATCAAAATATTCAGAAAGATCTGTCTCTGTCGGATAAGGTCTACCTTCTGACCGGTGATATATCTATTAAGGATGATGGAGGCGGCTTCCTGCTTTACTTCAACAAGCACCTGATCAACGAATACAACCTTGCGTCGCCTTATGAACTCGTGAAAAGCGGTAACTGGACACTGGCTGAATTTTCAAGCATGGTCAAAGCTGTCTCGGAAGATCTCAACGGAACCGGCGAATATGAGGAATGGGCTGACCGCTTCGGACTACTTACAGACTCGGAGCAAATTCACCGTCTTTATCTCGGTCTCGGCGGTCAGTATTTTGAGGGCAACGCCAAAGACGGATACAGAATCAGCATCACCGACGAGAAAAACTTCCAGCGTCTGAACGATCTGTACGAACTGCTGGGTGATGAGCGCTACTGTGCAATGCTGCGCGGCGACTGGGATGTTTCCACCGACAATATCCACTGGTACTCCCGTGCGGTTGGATTCGGCGGCGATCACTACCTCTTCTGCGTTTCGGGTACCGGTGCAGTCACCGAGCTGCGCGACATGGAGCATGAATTCGGTATTCTTCCCATGCCGAAGTATGACACGAATGAAACCCGCTATTATTCCTGTGTAGACACCAATATTCCCGTACTGGCACTTCTGATCAACACCCCCGATCTTGAAAAGTCTGCGGTTATCCTTGAAGCACTGGCAAACGAGGGCATGTATACCGTAACACCTGTCTTCAACGAGACTCTGCTTGAGCGTAAGTACACCCGCGACGAGGAATCGATCGATATGCTCAAGATCATCGCCCAGTCCCGCGTTTATGACCTGATGGGCATTGCAAAGTGGGGCGGCATCTACGATATCGCCATCGGCGTGCATGCAAACTGCAAGGAGCTGAAGATCTCCGACTACGAAAAGAGGCTCAATGCGGCACAGAAGCTGCTCGATAAGAATTACGACAAATTCATGGAAATCGAATAATTTCACCTGCTCCCCGATCATAAACGATCGGGGAGCATATTTATCCCCCGCTGTGAATATATCTGTAGCAACCAAATTTCACGAAAGTGAGGATATATTCATGTTCATCTACTCAATGAAAGCCTCCACACTCAAATTTTTCAGTGTCATGGTGCTCTGCGTGATCGCTCTTGTCACCCTCATCGCCTTTATTCCCGGCTACGATACTCCCGTCATCAGCATCCCTGTGGGCAGTGAGAGTGGTATTACCTTTGATAAGATCAAAACCAATGAGGATCGCATCGCTTTTCTCGGTCAGTTTGGATGGCTGGTTTCGGATCAGCCGGTAGAGGAGGCAGAAATCACCATCCCCGCTGAATTTGACCGGGTTTTCACCGGCTATAATGAGCTGCAGAAAAAGCAGGGACTGGATCTCTCCAAATACAAGCGCAAGGGCATGACCCGCTATACATATGAGGTCTCCAATTATGACGGTTATGACGGCAGAGTGCTTGCCAATGTGATTGTCTATCGCAACAAGGTGGTGGGCGGCGACATCTGCTCGG
>JAFQEJ010000036.1 GCA_017399105.1 Clostridia bacterium
CTGCCATTACAATTAGTATAGAAGAATCCATACTGCCGCATGATATTTTGTGCAGAACAGAGAAGGAGGAAGGAGCATGGCTAAACGAGTCACCATCGACGATATCGCCGAAGCGATGCAGATCTCGAAAACGCAGGTTTCACGTGCCCTGCGCGATGTATACGGGGTCAGCGAGGAGACACGCTCGCAGATCATTGTCAAGGCTTATGAGATGGGATACGACATGTCCAACATCCGCCGCAAAAAGAAGCAGGGGCGCCGTGTTGGCGTTGTGATTCCCAAGAGCGATCTCGCCGATGAATTTTTTTATCTGAGGATGGTCTACAATCTGGAAAAGATCTTCAACGACCAGCGTATCGACTTCAAGCTCTGTATTATGGAGGAGGGCGTCGATGCCAAAACGCTGATTACAGCCATCCGTGAATATGAAGTCAGTATGCTGCTCACCGTTGGGATGGTGCCGGATGATATTATTTCCGCCCTCTCCTCTACCGGATATCCGCTTGCTGCCATTGATGCCAGAAGTGATGGACTTCGGGTTAACAGACTCTGCTTCAACAACTATGCCGGCACCTATCAGCTCACCCGTTACATTCTTTCAAACGGGCATAAAAGGGTGGTTTTCGCCGGCGATCCCGAGTTTACCTACAACTTCCGCCAGCGCTACCTGGGCTATGAGACCTGCATGAAGGAGAGCGGATTTGAGGCATCTCACATTCATTTCACCCGCAGCGGCACCTGTAATGACAGTGAGCTTGACCGACTGCTCCACAGTAACAGCGCACCGACTGCCTTTGTCTGTGCTAATGACCGCATTGCCTTCGCACTCTATGAAGAGCTTGCACGCCGCGGTCTTTCAATTCCCAAGGACGTTTCGGTTGTGGGATTTGACAATGTAGATCGCTGTGAGTGGTCTGATCCCCCGCTGACCAGTATCGATTTCAATCCCCGCATCATCGCTGATGCAGCTGCCACGCTGCTAATGGAGTGCGTCAAGTATCCCGATGCCACCACACGATGTGTGACGCTGGATGCAAATCTCATCATCCGCCAGTCGGTAGCTCATCTGAAGGACAATCAATAAACAATCGAAATCATTATTTTTGAATATAAAGGAGATATCACCATGTATAAAGGCTGTACCATTAAGCCCCCCTTTTTTGAGATTGGCCCCAAGGCTTATCTCTACGGCGAGGAAGTTCTTGCCCTGGCAAAAGCTGCCGATGAGCTGTCGATTGAATTTGATGTAGACATCATCTTTACCCCACAGCCCTGCGATATCCGCATGATTGCACAGAACACCAAGAGACTCCATGTCTTCGCTCAGCATATGGATTCGCTGAAGCCGGGACGCGGTCTCGGTTCGATTCTGCCCGAGGCTGTCAAGGCTGCAGGTGCTGACGGCGTTATGCTCAACCATGCCGAAAAGAAGCTCACCCTTGAGGAGATCAAAGCCACCATTGAGCGCGCCGACGAGGTAGGACTTGCTACCATTGTTTGCTCGGATACGGTAGAAGAGCTTCGTGCCATCTGCGAGATGCATCCTAACATGATCGTTGCTGAGCCTACCGCTCTCATCGGCACCGGTCAAGCCAGCGATATGGGCTATGTTAAGGCAACACTCGCCGCTGCTGCAGAAATTGATCCCGAGGTTATGGTTCTGCAGGGTGCCGGCATCTCAAACGGACAGGATGTTTACAATGTCATTGCCGCAGGAGCGGTTGCCACAGGAAGCACCAGCGGCATCATCCGTGCCGAGGATCCGGTTGCGGCTGCCCGTGAGATGATTGCGGCGCTTAGAAAAGCCTGGGACGAACATCACTGCTGATTTTACAACTCCATTGAAAGGAAGAATACATATGCAATTGAAAGCCTGCTGTAAAGCTGCCGACATCACCCCGCACCGGGGTGTTCGTCTGGCGGGTTATCCTCATTATCCCCGCGAAAACACCGGCGCTCACGATCCGCTCATGGCAACCTGTCTTTATCTTGATGACGGAAAGTGTGCCATTGCTCTTGTGACGCTGGATATCCTCTTTTTCTCGAAAAAATATGCAGACCGCGTAAAGGCTGCCATCACAGAAAGCGGCATCATAGACGGAGAGCGTGTGCTCTTCACCTGCTCCCATACCCACTCGGGTCCCTGGGCATCGGGTAATCCCGAGCTTGAAGCAACCGCTGGTGACAGTGAAGACATCGACGAGGTCTATCTCGCAAGACTGCTTGATACACTCACAGGTCTCGTCATCGACTGCGCTAAGAATGCTTATCCCGCTAAGGTCGCTTACGGCGATGTCATTTGCGGTGCCGAATACGGCATCGGAGGAAACCGCCGTGAAAAAGGCGGACTCTGCGACCCCAGACTCTGTGTGCTGGCTGTGCGTGATGAAGCCGACTGTCTTCGCGGCGTGATCTGCTCTTATGCGCTGCATCCCACCTTCCTCCACGAGGACAGCACAGTATGTACAGCAGATTATCCCTATTATCTCCGTGAAAAGATTAAAGAAAGCCATCCCGATGCGGTTGTCGGCTTCGCACAGAGCACCTCGGGCGACCAGTCCTCACGTTATTTCCGCCAGGGTCAGTCCTTTGATGAGGCTGCCCGTGTAGGAGGTATCATGGGTGAGAAGGCGGTCAATCTGATTGAAAGCCTCACCTTCAGCGATGATGTGAAATTAGGCATGGAATCGGCCGAGGTTGAGCTGATTCTGCGCGACTATCCTCCGGTTGAGGAGCTTGAAGTCATCGCAGCAGAGAGAAAGGCTGAATATCTCGAAAAGCTGAATGCAGGCGCCCCCTATCTGGATGTACAGAATGCCAATCTCCGTATGCTGGGTGCCGAAGATCTTCTCGGATATGCCATCTGCGTGCGCGATGGAAAGCGCATTGACCTGCTTCATGATGAAATTCCCTGCCATATCGGTGCGGTGAGAATCGGTGATCTTGCTGTAGCATATCTCCCCGGTGAGCTCTTTGTGCAGTATGGAATTGCCATCAAAGATCGCAGTGCTGCTGCAAAAACTTTTGTATTTGAGCTGACCAACGGCTGTCTGCCCGGCTACTGCTGCAACGAGGAAGCACTCGCTGAAGGCACATACGAAGCCGGAAACTCCATGCTTTCGCCCAGGTTCGGCGAGCACTGCGTGGATGTGATCACAGGATTGATCGACCGCCTCTTCGGTGACGACAAGTGAGCCGATACCTTGCCCTCGATCTGGGAACCACGACCATCAAAGCCGCACTCTTCGGGGATGACGGCAGAATGCTTGCGCTGGAGCGTGCCGAAACCACGCTGATTACAGGCAGTGACGGCATGGTGGAATGTGATCCCCGCTTCTGGTTTGAGCTGCCCTGCAGTTTGATCAGACGCATCACCGACAGATTCGGTGCCGATGATATCACTGCCCTTGCCGTATCCTCACAGGGATTGAGTATTCTTCCGGTGGATGAGGATTTCATGCCGCTCAGACAGGGAATATCCTGGCTGGACACGCGCGCCGATGCGGAGTGCAGGGAAATTTTCGCCCTCTGCCCCGATATCAGCGAGCGAACCGGCAAGCCATATAATCCACAGTACACACTCCCCAAGCTGATCTGGCTGAAAAAATATGAGTTGGCGCTGTTCGAGCGTGCACACATGTTCCTCATGCCGCTGGATTATCTCTGTGCCAGACTGACAGGAGCTGCGGTTACCGACCATTCCATGGCAGGCGGCAGTATGCTTTATGAGCCGGAGAAGTGTGCCTTCTCTACCGACCTTGCCGAACGCTTCGGTATCCCCATCGAAAAGCTGCCCAAGATAGAAGCCTGCGGCTATTCCATTGGCAGGCTGACCGAAGAGGGTGCGGCGCTGACCGGACTTTCTGTCGATACAACGGTTGCCCTCGGCGGACAGGATCAGAAGATCGCGGCGCTTGGTGCGGGACTTGACAATCGGGCACCTACTCTCTCGCTTGGTACATCCTGTGCCATTGAGTTTGTGGGATCTGTAAAAGGCTTTCCCCGCTTTATCCACACCGACGGCAAAACGCCGCTGTCCGAGGGCTGCATCAACACCGCATGCGGTGCGATCAAGTGGCTGTCCTCTATTATCGGTCTGGATTACGACACCATCGATGCCATGGCTGAAGCTGCTGACAGCGGTAATCTGATTTTCCGCCCGCATCTTGCCGGTGTCGGTACCCCTTACGGACAGACCGTAAAGCCTGCGGCATTTGAAAATCTCACCCTCGATACCGACCGCGGACAGCTCTGCCGTGCGCTGCTTGAAGGAATCGCCTGTGAGATTCGGCGCAATATTGAAGCTGCTGTGGCTGATGGCTGTGTGATCGAGGGGCTGCGCGCCTTCGGCGGCGGATGCAGAAGCGGAATTCTCTGCCGTATCATTGCCGATATCACCCAACTTCCGCTGACTGTCCTGCCGATTACCGAAATGGCTCTCTTCGGTGCCGCCTCTGCCGCATCGCTTGCAGACAGAGGGTGCCCGCTTCCCATTGCAGACAGCGAAATCAAACAGTATCAGCCTTCCGACGCAGCAAAGAATAATCTCATCTACCAACGATATATTGACTGACTTGGAGAATTTTTTATGTTAAAGAAAATCGGATTTTTAGTCATGGCGCATCCCGACTATATCAATGACGGCCTTGCATCCCGCTGTGCAGATGCAGCTGCCGCGCTGATCGAAGCCAAGGGTGCCTCGGTTATCCGCCCCGCCGACTTTATCTGCGACCACAAGCAGGCTCTTTCCGCCGCGCTGAAGCTCCACTGCGAGGATGTGGACGGCGTTGTGATTTTCCTCGCTTCCTGGGTGGAGTGTCCCACCGTTATGGCGGGTGTCACCGAGCTTCTCGGCTATCCTATGGCTCTCTGGGGATTCCCCATGATGATCACCCCCGAGGGAGAACAGAGCACCGGCTCCTATGTCTCCTTCGCCATGCTTCGCGGCTCCTTTGAGCGCATTTCCCTTCCCTTCACACCGATTCTGGCTGCTATGGACTCTGAAGAGGCTTCAGTAAAGGTTGAAGCCTTTGTTAAAGCAGCAGCGGCTAAAAAGAAGCTGTCACGTTCGCGCATCGGTTTGATTGGCTATACCTCTATGACTATCTATCCCGGCACCTTCGATCACCTGCTTCTGCGCTCAAAAATCGGGCCTGAGGTCATTCACAGCGATGCCTACAGTCTGATCCGCCGCGCCAAATCCCAGACCGAGGAGGCGATTGATGCCGCCTGCGCCAAATTCGAAGGCAGGGCAAAAATCTGCTGTGATGTCGCAAAGAGCGCCCTCCGCAAGGCTGCCGGACTCTACTGCGGATTGGTGGAAATGAAGGAGGAACAGGATCTCGATGCTGTCAACGCCAAGTGTCAGTACGAATTCTCGAAAGAGTACGGTATGACCCTCTGCACGCCTTTATCGCTTGCAGCCGATGATAAATTTGTCACCTCCTGCGAGGGGGATATTCTCTGCACTGTATCGATGATGATTCTGCAGTATCTCACCGGTCAGGAGATTGGCTACGGCGATGCCATCACCTCGATTCCGGGCGGCGTTAAGCTTTCGCCCTGCGGATTTATGCCCTACGGTATTGCATCGGATGCTGGCTGTGAAATCTGCGATTTCATGCCGGGTGTAGGCTTCTGCGGTATCCAGAACCGCGGCGTCATGAAGCCGGGTGAGGTTACCTGTCTGCGTCTCGTGGAGGATATGGGCAGTTATCACATGCTTGTCTTCCGCGGTCGTGGCAGAGCGGACACCAAGCCGAGACAGGGTTACATGCCGGCGCTGGACATTGACCTTGACTTTCCCACAGAAAAGCTGGAGGAGCGTTACAGCGGTCAGCATTTCGCCCTCTGCTACGGTGATGTGACCGGTGAGCTTAAGATGCTGGCAGGCATGCTGGACATTGGAATTGAGATCCTTTAAGTGAAAAATTTTTAAGGCTCCGACCATGGTCGGGGTCTTTTCATCAATGAATAGACAAATTTTCAGATAAGAAAAAGCTCCGACGGATACCATCCGCCGGAGTTTTCCTTTTGATTGATTCTGTTATCTGTATGCTTCGAGCAGTTCCTCGAGTTTCGAATTACAGCTGCGTTTCATTGACTCCCACTGGGAGACAAAGTTGGGCTTATTACTTTTGAGGGTAACACGGAGCACCTGTGCGGGACCGTAGCCGATGCTGCCGCCCAGTGCGACCGAGTTGATGGAACCAAAGTTGAAGGTGAGGGTATCGCGGATCAGGTCGAGCATCTCTTCGGATTCGTTGTCACGGGAGGATTTCGCCTTGAGAGCCTTTTCGTAATATTCGGGGATGACGATTCGATAGCTCTCTGCACAGAGTGCCTCTGTGATGATCGATGCGAAATCGGCATTATCTCCGATATTAACCGGCATAAAGAAGAGGGTATAGGCATCTCCCGCCATGCTCAGATATTCCTTCTGGTTCTCATCATACTTAGGATAGGGGATAACACCGAAATCCAGCTCCATCGAGCGAAGCATAGACAGCGAGCCGAAGCCTTGTGTAGTGATGACAGCCTCATTGTTCTGGAAGGCGTTCAGCAGCTCGGTGCCGATGGTAACCGTTTCGGGAGCGCAATATACACCGGGATTCTCATAGAGGAAGGAGTAGAGCTTTTCGGTCATATCGGCAAAGCGGGGATTATCCAGATTGAGCTGAGGAAATCCGTCGCTGTCCTTGGTTGTGATAGGGCAGTCGAGCATGAGCTGGATGGCGTCGATATTGTTGGAAAGCGGGATGGTCAGACCGAAGATATCGCCCAGATCCTGAGATCCGTTGTTGTTGACATCGGTATAGACCGCCTTGGTCAGTTCTCCCACCTTATCCAGTGTCCAGTTGCCGTCACGTACGATGGAATAAAGGTCGCCGAAGCCGTAATTCTCAGCGAGCTGCTTATTGAAGACCATAGCAAAGATGCAGTTCCAGGTGTACACAGACAGGTCGCCCGAGATGAAATAGCACTTGCCGTTGATAGTCAGCTCTTCGGCACACTTGGCGAACCACCAGGGGGATTCGGTGTTAAGGTATGTGAGGTCATTCAGATTGTAGGTGAGATTTTCGCCTGCAAGGCTTGTAACATAGGCGGCATAACCGTCTCCCAGCATGAAGGATCCATCGTCACCCATGATGCTTGTTCTGACATGGGTCATGTAGGTTGTCTGATCTCCCCAGCTTCCTGGAATGAAGGTGTAGGAAAGCTGTACATTGAAGCGCTCGGATACATTGCGGTCGCGACGGTAGAGCATATCCTCAACCGGCTCACCGGTTTCCTCTTCACTGAAGAAGGAGGTCTTGGTGTCCTCGCGGATGAGTGCGGTGAAGGTTTTGCCGTCAAAGTTCTCAGCGGGGAGATTGTCGGCAACAGACGCACGCTGCTGTGCCATGGTCAGTTCCTGTCCCTCGGTAGTCTCAATAGCGAGAGGCGCGGTGGTTACGCTTGCCTGTTCTTTGTCGGTGTCACTTTCACCGCAGGCTGCAGCTGACAGGAGCATCAACGCTGCAAGAAACAGAGAAAGAATTCGTTTTTTCATGATTGGTTCTCCTTTAATTCTTATCCCGCTTTTTTTCATAGGCATTGGTTTCATCCTTTGCCTGCTTATCAGCATTTTCTGCGGGATTTAAAATTGAATATATAATTTGAGTTGACCTTCTTACTTTTATATAGGAATATGTACATTGCATCTACTTTACAGCGGACTTTTTATGATCAAATCATTCGTCTCAAGTGCAATGAATACGGCAGATATTCCTGTGTGATTTGCAATTGCCTTTTGACCTCCAGTGCGGCAATCATGCGAGTATCATCCCACAGCTCTGCGGACACAGTATCCTCGGGAAGATCTATCCGACCGCACTCCAGCGGGAGCACCTCCAAACAGGCTGCAGATTCCAAATCCGTGCCATCACAGCTTCTTACATAAGCCATGCCTTCTGACTGAGTCGACAGTGAGCCGTATGACAAAGTACCTTTGAAACCGGCAAGTGTAAGCTTATCCTGCTGCTCTAACCATAATCCACTCTGTGCGACCTCTATCTTGAGTTTCCCGTATGTAAAGCAACGCTGTTCGCCGTCATTGATCAGCACCTGCAGCGAACCGTTGGGAACCGATCGGTGAAGCAATCTCCGATGATCCGAAGGCTCCAGAGACACGATAGGTAATCTGTCTGCCCAACGCTCATCGCCGTCCCGAAAAATTTCAACACCGCGTGCTTTCAGGGTACAGAATGCTTCTTCCATTTGAGGTGTCAGATTTTGCTCGTTCGGACAGAGCAGTATCTTTGCAGAAGCGGGCAGTTCAGCAATACGATCTTCCTGCCAGATTTCAAAATCGGTTCCCCGCGCCCACAACATGTTCAACCAGCGATTGATTCGTTCTGTGAAACGCTGATAACCGACACCCTGTGCGAATGGCTTGGTTTCGAATGGCAGCAGCAGGTAGACATTTTCAGGCTTTGGTACATACTGCAATCCTTTTCCGATTTGTGCAAGGCGTTTCATAACCAGATTGGTCGGAGTCAACACATTTGCAGCCGTCACAATACATCCATATTCGGGAGATGCGATCCAAGGACATAAACCCGCAGTTCCTGCAGGCCATGTCTTGGAATAGCTATCGCGACCTGTATAGAAGAAACCTTCCAACTCATCTACAGGTGCTTCATTCTGATACTTCAGGTATGCAGGCATGCCCGACAGCCCATCAGCCAACCAGATAACGCCCCACTCATAATTCACGGCAGCAGCATTTCCGGATGCAAGAAACATGTGATACCGATAACAATATTCTCTTGCACGTTCATCGTGGTCTGTCCACACGCCACCGAACTCCTCGGTGAAAAAGGGCTGCTTTCTGCAAGCAGAATTCTGATAGAAGGGCAGATATTCAACAGCCCCCTTCACCTGATAATTATGATCGGGGACGATATCCGATAGAGTATTGCATCGATAGTTTTCCGATCCGGTATCCCAGCAGCTGGTACCGAAAATCAATGGCTGCTCCGCGCCGGTCAATCTGAGTGCATCCTTCAGGCTGCATGCCCATGCTTCAAACTCCATGATCGCCTGCTCCGGAGAATCCTTTACCACAGAGAATTCATTTGTCAAATCCCAGATCAGATTTGAAATATGCTTCCACCGCTGTCCCAATACAGCCACATAGGATTTCTGACATTCCATGTTTTGTGGTATTAGCCCAATATAGCTGTCATCGATCATGTCCACAGCTTCAAAGCGGCATTGACACTCTGCTATGCATACTTCCAACCAACGCGCCCAGGATGTAAAGAATGTCACGATAGCAACAATTCCATGATCCGCAAACATCTCCAGAAGGACTTCCATGCCTCGGATTGAAGCTTCCTCCAGAATCGGATCACACCAGATTCTGCAAATCCGCACGCCGGAAGCTGCCATTCGTTTAATCTCTTGTTCAGCAAGGGCGGTTCTCATCGGTCTGTAGGAAAGCTCATAAAAATCCGTACACGGATAATAATGCGTACCAATCCAAAAATCCGTTTCTCCGTCAATTGAAATGGCTGTTGGCGTGACACCGGCAGCAGGTCTCTTTCGATTTTCTTCTTTTCTGAAATATACCTTTTCTTCCATCTGATCGATCAAGACCGCAGATGCATCCCTCTTATGTCCGTAGGATTTGCGATCCATCCATTTCAGAGTCGCTTGAATGGTACAAAGTCCTTCTTCCGGCAGACTTCCGGGATACCAGTCAAGCTCCACATCGGTGGTATCAGAGGCATTGAGCATGAGCTCTCTTGTTCCGATTTCGATGCTGCAATTCTCCCAGACAGCCTTTAAGCTGAGCTCAGCTGCTTGGAGTTCCTTTCCGGAATTCCGAATCTGACACCGCAGACGTACTCGCTCATTGGAATAATATAGCGGGAATTCCGGTCTGAGCCTTGTGATCATACATTGGGATTTGCTGTATTGAATCGCTGCCTGACACAGAGCGTCAAGCGATTCACCGGTTAATTCTGCTGAAAGTACATACCAGCAGCCCCCCTGAAAGCGACTGAAGGTCAAAGACTTGTCGTAATGCTTCAGCAGAAGCCCCAAAGTCCCCCGCTCGGTTCCGTATTGATCTTTTTCAACCAAAAACGGATAATGCTCCATCCGAGGTTCTTCATGCACTCCATGAAGAGCATAATGGCTTGGAGGACAGATTCCGACGTATCCTTTTGCATTTACAATCGACAGATTGGAAATGTTGGCCGGGCAGTTTTTTGTTGCGGTCTGCCCGCCTACAGTTCCGGGAACCAGCGTAATCCACAAAGAGTTTAACAACGAAAGATGCTCCGGAGAGGCAAAAACCATTGATTCTCCGGCTGACAATTTTTCCTCAATCTCCGACCAGTGAAGAGCAGCCTCATCGCCTGAATACATCGTTACAGAATCTAAACAGGTAAGGAATTTTGCATATTCGTTATTTGCAATAAGAAGCATAAATCATTTTCCTTTCTATTAGAAAGTAACTGTAAGATAACCTGCACTTTGCAGATTAATTATTAGCAGATTAATTATTATAAGTAATCCTTATTCGTAGGCTTCGAGAAGATCCTCAAGACGGGAAAGCGAAGATTTTCTCAGTTTTTCCCACTGAGAAACGAAGTTAGCATTGTTGCCCTTGAGAGTAACGCGAAGAATATGGGATGGGCCGTAATCAAAGCCTTGCCCCATAGGGATAGAATAAACAGCACCGAAGTTGAAGGTAATCGTATCGCGCATAAGATCGATCATTTCCTCGGAATCATTATCGCGAGAGGATTTTGTCTTGAGTGCCTTTTCGTAGTACTCGGGAATAACGATACGGTAGCTTTCCGCACAAAGTGCTTCTGTAATGATCGATGCAAATTCGGCATACTCGCCTATATTGACCGGCATGAAATAGAGCGTGTGATCATCAGCCACTACACTGATGTAATCGCGCTGATTTTCGTCATACTTGGGATAAGGTATAATACCGAAGTCGGTTTCCATGGTGCGAAGTGCCTCCAGCCAGCCAAAAGACACATTGGTCAGGACTGCTTCATTGTTCTGGAAAGCATCCCTCAGCTCAGCGCCGATCGTGAGTGTCTCAGGTGCACAGTATACACCGGGGTTTTCAAAGAAGAGTGCGTAGAGCTTCTCTGTCATGTCGGCAAAGCGAGGATTGTCCAAATTGAGTGCAGGATATCCGTCGCTGTCCTTAACAGTAAAAGGACAGTCAAGAATCAACGGCAGCGCATCTACATTATTGGAAAGAGGGAGAGTCAAACCAAAGATATCACCAACATCCTTGGTTCCGTTGTTATTCACATCGGTGTAAACCGCCTTGGTGAGATCGGAAAGCTTATCAAGTGTCCAATTTCCTTCGCGTACAACGGTATACAAATCGTCAAACTGATAGTTTTCAACAAGCTGCTTGTTGAAAATCAATGCCCAGATACATTGCCACGAATAAACC
This sequence comes from Clostridia bacterium, assembly GCA_017399105.1. Lineage (GTDB taxonomy): Bacteria > Bacillota > Clostridia > Oscillospirales > CAG-272 > RGIG1743. The sequence continues at coordinate 11,480 of JAFQEJ010000036.1, forward strand.
GATAAGTCACCCGAAATGAAGTAGCACTTACCGTTTATCGTAAGCTCCTCAGTTAACTGCGGGAACCACCAAGGCGATTTGGGATTGAGGTATTCAAGATCATTCAGATTATAGGTCAATCCCTCCCCTGCAAGTCCTGCTATGTAGGCCGCACAACCGTCGCCCAACATAAATGAAATATCATCACTCATGATAGACTGTCTGACATGATCCATGTAGGCAGCCCGATCAGCCCATAATGCTGAAATGAAGTTATAGGAAAACTGTACATTGAAACGCTCGGACACATTGCGGTCACGTCGGTAGAGCATATCCTCAACAGGCTCACCGGTCTCTTCTTCGCTGTAGAAAGAAGCGCTGCAAACCTCACGGATAAGCGCGGTAAAGGTTTCGCCGTCAAAATTTTGAGCGGGAAGCTTATCCGCAACCAACGAACGTTGCTGAGCCATGGTCAACTCCTCTCCCTCTGTTGTTTCGATGGTGGGCGGCGCTGTGGTAACGCTTGCATGTTCCTGTTCCTGTTCTTTGTCGGTATCGGTTTCACCGCAGGCTGCAGCTGACAGGAGCATAACTGCTGTAAGAAGCAGGGAAAGAAGCCGTTTTTTCATAATCAGTTCTCCTTATTATGTGGAATATTTATCTCTGCTGCTGGAGAGTATAATGCACGTCGTAAGCCTTTTCTTCCTCTGTGTATTTGCGCTTGGTATCGATGACCTCGCCGTTGTTCCACTTGCGATCACCCACATCCTCGGTGGTGCCCATAACAGTTACATTGAGCTGACGGCGGCGTGCTCTGACATGATCCCAGTCGATGAAATAGATGTGCGCGAATTCGCCTCCGTCAAGTATGCCATCCTTGATGGTCATGGTTTCGCTTCTGCCGAAGAATACGGAACGGAGATGACCGTCTGTATTCATGCTGGTGTAGTCACCGGGCTCGTTGACATAGCGGCCGAACTGGGAGTGGATGGGGCCGGGATGACGGTACTGATGCTCTTCGGCAAAGTCGGGGATCATCTTTCTCATGATGTCAAGCAGGTCGTGCTGGAGAAACTCCAGATCGAAGCTGTCGATGTCATGGGAGCATTCCTGGATCATGACCGAGCAGGTGGTGTGGTGAGATGCGATGCAGACGGTACCGTTCTTGATGCCCGATGCCTCTACAATCTCGATGATTTCCTTGGATACGTCGTGGAAGGTGGGGATCCATCCTCTCGACTGAAGCTCTAATTCCTTCTGAAATACCTTGAATTCCATAATTGTAATCTCCTTTGATTCTGAATGGATTTTGTTTATTATTTTATTTTATTTCTTGTTGAGTCTTTCACCGACCGCTCCGCCGGGATGAATCAGCGCAAACTGCTCATTTTGGTAGTCGGTTTCCTCAATCAGCGCTGCCTGCAGTGCGTGGAAGATCATGCAGAGGGCTGTGGTTGATGTGGTGCCTTGGGCATTGTACTTGTCGGTTTCACGGTTCACATGCTGCTTCAGAACCACATCTGCGGCTTTTGCCAGCGGGGATTCCAGATTTTCGGTGACCGTGATGATCTTAACATTTTTGCGCTTGCAGATATCGACAATGGGGAGCAGCTCTGCAGTCTTGCCGCCGCGGGAAGCGAAGAGACAGACGTCTCCCTCCTGCAGATAGCCTGTCGCACCGTGCACAGCCTCGGCAGGAGAAATAAATCTTGCCGGGCGTTCGATGCAGCACATCAAATGACAGAAGTGCTGACAGATGATGCCGCTGTGACCGCATCCGCTTGCTCCGATGCGAGGGGCATTTTTGAGCAGCTCGACGGCAGAAGCGAAGGCTTCGTC
>JAFQEJ010000037.1 GCA_017399105.1 Clostridia bacterium
ATGCTCTCTCCGGAAGCAACACGCAGAAGAATACTGACAGCGGCTTTGTTGTTCCAGAAATAGTGCTGTGCTGCCTCTCCGTTTCCGGAACAGTCCATAAAGATGATTAAACCGAAGCAGTCAAAAATGTGACCTGTCGCAATGTTAAGTGCTTTCTGCTTCTTTACATTTTCATCAAAATTTTCTATGCCCCATATATAGCAAGGGACGCCATATCGGTCAAGCGGCGGATCACGTCTGACCTGTCCCTGTGCTTTGTTGATGACTCCCTCATAAAAAAGCTTGCAAACCAAATGCCAGCGCAGCTCATTTTCGTTCAGCATGGTGTAGTCGAAGTCTGATCGAATTTCTTTCATCAGCTTTTCGGACATCTCACGCACCGTATCAGCGATTTTTTGCTTAATATCATTGGTCTTCTCAGCAATCTCTCGGTTCAGCTCTTCCGTATAGATCAGAATATTGGTCAGATAGCGGCTGCCATCACGCAGAATCAGATTGTTTTCTTCAAGGATTCGTAAATCATCCTCCATGTACGGAAGTGCTACGCCGATTTCAAGACTGATCTCCTCGGCGCTCAGACGGTCATTGTAGCAGGCAAAAAGAATATTCTGCGGGATTTTCTTGTTCTTCAGGATACTGTTGTAATTGTTGGTGCCTCTGCCCCAGAAGCCCAGTGTCAGCGATTTGGGCAGATAGCTCTGCACGCCGTAATTTCGTTCCATAGTGATTCCTTCCTTTAACAGCTTTCTTGATTTGAAGAGCAGGTATTTGACCATACTCTCGGAAATGCCCATGAGGTCGGCAATCTCGCGGCAGGTGCGATTTTCAATGTAGTAGTAAACCGTTGCCCTACGATACTGCTCGGACAGCAGCGACAGCTCACGGCGCAGCAGTCGGATATCCGCTGCTTCTTCCATTGAGTCGAGAAGTGCCGTGATCTCATCCTCCGCCGTCAGCGCATCGGTAAGCTCGTCGGTATAGGTTCGCTTTTTTCTTGCATAATACCGATGCAGTGTATTGCGCGCAACAGACCACATGAAGCCGTAAAAGGCTTCTTCATCCCGCAGATTCGGTGTGGATTTGATAATCTCCAGCATGATATCCTGGGCAAGATCCTCAGCTTCGTTCTGATTGTCGGTACGTGCCATGCACCAGGAGAGAATGGTTTTCGCACTCCGGGCGATTTGCTCGTTTATTATTTTACTGTTCATTACAACCTCACGGTAAAGCATGCTTTCATTTATATGGTAATTGAAAGGGAAGAGCGGTTAAGAAAATCCCGAAAATATTTTATCATATTTTTTCATTCTCTTCAAGGAAAGCACTTTGTTTTCTATATATGCCTTGACGCTGTGCGAAATATGTGTTATGATATCAGCAAATGCAAATGATGTCATATTTCGGAGCATATACATGAAATTTCTTAAAAATGCCCGCGTGATGCTGATTGTATCAATGATTGTTTTCGGTACGCTGGGGCCTTTTGTGCGTAATATATCGGTTTCCTCGGGAGAGCTTGCTCTCTACCGTGCCATCCTCGCAGCAATTCTGATTGCTCTTTATCTGATGGTTACAAAGCAGAAGATTCCCTTCGGAAAGTTTAAAAAGGAAATTCCCTTTCTTCTCACTTCGGGAATCGCCATGGGAATCAACTGGATTCTGCTCTTTGAGGCATACAAATATACCACAGTCTCAGCAGCTACACTGAGCTATTACTTTGCACCCGTTATTGTTACTGCTGTTTGTCCCATCATCTTCCGTGAAAGGCTGACCGTAAAACAGATTATTTGTTTTGTTATGTCAACTCTGGGGCTTGTTATGATCACCGGCATCGGCGATGTGGGAAAGAGCGGAACTGATCTTGTCGGAATTCTGTTCGGTCTCGGTGCCGCATGCTTTTATGCAGCGGTTATTCTGCTGAACAAATTTATCAAGGGTGTGGCGGGAATTCACCGCACATTCCTGCAGTTTCTTGCCGCCATTATTACTTTGATTCCTTATGTGGCATTGACAGGCGGTATTACGATCGGCAACCTTGATGGAATCGGCTGGTTGTGTCTGTTGGTCGTCGGTCTGATTCATACCGGCGTGACATACTGTCTCTATTTTTCCTCCCTGAAGGAGCTTCCCGGACAGAAGGCTGCGATTCTCAGTTATATCGATCCCTTTGTTGCAGTGCTGATTTCAGTGACACTGCTCGGCGAGCCCATGACAGTGTGGCAGATGATCGGCGGTGCGCTCATTCTCGGATTTACACTGTGGAATGAACTGTCTGCCGAAAACAAAGAATAAGCAGGAGATCGCCTTGATCCATTCATCCAAGGAAAAACGCCTTGAGAAGTTGTGTGATTAAGGTAAAAGGAAAGCATAACTACGCGGCAGTCGACACTGCAGAAAATCCTCCCGAAGCTGAAGGTTTCTTCAGCCGAAGGAGGATTTTTCATTTGTTTAAAGGATTTAACGGGACTCTCGCACCATCGATTTTGCATATTTGGCAGGGGTCATGCCTGTGTTTTCGCGGAAGCATTTGATGAAGTGAGAAAGATTGTTGTATCCGGCGCTGTAACAGGCTTCGGTTACACTGACTCCCGCGAGAAGCAGCTCCTTGCTGTAGGATATCCGCTTTTTTCTCAGATAATTGCTGATGGGGATTCCCACATGGCGGGTAAAGCTGCGCGACAGATATTCGTTTGAGAGATGCACATGGTCGGCAATTTCATCGATACTGTGAATCGTGGCAAAATTCTGATCGATGTATGCCAATACCTTTGACAGGAAGGGGACATCATCGGTAAAGCTCGGTATAGTGACGGGATTGGCGGCACATTCACCAAGCAGGATGAAAAAGCGCAGTAGGTATGAGTAAGCCAATATCTCACCTCTCGGATGTCCGGTGGTGAGAGCATCCTGCATGTGATCAAGATAACTGCGCAGCTTGTGCCTGTTCTCTTCGCTTGAAAGTATAAAATTGTTTTCTCCGCTGTTTCGGTTTCTCACAAAGTCCAGCAGCCCGTATCCCGCCTTTCCGAGATCCTCGAAAATACTTTCATCAAACCACAGCACATAGCGTGAATAGAGCGAAGGTGCAAGCAGGCGGCCACCGTGAAGCTCGTTGGGACTCGAGATGAAGGCGGAGTTTGCCGCTGCCGGATAGAGCTTGTTTTCCGAAATGAGACTTAGCTCTCCTTCAATGTAGAAAATCAGCTCATAGAATTCGTGAGAGTGAATCAAATCCTCAAAATTCTCTTTGGTCGCATATACGTCACGGCGTGAGAATATCATTCGGTCGAGAAGCGGAAAATCTTCCCAGTTGGATTGCTCATCGGTATATTTCTTCTCACGGTAGCCTTCTGAATTGAGATAGGCGCTGATGTAGGGATTCATAAATACCTCATGTCATAAACAGAACATTATTGGTCAATAAATCGATATCAATAACGGATTTATCGTGGTAAAATCTTCTTAGAACGATTGTAACACAACAGAAGAAGGAATGCAACAATTATATGAAAGAATTTTATTGCGGAATCAAAAAAGAGAGCGATCTGAAGTATCGCACACGTCAGTATGAAGTGGTTGTGGTCGGTGGAGGACTGGCGGGTATTTGTGCTGCTGCCGCATCGGCAAGAAGCGGCGCGATGACACTGCTGGTTCATAACCGCCCCGTGCTTGGCGGAAATGCAAGCTCCGAAATCCGTATGATGATCAACGGCGGCAACTGCCACTGGGGCAAAAAAAATGGCATTGAAACCGGCATCATACTCGAGCTGATGCTCGAAAACAAGCATCGTAACAACCGAGGCTCCTATTCGGAATGGGATGCGATACTCTGGTCCTTTGTGAAAAACTGCCCCAATCTGACCACGATGCTGAATACAACCATGACCGACTGCGTCTGTGAAAACGGTCGGATTCGAGAGATATTATGTTATCAGCTTACCACAGAGATTCACTACAGGATTGAGGGAAAGATTTTCTGTGACTGTACAGGTCACGGAACGCTTGGTTATCTGGCAGGTGCGGAATATCGCATCGGTGCAGAGGACCGATATGAATTCGGCGAGGAATACGCGCCCGAAACACGAAGCGGTGCAACTATGGGTAATACGCTGCTCTTCTGTGCTTCCGACCGTGGACATCCTGTCACCTTTGATCCGCCTGCATGGATCAGAAAGTTTGATGAGGAGGATCTTTATCGCAGACCCCATGGTGATGTGGTTGTTTATCATACAGCAGATGATGTTGTGACGCTCCCTTCCAATGCTGCTTATGATGCTGTGGATGATCTGGTTGAGAAATATGATGTTCAATATGGCTACTGGTGGATTGAACTGGGCGGCGATTATAATGATATTATTGGTGAATATGAGGAAATTCGCGACGATTTGCTGAGTGCACTATATGGTATCTGGGATCATATCAAAAACCACGGCGATCACGGCGCAGAGAATTATGAGCTTGATTGGGTCGGCATGCTTCCCGGAATGCGTGAAAGCAGACGTCTTGTAGGTGACTATCTGCTGCATGAAAGCGATATTCGGGAAAACCGACGTCATTCGGACGGAGTTGCCTACGGAGGCTGGCCAATGGATGACCATGTGCCGGGCGGTCTCAATGCAAAAGGAAGTGTACCGTCCCGCGTAATGAGCTATGACGGCTTCTATTCTATCCCTTATCGTTGCTATTATTCCAAAAACATTGACAACCTCATGATGGCCGGACGCTGTATCAGTGCGACCAAACTGGGATTGAGCTCAGCGCGGGTTATGGGTACCTGTGCAGTTGGCGGTCAGGCAGTCGGCACTGCTGCTGCGATGGCAGCCTCATATGGAATGACACCGCGCGAAGTGGGAGAAAAATACATAAGTGAACTTCGTCGTCGTCTGCTGCGTGATGATTGTTATATTCCCGGCTGCTTCAACGACGATCCTGACGACATGGCAAGAAGCGCAATCGTAACAGCCAGCTCGTGGCAGGATGGTTATGAGCCGGAAAAGGTGATCAGCGGTATTTCACGCTTTGAGGACGGTGACCCGCACCTCTGGGTATCAAAAGGCTTGTCCGAAGACGGAGAGTGGCTCAAGCTTTGTTTTGCCGCACAGAATGTGAAGGAAATCCGTCTCAGCTTTGACCCCAATCTCTCCGAGGAAAAGAGCATTTCCATGTCCAAGGCTTATCTCGAAGAAGAGGTTCCGGGAACACCGCCTGAATTGGTGCGCGATTTCAAACTCATTCTGACCAATGGCGGCAGAATTGTCTGGGAGTGCGATATCAGAGACAATTATCAGCGGCAGCAGATTCTAAAGCTCGATCATGCACAAATAGCAGACTGTGCTGAACTTCACGTTACCGCGACCAACGGCGATGCCGATGTGCGTGTTTATGAAGTACGTATATATTAAGGAGGGGTTGGATGCCGAGAGTATTTTCGGAATACGATTTTCATATTGAAGGTCGTGTATTGGGAAGGGAAGCCTTTGTCCCTTTTTGTGACAGTGGCGGTTTTAAGCTCAATCCGAAGGATGCAGCAGGTTTGATTGCTGATGCCGAAGCCATACTGGATGAGCCATATCCGCTGCTTACGGCGAGCCTCTATCATGAGGTGTTCCGATCCGGCTCGCGCTTGCTGTTTGAGGTGCCGCAAAGACGTCGGCGCGAGTTGCTGATGACCTTCTTCATGGCGGAATATGCAGAACGGAAGGGGCGTTTTACCGAACGAATTGTTGACGGTATTTGGCTGCTTTGTGAGGAAAG
>JAFQEJ010000038.1 GCA_017399105.1 Clostridia bacterium
TATCGGGCTGTGCATCGGGGAGCGGCTGATCAACCTTTGGAGCGTTTTCGCCGTGCTTGGCGTGGGATTTGTGGCGTATGGGCTGAGCATCTTCTTTTACGTGTACGCACAGAGGATCCTCGGTGCGGCACGGACCAGTGCTTATTACGCCGTGGCGCCCTTCATCGGCACACTTCTTTCCCTCGTCATCTTCCGCGAGATGCCGAAGGTGACCTACTTTATCTCCCTTGCCGCCATGGCGGTGGGCGCTTGGCTCTGCTCGAAGGATGAGCCGATTTTTAAGAAGAAAACGAAATAGGTGTTATAGGCAAAAAACTAATGGAGTTATTAATTGTGAGAAACACGATAATATCAAAGTTAAAAGAAATTGAAGAACGCGAAAATATAAAGATTCTGCACTGCGTTGAGTCCGGCAGCCGTGCTTGGGGATTTGCTTCGCCCGATAGCGATTACGATGTGCGGTTCATATATGTTCGCCCGAAAGAATTCTATCTGCGGCTTGACAAGACCCGTGATGTAATCGAATGGCAGCTTGACGACACACTCGACATTAACGGCTGGGACATTCAAAAGGTATTGACTCTGCTGCACAATTCTAATCCGACACTGTTTGAATGGAATTCATCTCCGATCATTTACAAAACCACAGATGAATGGCAGAAGATTGCCGCTGTCATCAATCGCTATTTCGTGGCTAAATCGGGCTTGTATCATTATCTCAGCACAGCCAAGAGCAACTATCGTGAATATCTGAAAGGGGAAACGGTCCGGTTAAAGAAATATTTTTACGTTCTGCGTCCACTGCTTGCCTGCAAGTGGATTCTTGCCGAAGGCACACCCCCGCCGATGCTGTTCAGCACGCTGATGGAAAAACATCTCGATGCAGAAATTAAACCCAATGTAAAAAAGTTGCTCGACTTGAAGATAAACACGCCGGAGATCGGTGAGGGCAAACGTTTTGACCGAGTGAATGACTACATTGATAGAAGCATGGATGAAATCGAAAAAATCATTGCCGAGCTTCCACGAGAAGATGCCCGGGGATGGGATGAGCTGAACGAAATTTTCTTATCTTTGTTACACTAAAATTAGTGACCACCCGTCCCTCCGGCCTTGCATTTGCCTTGCATTTTTCCCGGAAAGGGCAATACAGTGGTCACTAATTGGCGAAAACATGCGGAAATTAGGGATACAGAGGGACAGACGGAGCCGGATTTTCAGTTCCTCGAAAAATGACGGTTGCACAGCCTGTGCTGCATAAATTGTCATCAAGCGGTATCATGACAGAACAAGCGCAGGAAGGATCGGCTGCAACGGTAGATACGAACCTCAACACAATAGAATAATAAGCAGAGAATGTTTCCACATTTCGCGGCGGATAATGCCTGAATCATCGCGGATTGAATACCGGAAAGGATCATATCAAATATGTACGCTTGGATGAGAATTGCCGAAAATTCCACTGCCTCTGTACTATCCCTAAACAGTTGGGTGAAGGTTGTGGGTTGGGGCATCAGAAGCTCCCGCAGAACAGCGACATAGAAAGTCGTTTGGGGAGAGATTGCAGAAATCCTCGGATATAGCGATGCAAGCAATTTTATACAGTGCATTTAAGCTCATTAAAAATTACAAAAAACAAGAATAGGATAACATAATATAAAAATGAATTGCAATACAAAGGTGGCATTTATATGAAGAATAAATTTTTATGTTTGTTAATCAGCGTTGTGATGGTGCTCACGATGCTGTCTGCATTTGTGCTGACAGTGGGGGCGGCAAACGAAAATGTCAGCCGAATCAGCCCGGCGCCTTCGCCAACAGGTCCAAGTATACCGAGCGGTCCGAGCGTGCCGGCTCCGGATATCCCGAGCATTTCTATTGACATGTATTCTTCACAGGTGAGAGCGGTAAACACAAAACTTTCGAACCCCAAATACTACGAGCTCGAAAACGGAACTGTTTGGGTGATGAGTGAGGAAGGCTTTACTGAATCGCAAAAGAGCAGTATTACCGCAGAGGTGTATGAATGGGGTATAACTCACGATCCGATTGTACCTGCTTGGGTTGCAAGACCCGGAACGGAAGAACGGTATGATATGATGATCATGCTGCCAAAGCCACAGCAGATCAATATGATATACAGACTGACGATCAAAGACGGCAGCAACTCTATGGGAACTTTTTCGATCGATACCGGCTTTACAAGGTATGAAGCGAATGGCTTATATATCGGAAATTATGTGGTCGGCTTTTCCACAACAAATGATGTGACGGGTGTTGTGTCGGTATTTGAAGCCGCTACCGTAAGAGTCGGCGAAGAAGTCTCGCAGAAAATGTCCGATTCGTATCAGTTGTTTCGAGATATCGATATTTCTGTCGCTGAGATCAAGCTCGACGAGGCAGGCGGTAAATATTATGATCCCGTAACCAACCGCCGTGCCAAGGTCACGGTATCAAAGGTTTGGATCGAACATTTTTATGGTCCGGAAGTGTTCAGCCTGAGCAACAGGGAACATAAAACGGAGATTACCCCTTCCGTGAGTAACGATTGGGAGTTGTACTTCAAGGGAGGAGAAAGATCGGTTATCAAGCTGTGCGCGACCGTCAGTATGACGGTAAACGGTCAGACGGTTACGGGCGATATTGGTATTATTTGTTTCTGTATAGATTCTGTGGAACAAATGTACGACTACGCACAAATGGGCGTCGATACTGTGGAAGAGCTGAATGCATTTTTAGCCGAACTGGCAGAAGAGCTCGACAAAGATTCCACGACTGTAATTCCCGATGCAATGGCTCAAACACGGCAGGTTACATATGTTCAGCTTGCTGATGTGGATTACATGGGAACAGTGCTGGTTCCCGATAAATTCAGGGAATTATCGTTAACTCCTGTCGTTCTTCGCGGCAGCGGAAATACGCGTATTATCGGAAATATGATCGTTGGAGATCCCGGCGTTGTGAACGGCGGAGCCCATGTCTATGTTGAAAATGTGTACTTCATCGCGCCCGAGAAGTCAGGAAACGGAGAAAGCATTGCTATAAGTGGCGACAACGCAAGCATCAGAGGATGCGTGTTTTACGGTTACGATGCGGCGCTTGACTGGACAGAGGACGGCGGGGTGATTTTGCCGAATCAGTCTGTCTTTATCAACAACGGTGTTGCGATCCGCGTTAATGGCAGTTTGGGAACGAAAAAAGGTATGCTGAACAACAATACCTTTATCAACAACGAAACGGCTGTGAAGTTGATTTCTGGCTTTAGCCCTTACTACTTCCGCATAACCAACAGCAACTTTATCAATAACGGAACCGATTTTGATGTATATACCAAAGGGACGCTGTATCAGTATCAGAATTATTTCGCGGAATTCTGTGAACGGGGTAACGGTCACATTCCCATACCCGGTCTTCCTCGCGCAGACAGGCATAATGACTGTGAAAACCTCGGTCTTTCAGCGATGCTTGCAGCAACCACCGAAACGAGTGTGGGAAATCTTCTGAAGCGTCGCCCCGCTCAGGTGGATACGAACGGAACCGGTGCGCGTGTAATCACCAATCCGCAATGGAAATTCCCCGTAAAAGGATGGTGGAGCGGAAATAAAACGCTTGAGTCGGTCATACTCGGTCAATCGAATACCCCTGTCGTTATGCGCATGCGTCTTGCTTTTGAAGCGGAGTATGAGAACATCCTGATTGCTGACTGGAATACCGACACACAGATTATCAATGAAGAAGCAGATGAACTGATCATCAACAGCACTGCCTTTGATGAGGAGGGCGTTAAAGAAATCTGCATTGTTGATTCCGATGAAAACATTGTCGGTACGTGGCTGTTTGAGGATCATGCGAACACCGCGCGAACCTTCGGACTGCTCCGTTCTTTTGCGTCGTCAGCTGATTTTAACGGAAAATTAATTGTTGATTATGCCGATGAGGCAGGCGAAAGCTTCACGGTTACTGTGGCTGACAGCAGTTTTTTCTCCGGCAGAAGACCTCTTTTGATCATGCCGTACAATTTTGAAGGTGCAGTGATTACCGCGCCCGACGGTACAACTCAAGTTGCAGCAGCATCAAACAATCAGATTGCATTCAATGCATCGATGAGTGGCACCTACACAATTTCACACATTCGGATGTACTCCGTGACCTTTGATCCGAACAATGGGGAGAACGCAGTCACCGAAAACGTTTTGATGGGAAATCCAATTGCTCAGCCCACCCAACCGACGAGGGAAGGCTGCATTTTCCTTGGCTGGACCATGGATGGCGTTAATGCTGTGGAATTCCCCTGCATTGTTACGGATAATGTCACTTTTACCGCGATGTGGAGTGAAGCTGAACATGAAAACAACGACTATTGGTACTGGGTACTGATGATGCTGTACAGTCAGGAGTTTGATCTCACCGCCTCTGCCACTGAAGGCGGAACAATCAGTTCTGAAGGAAGCACCAAGGTAAAGTATAGCCAAAATCTGACTTACACCATTATGTCCGACGAAGGATATGAAATTGCAGATGTTCTCGTAGACGGCATATCCGTGGGAGCGGTCAGTGAATACACCTTTGAGCATGTAAAGGAAAATCACAACATTACCGCGATCTTCAAACAGGTCAATCCTTATACCGATGTAGCAGACACAGATGTATATTACGATGCAGTTCTGTATCTCCATAAAAACGGAATCATGAACGGTGTGGATGCAGAGCTTGGTCTGTTCAGTCCCGACACCGAGCTGTCCCGCGCTATACTTGTTACGATTCTTTGGAGAATGAACGGCTGTCCCCTTGTGAATTATCTCATGCAGTTTGAGGATGTTCCTGCAGACACATGTTATACGGAGGCGGTTCGTTGGGCAGCAAGCACAAATCTGATCAATGGCTACAGCGATAATGCGTTCGGACCTGAGGATATATTGACTCGTGAGCAGCTTTGCGCTGTTCTGTACCGTTATGCACAGAGCAGCGGCGAAGGCTTCATGGGCGCATGGATGTATCGGATGCCCCACAGTGATATAGCGGAGGTGTCCGATTGGGCATTTGAGGCAATGGCGTGGATGAACATGAAGAACATTTACACCGGTGAGAATTACATGCTTCTTCCCAAAGCATACGCGTCCAGATCGCTGGTTGCAATGATGGTCTATGCGATGGTTGATGCAAAATAAGTTAAAGTGAAAAAAATCATACAAGTGGGGTAAATGACAATATTATGCTGAGCGCCTCGTGATGGAAACAGATGACATATATGGCAAATAATAGATATAGTTGCTCGAGCTCAGCCTGAAAATGTAAATATATCGTAAAATATTCACCCAAAATATAGCAGTATGATATGAAATTGCTGTATACTTAGTTATGGTATTGGTGCAAGAAACCGATATAATATCATATCTTAGGAGTATATTTATGGTGAAAAATGATACCGTCGGTGCTCGAATTAATACGGCACACAGCAGCAGGGAGTTATTGCAGTACGAGCAAATATTCGGCACAATCTGTTACATCGCAGGAACCAAAGCATCTCAGCCGATAAA
>JAFQEJ010000039.1 GCA_017399105.1 Clostridia bacterium
ATTGGACTGTATATGACCGTTATATTGACGAGGGTATTACAGGAACACAGGCAAAAAAGCGACCTGCTTTTCTGCGTATGCTCGATGATGCAAGAAAAGGCAAATTTGACTTGATTGTTACCAGAGAGGTTTGCCGTTTTGCCCGTAATGTCGTAGATACTCTTGTCGTAACCAGAGAATTAAAAGGCATCGGCGTTGAGGTATATTTTATTGATGACAATATCTGGACTATGGACGGCGATGGAGAACTTCGGTTATCCCTTATGGCAACATTGGCACAGGAAGAAAGCCGTAAGACTTCTGAGCGTGTAAAAGCAGGACAGAAAATCAGCCGTGATAACGGTGTCCTTTACGGAAACGGAAATATCTTAGGATATGACCGTGTTGGCGACACTTATGTTATCAATGAGGAACAGGCAGAAACAGTCAGAATGATATTTGACTTGTATCTGCAAGGTTATGGCTCTATGAAAATCGCAAAGATATTGACAGAGCGAAAAAGGAAAACCGCTTCGGGTCTTATTAAATGGAGCGTTTCTAATATTATGAGGGCTATTAAAAATGCCACATATACAGGAACAAAGTGCTACAACAAATCCAGAAGCAATAACTTTCTGGAGCAGAAGCGGATTAACAATCTGGATATGTCCACCTATGAATATATAGAGGGCGATTTCCCCGCTATCGTTTCACAGGAAATCTGGGATAAGGCACAGGCAATACGAGAAAGCCGAGTAAAGCCAGCATTAGTAACTGCGGAGAAAACCACACACAGCAAGCGTGACTCCAGAGATATATGGGTAAATAAACTGCGTTGTTCCTGCGGCTCATCGTATCGCAAAAACAAATGGCATACTAAGTTGGACGGTAAAACTTCCTATGGTTATCAATGCTACAATCAGCTCAATAACGGCATTAAGCGTAAGCGAGCTGAGATAGGCTTAGATACTGAGGGCTACTGTGACAGCAGAATGATAACTGATTGGAAGCTCGATTTTATGGCAAAAGCATTGTTGGAGCATTTATGGCAGGAAAGAAAAGAGTCGGTGCTTATAGCATTAGACCTTATCAAGCATTATTATAAGGAAGAAAGAGCAACAGAAAATAAGTCCGATGCAGTTTCTATACAGGCAAGAATAGATAAAGCAAATAGCCGACTTACAAACTTGATTGCTATGAGAGCTGACGGAGAGATTTCAAAAGACGAGTATCAGTCTATGAGAAGCCCTATTGATGCAGAGATTAAGGAACTCCAAAAAGCTCTTGACGATACACCAACAGAAAAATGTAGTCCGAGAGGTCTGGATTTAGAGGGTATCCGTTCTACGCTGAACAGTCTTATTGATTTTAGTGGTAGCACAATCAGCCACGATGTTGTCAATCAGTTTGTTTATATGGTAACGCCGACTTCGGATACCACTTTTGATTGGTATGTCAATCTGAACGGAACGGCTGATGTGAAAGCAACCTTTACAGCAGAGGGCAGGAAGAAAAGCTGTATTATCAAGTTGGAGGAAATCGAAAAGATTTCCTCGTTACATAGGAAAGAGAATGAGGACAACGCACACCTCATCAAAAACCCCATTGTTTTTACCTTTCTGCACAGGCTGCTATCAAGGAATCTAAGTAATTAGGTTTATAATGCAAATTTTGAGACCTCGTCAAGAAATTGGCGAGGTCATTTTCTGTATATTGAAAAAAACAACGAATTGTGCTACAATAATTGGGAAGTTACTTCAATTTGTACTTATACCGAGAATAATGAAAACCAATGAAAGAAAAGGTGAACTGAATTGAAAAAAATATCTTTCCCATATGGACAAACATACTTAGATTATGAATTTAAAGATGAAGAGCTTGCAGGTGTGCTAACATCCTCGATTGAGGAGTATATACCTAAATTTGACGGAAAGGAACTTGTGAGAAGCGCATTGCAATCACCTGTGGAAAGCGAGAGGCTCTGTGACCTTAGCAAAGGCAAACAGAATATTGTAATTATTGCAAGCGACCATACAAGACCTGTGCCAAGTAAAATTATTATACCTGAAATGCTAAGTGAAATAAGAAAAGGAAATCCAAATGCGGACATAACAATTCTTATAGCAACAGGCTGTCACAGAGGCACTACACAACAGGAGCTTATAGATAAATTCGGTGAAGAAATAGTAGAAAATGAGAAAATATATATTCACGATTGCGACGAACGAGAAAAGCTTGTGAATATAGGGGTTTTGCCCTCTGGTGAACAGTGTGAAATTAATAAAATAGCCTTTGATGCTGATTTACTTGTGGCGGAGGGTTTTATTGAACCTCACTTCTTTGCAGGATTTTCAGGCGGAAGAAAAAGTGTCTTGCCTGGTATTGCGGGAAGAGCGACAGTTCTTGCTAATCACTGCTCTGAATTTATTGCACATAAAAAAGCAAGAACAGGTATTTTAAAGGATAACCCAATACATAACGATATGATCTGGGCGGCAAAAAAGGTTAAACTTGCTTTTATTGTTAATGTGGTATTAAATTCTAAAAAAGAGCCTATTTTTGCTGTTGCAGGAGATCTTGAAAAGGCACATAAAAAGGGAACTGATTTTATCGCCTCTCTTTGTGCTGTGAAAGCTGTTCCTGCCGATATAGTAATATCTACAAACGGCGGATATCCTCTTGACCAAAATGTTTATCAGGCGGTAAAGGGTATGACTGCAGCAGAAGCTACCGTAAATGATGGAGGCGTTATCATTATGCTTGCCAAATCTAATGATGGTACAGGCGGTGACCATTTTTATCATCAACTTGCAGATGAAGCGGATATAAATAAAACAATGAATGTTTTTCTTTCCCGCGGACGAAATGAAACAATGCCAGACCAATGGCAGACTCAAATTCTACTTAGGATTTTATCGAAAGCCAAGGTTATTTATGTTTCTGATATGGCAGATGTAATTGTTGAAAATATGCATATGATTCCTGCTAATTCATTGGAAGAAGCCATAGCTAAGGCCAAAAAGATGATAGCAAAAGAAAATATTACTTTAACCGCTATTCCAGATGGTGTGTCGGTTGTCATTATAAATAATTAAAAAATCGCGTCTGTTAATAAAATGTGTTTGTAAGGAATTTCCCCCTTTTGCTGTCAGCCGCACAGGCTGCTATCAAGGGCTAATCCCGGACACAAAACAGCATAGCTTAATAAACAAAATCATCCCCATCGAGAAATCGGTGGGGATTTTTTTTGTGTATCGAATTCTGTATTTATTTGCCTTGTTCAAATGCTTCCGCATCGGCGAGGATTGCTTTGAACCGGTCGGTGTCCCGGATGGGATCGAAACTTTCCCACTCAAGGCTCGGAGTAATGCGTTTTTCACGGGGATACGATTCATGATAGGAATCTGAAAAATCCAAACCATTGAAATACGGCAGCTTACTATCAGTAACCACATTGTGATTCTTTGCAATGATCTGCTCATGTCTAAGCCATTTTTCTAACCAGTCCATCGCTTCGTCATACCGTCCGAGATCCATGCATGTGGCAGCACACCAGTCATAACAAGGATGATTGGTATAGTACGGCACTTCATCCTTACTGTTTTTGAACATCAGATCATAAATATCCGGGAAGAGTCGGTAGCATGTATATGCTTCATCGAACTTTTGCTGTTTTCTGTAAAGATATCCGAGCAGAGGGAGTATTTGTGTGAGTTTATGAAAACAGTCGTGGATACCGATGCTGTACTGTTTCATTGCATCTTCCGGCCGTCCCATATCATCATATACGATTGCCAGATATTTTTCTCTGTCATCCGTAAGTTTTTTCGCATGCTCTTCCGCTTTGGCGTAATCCTTCATAATACGGTAAATGCTGACAAGCCAGCGGTTGGCAATGTTCATCAAATAACTGTCAGTACAGTGATTCAAGACGATATTCCCCTGACGTATTCCTTCGTTCTCCCATACCTTCATTTCGAATTCTTTGTCGGTGAACTCATCGGCAAACTGTTCTTCCATGTAGTCCCAAAGAAGAAAGACGATATGTGCCAGCGAACAGCAAAGAAGCGCAAAGTGATTCGGATATGTCGCAAGCATTGCCTGTACCTCTTCACAGCATTCCTTACGATGCGCGAATCTACTCATACCCTTAGAGGGCTTATTACTGATTTTCCGTTCTGCTTCAAGGATGAACCTGGTTACTTCTTCGTCACCATCCATGCCATTCTTGCCGAATAGCACATCCGTCGTTACTCCAAACACATTCGACAGCGGCACGATTTGCGAGATATCCGGCATCCCTGTCTCGTTTTCCCAACGGCTGATTGCTTGAAAGGTAACATTCAGTTGCTGTGCCAGTTCTTCCTGCGTGAGATTCCGTTCTTTGCGAAGTCTGCGGATAATCTGTCCCATTGTTTCACTCATATATTTTACCCCTTACTATGAATTCCGGTACCGTTGTATATAGTATAACAGAAACTTCCGAAATTGTACAGCGCTTCAAATCTGAACAAGATTCAACGGAGCATTGAATTAGTGTTTTTTGTTGAGCTGAAAATGTTTCTTGATTACACTCCCCATGTTATCATCCGCACAGGCTGCTATCAAGGGCTAATCCTGTAGAGTAATCCAAGCGAATAAACAAAATCATCCCCATCGAGAAATCGGCGGGGATTTTTGTGTCTGCTGTTTATTATGATTTTTATCTATAATGTTGTTATGATAATAGAGCAAAGCAAAAAGATACTGCATCTCTATAAGAATTGCAGTATCTTTTAGCCTAATGCTTATGTTATCAGGTGATATTTTCACTGCTGTCGATAGCAGCACTTATATCGGGCGATTCACTTGCAGTATCCATAGCAGTATCGGTTGATGTATCATCAAACTCGTTGTCATTATCGGCAGCTTCGACAATTTCATCATCATCAAAACCATAATCCTTGACATTCTCACTGGAATCATCATCGAATTCGCTGTCAACCTCGCCACTTTCGGGTACTTCGATGTTTTCATCAAGCATTTCACCACTATCAGTCTCAGCAGTTTCCGATGTTATAGCATCCATATCGGCATCAGTTTCGTAGGAATCAAAGTCGCTTTCAGACATATCCACTTCTTCTGTATCTGCTGCATCCGATGCATCAGAGTCAACAGTATATTCGACATTTTCGGTATTATCGTCAAAATCACTGATATCCGATGTATCATCGACAGCATCTCCTTCATTTTCTGAAACATCATCAATGGTATCCGCATCTTCATTGGAAAGATCATCAAAATCAGACAGTTCATCATCAATATCTGTGATGTCATCTGTATCCTCCATATCGAAATTGCCGTCCTCATCCCCCTCGCTGCTTTCGTTTGCATCCTCGGAAATTGAATCAAATTCAGATATTTCATCTGTAGCGGGTTCTGCTTCATCTTCCGTGGGCTCAGATTCATCATCTACAGGTTCGACTTCATCATCCACGGGTTCAGCTTCATCTTCCGCAGGCTCAGGCTCATCTTCCGTAGGCTCAGATTCATCTTCTGCGGGGTCTGCTTCATCTTCCGTGGGCTCAGATTCATCTTCCATGGGCTCGGACTCATCCTCTGCGGGCTCAAGCTCATCTTCCGTAGGCTCAGCTTCATCTTCCGTAGGCTCAGATTCATCTTCTGCGGGGTCTGCTTCATCTTCCGTGGGCTCAGATTCATCTTCCGTAGGCTCGGACCCATCATCCGCGGGTTCAGCCTCATCATCTACTGGTTCGACTTCATTTTCCGCAGGCTCAGGCTCATCATCTGCGGGGTCTGCTTCATCTTCTGCGGGCTCGGACTCATCATCTGCAGGGGCTGCTTCATCTTCCGTGGACTCAGCTTCATCTTCCGTGGGCTCGGACTCATCATCTGCGGGTTCAGCCTCATCATCCGTGGGCTCAGATTCATCTTCTGTGGGCTCGGACTCATCATCCGCGGGTTCAGCCTCATCTTCCGTAGGCTCAGATTCATCCTCTGCGGGTTCAGCCTCATCTTCCGTAGGCTCAGATTCATCCTCTTCGGGGTCTGCTTCATCTTCCGTGGGCTCGGACCCATCATCCGCGGGTTCAGCCTCATCATCTACTGGTTCGACTTCATTTTCCGCGGGCTCGGACTCATCATCTACAGGTTCGACTTCATCATCCACGGGTTCAGCTTCATCCTCTGCGGGATTTGCTTCATCTTCTACGGGGTCTGCTTTATCTTCCGTGGGCTCAGGCTCATCGTCCGCGGGTTCTGCTTCATCTTCCGTGGGCTCAGATTCATCTTCTGCGGGCTCGGACTCATCATCTGCGGGTTCAGCCTCATCATCCGTGGGCTCAGATTCATCCTCCATGAATTCGGTGGTATCATTATCCTGAGAAGCGTCTGTTTGCGATTCTATCTGAAGAGGCGCCTCTTCATTGTGGGAGCAGGGAGTGTCTTTGACAACTTCATAATCTTCGTCGCTCAATTCTGCTTCATACTCTGCCGGATCATAGTCGATTGGATTATCATATTCATCCATCAGATCATTCTGCTCTGCGAGTTCTTCATTCTGTGCTTTTTGCACAGCTGCACTCTCATTTTGATATGAAAATGCATCCCATTCGCGGGTACCGTCGGGATGTTCAACCACGGTATACCCCATAAATGCACCCGGCCGCTCAGAATCGTTGGATCTGTACGATTCTGTATTTACAAACACTTTATCGCCGTTTTCAAGCTGAGATGCCCATTCATTTTCACGGATCTTAAAGGAACCTCTGTTAAGATTGCGATCCTGTGCCTCAAGATTCTCGGTACCGCCATCACCGCCAAAGCGTGTTCCGATCAGATGACCACCGTCATCAGTTGCACGGCGATCATCTCCACCAACTTCACGCTGAGCCTTTGCATCACGTTCGCCTTTATTTAATTCAAGACTTCCGCTCGCATTTTTCCCGAATTCGTTTTCACTGTAGGTATAATCGCCCTGTTCATTTTCCTTGAACAGGTCAGGATTGTTAAGATCATCATGCATGCTGCGCGACCGATTCGGCTCCGCATTATCCTGCTTATCGGACAGCTCTGATTCATCTGTGTTTTCCACAGTTTTTTCGGATTCATTGTCCTCTTCAATATTATTTTTATCATCTGCAGACATTTCTCCGCCATCCGGAGACGGAGGATCATTGGGAGGAATGTCGTCATCGTTTGATGAAGGAACATCGGGAGAATCATCAGAATCAACAGGATCACCATTATCCGGAGGCGGAACTGCCAACTCAAGCTTGTTCTTATTTTCGAGGTTCAGATAATACTGCCGTCCGCCGCCATCACCGTTCCAATAATTCGCTTTACAATCTGCTGCGGGAACGCGCATATCTTCGGTAACCGTATATTCATTCAGCTCGGTTTTATAATTGGTCGGATCGTTGATCTGAAGCACTTCCTTCAGCTTTGCAATATCCACCTCCCCTTTATCATTTCGGCAGGCGTTAACCGTTTCTGCATCGGTATAATACTTCGATCCCGTTCCCTCAGGTCCAGACAGCTGATAAAGAGTCGTTCCCTTCGGGAGATCGTTGAACTGCCATGCATCGGGGAAATAAGTGCCTCCGGTCATTTCCTGATCCTGCAAGGGGCTCATTTCTCTGCCATTTTCATCGAGCCGGCTTTGAATCAGCTCATTTTCTCCCGTGTTCTCGTCAAGATAAGCAAGTTCTTCATCGGATACACTTTCCTGATCGAAATATTCGGGAGGCGAATAGGCTCTCGGCTCGGTCGGTATCTCGATTTCACCTTCATCCGCATCATATACAATCTCGCTCACAGCAGGTATTCCGATAAGCTCGTCTTCAACTGCTGCTTCTTCCACAGGAGGCAGAATGATATCATCGGCAACCGTTTCTTCATCGGTCGGGGCTTCATCGTCAATGAGTTCATCGTCAATAATCTCATCTTCGATAACATCGCCGTCGGTATGCTCATGATACAGCGGGTCCTGCTCCTTAATATCGGTCTTTTCACCGTCAATCGGGCTGTATGTACCGACAATTCGCACCGGTATATCATAACCGAGCTCCTGTGCGGCAAGTATGCGATGACGGTTATCTCCCTGCGAAATGAAGGTATCCTTATACTGTATAACCTTCGGAATATTGTTCGGATCAAAATAATTGCGAGCGCATGCACCGATGTCCGGATCGTTATAGAGATCCTCGAGATTTTCACCTGCCTCAAGGCGCTCCTTTACCTCGGGAATATGCGAAGCAAGCTCCATGTAGTCTTCTTTTGTATTTCCGTGGTGATTCCAGAACTGATCGCGGTCGGCGCCGAACAAATCCACCTCATGGATATTTGCTGACGGCGTTATGGCTACCGGCTGATCGGAGGGTTCGATATTATTATATACCACGTTATCCCGACTCTGCAGTTCACGACACTCGGTATATTGATCGACATTCATTGTACCGTTCGCATAACGGTCATTATCAACAGGATTTTT
This sequence comes from Clostridia bacterium, assembly GCA_017399105.1. GTDB lineage: Bacteria > Bacillota > Clostridia > Oscillospirales > CAG-272 > RGIG1743. The sequence continues at coordinate 8,471 of JAFQEJ010000039.1, forward strand.
CTCTGTATTCTGAGATGGAGAAGAATCACTGTTATTTTTATTGAATAAATTGTTGAATAAATCCTTGAGTCCCATGCTCACACCCCGCTTGCGCAAACAGCTCCCGAGCGGACATGTTCGGGAGCTGTTGATAAAAGATTAGATAAACGAGAAAATCAATCTGAAGATGAACTTTGTGATCTCCCAACCGATCTTCACGAGGAATGCAAAGATATAGTTGATGATACGGAATACTTCGTAAATACCAACAAGCTTCTGAGTATAGTTGTAACGATGAAGCATCCACTTCGGAACGATACTGTAGTAGATTTCAGCCACAGTGAGCGCGAGAAGAACGATACCGACCAGGGGACTTGCGGCAAAGCCTGCGATGGTATAGAAAATAGCACAGAAAATACCGAGAACATTATCGGTGAGCAGCTTACGACCGCCAACAATAGCCTTATTGTCGTCACGCAGCTTCTTGGTTTCGGGATCATTATAGAGCTTGAGAGCATGATCAACGGTATTGAACCATTTATCGCAGTTTTCCTGTGAATCGAAATACATATCGCCGCCGTAGGAGGTCAGGAATTTATCTGCATAGCGTGTATACGCGTCGCACATTTTTTCACGGAATACCATATCATTTCCATGCTTGGAGAGGAAGTTCTTTACCTTCTGATCGGCAAGAGCTTCGTCTCCGACGATGAGACTGTACTCAGCATCGAGAGCCGCGATATCTCTGTCGTCGTCATAGCCGTTTTCGATAAGCTGTACAATGCACTTATAACCGTCGGCGGCATGCTCGGGAATGAGACGGATGCAGAGATGTGCATAGACATAAAGGGCATTGTTATCGTTAGGATACTTGCTCTTCATGGTATTGAGGTAGCGGAATGCACTGCCATTATCACCGCGCTCGATGTAGCAGAGTGCAACGAGTCTGAACAGATCTACGCTGTAATTTCCGGTTTCAAAAGCTTTGTTAGCAACAGCAATCGCCTGATTGTAGTTACCGGCATCATAAAACTGCTCAACAAGATCGAGCATGGCGGCACCGGTAGTGAAGTCTCCCTGCGGAATAATTACTTCCTGCTGAGGTGCGGCCTGGGCGGATGCAGCGGGATCCTTATCCAGATCCTTATCGTACTTTGCCTTATTATCCTTGTTCAGAAGGGTTGCGGAAGCCTCACGGATGAGCTCAACCTTGCGTTCAGCCTCCTGACGCTTTTCTGTACTGGATGCGTTGCTTACACGCGATGTCCATGTACGCTTGAGCTGCTTCAATTGCTTTTCCAGCTCAGCAATGCTCATGGAGCGATCAAGCTGGAGTTCAACATAATAGTTGACCATAATGGGAATCTCCTTTATGTAAAATTATTTTATTATATATTTAAATTGGATGTTGACTGCTTTACTGGAGATTTTCTCCGTCCATACGCGCCTTCTTTGCATTGAGCTCTTCCTCAGACATATTGGCATCACGTCGAATAATGATATCTCCGACATAGCACTCATCAACATAGTCATAAACACGGCCTGTAATGATACCATTCTTATCGTAGCCAAGTTCAACACGAATGGGAGAATGCGCGGGATGAGGATTCAGCACAATCTGCGCTGTACCGATGATGGCTACATAAGAAAGGTCTTCATCATCACCTTCGGTGACCTGAAGTTCAATGCAGGTCTGACCATCAACCATTGTAACATAATCCTGATCCATCATAACGGGAATGGGCTGGTTTCTCGGGATGATGATCGAGTTATGGCCGATGCCGTCCTCGTCATGTGTAATAATGCCAAGACCATGGGAGTTAACGTCCTGAATGATATCCGGAACGACAACAGGCAGACTTCCGGAGCCACCTCTTGCGGTCGATGCGGGAATATCGGGATTATATGCCGAGCTTCCGGTTACGATGGCGTTAGCATATACGGCTGCGCCGATAGCAACTACTTCATCGGGATTGAGCTCGCCCGAGGGACGGATATCAAGCTTCTTCTCAATATAGTTGCTGATTGCGGGAATACGGCTGGAGCCGCCGACAAGCAATACCTTATCAAGATCGCGGGGACTCAGTCCGCTGTCATCGAGTGTAATGTCGATATCCACTTCGGTTTCATCGATGAGATCTTCGATCAGTGACTCAAACTTTTCACGGGTGATTTCGATGGTAGCCTTCTGACGCTGAGCCGACAGCTTGATAACAAAGCGTTCTCTCGAAGAAAGCGCAATCTTCGCCTCCTCACATTTAACGCGGAGTGCCTGCATATCCTCATCATCGTCGTGGAGATCAACATTTGTCTGCTCCTTGAACTGATCTGCCACATATTCCATAAGGCGATTGTCAAAATCATAGCCGCCGAGATTTCTGTTTCCGTGGGTAGCAAGAACCTTGACAGTACCGTCGGGATTCACCTCAATGATGGTAACATCGAAGGTACCGCCGCCGATATCGTAAACCATAACGCGCTGTTTTGTGCCGAGCTTGTCAACACCATAAGCAAGTGCTGCAGCAGTAGGCTCGTTAATAACCGCGAGGACATCAAGTCCTGCGATTTTGCCCGCATCGATAGTAATGTAGACGGTAAACACGCGATAACCACCCACTATATTTCCGACGGCAGAAATGTGATTGAGCTCAGATTTGGCTACGAAGCCGAATATCCCTGCGACATCACGCTGGAGTTTGATAGCTGAGAAAAACGCCGGAGCCGGCACATGCAAATGTGTCAGCTCCGGTTTGCTTTTTTATTGATTTTTACCGATTGATATTGAAGTGGACAAAGTTCTCAGACCAGCTTTTCGTAGAACCAGATGGAACCGCTTCGCTTAGGCATGGTGACGGTGAAGCCACGCATTGCCTCTTCTCCGCGCAGAACACGTTGTTCATGAGTTTCGGGATTTTCAAAGCGGTAGAGCGTAGCGGGATTCAGATGCGGTGTGACCGTAAAAGAGGGATGCAGGCAGTCTGCGTTGCGGATGATCTGGATAAAGCCTTCATTGCCGCGATTGAACTGAATGGAATAATAGCGATCGGCTCGACCTTCGCTGTCGGCAAGCAGTCTGAAATCGCCCTCCATCATATAGGGGACTGCCCGTTTCCAGATGGCATGCATCATATGGAAGTCAGCAAGCTCCTCGGGGGCATATTCAACGGCATTGAATTTGAAGCAGGGCGAAAGGGAGCAGTGGTACTCATAGCGATCCTGGGGAGGAGAGCCGAAGCAGGCGGTATGGGTTGCCGAGAAGAAGGGAATCCAGCGGAACATTACCGGATGCTGGCGCTGCTTCAGCAAAGGATCGCTTCCCACATCGGTATAATGGAGGGGAACCGAGCGGCGAAGAGCCTCCAGTTCGTTTCTGCGTCCGCCTCCGCAGCAGTTATCAATCATCAGTTCCGGGTTCTTCGCAATCATACTGTCCCACAGACGCAGGTGTCCCTGGCAGTAGAGATTTTCGGTGGCGCCTGTCCGATCGGGCGCATCGGTGTTTACCCAAACAGGAAGAGGATCGAAATTGAAATCCTCGCGATAGATCGAAACGCCGTTCTGATCCATCATCTCGCTCAGGTATGCGGCGATCTTTTCACAGACGGCAGGATCGGTCAGATTGAGCAGAGCTGTGCTCCAGTTTTCGGCGCACTCGCCGCTTTGGTAGAGAAGCTCTTCGGGAGAAAGCTTGGCAAATTCGGTGCCGGAAGTAACCCGTTCCGGCTCAAACCATAAAAGCAGTTCACTTCCGAATCGATTGACATGCTCTGCGATCGGCTTCAGACCGTTGGGAAAACGAGCGGAATCGGGATGCCATGTACCAACCGGTCCCCAATTTCGAGGCGGACAGGGATACCAGCCTGCATCAACCCAGAATATATCGGGAATGATACCGTTATTCATACAGTCATCAATGATCTCATGCAGACCGTTTTCGGTATGGAGGGTACATTCAACACCATTGGCGGTTGATACGAAAAAGATGGTCTGCGGCTTCAGCGGTTCGCCGAATCGGCGAGGAAGCACATGATCGAAATAAAAGCGTCTCCAGCTGTCAGCACCTTCATCGGAATCTCCCTCATAGGAGAGCAGGATGAGGGTAGGAAGCTTGATTGTTTCGCCCGGATGAATCACACTGGCAAAGCTGCGCTGTTTGACAGTCAGCTCAATTCTGCCATCATCGACAGGGACAAAATCCGCCTGCCATACGCCGCCCCAGCCAATGACAATGTTGCATCCACCGCTTTCATTGTAAAGTCTGAAATAGGGCGCAGCCCCACATAAAGGTGTTCCGCCGTTCTGATAGGGAGTAGCTCCGTAGCGTTCGGGATCCACATGGGGATAAATTGAGAGGGGGTGATCCAGATCGCAGATTTCGGTGCTGTAGCCGGTGGGATGCCAGGGATCACCGTTGCTGTGTTCGAGGTATTTTCCTTCAAGCTGCAGTGTGAGTCTCAGATCATCAATCAGCGGGGTATCTTCGCTGCCCAGATTGACAAGCTCACACCGCCATTCAACTGCAGTATGGTTTGTATAGTCGATGCGCTCGGCGCGGATGAGGAGATTAGCATCGTTTTTGCCTTCGGTCAGTGTAATCGTTCTGTCATCAACATGGGTTGTGCTTTCAGCAGGATGAAATTCCGCAGGTATGCCATTGACAGGGACAGAGCCCATACGAAAGTTTATCGGGCAGTTCATGAGATTCATTGCTTTACCTCCCATTATGAGTCGGAAATTTTGTGTTGTATACGCGGTTCTATTGTAACATCACGATCATAAAAAGTCAACAAAAACGCTCCCGAAAAAGCTCGGAAGCGTTTGAATCTTTTTATTAATATCTTATTCTTACAGCGTTTCAAATTCATCCAGCGCTGCCTTGAAGGAGTTCATGCAGGCTGTAAATGCGTCCTTCTTGGTGAGGTCGACGCCGGCGAGCTTGAGAAGGTTGACCGGGCTGTCGCTGCCGCCGGAAGAGAGGAACTTGAAATAATCCTCGACGGCTGCTTCGCCTTCATTGTAAATGCGCTCGGCGATAGCAACTGCGGCGGTGATGCCGGTTGCGTATTTATAGACATAGAATGCGCGGTAGAAGTGGGGGATGCGCGCCCATTCGTATGCGATTTCGGGGTCGGAGGTGACCGATCTGCCGTAATACTTCTTATTGAGGTTATAGTAGACCTCGTTTAAGGCATCCTTGGTGAGGGGCTTACCCTGCTCTGCCATTTCGTGAGCGATATACTCAAATTCGGCAAACTGAGTCTGGCGGAAGAGGGTACCCTTGAGGGTATCCATGTAATAGGAGAGCAGGTACTTCTTCAGCTTGGTGTCGGTGGTGGTCTTCAGCAGGTGCTTGATGAGAAGAATCTCATTGACGGTGCTGGCAACCTCGGCGACAAAAATCTTATAGTCTGCCTTTTCCTGAGGCTGGTTGCGCTCCGAGAAGTAGGAATGCATCGCGTGCCCCAGCTCATGGGCGATGGTGAAGACATCGCTGGTGGTCTGCTGATAGTTGAGCAGCACATAGGGGTGCTTGAGTCCGAAGACGCTGATGCTGTAGGCACCGCTGCGCTTACCTTCGGTTTCCTCCACATCGATCCAGCCGTTATCGTGCGCTTCCTGGAGCAGCTCCTGATAGCGGTCGCCCAGGGGCTTGAGGCCTTCCTTGACAATCTTGAAGGCTTCCTCATAATCCACCTTGATCTCGGCATCTTCGACGAGGGAGGTATAGATATCATACATGTGGAGCTGCTTATAGCCCAGCATCTTTTTTCTGTCACGGAAGTAGCGGTGGAGGAGGGGGAGACCCTTATTGACGCTGGAGAGCAGGTTCTTATAGACCTTTACATCCACATCCTCGGAATCGAGGGCGCGGGCAAGGCAGGAATCGTATTTCTTTGCCTTGGCGAGGAAGACGTCCTTATCCACATTGCCTACATAAGTAGCGGTGATGGTATTGATCAGACCGATGTAAGCCTTATAGTATGCCTGGAATGCAGCCTTTCTCACCTTTCTGTCGGGGTGACGGAGGAGTACACCGTAGGTTCCGTGGGTGAGCTTGACCTTTTCGCCATCCACCTTGATTTCGGGATAGGGAAAGTCGGCGTTATCAATCATGTTGAAGATCTGGTGGAAGCCGCCGAAGATGCGTGCCTCCTGGGAGAGCAGTCCTTCGATCTCCTTGGAGAGAACGTGGGGCTTCTGACGGATGATGTTGCGGATGGTGTAGTCATAGTCCTTCAGACGCTCGTCTGCGGCGAAAGCTTCGAGGGTCTTGACAGGAAGCGAAGTAAGCTCGGGGGTGATGAAAGCAACGGCGCCTGCGAACTTCATTTCGAGCATGTCCATGCGCGACATGAGGGCGGTGTACTCTGACTTGCGGGTATCCTCGTCATGGCGCATGAAAGCATATACGCTGAGCTTGCTGAGGATGAGGGCAACCTCGTTGACCTTTTCCATGCACTCGAGCAGGGTTTCGGCGGTGTTCAGCTTGCCTTCGTAGGCGGAAAAATCGATTTTTGCATCAAGGGAAGCGTAGTCGGCTTCCCATGCATCCTGGGTTTCATAGATGTCCTCAACTCTCCATTTCAGGTTTGCGGGGACGTTTTCTCTTTCAAATGCCATAGTTGTATCTCCTTTGGTTAAGCAGCACGGCGGCTGCGGTCATATGTATTTATTGTATCATAGTTTGTGGGAATATTCAAGGGAATTACGATTTTACTTTGTAATTTCATCCAGTTGGTAGGCTCTTGTCCAGGCGCGATCGCCCTTTTCATCGACGACGGTGACGCGGATGTAGGAAGTGCAGACGCGATGCTCGGGTACACGGGGAAGATTCAGCCAGCCAGAAAGATCGATTTCGGCTTCGGTGATAGGAGCATCGGCGGTTTTGCGGGTTGCCCAGCGGCAGTCAGAGGTAACGATAATCTTTGCAGCGGGGGTGCAGGTGAGCTTTAGCTTGCCATCCTCAACGGTCAGCGAATGGATTTCGGGGCCTGAGGATGCATAGAAGTCGCCGCGCTCGAGGGCGGTCATGACGGCGGTATAATCGAGCTTATCGGCTTTGATCATGACGAAGCCGCCGAAGCAGTCCGAGTCGGTTGAATCATTCGGCTTGCCGTGGGCATCGTCTGTGGCAAGGGGGAAGGGGCATTCGTCGAAGTGAAGCAGGTCGTCGATGGGCTGCATGCTATCCTCATAGCCGGCGAGGAAACAGCCGTTGTTGTAGCATTCGATGCCGAAGAGCCCCTTCAGACCCGCGTAGTCGGCATAGGTCTGGGTCGACCAGTAGGGGTGATTGAGGGTGACGAGGAAGCCTTCCTCACGGGCGCGGGCGATCATATCATTGACATGCTCCACCGAGTAGGTGCGCGGATCGTCATAGGCTGACATTTCCTCGGTAACATACAGTTCTTTCTGCTTGGGGGAGAGCCAGATGTGCGAATGAGAGGAAGAAACGGTGAGATCGGGGCGCTTGGCGAGAAAATTAAGATGGTAGCAGATGGGCACAGAGTTGACCACATGCCCCGCCACGCAGTATTCGGTGGAGGTGATGGCAAGGAAATTCTCGTCGCAAAGCTCGGGATGGGGAACGATAACTTCGTGGTCGGTAAAGGCGACGATGGAATAGCCGCGGGATTTATAGGCGGCTTTGGTTTCCTCGGGAGTCATTTTACCGTCGGATATGGTGGTATGCATGTGAAGATTGGCTTTATAGAATCTGCCGCTCTCGGGGAGAAGGTGTTTCATGTCGGTATCCTCCGTTATTTCAGATGATTTGCAGTACATAAAATTTCAGATAGGTGGTTTCTTCGGCACAGAGAAGCGCGGGATGGTCGGGGGATTGGGATTTGACCTCAACGGTGCGAACTCTTCTGCCGCTGGCGATGGCAGCTTCACGCAGCATTTTCTCAAAGAGAGGGGCTGTCATATAGTGGGAGCAGGATGCGGTAACAAGAAATCCTCCCGGGCGCACCAGCTTCATGCCGAGGATGTTGATATCCTTATAGCCACGATAGGCGTCCTTCACATCGGCGGCAGATTTACAGAAGGCAGGAGGATCGAGAATGACAGTGTCGAAGGTGGTCCCCTCTCGCTTGTAGCTGCGAAGAACCTCAAAGACATCGCCGCAGACCGTTTTGACAACCGAACCGAAGCCGTTGAGGGCTGCATTTTCTCTCACATCAGCAAGGGCGCGCTCGGATATATCAAGAGCTGTGACCGACTTTGCTCCGCCGGCGGCGGCATTGATCGAGAAGCCGCCCACATTGCAGAAGCAGTCGAGCACATCGGCATCCTTTGCGTAGCGGCGGATGGCAAGACGGTTCTCCTTCTGATCGAGGAAATAGCCGGTCTTCTGACCGTTCGCAAGATCAGCCATCATACGAAGCCCGTTTTCCTCGATTTCCACGCGGGGATCAAAGTCACCGAAGAGCTTTCCTTTGATCTGGGGGAGCCCCTCCTTTTCGCGGACTGCCGCATCGCTGCGCTCATAGATGCCGCGGGGATTGAAGACGGCGCGTAGTGCTTCGACAATGAGATCTTTATTTTTCTCCATGCCCAGCGAGAGAATCTGAACGCTGAGAAGATCGTGGTATTTATCCACAATGAGCGCGGGGAGATCATCGGCTTCGGCAAAGACCACGCGGCAGCTGTCCGAGTATCCCAGTTTCAGTCTGTAATCATAAGCGGTTTGGATGCGGTTGATGAAAAAATCGAGATCGGGGGTAATATCTTCGTCACGGATGAAGATGCGGACAAGAATTTTGGACAGGTGGTTAATATACCCCTTGCCAATAAAGGTGCCGGCGTTATCGTAAACCGTGGCAAGCTCGCCGTTTTTTCCCTTTCCCTCGATGCGGGCTACCTCGTTGGCATAAACCCAGGAATGTCCTTGGCGGATGCGTTTATCTTCGTTTTTCTTTAAGTAGATGCTGTATGGCATATGCTGCTCCTGAAATTTGATCTGTTTTATATCATTATAAACGATTTGAGGGCAAAAGGCAAGCAAAAAAGAGCTTGCGATGGAATTTCACAAGCTCAAACTGCTAATTTTGCAGGATATCGCGCACTTCTTCGACGCGCTCTGCTGCCATGACACGTTCAAGCAGTGCTGTGGCATCGGGAAGGCTCCATTTGGCAATTTCGGCGCGGCAGGCGAGGGTTTTAGATGGAGATGTGCTGAATTCATCCAGCCCCATTGCCATGAGCAGGGGAATCATACGAGGATCAGCGGCAGCTTCACCGCACATAGCGACAGGAATTTTTGCCGATTTGGCGGCATGGATCACATGTCGGATGGCACGCAGGACAGCGGGATGGAAGGGATCATAAAGCGCAGCGGCAGCTCGATTGCCGCGGTCGGCGGTGAGAACATACTGGGTGAGATCATTGGTACCGATGCTGAAGAAATCGGCTTCGCGGGCGAGGATATCGGCGGTGAGAACAGCGGCGGGAGTTTCGATCATGATGCCGAGTGGGATTGGATCAAGCGACAGCTCTTCCCTGCAAGCCTCAAGCAGTGCTTTTACCGCACGGATTTCGCTCGGACTGATGATGAGGGGGAGCATGATACGGACATCGCCATGCTTGGAGGCGCGGAGTATGGCGCGAAGCTGTGTTTTGAAGAGTGCTTCGTGAGATAGACAATAGCGGATTGCACGGTGTCCGAGAAAGGGATTCTCTTCATGCTCAATGCCGAGGGAGGGGATAGCTTTATCGCCGCCGATATCGAGGGTTCGGATAATGAGCGGTTTGCCTTCTATCGCCTCGGCGGCAGATTTGTAGGCTTCGTACTGTTCCTCCTCATCGGGAGGAGATGTGCGATCCATGAAGAGAAATTCACTGCGCATGAGACCGATGCCTTCACCGCCCGATGCTTTAACGAGAGAAGCTTCGGCGGGAGTTCCGATGTTGCAGAAAAGGCAGAATGCTTTGCCGTCGGCTGAGAGCGTTGGTTTATCGGCAAAGGAAGCAAGGGCAGCGCGAACTTCTCTTTCGGCAGCGGCGCGGGAGGTATGGGTTTGAAGGGTACTCTCGTCGGGGGAGAGAATGACCTCGCCGCTGCTGCCGTTGAGGATAACAACCGTGCCGTCGGTGATTTGTCCGATGCCGCCTTCTGCCGAAAAGACTGCGGGAATGCCCATGGTTCCCGCAAGGATGGCGGCGTGAGAGGTGATGCTTCCCTTGGCGGTGAGGATACCTGTCGGTGGGGAATCGGTGAGAGCTGCCAGCATCGATGGAGTGAGCTCCTCGGTGACGAGGATGGCATTTTCGGGAAGCGTGAGAGCTGCGGTCGATTTCTCCTGAAGGAGGGCAAGGAGTGCATTTTTGATATCTCTCACATCAGCGGCGCGCTGTCTGGTGAGATCATCCTCTGAGGCGGTGAAGACGATGATATAGCTCTCGAGAACTGCGGCGGCGGCATGCTCGGCGGTAGCACCCTTTGCAAGCATGTCATCGATTTCACCGCGCAGACAGGGATCATTGAGCATAAGGAGATGCCCCTCGAGGATTGCGGCATCATGATCGCCCACACGGGTACGCAGATTGGCGGCAGCGGCTTTGGTGGATTCGGTATAATCAGCGATCGCCTTATTCAGCCGGGACTTCTCAGCTACCTGTGTGAGAGATGACTCTTTGCTGTAGGAGAGCGCCGCCTGTCGTATGAGGCAGGCGCTTCCGATGGCGATGCCGCCGCTGACACCGATACCTTGTATTTTTTTCATATTAAACCTCGCCCAATCCCGATTCGATCATGGAGCAGGCTTCCTCAAGGGCGGCTTTTTCCTCGGCGATTCCCTTGTCATCCTTTCCCTCGCAGATGATCTCGATTTCGCTTCCGCATTTGATGCAGGCGGCGATGAGATTCATGAGACTTTTGGCGTTCACATCTCTTCCGTTGTGGCGGAGGGTGATGTCACACTCGTATTTGGCAAGTGCATTGGCGAAAACACCGGCGGGGCGCATATGAAAGCCCTGGGGGTTGACGACTTTAACCGTTCTTTTTTGCATTGTAATGATCCGGCGTGATTTTTCACGCTATCCTCCTTAATTTGCTTTTTTCTTTTTGAGCACGGCAAGAAGCAGCATACCGACCGCGGAACCGACCGCAAGCGAGAGCAGATACATCGCCCAGTTACCGACAACCGCAAAAACGAAGATTCCTCCGTGAGGTGCCATAAGGGTACAGCCGAAGAGCATGGAAAGTCCTCCTGCGACGGCAGCTCCCAGCGCACACGAGGGAATGACGCGGAGCGGATCGGAGGCTGCGTAGGGGATGGCTCCCTCGGTGATGAAGCTGAGTCCCATGATATAGTTGACAGGCCCGCTCTTACGCTCCTCTTTTGTGAAACGGCTGCCGAAAAAGGTGGTGGCGAGAGCGATGGCGAGGGGAGGCACCATACCGCCGATCATAACAGCTGCCATAATATCGTAATTGCCTGAGGATATAGCGGCGGTACCGAAGACATAGGCGGCTTTATTGAAGGGACCTCCCATATCGATCGACATCATGGCGCCAAGGACACAGCCGAGCAGGATTTTGCTGGTATTATTCATGGCGGTGAGGAAGTTTGTAAGCGATGTGTTGATCATACCCATGAAGGGATTGACGGTGCACATGAGAATGGCGATGAGGGCAAGTCCCAGGATGGGATAGAGGAGCACCGGCTTGATTCCCTCGAGGGCATCGGGGAGCAGATCAAGCAGTCGGCGCAGTCCCAGCATGAGATAACCGCCCGCAAAGCCTGCAAAGAGCGCACCGAGAAAGCCTGAGGGAATATCTCCCGCAACTGCCGCAAAGGTGGAGCCGAGGGTTGCCAGATAGCCGCCCACAAAGCCGACAAGCAGTCCCGGTCGGTCGGCGATACTTCCTGCGATAAAGGCGGCGAGAATGGGAATCATGAAGTTGAAGGCATAGCCGCCCACCGTTTTGAAAAATGCCGCGGCGGGGGTATTGGTGCCGAAGTTCGCATCCTGCGGCGCACCTGCGATGCTGTCAATGAGAAAGGCAATGGCGATGAAGATGCCACCTGCCACAACAAAAGGGAGCATGTGGGAAACGCCGTTCATCAGATGCTTGTAGATCTGTCTGCCGATGCTCTCGCCATCCTGTGAAGCAGAGGGCATTTCGCCTTTGTGGGTGTAGATGGGGGCATCGCCGCTCATGATACGTTCGATCAGCTCATCCGGCTTTTTGATACCGTCGGACACCTTCACCGAAATCAGCCTTTTGCCGTTGAAGCGCGCCATATCTACGCTTTTATCGGCGGCAATGATGATGCCATCGGCAGCTTCGATTTCTGCTGCGGTGAGTACATTCTTTGCGCCGCCCGAGCCGTTGGTTTCAGCTTTGAGGGGGTAACCGAGACGTTCGCCTGCCTTCTCAAGTGCTTCGGCTGCCATATAGGTATGGGCTATGCCGGTAGGGCAGGCTGTGACGGCAAGGACACGATAGGATGCCACCTTGGAGGAGGCTTCGGATTTCACCTTATCGCTGCTTTTTTCAGCTTTATCAATGACAGAGATGAATTCAGCGGGAGATGCTGCGGCGAGGAGACTTTCGCGGAATGTGCCGTCCATGAGCAGGGTCATCAGCTTTGCCAGTACCTCCAGATGGAGATCTCCGTCCTCGGGGGATGCAATCATGAAGAGAAGGCGGCTGGGCTTACCGTCGAGAGCTTTATAATCAACGCCTGCGGGGCAGGTGAGAGCGGCGAGAGCAGGCTTTTTGACAGCGGGCGATTTGGCGTGGGGAATTGCGATGCCGTCGCCGATAGCGGTACTTCCCTGGGCTTCTCGGGCGAGGATGGCTTTCTTATATACCGCGGAATCGCTCAGGCTGCCACTTTTTTCATGGAGCGAAATAAGGGCGTCGATGGCGGCGGTCTTCCCCGTGAGCTTACGGTTCAGCGAGATGCGCTCGGGGACTAACAGATCGGTGATTTTCATATAGATACCTCCTTAAGCTGCAGTGCGGGATCCTCCATGAGGCGCAGGATATCGTCGCGTCTGCCCAATCCCTCGGTGAGTGCGGTAGCATTACCCGCTGCCGATCCGAGACGGAGGGCATAGCCATAATCTCCGCGGGACAGATATCCTGCAAGAAATCCTGCAACCATGGAGTCCCCTGCACCGACTGCATTTACCGGCTTATCCTGCACGATGCCGGTTTTGTGGAATCTGCCATACTCATCGAGCAGCAGGGCGCCCTCTCTGCCGCAGGAAACGAGGACATTCTGTGCGCCCATTTCGCGAAGCTTCCCTGCATAGGTGATGACCTCGGCTTCGGTTTCGATTTTTACACCGAAGAGGTCGGCAAGCTCGTGGTGATTTGGCTTGACGAGGAAGGGGCGGTGCTTGAGTGCGGCGCGGAGCTGATCTCCCGTTGCATCGGCGACAAAGCGGATCTTTTTTGCGGCAAGCTTGGAGGTGATACTTTCATAGACATCATTGGCAGATTCGGGGGCGCTGCCCGAGAGAACCACGGTATCACCGCCGCGCAGGGAATCGAGCTTCCACTCAAAGCGATAGAGTGCGTCGGCAGAAACGGTGGGACCACGGGCATTGAGATCGGTGACATTGTCACAGTTCAGCTTCACATTGATGCGGGTGTGTCCCTCCTTGAGCCGTACAAAATCGCAGAGAATGCCGGATGCACGAAGGGTATCCTCCAGCCATGCACCGGTGAAGCCTGCCACAAAGCCCCAGGCACAGGTTGCTATACCCAGCTCGCGCAGGATAAGCGACACGTTAATGCCCTTACCCCCTATATGGAGATGCTCGGCTGTGGTACGGTTGACACTTCCGCAGGTGATGCGATCGAAGGTCATGGTATAGTCGAGCGCAGGATTAAATGTTACGGTATAGATCATGAGCGATGCTCCTTTTGGTCGTTCTGTCTGTATAGTGTGCGCAGGAATTGGGATTTTACGCATGGAAATGAAAAAAGCCACACGATTTTGTGTGACCTTGGTGAAAGAATTATAATCGGCTCCGACAGTGTTATCGGAGCCGATAGCAGGTTAGCTTTGCGCTTGGAAGGTAGATTTTAGGAGATTGTTGATATAGATAGCAAGATTTTCGCAGCCGGAGAGATCAGCGAAAATATCCATACTCTCTTCGGTTTTGATTCCCATACCGAAGCTGTACCGATTCAAGTCTCCGTCAGCAGCATAAGTAATAGCGACATCACGAACGGGCATCAAACCGCTGGACTTGTTGAAATGAACCACAACAATATATTCGGCATTCGGCTGTCCCCACTTTTCATAAGGGAGCTTTCCCATTTGTCCTTTTGTTTCATGCCAGAGTGCTTCAATCTGTGCCATCTCTTCGGGATTGGAAATTTTATCAAGGCGAAGCTTCGCTTTGAGTGAGGCGTTGGATTTTTCCCAGACTTCAATCACAATGACCTCACCATTGGCATCATATTTATCCTTGCCCATATCTTCATAGAAATTCTCGCGGGAGTAGATGTCAGCGACAGAATTCTGATCACCGCTCGACAGATCGGGGATATAGGTGATGGAATGATTATAGGGACTGTAGAAAAGAGCACCAAAGTGGAATTTTGTCAGTTCATTTTTCCACCGCAGCAGCACATTCGGATCGAAATATTCCCGATCGACAATATAATAGTGCTCTGCAAAGGTTCCGGCTGCTCCGAGATTAATGCTCGGATCGGGGCCGGGGATGCCGATAAAGAAGACGCTCATTGATGTGGAGGTACCGGGGGTGAGGTCGTCGATCATGGTGGGGTGCATGACCCTGAGACGCTGATAGATGGCATTGCACATATCCTCGCGCAAGCAGTAGCTGTCGGTAACCTCCCCTTCCACGATGCCGAAGGAGTTATAATATTCCTCGGAGGTATAGAAGCTCTTGCCGCGGTAGGAATGAATGGTGCCGTTCAGGTCGCGTACCTGAACTCTGTCGTAGGTTTCAAAGAGCATGGCAGTGTCGCTGATGAGGAAGAGGATTTCGTCTGCGGTGAGATCCATCCACTCTCCGGCGGCACGGCGGGCATTGTAGTCTGCGATCTGCTCCTCGCTGAAGATTGTGGCGGTGAAGCTGCCGTTCTCCTCGGTAACATGGGTTAAGTGGGTGAAGCGTTCGATCAGTGCAGCTTGAGAGGTGGGTGTTGTGCCGTCCGAAATACTGTCGATAGGCGTTTCGGAAGCTGCGGTCTCAATTTCAGGTGTTAGCGATTCTGCGGGAAGGGGCTGAGTCTCGGTTTCAGCGGCACCGACGCTGAGCATAGCTGTGATGAGAATGACGGCGGCGACGGTAATGGCGATAACCGTTTTGGTGAATGTCGGATGCTTCATGATGGTTTCTCCTTTCATTTTTGTGATGACAGTATAACGCATCGGGATTATGGAGTCATCATAAAGTTATCATGAAGTTGTAAAAGTTACAGAAGCGGTGGTTCCCTGCCCGGGATGGGAGGAAAATTCAAGCACAGCCCCGTGCGCTTCGGCAATTCGCTTACAGAGGGCAAGGCCAAGACCTGTTCCGCCTGTGCGGGAGGAGCGGCTTCGTGATTGATCGGTGCGGTAGAAGGGCTCGGTGATGTGGCTGAGCTGTTCTTCGGTCATACCTACTCCGTTATCGGTGACGCTGAGGGTGATATATTGTTCAGATTTTGTGCAGGAGAGAGTGATAATTCCCTTCTTTTCACAGGCTTTGATGGCATTTTCGGTGAGATTGGAGAGAAGCATTTCAAGAAGAAGTTGATCTCCGCTAAGGGTGGCATCTTCTCCCATGACGCGAATTTCACAGCCGCTTGAGAGTGCAGATGCCAGATGACGCTCGCGGGTATCGAGAAGGAGAGGCATGATCTGGCAGGGATAAGGCTCGATTTTATTTTCACGGATGAAGGCGGAATCGAGAAGCGTTTCGCTGATGCGCTTCAGCCGGTTGGATTCGCTCATGATATAGCCGGCGGCATCGAGCATCTCTTCCTCAGGAATATTGGCGGTACAGATATACTCGGCATAACCGTAGATGCCGGTCAGGGGGGTACGCATTTCATGGGCGAAGTCGTCGAGCATACGCTGTCTGCGGTCAGCGGTATCGCGAAGCTCTGCCATCTGATTGCTGATGCGCTCTGCCATGCGGTTGAAATCGGCGGCAAGATGGGCGAATTCATCATCGCCGCTCTCATCGGCTCGGACATGGAAGCTTCCGCCTGCGATATCCTGAGTAACCCGGCTCAGCTTTTCGAGGGGAGAATAAAGCCTTCGCAGGAGCAGATAGAGCAGAATTGCCAGAAGCGAGGAAGCGACAACAGAAGCGGCGGCAAAGGCGATGATCAGCCGGCTGAAATCGGCATCGAGGTAGCTGACATCCTTGGTATAGGTGAGGGTGAGGCTATCGTCGCAGATGGACTGGGTGATGAGAATATAACGCACACCGTCGGCTCTGTCGCCTGTCATTTTGCCGGGCTCGGGGATTTTCAGGTCGGGCGGCAGGGTGGAATGAGTTACCTCACCTGCCGACTCAAAGCGAAGGTAAATGCCTTTGGGGGCATAAAAGCTTGCGTAGGACACCTGCAGGAGATGGGTGGTGCTGCTCTCCGAATCCTCGGCATCTCGCTCAAAGGCAGAGACGATGGTGAACTGCTCGGAACGGCTGATCTGCTCGGCTGCTTCCAGATTGGCTTCAAAGGTATAGAGGGCGAGGGCGAAGATGCCGCCGTTCAGAAAGACGAGGAAGAGGATGAGGGTAAGAAGATAGGTACGCTCTAAGAATTTCAGTCTCATATCTCAAACCTGTAGCCGATTTTGTAGATGGTTTTGATGCGATCCTTCAGTCCCAGCTTATGGCGGAGCTGCTGGATGTGGACATCGACGGTGCGGGTATCGCCCTCGTAATCGTAGGTCCAGACCAGATTGATCAGCTTCTCTCTTGACAGGGCAATGTTGCGGTTGATGATAAGCACCTCCAGCAGAGAGAATTCCTTTGGGGTGAGCTCAACGGCGCTGCCGTCGCAGAAGACCTTTCGGCTGTCGAAATCAACTGTGATATTGTCGAAGGAAAAGCTGTTTTCGTCCCGTTTGGTACGGCGGAGGACGATGCGGACACGGGCGAGCAGCTCCTGCATCTCGAAGGGCTTGAGGATATAGTCATCAGCACCGAGGGAAAGCCCCTGCAGGCGATCCTCGAGGGCACTCTTGGCGGTGACAAAGATGACCGGAACATCCCCTGTCAGCTTGATCAGATCGAAGCCGGAGAGACCGGGGAGCATCACGTCGAGAATGATGAGATCGAAGCGCTCACTGCGGATCAGCTCGAGGGCGGTGATGCCGTCATGGGCGGATTTACAGGCATGACCGGTAAGGATGAGATTTTTCGATATGAGGGCATTGATCGAGGTCTCGTCCTCGACAATCAGAATTTTTGCCACGGTAATCCTCCTTTGCGTGATTTTCTGCTTTATTATACAGCAGAAAGATCATGAAATTGTAAAGAAAACGGCTGTTACAAATAGAATATTTGCAGCTGCCGTTTACACTTTTAAGCTCATATTTTTCCAATATATTATTTCAGCGGTCTCGGATCGTCAATCAGTCCGAGGATATAATCGACCGATACGTTATAAAAGCGTGCCAACAGTTTCAGTTTTTCACCGTTGATATCCGCTTTACCACATTCCATTTTACTGTAATGCTGTTGTGTTGTTTTTATGATTTTCGCAATTTCCGCTTGACTTAATTCTCTGTCTTCTCTTAGATCCCTGATTCTATACACAATTTTGACTCCTTTGAGTATGATTCCAATTTACCTTGTGTTTTTCACCAACCGGTTCACTTGATTCTAAAGCTGATTTGGCGGGACAATTCTACATCTGTAAAAATCATTTATACTGTTCGATCAAGCGTGATCAGAACCACCTCGGGACGGTTATTGAAGCGGAAGGGGAAGATGCTGTTGCCGATACCGCGGCTGACGATGAGGCTTGAGCCGTTTTCGGTGTAGAGTCCCGCATCATATTTCGGGAAAAGTCCCTGTCCCGGAGCAATAAGACCGCCTATCAGGGAAAACGGAACTGACCACCGTGAGCATGACCGCTGAGGGTGAGATCAGCACCGGCGGCGATATAGTCGGCGAAATACTCAGGGCGGTGAGCGAGAAGAATACTGAAACTGTCCTCGGGAATGAAAGCGGCGAGATTTGCTGCGGGAACGGTGAAGCTTGGATCATCGATACCGGCAAGGATTATGGAGGAGTTTCCGTGGGTGAGGGTAGTATTGCCCCATGCGATCCAGATAACGAGCAGGATGAAGTGAGCTGAGATGATGAGCAGGATTTTGCGGAATTTTGTCATGAGAACACTTCCTCAAGATGGAGACGGACTCGATCTGAGGCAAGCCGGCGCTGGAGGGCGGAAACATCAAGTGTGGTGAAATCGGTCGATCCATCGGCAATCATTGCGGCAGCGGTACCTGCTGCCTGACCTGTGACAGCACAGCAGGGGATGACGCGCATGATATCCCACATGGTATCGGTGACCGAAATACAGCGTCCGGCGCAGATGAGATTTCTGACAGTGCAGCTGTAAAGGGTGGAGAACGGAACCTCATAGATGGGACCGCGGCGCTTCCAGTTGGGGATCATGCCGATCGAATCGGCGAAAGAAGTACGCTCTTCCTTATCCGAGAGGGTGTATTCACCGACAATACGGCGTGTCATGCGAAGCTGGGGGATGGTTGCCATGGTGACGGGCAGGAGTGTAGGATCCTCCCAGCGCTCCTGCATGATATGATTGAAGGCAGAGGCATGGGAAGAGATGATGAAATCGGAGATTTCGCCGGCATCAAGGCCTGTATAACGCTTGCTTTCGAGGAGAGGCACTCGGTTTTCTTCGCTTTTTTCCTCCTCCGGGACATCACAGAAGCCGTGCATATGGAGCTTATAGCCGTTTTTTCCAACAGCATAATACCAGGCGGCGAGGACATTTCCCTGTCCGAAGGTTTCGGTGGGTGCTCCTGCGAAGAGGGCGATATCGCAGTCTCCGGTGGCATCCACCACCGATTGGATACTGTAGGCGCATCTGCCCGATTTGTTTTCGACGATTACATGAGTGATGCGGTCATCTTCCTTGCTCACGCCGACTGCATAGCTGCCGTACAGGATATCGACGCCGGCGTCAATCAGCAGCTTTTCTGCAAGGATGGCAAAGAGCTGAGGATTATACTGAGCCTCGAAGCGCTTATCCTTTTCGGTGCGTCCTCCGATGCCATCCAGCCAGTTTGCGGGATAGCGATCCTCGGCTCCGCGGGATACCGACAGGCGGAGCAGCTCCTCGGCGATGCCATAGGAAATCTGATGCCCCATGCCGTCACAGATGGGAAGATAGATGGTAACGATGCCTGCCGTTCCAAGTCCTCCCAGCATAAACTGGCGTTCAAAGAGGATGGTGCGCTTTCCCTGTCTTGCCGAAGCAAGGGCAGCTGCAATGCCTGCAAAGCCGCCTCCGCAGACTGCGACATCATAGGTTGAATTGACCGGAGTTTGGATAGATTCGGTGATATACATGGCTAACCTCTTTAAAATTTGATTTTTTCATTCATAAAGTCCACAACCGCTTCAAGAAAGTAGGCGCCGTAGCGTTCAGCTTTGACGCTTCCGACACCTGAGACAGTGAGAAGCTCATCGACGCTGACCGGCTTTTTCATTGCCATATCCATGAGTGTTGCGTTTGAGAAGATGATATAGGGCGGTACATGCTCGAAACGTGCGATATCGGCGCGGACTGCCTTCAGGCGCTCGTAAAGTATATCGGTGGCAGAATGATATTCGTTGACTGTAGCCTGAGGGCGCTTTTTGCGGGAGCGTTTGGTCTGTTTTGCCTGATGCAGTTCTTCCACAACGTCCTCGAGGGTCATCTCCTTCATCGGCATGGTGACCTGCTCGCCGCGGAAGAGGACATTGGCGGCTTCGGGATTCATACGAAGGGTGTTATACTCTCCCTCCGCAAGATAGCCGCGCTCGATGAGATAATCGACAAGGGCACGGATATCGGCACGCTGTTTCTCACGCATCAGCCCGTAAGTGGAGAGATCCTGCAGACCGAGCGCACAGACCCGCTCTCTTGTGCTGCCCTGGAGGGTGGAAACGACCAGCGCTTTTCCCACATAATAGCCCAGCTTGTCATAGATTCGTTTGACGCAGGAGAAAATCATCTGAGCTTCGCGGGTGATGTCGCGCTGGGTGAAGGTGGTTTGGCAATTGCTGCAACTGCCGCAGGATTCGCTGTGATTCTGCCCGAAATAATCGAGAATGACACCGCGCAGACATTTTGTGGTTTTGCAGTAGTCGATCATCTGATTCAGCCGCATGAAACGGAGCGTCCTCAGCTGCTCCCGCTCGGCTTCGGTGAGATCGACTTTATCCTCGGAGCTTTCGATGAGCGTGGTTGCAGTGCGGACATCGCCGAGATTGAAGAGGAGGATGCATTCGGCGGGGGTTCCATCTCTTCCGGCGCGCCCCGCTTCCTGATAGTAGGCTTCGAGGCTCATGGGCATGTTATAGTGGATGACATAGTTGACATTGGATTTATTGATGCCCATACCGAAGGCATTGGTAGCAACCATAACTGCCATCTCGTCGCGGATGAAGGCATCCTGATTTTCTCTGCGCTCCTCGTCGGTGAGACCTGCATGATAACGCGTGGCGCTGATGCCCTGCTCGCGGAGTGAATCGCAGACACGCTCAACGGCGCTTCGTGTGGAGCAATAGATGATGCCGCTTTTTTCCTTTCGCGCTTCCACCAGGCTGAGGAGCTTTTTGGGCTTACCCTTGGGGGTGATAACCGAGAAGCTGAGGTTGGGGCGGTCAAAGCCTGTGACAACCTCGAGGGGATTTTGCAATTGAAGGATAGCGGTGATATCCTCGCGCACTGCCTGTGTTGCGGTGGCTGTATAGGCGGCAAGGATGGGGCGTCGGGGGAGATTTTCAAGGAAATCGATGATTTTCAGGTAGCTGGGACGGAAATCCTGTCCCCATTGGGAGATACAGTGGGCTTCATCCACTGCAAGCATGGCGATGGGCAGGCGGCGGATCAGATCGATCATACTGCCGACCTCCAGGCGTTCGGGAGCGATATAGACGATTTTGTATCTTCCATCCAGCATATTGCGGCAGACGAGCGATATTTGCTCGGGTGTCAGTGAGCTGTTGATGTAGGCTGCAGGAATACCGACCGCCTTCAGTGCCATAACCTGATCCTTCATGAGCGAGATGAGGGGAGAGACGACAAGGGTGATGCCCTCAAGCAGCATAGCGGGAATCTGGTAGCAGAGACTTTTTCCGCCGCCGGTAGGCATAATTCCAAGCACATCGCGCCCCGCGAGCACCGCATCAATGAGTGCTTCCTGCCCGCCGCGGAAGGCGGTATAGCCAAAATATTGTCGGAGGATATCCTGTTTTGTCATATCATGAACCTCAATCGTAGATTTTCCCTGTTGTAAAAAACATCGCGTTACTGTACTGCGCTCATTATATCACACCCGGTATAGTGTGTCAAGCCGAGCAGCTGCGGCATATGCTGATACAAAAACTTTGGAGGTGCGTCATGTCACTGTATCAACTCTTTTCAGACTGTCTTCATATTCCCTATATTCGCGAGGGTGATGTTAATTACGCGTTCAAACGTGAAGGGGAGGTGCTGACTCTCTTTTTCGAGGATTCGCAGGGGGAGGCTGACTGGAGACGGAATCTGGACTTTCCGGCGAGAGCTTATCAGCGGATGGGAAGAACGGTATGGTATGCTCACCGGGGATTTCTTGAAGCCTGGCGTGAGGTTGAAGGAGTGCTTGCGCCTGTAATCGCAGACAAAAGTATCAGAAGGATTGTGACAGTCGGCTACTCCCACGGCGCGGCGATTGCGGTACTCTGCCACGAATACATATGGTATCACCGTCCCGAGCTGAGGCAGGCGCTTGAGGGCTGGGGCTTTGGCTGTCCGCGGGTATTATGGGGCTTTATGGGAAGGGATTTGAAAGCGAGATGGGAATACTTCACGGTAGTACGCAATCCGGACGATATTGTGACCCATCTGCCGCCGATGGTGCTTGGATACACGCATGTGGGAAGGATGCTCGAGCTCAGTCCGCGGAGAAGCTATTCGGCGACAGCTGCTCATGAAGCAGAAAATATTCTTCGCGAGCTTGCCCGTTATGAGCAGGAGAGTGTAAAGAGCCCGACCGAATGAAAATTCGGTCGGGTTGGGGATAATATCAGCTGTTCCACAGCTTTTTGAGTTCATTTCCCAGCTTCTCATCATCCATCTCCTGAATGCCTTCAACAAGACGGATGTCCATATCCTCGGCGCGCTGTCTGAAATAGTCGGCAGACAGGCTGTTTTGCTCGAGTGCAGTGGCGATCAGCACCTTCTTGGCGTACTGTCTGCCGAATTTTTCAGCGACCGTGTTCAGCTTATAGAGCTCATCGGTGCCGACATTGCCGTTTTTGCAGGAGATGAAGATCGGGACTGCCCCCTTCATCAGCATCACATCGATTTCATTCTCGGTATCGGGACCTTCTGAGAGCGCGTGGATTTCGCCGTCCCAGTCGATGCAGACACCGTTCATCACATCGTTGTAATAGGAGGAGCCGTCTTTATCGGTCAACATTTTTGCTGCCGAGAAAATTTTCATCTCGAGGGCTTGTCCGGCTTTGATAAGGCAACGCTTGACCTGATCGTTTTTATAGGTGATTCTGAATTCGCTTTTACTGATGGAATAATCAATGAAACCTGTCTGCTGCAGTTTTCCTGCAATCTCACGCTTTTCTGCGAAGGTTTTCAGACTGTTTCGAACTGAGGGAGATTGCTCTGAGAGACGGACAAGGGTAGTCAGCTCGTCGGTATCGGCTTTCCGATTGCCTTCAGCCATGGCGAGGATTCCCATGTGGGAGTTCCATGCCTTAACATCGCCCTTGCAGACATCCCAGATGGCATCAATCTCCGCGCGGAATTGGCTGTCATACTGCCAGAGATGCGTTCCGCCGCTCTTTTCGGTATCATAAGCCACATCGCCGCCGTAGATGCGAATGTTATCGCCAATGGAAAGCCTGATCGTTTCGCTTGTACGAAGGGTTCTTCCATCCTCATCGCAGTCGATGATTTTGCCGTTGCGGATATTGAAACGGTGCATCTGGATATTGCGGTCAGAGTAGCGCTCATGAACAATACCGACGGCGACCAGATAAAGATCCTCACCACCGGTCAGGTCGAAGACACAGTCGTCATAGGTTTCGACCAGCTCCGAAAGGACGGCAACGATATCAGACATGTCATTTTTCGTAACGCTTTTATAGCCGAATTCCACCGTTTTAAATACCGAAGCATAACGCTCGGCATGCTTTTTCAGCTGCTTGGCTTTATCGCCCACAAGGATCACGCGATCGGGTGCGGCGGTGATACAGGCGCAAACATTTTCGGCGGCGGTAGGATCCAGAAATTCAATGCATGTCATGGCTATTACCTCTCGTGTTTATGATTTAAGGATTACTGCTGCAGAAGCTCGCGCTCCAGCAGGCTGATTGTGATATTTGTATTCATCTCCATGGCGTCGATGGGATAAATTTCGACCACATAGCCGTGGTAGAAGCGCTCCTTAAACCATGCGACGATCGCTTCCCTTTCACTGCCCTGCTTCAGCATGGCAAGGATGGCATCAGCGGTGGTGACAGCGCTCTCCCTGGCTTTCTTCAGGTAGAATCTCGCCGCCTCTCCCTCGATAATGCCGAAGTGAGGGATGAGAATCCGCTCAATATCAAGGGCAGCCACGCGGTCAATGGCGTCGATTGCCATTTGATAACCGACCAGATAGGAAGGCACTACATCATCGCTGCCGTTGTAGACGCCGAGGGTTTCACAGGAAAGCAGCAGCTTTTCAGCAGGGCAGTAAAAGCCGACCGAGCATTTGGTATGACCGGGGAGATTGAGGACGGTGAATTCCATATCGCCTGCCTTGATCAGATCGCCGTCGGCAACCGGAACATCCACACGCAGGTCATCGATCAGATCCTCATAATCGGCAACGCCGCACCGGATGGCAAACTTTTTATCGAGGTCGCGCATGACCGCCTTGGCTGTGGGCTTGGCAAAAATTTTAGCGGCGTATTCACCGGCGGCAACCTTGGCATTCGGCCAATATTTCAGCACATAGGCGGCACCGAGGGCATGGTCGTAGTGAGAATGAGTGAGGAAAATATAGTCAAGCTTCCGCTCACCGAGAATGGATTTGATATTTTCGGCAACGCCAAAGCCGGTAAAGGCAAAGCCCGAGTCGTAGAGAATAGCGGTTTTGCCGTCATCGATGAGAAAGGCGCTGTCGCCTTTATGGGATCTGACATCTGTAATTTTGATCTTGTTCATGGTATTCATTCCTGTTGTTTTGAATTTTTTCGTTCGGTTTGATTCTTTTTTGAGGGAACGGGGCGGGCGGTATTGATAAAAATGCAGTAGATATGCAGTGCGTCAAGGATAATTTCAAAGGGATTGGTGCCTTTCTCTTTCAGGATGGAATTAGGTCCCTTCGTATGATCGAAGATCACATAGTAGCCCACCGCATACTGCTGGGAGCGCATATACTCGGCAAGCTCGGCGACTCCATCCTCGAAATACTGAGCGCCGCGCCAGATTTTAACCTCCACGATTGCTTCCTCGAAGGGATAGATCAGATCGGATCTGCCGCCTGCCATATGTGCTTCTCTGAAGCCGCGGGGCGTCAAATAGGTCTGCAGAAGGGCGGCGCAGAATGCTTCATCCGGCTTAGTCTGACTGCGGAAAACCTCGGGGATATTCCGCTCAACATGCTCCTTAAAGCTGATAATTCCGCCAAAGAGGTCGGCGGGCTGTCTGCGATTCTCCCGCTCTGCGATAAGATTCTGCACGCGGTCATAGATATCGTTTGGCATCAGCTCGAGCATTTCAAGTGCGTCCGGATCGAAATATGCGGTCTCGGGGTGCTCGAGCATATTGAGAAATTTCATTTCCCATATTTCAAGACTGAGATAATCGTCGCCGTATTGCTCGATGAAATCATCCGAGATGCTGAATATCCACCAATAGCAGTATTCTGCATCCTCGGGCGAGCAGATTTTTTTGAGAAAGCGCTTTTCATCCGCGTAAATATCGCTGTCCATATCGCTGAGAAAAGCCTCGTGCCCGCGCAGGATGCGGTAAAGGGCATATTGCAAGAGCGGCGGCAGTGTCTCGCGAATGACAATGCTGTCGGCGATATCCTGCAAATCATACAGAATCCGCTTTGCCTTTTCGGGGGAGCGTGAGAGAAAGGCGCGGGGGAATATCAGATCAAGGTTCTCCTCGCAGGGCAGGGATTCAAGCATATCAAGCTCCATATCGAGGATGCCCGAATAAGTCCGCATGGCGAATTCATACATCGCGGGATCGGAGGGAAACAGGCTGCAGATACAGTTTTTGAACATGGCCTCATTTATAACGTGAGGAGCTCACTGAAATCGTTGATATAGTGATCGGAAACCGCTCTGATCTCCTCGGCATATTCGGAAGAGGATTCGTCAAAGACACCGCAGACCTTCATGCCTGCCTCCTTTGCGGTTTTGTCGGCGTTGTAGTTGTCATCGAGGAAGAGGATCTCACCCACATCGGCGCCGATGCGACGGGCAGCCATTCTGTAGATTTCGGGATCGGCTTTGGTGGTGGCAAAATCGTCGCAGGACCAGACATTGTCGAAGATATCATAGATACCCAGCCGCTTGAGGCAGGGATCGAGCACCGAGTGGGGACTTGCGGTGAGGACATTGAGTCCTGCGCCCTCTGCCTTCAGCTTGTGCAGAACCTCGATGACATGCGCTTTTGCGGGGATGTGGTAGAGATATTCGTCCATGGCGTAGTCATTCATCATGGCGCGCAGGGTTTCCTCGGACTTATCAAGACCAAGGCTGATGTAATATCTGGCGGTGCCGGCATAGCCGAGGGGAGTGATGATCTTGACGATATCGCTTCCATAAGGGATGTGATGCTCATCGAGAATACGGAGCATCACCGATACAAATGCGGGCATAGAATCAACGAGTGTGCCGTCGAAGTCGAAAAGGTAGGTTGTGTATTTCATAATATGTAGTTCCTGTCTGTGTTTTTTACTGTTTATTTTGTTCCTTTGCCGTCCTCAGCAGTTCACGAAGCTGCGGATATTTTTTGATCACCATTGCGGTGGCATAGGTATTGTCATCGGCATCATCCTTCGACATTCTGCGGATTTTGCCGAAGCAGTAGATATAGAGAAAGATGAGAAATGCATAGAGCATCACTGCCGCGATGAGCGTATCGATGGTACAGCAGTAATTATACCAGCCGTGAGCGAGGATGGGGATGAGCAGGCTGAGAAAGATGAATCTGCGTCCGGAAAATTCCTTTGCATCTCCGGGAAGATGCCCCAGCTCCTTGAGCAGATGCTCTTGTGAGCCTGCCTTCTCGTACATATGCCAGAGGCTGTAGTAATAACCCATCAGAACGGCGAAGAACATATGACCGGGTACCGACATCACAGCGCGCATCAGAGCGTTACCCCAACCGTACTCCAACACATAAAAGACATTCTCCAGCGCTGCAAAGCCCAGCGAGACGAAAACTGCATAGATCAGCCCATCAAAGAGGCTGTTGAAGTTTCGGTTCCTGCGGGTCACAAAGAAGAGGATCAGCCATTTCAGCCCTTCCTCCACCAGCGCTACACCGATAAAATATTCGATGGCGGTATAGATTCTGTACATAGCAGAGGTAAAATAATATTCTCCGTCTGTTGCAAGAGTGAAAGCGGAAAATATTTTATCGATCATGCCGATCAGCATCTCTTCCAGCATTGCTGCCGGGAAGCAGCTGACAACACCGAGGACGAAGAGCTTGATGAGCAGATCGAGGGGTTCTTTATCGACACGATCCTTGCGAAAGACATAGATACAGAGTGCGATTGCGGGAAAAAGAGCGGCACAGATGAGAAGATTGGTGTTAAGTGTCATGAGATTCCCCTGGATTGAAGTTGATGATTTTCTTCATTATACCACAGATTGGGGTGAAATCTCAATAGCAATATGATGATCATTGCAGATTTTCAGCGAAATTTCTTATAAATTGCTTGACATCCGCCGCACTGTATGTTATAATAGCTTCCCTTTTCACAGATTGAAGATATGCCTGCACGCACATGAAAGGAGCCGCTATGATCTACGCAATGTCCGATCTTCACGGTCAATACGATCAATATCGTCGAATGCTTGAAAAAATCGACTTCTCGGATGAGGATGAGCTTTATATTCTCGGCGATTCGGTCGATCGCGGTCCTCAGCCTGCAGAGCTGCTGCTGGATATGAGCATGCGTACCAATGTGTTTCCAATCATGGGCAACCACGACATGACGGCGGCGATGATACTGAAAAAGCTCTGCGTCGAAATCACCGAGGAAAATTATGACAGGCAGCTTGACGGAGATTTCATCAAGGCACTCTCCATGTGGCAGATCGACGGAGGACAGACCACTCTGGACGGCTTCAAAAAGCTTTCGCCAGATGATCGTTCATGGTTGATTGACTATCTGGATGAGTTTATCCCCTATGAAACGCTCACGGTCGGAGGCAGGAAATTCATCCTTGTACATGGGGGAATCCCCTATGAAAAGCGCCATATTCCGCTTGCCGATCAGATTGCCTATGAGCTTGTACTCGATCGCCCCGATTATACAAAGCGATATTATAAGGACGCCTATCTTGTAACCGGACACACACCGACTTCACTCATCAAGGGAGGGCATGACGGCAGAATATACCGGGCGATGGGGCATATTGCCATCGACTGCGGTGCGGGATTCGGCGGAGTGCTCGGCTGCATCAGACTGGATGATATGGCGGAATTTTATGTGGAATAAATATTGATCAATCGGACATGTTGAATAGATGAAGTGTCCCCAAGAGTTAGTTGATATGATATAATAATCATATCGATAAGCAAAGGGGTCCATTTCACCATAATGGAGAGTACAATATTGCACATTGAAAGCATATCTACGCTTCACTAAAATCTACTTCCAGTCACAGTGAGCGAATGAATTCAACAAGGAAACAACACACAAGCGACATTCCATGCTGTTACAGGTGATGTGGAAGCCAACCGTAAATGGATGAAGGTCAACCTCTCTGTCCCGCAGTTTGATGTATCAGCCGGAATTAATCTGAAACCCGGACTGCAAAATGCAGGGCTTACGAAGATATTCGATTGGAGACAGAACGGATCCGCATCCTCTCTTGAAAGCAAAACCAGTAAGTATCCTGTTTACCTTGACAGTATCCACCAGGATACCCGTATAAAGATCGACGAAAAAGGTGTTGTTGCTGTAAGCTATATCGAGCTGAACTTCGGTGCCGGAGCTGCCAAACCGCCGGATGAGATCATCGACTTTATGCTGGACAGACCGTTTGTGTGCGCTGTAACCAAAAGTCATATTCCGCTGTTCTTGGGCACGGTGAATATGCCATAATAATATCGAATCTCCCCATGAAGCATTGAAAGCTGACGGGGAGATTTATTCTACGCTCATTTTTTCATCGCAGTCTGCACAACGAGAGTAAATGCCTCCTCGCTTTCATAGAATTCGGGCGAAATATTTACGATAAAACACTCCGGACGATTGGCAGCCCATTTCTGCCAAATGTGTTCGTTTGCTCGCATTTCATCAATCTTTTTGAAATGGTTTCTCGTCAATTCCGGTGGAGGTGCAGTCCAACCGACAAGCAAATCCATAATCACCGTCATCATATATGAGCTCGATTAGTTCAAGGCACTTTTTATATGCACAAATTTTTGCTCTGTATTTTGAGCGACGAACGTTCCATAATTTCTAATTTTGTTTACAAGATTGCTCCACGGCATGCTGCATTTTTTATAGTGTTCTTATATATCATTCTACATAATAAATCTTTTTTATATTATCATTGTATTTATCATAAAATAACAATGTATTGTATTCGCAGGTATTGATTACAAGTTCATCTACAGACATCCCATAAACATCAACAATTGTCATGCTGTCACAATATACGGATATGAATTTTTCAAGTCCGCCAAGTTGATTGATACAATAATCAACGAAAATTTGCCCGATGTTGTATTTATAAAAATCACTATTTACATCGATTTTTGTAACATCATGATTTTTATCTAACATTGCAACAAAAGCTTTGTTATAGTTTTTAGCGTTATATGCGAGCCCATTATCCGACAAAAGATTGCAAATTATCTGATGCTCCGATGCGTTTGAGTTTTTTGAAACGGACTCTTCCTTAAAAAATGTGTACTGCTTTGTTGCGATCCCATCATAAAAATTCAAGCTTACATACTGTGCCAAACCTTCGCTAAAAAGTTTGCTCGGATGGTAAACAAGATCCTCATTATTTTCGCTTATCATATGCACATATTCGTGGACAAAATCGTCCAGCGATATACAGTACATTTTCTTTTCATCCCAAAAGCACCACGAACGTTTTTGTCCATCTTTATTTCGATATGTGCTGTCAAAATAGCAAATCGTTTCTTTGGCTTCTTCCAAAGTATATTTAACCTTGAGATGATTTCTAACGTCTGCCATTACGGAAACAGCTTCTTCCGCAATATCTTCGACATCTGATTCCTTAAAATCCCCTTTTGAAAAATAAAAGGTCATCCAATCGGTTGAAATTATATAATCAGACTCGGTTTGCTCTATTAGGCTTGGTTCGGTTTTGTCTGTATCAGTTGTTGTTTCAGTTGGTTTATCTTCGACTCTATCATCTTGGTTGCATCCATATAAGCAACTCAAAATAAGCAAAGCCAAAATAATGGATAGAATTCGTTTAATCATATTTGTTCATCCAAGACAATAATCTCTGCAGGCTCTCTCCTTGGAAATCGCCGGACAAAGCATCAATTTTATGATATGTACAATTTTTGTTTGTGTCTTTTATTAGGTCATAGAGAGCATCCGTTTGTTCCACAGAAAACAACGGACTTTGCAAAAAATGAAGAAGCAAAACCGGTCTGTCGAGCTTGTCACTAAATTTTACCGCAGAACGAAGATCATATTCCTCGGGGGCTTCTTCATAAGTCTTACCAATCAAAGATGCGAAGAGATTCTTTATACCTTCGCCTCTAAACTCTCCGAATGAATGAAGATCAGAAATTACATCAACAACAGCACAACCGCTGATTCGCTTTTCAGCATCTTCAGCAAACAAACGCAGTGCATTAACAGAGCCCTCGGATGAACCTGCAACAAAAATCTTGGAATTCTCAATAAAGCTTGCAGAATCAAATATTTCCACAAGTTTTTGAGAGTCTGCGAGATCCTTTTTACCGCCAAGATCTCTAACGCCCTCGCTTTCGTCATATCCTCTTGCATATGGACGAATCACGACAATATCGTTAAGCGCGTAATTTGAGGCAAGAAACTCTATATGTGTGCCAACCTGAGGGAAATATATTAAAACGGGATAATGCTTATTTTCGTTTGCATAATCATTTGGAAGAACTACATCAGCTGCCAGCTTCCCGTTTTCAGACTCATACAGGACTTTGTATGCTACTGCACCCTTTATCTGTTGTGAAAACGTTTGCTTAGTTATGGAAATTACTCCTTCAAGATCTACCAATTTTTCCATCGTGTTTATGGAATTTTTCTCTTCTGCCGGAGGCGTGGTTTCACTGTTATCCGTTGGTTGCTCAGACTGTGTAGGAGTATCAGTGGGTGTTTCATCGGGTGGTGTTTGATTGTTGCAAGCTGTCAATAACAGCATGAGGATTGCACAAATTAAAGCTATATATTTTTTCATATCAATTATCCATTCTTTCAAAGACATACCAATGTGGTGTCATACCGCCGTAAAAATAATCTCCGGATTTGTGCTGCACGAAAAGAAAATCCTTACCGTTTATTGATTTAATCTGATATTCTTCGGCAGTCATTTCTTTATCATTGAGAATAAAGCCTTTCGTGTATCGGAGCATATAGGTTGCGGCTCCCGACATTGAACGAATTGTTCTTGTGCATATGCCGCGAGACAAGAATTTTATATCCACCATATAAATGTCTTCATCGTCACTATATCTTTCTTGAAGGCTAAAATCGGATATCGTAGGTACGTAATCAAGTGCTACCCATAAACCGAGAACCGATTCATCATCAATATAGGACAGATCTGTTTTATCAATGTTTGGGCGTATTTGATGCTCTGTGTATGCAACAGTATCAATTTGACGATATAAAAGAAGCAATGTGTCTTCGCCGTTGTCAATACACTCGTCACTCATAAACTGAATGATCATGTATCGAGTGCCATTTTTCTCAAAGCTTTTATAGGAATTCGGAATAGCAAATGTGTACTTGGGAGAAATTCTGTATAGCGTTCCTTTCGTCCAAAAATACTTCCAAGCAAATGCGCCGCTTGGCATAAAGATGATTTCTTTGTCGGCAATATCTGCACCTAAGTCCTCCAAAGATATCAAGTCATTCTCATCAAGGATCTTTCCGCAGAACTGCCATTTGCCAACTACTTGTGCATCGTTTTCAAAAGGCAAAAGAAGTGTTTCAGATAGAACAGGCTTTTTCCGATTGCCTTCACAAATACCGTCTATTGTTTTGATTTGTTCCTTGAATCTGTCGATGGATTCTGACAAGGTTGCTTTTTTATTTTTCAGAATCTCTTTCAATTCTTCATTTGTAGCCAACTGTATTTTTTTGATCTCATCCAAGGAAAAGCCGAGATCCTTGTAAAACAAAATCTTTTTATACTTTTCTACAGCATCGACCGAATAAAATCGGTATCCGCTTGACGGATCGGTAATGTCAGGTTTTAATACACCTTCGGAATCATAATACCGCAAGGTCTGTGTGCTGACATTACAAATCTTTGCTAAATCACCTATTTTTATCATGTCATCGCCTCCTTCGGTATCATTATAACATTATAGTTGACTGTAAGGTCAATAGGTTTTTATAAAATTGCAATATAATTATACCATAAAATTGTGAATTAATCTATAACGAAATCGCCGAGAGCAACCCAAACAGTTACTCTCGGCGGTAAAAATATAA
>JAFQEJ010000040.1 GCA_017399105.1 Clostridia bacterium
AAAAAAGATGCTCTGCCGCATCGTAGCTTCCATCTTTCTTTTGATCATCGTATCGATTTTAAAAGAAGTTCTTCGACTTCCTTGGTATACTGAACTGATTCTTTATCTGATTCCATATCTGATTTCTGGATATGATGTAGTATGGGGCGCTTTGCTTCATATCTTTCACGGTCAGATTTTTGATGAGAATTTTCTGATGAGTATTGCCACAATCGGCGCGCTTTTGATCGGTGACTATCCTGAAGCATCCTTTGTAATGATCTTTTATAAAATTGGCGAGTTATTTGAAAGCATCGCTGTTGGTAAAAGCAGAAAATCGATTGCTGCGCTTATGGATATTCGTCCTGACAGTGCCTGTGTCATTCGTAATGGCGAAGAGGTAATACTTTCACCCGATGAAGTTGCCGTCGGAGAAACTCTGCTTGTAAAGCCCGGCGAAAAAATTCCCCTTGACGGTATCATACTTGATGGCAGCACTACAATCAACAACTCGGCGTTAACCGGAGAAGCTCTCCCTGTTGAGCGCACTGCAGGTGATTCTGTCATCAGCGGCTCTTTAAATCTGACTGGTGCAATTCGTGTAAAATCAACCGGTATGTATAGTGAGAGCACGGTTGCAAAAATTCTTGATCTTGTAGAAAATTCGGCTTCCAAAAAAGCGAAAACCGAAAATTTTATTACAAAATTTGCTCGATATTACACACCTTTTGTTGTAGCTGCAGCGCTGCTGTTGGCTGTTGTTCCTCCGATTGCTTTTCAGGGAAATTGGAACGAATGGATTGAACGTGCATTGGTTTTTCTTGTAGTTTCATGCCCATGTGCGCTTGTCATTTCAGTGCCTTTGAGCTTTTTTGGCGGTATTGGCGGTGCTTCTCGTGATGGTATCCTTATTAAAGGACCTAATTATATGGAAGCGCTCGCAAAAGCCAAAACTGTGGTGTTCGATAAAACCGGTACTCTGACCATGGGCAGCTTTACTGTTTCGGAAATACACGGTATCGCTGTTAGTGAATCTGAGCTTCTTGAAATAGCTGCAATTACCGAATGCTATTCCAATCACCCAATTGCCGAATCGATTGTAAAAGCATACGGAAACAGCGTCGATAAGAGCAGAATTACCTCGCTTGATGAAATATCCGGTGAAGGAATTCGTGCGGTAATTGATGGTAAGCAAGTCTTTGCAGGCAATGAAAAGTTAATGATTACGGCAGGAATTGATATCAATTCGATCAATATTGCAGGAACGATTGTGCATATAGCTATTGAAAATATTTATGCCGGCTATATTGTGATTTCAGACGAAATCAAGCCGGATGCCGCCGAAGGAATAGACATGCTTCACAATCAGGGTGTGCGAAAAACTGTTATGCTCACAGGCGATAATGATGCTGTCGGAAATGCTGTAGGAAATTTGATTGGCATTCATGAAATTCACACTCAGCTTCTCCCTGCTGACAAAGTGACGATTGTTGAAAAGCTCATTTCTCAGACAAATGGGACACTTATATTTGTTGGTGACGGAATAAACGATGCTCCTGTTCTGAGTCGTGCGGATGTGGGGATTGCCATGGGAGCACTCGGGAGTGATGCCGCAATAGAAGCCGCAGATGTTGTTCTGATGGATGATAAACCTTCTAAGGTTGCAAAAGCCATTTCCATATCCAAAAAGACTCTGTCAATCGTATATCAAAATATTATTTTTGCACTTACAGTAAAAGGAATTATTTTAATTCTCGGTGCACTTGGCATGGTCAATATGTGGGTTGCTGTCTTTGGCGATGTCGGAGTTGCTGTTATCGCAATCTTCAATGCTATGCGGGCACTGAAGTCATAATTTCAACATGGAATATTTTCTTGACAAAAAATCACCGTATGTTATAATGATTTCACGATATTTACCATTTTAACACATCAAAAGGATAATCTGATATGTTTAATGGTCTTGATTGTAATATAAACAATCTATTCCTGCTTTCAGATGCAGAATCCCACGCGATCAGTGCCGAAAATCCCACCGGTAAAAAGGGTGGCGCATGCCATGCCGATGCAGTTGGAATCTGCGCCAAGCTCGGACGTGGTTGGAAGTGCGCTCCGTCGATTAACATTCAGCCGGGTGAAACTGTTGTAACTGCTGACATCGAAGGTCCTGGCGCTATTAAGAGCATCTGGATCACTGGTCACATCGATCCTCATCTGATTCTCCGTATTTATTGGGATGGCAGCGCTGTTCCATCGGTAGAATGTCCCCTCAACTGCTTCTTTGGTTACAATTTTACATCCGACTCTAATTCTTTTGACGATAATTTTCCTACACTCAATTCAATTCCGGTGGTAGTTGCTCCCAATCGCGGCTTGAACTGCTATTGGCAGATGCCTTTTAAAAATCATTGCCGAGTTACTGTTGAAAACACTTCCGATATGGTACTGGGTCACTATTACATCATCAACTATGTTCTGACCGATGTTCCAGAGGATATCGGATATTTCCATGCGCAGTATCGGGAAGAAAAGCCTGTCACATTCCACAAGCCATACACGGTTATTGACAGCATCAAGGGAAAGGGACAGTATGTGGGAACAGCTCTCTTCTCTTCCCTGAACAGCAGTGATCCCGGATGGGTTGAGGGCGAGATGAAATTCTATATTGACAGCGATGACGAGTTTCCTTCTATTGCCTATACGGGTATTGAGGATTATCTGGGCGGTGCATTTGCCTCTATCGTAAAGGGAAAAACGCACACCTACTCTACTCCTTACTGTGGTCTCCATTACGCTGAAGAAACCAAGCTTGATTCTATCGGAAACAAGTACATGGGATACCGCTGGCATATCGTTGATCCGATCAGATTCAACAACGGTTTAAAGGTCACTGTTCACGATTTGGGTTGGGATCCCGGAATCACCGAGCTTCGTCCCAGATGCGATGATTTTTCTTCGGTTGCATATTGGTATCAGACTATTGAATAATATTTTTTGAGACGACCCGTTCATATCTTTCTAGTTTATGTAACCAAACAAAATAATTAGATTATTAGAAATGGGCTGTAGCAAATTGAACATTTGCTACAGCCCTGCCACTATGTTTTTTATTTTTTCGGCGTTTATTGTTTGATTTCATGGCATAATATACCATGAATTGTCGATCTTTGACCTGCATAATCAATATCCAAGGGATGATGCATTGCATATGTGTCATCACTTTATTCTTTATTTAATACATCTTTTGTCATGCTTTCCATACGGTCGCAAAATACTGCGACTCTCGTATCACCTGAATAGGTGCAAGTGTATAGAACTAAATCATACTTGCTGTTTTGAACTTTTTCCACTGCTTCAGGGTTGAGATAGTTTGTAGTCTCAACGGTATAGTGAGTTATGACATTATCCATATCGGTAAAAACAATAACCGCTCCCTTCTGCAGCTTATATAGATCGGCGAACTGTGCACGATAATTATGTGCAGCAATGACAAGATCATCTGTTTTTGTCGAGCCAAACTGTCGGCATGGAGCAATTTTCAGCTTTTCATAGCTCCAATCGTCCATTACAGGAAGCTCAACACCAAGCGCATGTATTGTGATGAAACCAATGTATCCGTTACCATCAATTTCTACTACTGACATTTCGCTGCTTGTTTCGCCAGAAGCTTGTTCGATCGTCTCCGGCATCGTCTCTGTTGCAGCAGTTTCCGTTTCGTGGGAATTTTCGTCGAATATATCTGTCTCTGCAGCCTTGGTTGTTTCATTTTGTGCAGATCGTTCCTCTAAAATTGATTGAAGATCGGCGAGGACATTTTTTGCTGCTTCTTCCGCTTTTTGATTCTCATATGCATTATAAGCGAATAGGAGCAGTGCTGAGAATATCAACACCGCTCCAATGAGAATCATGATGATTCCGATTCTCTTATTCATTGTGCCTGTTCATCTTTCTTTTTCTTCTTGAGAAGGAAGATTACACCAATCAGAATAAGGATAAGACCCAATACTGAAAGCACGGGAATCGGCCAATTCAGCTGACCGGTCTGGATTAAAGTCGCTGTGTTGGTAACCGTAACTATACTTCCATCTTTTTCATAAGACGGTGTGTATCCTTCGGGGATTTCCACCTCAAGTACACTCCATTCTCCGTTGGCTGAAAGATCAGACCATGTATATGTCCAATTATTTGCCGCACTAAGAATGACAGTTTCAACTGCATCAGGTCCATCATAGAGCGTTATTCCTACGGACTCGGGGCGATCACTTAGATTATCTTCATCGCCAGACCATTCTTTAACTACGGTAAGCTCGATTGATTCTCTGTCATCGGGAGGCACATCGGGACCAGGAATTTCCCCGGGCTCAGTTTCCTTTGGTTCTGTTTCAACTGGTTCTGTTACATCAGGCTGAGTATCATCCGGTTCTGTTTCCTGAGGTTCTGTGGGATTTGTTTCAGGTAAATCACCCGAAACTTTCGTGTTTGTAATGATTACCAAATTTCCGTAGACATCATATTTCGCTTCGTACCCTTCGGGAACCTCGGCTTCAATGACACTCCAGTTATTAAAATAATTGAGATTATTCCATGTATATGTCCACTGATTATACTCATTCAACACGACATGATTGAAATACTGTCCATTTTTTAACAGGTTAACAACTATTTCATCGGGACGTTCTGCATCAGTGTCGTTATTCCATATTTTGTGAACAGTCAGCGTTTTGCTTATCGTGGGGGGAGGTGCCGGATAATCAAATGCCTCGATTAAAAACACCCAATCTACCTCACCGGTACGATATGCATATTCATTTCCAAGCTCTTCCGGAACATCAAGCTCGACTGTAAGAACAGTCGATTCACCGCTTCTGAAAGTGCCGAGCAATACATTTTCTGCAAGTCCGTCAAGCTCGTCAGGAGATGCCTCATAAATCAGCTTATCTCGGTTATATACCCGCATCGATAACTGAGACAGGAAGTCTGTCATTGTAGCAACCGTTTCGCCGGTCGCTGCTACACCGGGACTGAGAGGATTTTTAATCTCATCATGAGCCTCGGCACGCATGTATAGTTTGATATAGTCCGAATCTTTTGATTTGTTTTCTACTGTAATTGTTTCGGTCAGCGTATCTCCCGGCATCACGCTCTTGAAGCCGTCAAAAAGATCGCTCTCGGTATAAATACTGCCGGGATTGAACTCGAAGCCATCTTTCACACCGTGATATATAATACTGGAATCTTCTGCCGAAACGGAAATCGTCAGACTCATTGCGATCGCAAGAAGCAACGTAAGAATCTTCAGGGTCGAAAGTTTCATGCTTGTATCCTCTTATTTAGAGATTGTACCGTCATTTTGAACAGTTACATTCCAATTTTCAACAACTGCATTTGCGGGGGAAGATTGAATGGCATCCGCAAGAAGCTCAAGTGAGAATGAATAACCTACAGGCGGAGCACTCAGAAGTCTGCAATCTGCAATCAGGGCTGTTGTATCAAGTCCAGCGCCAAGAACATTCTTATAGTAGTAATATCCATCACTGCCCATGAACCAACCGCTTTGACCAAATGTAAGTGCATAATCGGTATTATGCTTGGGTGCAAATGCATACACATTGCCGTCCGCATCTTTCCAATTTGCTACAATTGCAACACGGATATACACATCTACATCGCCCGTGTTTCGAACAATTGCGCTTCCCTGCTGCAATGTATCGACTACCTCGCAGCGAATGACAGGTTTTTCAAAAATCTGATTTTCACCCACATCACTTGTAATTAGATAAGCTGCAGTTCCCCCGACTGCGCTGAGAGCCAGAATAATCAGTGCTGTAATCAGAACCGACGATTTTTTTATTGCTTTCTTAAACATCAATCATCGCCTCCTGTTCAAGACTGAAATTGCTTCATATAATATACGGCACAACTCAACCACTGAACGACTGTACGTTGGCTTGTACTCTGTATGGTGTTGAGGGTATCGGGATAGAGATATACGGTATCACTGTTTCCGACCGAGACATATCTCCAACTCCAATCGGACTGCTCTTTGATTGTGTAATTACCTACCGGAAGATCCTTGATTGTAACACTTCCTGAGTTCATTCCTGCACCAATATGAATTACAACAGTAAGCGAAATGTCGCCGGTTAACCGATCGCCCGCATTGCCTCTGATGTTATAAATGAAGCTCTGTTCTTCGTTTATTGTACTTACTCCTGTTTTATATATCGTGAGATCTGTTCTGTTAAATTCAAATTTTGCATAATAGATGCAATCTGAATACTTTCCATCATGTCCAACCTGAGGAGTAAGCTGTCCGTTTGCATCTACAAGAAAATTCGATACAGGAATTGTACATGCCGCATCTGTATACCATCCAATGAATTTGTATTGTTCGGTATAAATAGGCATCGAACCGATTGCAGTACCCGTCAAGATTTTAACGCTTTCATTGTTCAAAGATAACTCGGCGCATCCATCAGGTCCAACAATCTGATACATAATAAGCGCACTGTTTTCCTGATAATAGAATACAACAACATTTGCTGCAGGATTATTATCAGTATTCCGGATATTTATGATCTTTGTATTTTCTGCAAGAAGTGTATATCCATCGATCATCTCAGCGTTAACAGCAATCTGACTGCCGAAAAGTGCTTGACCCAGAATCGATTTTTTTACAACTGTCTGTGTGTCGTAATCAACAAACTGAACTTCATAAGGATAGAGGTTTCTGTCATAATAGAGTTGAAGCTGGAGACCGTGCTTTGTAAGCTTTGCTCCCATCAGTGTGCCTTGTGCATTGGGGTTGAATACGAAGCCATCAATCTCAATGGGACGAACGCTGTAGTCTTCTCCTACAACTCCCATCGGGTCTACTTCTCTGTGATATTCTGTATAACCGTAACCGTCGACATTCTGGATATAATGAATGACCGATACGGATGCATTTTTAATTGTAAGCTCCCACTTAGCATAAAGATCAATGTCAGAAGTAACCTTATTTGTGAAATCATATTTGATTTCGCGATTCTCTACTCTTGTATACCAACCGAGAAAGGTATAATCTTCATCCAAAGGATTTGCAGGTGTAATCGCCAGCTGTCCATGTTCCACTACCTGCGGATCAAGCAGAGGCATACCTCCTATTGCATAATCTTCAAAGCTTCTGTAGAAGGTAACAAGATATGTATTCGCTTTCCACGATGCCGTAAGAATCAGATCTTCTGAAGGCATCACAGCATTATCAAATACGAATTTCTCGCCGTCTTGTGTATACCAGCCTTCAAATTTATTTCCTTCTGTCAGTTCTGACTGATAGTCAGGTGCATAATTATATTCCGCAAGCGGAGCGCCGAAAGGAATTTCAACATTCTTTACGACTTCATTTCCTCCGGGTGAAATTGTTGTGTCCAAGAAAATAATCTGATACTTGTTTCTTGTATAATAGACATTGAGCTGAGCAATTTTTTCAGTAACCTCGATCTGCTCCTCTTTTGTTGCATCATACTTGAAATTTACATCATCTTTTCCGATAAAATCGACATCAGCATACTGTGAGGAAGAGAGAATATCGCCAATCTTTGCTTCGGTTACGATATGCTGCCCAACCTGAGTATACTCACCTGTATTAATATTTTCGTACCAGAAGTTTACGGTAATTGCGCCAATCTTTACTTCAGTCCAGTTTGCTGCTGCGCTGCCGCCGTTGATCGGCATTGTGAGAGGAAGATTCTGTGACCATCCGTTAAACGTGAAGCCTTCTTTTGTAGGATTGCTTACTGTAAATGCCGCACCATATGCCGCATATGCAGCAGCTTCTCCCTGCCCGCCTACAAGCTCAAGGTTCATAAGATAATAATACCGGTCATAATAAATATTGACCACTGTATTTCCGGCTGCATCGATAACTGTTGATGTATCATATCCGCGTGCGAAAAATCCGGGAAGTTCTTTAGCAAGATTCGAGTCTACCGTTGTTCCGGGAATGCCGACGATCTGCTCGCGGTTAATCTCAGCGTAGGTCATACCATCAGTATTCTGCTGCTGATGTATAACTGTATATGTCACAGTCTCCGGCTGCTCTTCTCCTGCACCAGTCCCGTCGGGTGTTGGTATCTGCGGCGCGGGAATAATCTGATCTTGTATAACTGTTACGATCACAGCATTACTTACAAGATCTGAGCCGGAATTTATATATCGAATTGCAGTAGTATTTCCGTTGAGAAGATGTGCTACCATTGCATATGTAAGCTGCAGTGTATTTAAGGTTGCACCTTCAATATCAATCCAACCAGTTCCATATTGAATCTGCCACTGATAATCAGCACCTGCAGATACAGCATCCAGACGAATGACACTACTTTGCGGAAGCGTAACGGTACTGACAGGAACGCCGTTCTGATAAATGTCAACCTGTTCTTCCGCAGCCAATGAAGCTGTGTTCATAACAGGAACGCATGTGAATATAAGCGCCATGCTGAGCAGAAGCGTTATAATTCGCTCTTTCACCCTTCGTACCTCCTTTAGTTACTCTTTGCCAGACCCTTAATTACAAGCGGCCAGCCCTTTGCTTCATCCACTGATGTTCCGTTGTTATCGGTTTGAACTGCCTGAGCGTGGATAATAATGTTCGTCGTGCTGTTCTGATATCTGTTATCCATCAGCACATCGAAGTAAACCTCTTCAAAAATGTTTGTTGTGATCTCGCCGGGAAGAAGTGCTTCCTTATAATAATAGTATCCGCCTTCTTCATACCATCCGTCAAGTGTCTTTATAGTTGCAATCGGGATATCGGTTCCATCAACCTCGAGTGGAAGCTTTTGTCCGTTCGTATCCACTATGTAGTATTCGATCCACACACGAACCCAAGCAGGATTTTCACAAATATTCTTGATGTTGACGATTTTTGATGCAGTGGCTCCGGGATAGATGTTTGTAATACCTTCTTCAGGGAAGGGTTTAAGTCCTTCATCGGTTTTGGTAAATTCTTCAATCGAAATCTTGATGCCGCCGGTGGTAATCACGTTGTGAGCCTTATCTTCAAATGTATAGTAAGCAATGGTTCCCGAGGATACCATTACAAAACAGATAACCAAAATTGCTAATATGAAAAGTCTTCTTTTCATTTTGTTCTACTCCCTTTATTTTCGTTTTCGGTAGTCCGAACGATTCTATGTACAGATCATGTGAGAATAACCGAATGAGGTTCGGGTACTCTCATATGATCTGTCTCTTATTGAGACAGACCGTGGTGTTTATTAGTTAAGGTTCAGATGTGGTAGATGCGGCGGTAGTTTCGCCGTCGAAAGCGTGGAATGCATCTATCGCAGCATTATTATTATCTTCTGAGCCAAATACAAGGCTTGTTTGAATTGCGTGTGCTTCGTATTTTACGTTGAATTGATAATCCTTTGTCGTATCGGAATATTCCTCTGTATCTTTAAGACTTTCTATATTTTCAGTTGTCATAGAGCCAGCGATTGCTAATCCTGTCCATGTTTTACATGCTGTGATTTCGCCCGGTTTTAAAACATTTAAATAAATAAAATCTATAATGTAATATTCGTTTTCTTTTTTTAGAATACTATCATAATTTACTGCTTCGTTTTTTTGTATATCATTTTTTTTAGCTTCAATAATGGCTTCTAATTCCGGTGAATAAACTTCGGGACTGTCCAATGTGTAATTCGTAGATGCCGTTATATCAATAAAAGGAAATATATGTTCCGGAATCAGCACTCTCAGTCTTACATATGCATCATTCGTACCGGTATTCTCGATATATGCATATTCATCAAGCTTAAATCCCGGTAATATTGTTATATTCGCTTTTTTAACCTGAGTACTCTCGTCGTATGTATTGTCTGTAACTTGCGTGCCATTTGGGGTAATATCCTGATCTGAGACAATAAGTTTAACATCAACGTTACCTGCTTTGATGACGTTACCCGCTGATGCGACCGAATCGGTATAATAAGCCATTGTGCTTCCAATCACGGCGATTGCTGCCAATGCGGCACAGATAGCGAGTATAATAATCTTCTTTTTCATGTCAATGCTTTCCTTCCTTGAATTTAAGCATTTGCGTCAGCAGATTCAAGAGCTTTATTCTGCTCTCCGTATACATAAGCTTTTGCCCATGCATCCTCAGCTGTTGTGATATTAGCCATCTGTACTGCATAAGCAGAGATAGTCATGTTGGGAAGAGTTGCTTCTGTCAGAGCATCAAACTGCTCTTTGGTAACAGAAGCATGGACGGTCACCTGATTGTTCTTCAGCACATCAAAGGAGAGATCTTCCTTAGAGGTCGGAACCTGCCTGTAGTAAACACCGAGTGTAGGGTCGATCAATGTCCATCCGTCTGCAACCTCGTATGCCATGTATTCATCGAAATTCAGAGATTTTTCAATCTTCACGAAGAGCCAGCAGGATTCGGAATCCTTATCAACTACAATGGTTGTATTCTGTGCAATCGCATTTCCGGGAACCATTTTATTGCTTGTCGTCTCTTCAGTCGGGAAGAGTGAAAGCGCATTTTTATCGGAAGGTGTGCTCAGAGTAATTCCGATATCGCTGTAGGTAAATGTATTTACAATGGCTTCGGTACTTGCCGTAATCCACGCCAACGAAGCACCGACGGCACTACCGCCAATCAGCGCGATTGCCAAAAGTAACAGTATTGCTTTTCCGTTTAAACCGAGTTTTTCTCTCATGACAGTATGTTCCTTTCGAGGGATGTTTGTTTATAGGCATCGTCGCGTTGACGATATTAGTCGGTAGAAGAGGCGTTGATTTGAGCTTCGAATGATTCCCAAGCAACTCCCACATCATCATTAAATCCTGCTGCCTGAATTGCATGGGCGACAATTTTTATTGTAAATCCGTCCATTCGAGAAGTATCTATTTCTCCGGGGATTTTATATTTTAACAGCAGTGGTTCAAGATTTTTATCTTCTGATGTCGCGCTTGTTGCTTGTTTATATCTAAACTCAAATGATCTGCTTGAATCTTCAGCAGAATCTACTTCTTTTATGAACTCCCAATAATTATGATTTACGGAATTGTCAAAGAAATGATTAAAATTAAATTTTGAATAATATTGTTCAGTATTAGAAATTTTTATATTTTTGTATACTTCGTCCAGATATTTAATTTTATTTATAGTAACAATCATTCTAACATACGCACTTTCGCTTCCAGCTAAAATTGTTACTGTTGGATCTTTTGTATATGTAGTTCCCGGCGTCATCTGTACCTTATTGGACATTACACGTTCATCGGTTGTTTTAACTCCATTAGAATTGATTTTTGCTTCAGTTACAGCTACCTTCACCTTACCAATGGTAAATGTCGTCTCTACTTTATCGGTCGAGGTGAAAAATGCTATCGTTCCGAACATCGACGATGTGAATAATACAACTGCACATAGTATAATAATTACAGCCTTGCCTGTAGAATTCATTTTCATGATCTCCTTGTATTTTATCGATTAAATTCTTATGTTTAATCGCGTTTGATGTCTCTTCTTGCGCGCCTGCGCTTGGGAGCTGCGACAGCTGCAGTTTTTTCGAGTTCTGCAACAGAGTTTTTCACCGCTTCAAGTTCCTCGTCATCTTCATCCAAATCTTCATCATCATCTTCGTCATCATCCTTGCTCTTAGCCATCAGATCGGGGAGAAATACAAGAAGGAGCAACATTACGCCGACAGCAACAGCAATATAAGTACCGGGAGGATTCTGAATGAAGTTTGCAACGTATCCAAGATAAGGAATGGTAAATACCGGCGTGCCGATAATATTCTTATAATGAACCGGTGTACCATCTTCGGTATTGTTCGCGTCGCCTTTTGTACGGAAGCGAAGCTCTTCACCTTCTCCGATAACCTCAATCACGCGATGGGTGGCAACGGTATTTTCATCCAGCATGAAGGTAATGACCTGCTTTACTTCGATTGTCGTTGGATCTTCAATCGGCGTGACATAAATGATAGAACCTGTATGATATTCGGGCTCCATGGAACCGGAAAGCACGGTGAATACCTGCATGCCGATTACTCGTGCGCCGACCAGCATCAGGGCGAGAATCACAACAGCAGCTACAATCACCCAAGTTGCGATGTTCCATATTTTCTTCATAGTTCCATTCATACCGATTTGTTTCTCCAAATAAACAGGCACGCTGTTTCACGCTGATCATTCATCAGTTAAAAGATATAATAAACTAATGAGGGGTTGATTTCATATG
This sequence comes from Clostridia bacterium, assembly GCA_017399105.1. Lineage (GTDB taxonomy): Bacteria > Bacillota > Clostridia > Oscillospirales > CAG-272 > RGIG1743. The sequence continues at coordinate 12,224 of JAFQEJ010000040.1, forward strand.
AGATCCAAAACTCCCCGAGGCATATCATTCCATTTTATGAATGCCCTGCAGGTATTTATTCCTGCGGAGGGTTATTTTTCATCTGATCTCGAAGTTCCTGAAGCTCCTGACGAAGTCGCTGTGCTTCTTTGCGCTCTTCAATGAGACGTTTGCGTTCCTTAGCCATGGCACGCTTCTGTGCTTTTTTATACTTCGTGTATGCTTTCACACAGTTCCAGCCTTCATATGCAATCAGCAGCATGAAGGGGATAAAGATACAGAAAAGATAGCCGACAGGTGTTTTTAAGAACGCAAGGAAATTTCCGAGTTTAGGAAGATTGAAAAGATATTTTCCGAGGATCATCGAATAAACCGCAACGGTTTCATCGTCGGCATCAGTGGTGGTACCGTATGTAATATATCCGGGATTTCCATCCTCATCAACTGCTGCACGACGGATTTTATGGGTCAGAACCTCACCGTAACTGCTTGAATTCAGCGATTGGAAGGTGATAATGTCCCCCTCTTGCAGAGTTGATGGATCTTTCACTTCTTTACATATGATCAGATCACCCGCATCAAAATCAGTTGCACTCATGGAGTCGGTGAGGACAACAAAGGCTTTAAATCCGAAAAGGCCGCGCTGTCCGGCATCCTTTGTATGAATTGATACAACTGTAAAGATCACCATAAGAACAGCGATCACAACGAGTATTCCGACGAGAATTGTGCCGACTATATTCGGTTTCTTTTGCTGCTTTCCCGATTTTTTCTGTGGAGTTTTTTGAGGCTCCGTTGATTTAATATTATCCAAAGCTGCCTCCGATTTGATTTATTAACTTCTTTGCATAGATACACTTATACTTATAATTATTCTTAAATAGTATATCACAACCAAAAGGAAAATTCAATAGTTTACATGAAATATTTTATAAATAATGAACGACTTTCCTCGTGTCTTTTCGGGAAAGTTGTTCGTTCATTTCATTCAATATACACTTTCATACATGTCCCCATTTCGGATTTTGCAAATCAAATCGTCATGAATAGACTTTGTTCGGGTATTTATTCATCCTTATCTGTGTCTATTTTTTTATTTTTTCTCTTCCCTATACTTGTAATCTTTTCCTTGCAGGCGTTAAATAATCTTAGTATTCGGCTTTCATTTGCCTCATCAACCTCAGCTTCTGAAAGCTCAACAAAACGTTCCTCTTCTGTATTGAACAGCGAAACATTCCGATATTCCTCAGAATCCGAAGGAAGCGCTCGGTCCTCGAGTCTCTGATTAAGCCACGTATCTATAAGGAAGTAAATGACCGCAAAGAGAGGCACACCTATGATCATTCCGGTAAATCCAAAGAGTCCGCCGAAGAGAAGAAGAGCAAAAGTAACCCAAAATTCTGAAATACCGGTAGTATCTCCCAGAATAATGGCGCTGATGACATTTCCGTCAATCTGCTGCAGAATAATAATAAAAATGATGAAATACAAGCCCTTAATAGGGTCGTCAAGCAGAATAATAAGTGCACTGGGAATACCGCCAATAAAGGGACCGAAGAAAGGAATGATATTCGTAACACCGACAACAACGCTGACAAGCAGTACATATGGCATCCTCATGATACTGAGCATGATAAAGCAGATAATACCGATAATCGTGGAATCAATGATTCGTGCGTTTAAAAATCCTCCGAAAATCCGATGTCCGTGGCGTGCTGTTATAATGATGCGGTTCGCGGTCTGAGGCTTAAAGAGTGCATAGAGTATCTTTTTAGACTGACCAATAAAAATTTCTTTATCTTTGAGCACATATATTGCTACAACAAAAGCAATCAATATATTCACAACAAAGTTGATGACAGCGACAACACCGTTCATTACAGCGGAATATATGCTGTTAATGGTATCGAGCAGACCTGTATTAACCCAATTTTGTACATAGGAATATACACGATTGAGCAAATCGAGGATGTAATCGATGGTAAGATTATCATCATAGCTCTGAAGCCATGTCATAAATTTCTGATACTGCCGCGGTACCATGTCAACAATATTAACAATGCTGATATAGAGCTGCGGAATGATCAAGCCAAGAAGAACCGCAACAAGGAGCAGAACAACGATCATGGTGACAGTGATGCATATACTCTTCGTGAGCTTCTTTGCTTTTTCCTGATTCTTCATCTTTCTTTCCAACCGAGGTCCAATGATTCTGGTGAAGAAATTCAAAATCGGATTGGCAAGGTATGCAATCATGATGCCATATATAATCGGGCGTATATATCCAAGCACCGTAGAAATCGAATCCATCGCATCCTCGAGCCGATCCATGGCGAAATACAGAATAATTGCGGCGGCAATAATACTGAAGCATACGATGGCTTTTTTATTTCTGACGAAAAATCCCACTGTATATTGTCTCCTTGTTTGGAATGTAAATATATTATAATACAATTATAATACAGTTTCCTCTTTTCGTCAATATGACGGTAAGAATCGAAAGGTAGAATTAATATGTAAATAATTCGAATTTATTGGGTTTAACATTGAGAAGTGCTTAATGATTACTGATGATATAAATTAAAAAGTCTTGTAAACATTATGTTTACAAGACTTTCTGGCGGAGAAGCAGAGATTCGAACTCTGGAGACCCGTTTAAGGCCTACACGATTTCCAATCGTGCGCCCTCGACCAACTAGGCGACTTCTCCATATGATGCTGCGATCTCACAACGTTGATATTATATCATAATAGATTTCATTTGTCAATAACTTTATGAAAAATATTTTTCGTGTATCATAAATTTATTTTTTGAAATTCTCTTGACAAAAGAATGTCTCTGTGTTATAATGGTTAAGCTGTGATTCACAGAGATGTGAAAAACGCCGCATGCGGATGTGGCGGAATTGGCAGACGCGCTAGATTCAGGTTCTAGTGAGCTTACGTTCATATGGGTTCAAGTCCCTTCATCCGCACCAAAAAAACCTTGATTTTCTATGAAAAGTCAAGGTTTTTTTCTGTTTGCTTCACCCGCCTTTATCAAATCCATTAATTCTGAAGCTGCGCTCGATTACAGGACTGACGCATTTGCAATGCGTCAGCCCTTGGATATTGATTTTGCCGGTCAAAGACTGTCATTTTAGGCATTCATGCCCTAAAACCAATCAATAAACGCCCCATAATCAAAGGTTTTGGGGCTGGGCTGTTGTAAATGTTCCATTTGCAACAGCCCTTTTTTGTAAATAAATTATGGCAGGAACGCTTCTGGAACGCGTTTGGAACGCCTGTGGAACATAGTAGTGGTAAAATATAGCCGTAAACAATATTACGGCCATGCCGTTACAATTCAGGAGGATTTTTCCATGATTTTTAAAACTGTTGCAGAACTGATTGCTGAACGTACCGATTGCGATGTATCCGTTGTTACGCCCGAAAGCAAATTCAGCGATCTCGGCATCGACTCCCTCGACACCGTTGAGCTTTTGATGAATCTTGAGGATAAGCTGGGCAAGGAAATTCAGCTTGAGAGCAAGGTTGAGACTGTCGGTGAGCTGGTTGCATTTATCGAAACACTGTAATTGATTTATGATTCGATCTGTATTATGTGAGATGCTCGGCATCGAGTATCCCATCTTCCAAGGCGGCATGGCGTGGATTTCAGACGGAATTCTCGCCTCTGCCGTTTCTGAAGGCGGTGGTTTAGGCATCATCGCTGCGGGAAATGCACCTGCCGATTATGTGAGAAATCAGATTCACATTGCAAAATCGCGCACTTCCCGTCCTTTTGGTGTAAATGTAATGCTGCTCTCGCCTTACGCCGACGATGTTGCGGCGATGCTTGCGGAGGAAATGGTTCCCGTTATTACAACAGGTGCGGGCAATCCATCAAAATATATGGAAGCCTGGCTGAACGCGGGAAGCAAGGTGATTCCTGTTGTTGCTTCAACGGCACTTGCAAAGATGGCAGCTCGTGTTGGTGCTTCGGCAGTGATTGCCGAGGGAACAGAGAGCGGCGGTCATATAGGAGAGTTGACGACAATGGTACTGATACCACAGATTTGCGATGCGGTTAATATTCCGGTACTGGCTGCAGGAGGAATCGGTGACGGGCGCGGTATGGCAGCTTCGCTGATGCTGGGTGCCTGCGGTGTTCAGATGGGAACCCGTTTTCTTGCAGCCGAAGAGTGCGGCATACATCCATTATATAAAGAAAAGATTCTGAAGGCAACAGATCTCTGTACTGCGGTAACCGGACGCAGACTGGGACATCCGGTGCGCGGGCTTCGCACCCCATTTGCACGTCGATATGCCAAGGTGGAGTACACAGACATTTCGGACGAGGAGCTTGAAGCGATGGGAGTCGGTGCACTGAGACTTGCGGTAAAAGAAGGCGATCTGGAGAACGGGAGTTTCCTTTCGGGACAAATTGCTGCAATTGTCAGCAAGATTCAGCCGGCAGCAGAAATTCTTCGAGAAATAACTGCCGAAGCTGAAGAGATATTGAAAGGAGCCGACAAATGGGTAAGATAGCCTTTGTTTTTTCCGGTCAAGGAGATCAGCACAGCGGTATGGGACGTGAGCTTTACGAGAGCTTTCCAACTGCTGCTAAAATTTTTAACAGAGCTGATACCATTCGAGCCAATACATCATCTCAATGCTTCTCCGGCAGCGAGGATGAATTGAAGGAGACCACAAACACCCAGCCTTGTCTCTTTACGATGGAGCTTGCGGCTGCGGCGGCACTCACCGAGGTTGGTATTCATGCGGATATGACAGCAGGTTTTTCTCTGGGTGAGGTTGCTTCACTGACCTATGCCGGAATATTCGATTTCGAGGATGGATTCCATTTGGTATGCCGTCGAGGTGAGCTGATGCAGAAGGATGCGGATAAGCATCCTACAGGAATGGCAGCGGTACTCAAGCTTTCCTCTGAGGAGGTAGAAGCCATCTGTGCAAGACATGAGGGGATCTATCCTGTCAATTATAACTGCCCGGGTCAGGTCTCTGTAGCCGGTCTTTCGGATTCTATGCATGCATTTACCGCCAATGTAAAGGCGGCAGGTGGTCGTGCGCTTCCACTGAAGGTAAAAGGTGCCTTTCATTCCCCCTTCATGCGTGATGCGGCTGATGCGTTTGCAGTCATGCTGAACGATATCACCCTTCACTCCCCCGCGATTCCGGTTTATTCAGATCTGACAGGGTCTGTCTATCCGGAAGATGTCAAGAAGACGCTGGCGGCACAGATTAAATCTCCTGTACGTTGGGAAACTATTATTCGTGACATGATTGCAAATGAGGTAACAAATTTCATTGAGATCGGTCCCGGCATTACGCTATGCAATCTGATCTCTCGTATCGATAGCAGTGTTCGCACTTACAGCGCGGCAAATAAATCAGGGATTGAAAAAATTCTTTCGGAGGTGGCACCGTGCTGACTGGTAAAATTGCAATTGTAACCGGAGGATCTCGCGGTATCGGCAAAGCAGTTGCAAGAAAGCTTGCTTCACTTGGAGCTGATTTGGCTGTTATATATGCGGGTAATCAAGCAGCTGCCGAGGTGGTCTGCTCGGATATTATTTCGGAATTTGGTGTCCGTGCCATTCCCTATCGCTGCAATGTGGCTGATTTTACCGAGACAAAGTCGACTGTGGAACAAATCAAAGGAGAACTTGGCGGTGTGGACATTCTTATAAATAATGCGGGTATCACAAAAGACAAGCTGCTTGCTGTTATGAGTGAAGCCGATTATGATGAGGTGCTCGATGTCAATTTGAAGGGAGCATTTAATATGATCCGTCACTGTACCGGCATTTTCCTTCGTCGGAAGGGTGGATGCATCATCAACATAAGCTCGGTTTCGGGGCTCATGGGCAATGCTGGACAGGCAAATTATTCGGCTTCCAAAGCGGGAATGATCGGACTGACAAAATCTGCTGCACGTGAACTCGCTTCCAAAAGCATCCGCTGCAACGCCATTGCACCGGGATTTATCGCAACCGATATGACAAATGAGATCAATTCGCCGCTTGCCGAATCGATTCCCCTGAAACGCTTCGGACGTCCGGAGGATGTGGCTGAAGCCGCGGCTTATCTCATCAGTGCCGAATACATCACGGGTGAGGTGCTCCGTGTGGACGGCGGACTTGGAATTTAAGGAGACTATCATGAATAATACAATTCGCAGAGTGGCCGTCACCGGTATGGGTGCGGTTACTCCTATCGGCAACAATATCGCCGAGCTTCGCGAGGGACTGATGAGCGGTAAGAACGGCATCGCGCTTATCACGCAGTTCGATACCACCGACTTCAAAGCGAAGCTCGGTGCTGAGGTAAAGGATTTCGATCCGCGTCAGTATATGGAAAAATCCGAGGTTCTTCGCTCGGATAAGTATGCACAGTTTGCGCTGGCAGCGGCTTGTCAGGCGGTAGAAGACAGCGGTGTAATCGGCACACTGCCCAAGGATCGCATCGGCGTTTATTTCGGCACTGGCATAGGCGGCATCCGTACATTTGAATCGGAAAACAACAATCTTCGCGAAAAGGGTCCGCGGCGCGTATCTCCCCTCTTCGTTCCGATGATGATTGCCAATATGGCATCGGGAATGATCGCAATTCGCTTCGGCTGCCGCTGCGCTGCGATGCCGGCGGTAACTGCATGCGCATCCGGCTCAAATGCCATCGGCGAAGCCATGCGTGCCATCCGTCACGGCTATGCTGATGCAATGATTGCGGGCGGTGCCGAGGCATCGATCGCCCCTTCCGGTGTTGCAGGATTTATCAACATGCAGGCGCTTTCCACCTCGGATGATCGTGATGCCGCTTCTCTTCCCTTTGATAAACGCCGCGGCGGTTTTGTAATCGGTGAGGGAGCAGGCGCGCTGATTCTTGAGGAATATGAGCATGCCAAGGCGCGCGGTGCAAAGATTTATGCTGAACTATGCGGTTACGGCTCAACCTGCGACGCTTATCATATTACAGCACCTCGTGAGGACGCTACAGGGGCCGCCGCGGCTATGAGGGCTGCATTGCAGGAAGCGGAATATACTGCAGGTGAGAAAATTTATATCAATGCACACGGAACCGGAACACCTTTGAATGACAGACTTGAAACACTGGCTGTCAAGCTCGCACTGGGCGAGGATTATGCGCGAGAAGCTTATATCAGCTCTACCAAATCGATGACCGGTCATATGCTCGGAGCTGCAGGCGCGGTCGAGGCAATTGCCTGCATTATGGCGCTGGAGGATAAAATGCTTCCTCCGACTATTAATTTACGCGAAGCTGATCCTGCATGCGATTTGAATTACATTCCCAACCAGGCAGTTATGGCAGATATTAAAATCGCACTGTCCAATTCGCTGGGATTTGGCGGACACAATGCAAGCCTTGCGTTCAGAGAGGTAACAGAATGAAAGAAGCTGATATCAGAAAATATGCAAAGCTTATGAGTGAGCTGGATTTGACCGGACTTGAAATCACCGAAAACGATACAGTAGTTCGTCTTGAGCGAGCTCCTGCAGTAAATGCTGTGCCAACGCCTGCTGTTATTCCTGTGAATGATGCATCCTCAGTTTCGGCATTGCCCAGAGCTGAAAGTGCGGCTACAGTGGATGGAATCACAGTAAAATCTCCCATGGTGGGGGTTTTTTATGCTGCACCTGCTGAAAATGCGGAGCCGTATGTGAAGCTCGGCGATAAGGTCAGTCGCGGTTCAGTTCTCTGTATCATTGAGGCGATGAAACTGATGAACGAGATTACAGCCGAGTCTGACGGCGAAATCTGCGAGATTTGCGTTAAAAACGGTCAGGTGGTAGAGTTCGGCACGCCGCTCTTCCGCATCAAAGGGTGAGTCAATGAATCGCGACGAAATTATGACTATCCTGCCCCACAGGGGAAATATGCTTCTGGTTGATGAAGTGAATCAGGTTGATGGCACTGCATGCGGACTTTATCATGTACGTGGAGATGAATTCTTTCTCGACGGACATTTCCCGGGAAATTCCGTGGTACCTGGTGTAATTCTGTGCGAGATACTGGCACAGTCATGCTGTGTACTTCTGGCTGACGTGATGAAAGAGGGAAAGCTCCCTCTCTACGCGGGACTGAAGGAGGTAAAATTCCGCTCTCCCGTAAAGCCAGGGGATGATTTTATCACAAAATGCCGGATTATCAAAGCAAGACCTCCCTTTTATTTTGCCGAAGGTGAGGGGTATGTAAACGACAGACTTTGCGTCAAGGCAGAATTTTCGTTTGCTGTTATGGGAGACTGATAGATGTTTTCAAAGATTTTAATCGCAAATCGCGGCGAGATTGCGGTGCGCATCATACGAGCCTGCAAGGAAATGGGAATCAGTACGGTTGCAGTTTTTTCCGAAGCTGACCGCAATGCGCTTCATGCAGCGCTTGCCGACGAAAGCTACTGCATCGGCCCTGCTGAAGCCGGTGAAAGCTATCTCAGAGAGGATCGCATCATTTCTACTGCACTGATCTCAGGCGCTCAGGCGATTCATCCGGGGTACGGATTTTTATCGGAGAACGCACATTTTGCTTCTCTCTGCCGCAAGAATGCCATCGCTTTCATCGGCCCTACGCCCGAGAGCATGGATGAGCTGAGCGACAAAGCAATCATCAAGGAGCGAATGGAGAAAGCAGGCCTCACAACCATCCCCGGCACGCCTGTGCTGAAGTCGGCGGCTGAAGCGGTTGAGGCGGCTGAAATGATCGGATACCCTGTCATGCTCAAAGCATGCTCTGGCGGCGGCGGCAGAGGAATTCGTCCTGTGTTTAACCGCGATGATATGGCTTCTTCCTTTGCACAGGCGGCAGCAGAAGGCGAAGCTGCCTTCGGTGATCGCTCGGTGTATATGGAAAAGATGATCGCACCCGCACGACATGTGGAAATGCAGATTATTGCCGATGAGGATGGAAATGTGCTCTGTCTAGGTGAGCGTGACTGTTCCATTCAGCGGCGTCACCAAAAGCTGATCGAGGAATCTCCCTCTCCCGCTGTGTCAAAAGCGGATCGTGCACAGTTGATTGAAAAGATCACGAAGGCTGTGAAAGAAATCGGCTATGTGGGCGTAGGAACGCTGGAATTTTTACTGGATCGGGATGGAAAATTCTATTTTATGGAAATGAATGTGCGTCTTCAGGTAGAACACTGTGTCACCGAGTCGCTGACTATGATCGATCTTGTGAAATGGCAGATTCGTATTGCTGCGGGTATTCCGCTTTCTTTCAAGCAGGAAGATATTCCTTTCAAAGGCTCTGCCATCGAGTGCAGAATCAACGCAACCAGTCCCGGCACGCTGGGGATGCTGCATGTTCCGGGAGGCCCCTTTGTACGATTTGATACCTATCTTGTGTCTGGAACTGCAATTTCGCCTTATTATGACGCGTTGCTCGGAAAGCTGATTGTTTATGCAGGTACACGCGAAGAGGCACTGCGCAAGATGAAGGCGGCACTCTGTGAGCTTGTTATTGAGGGAATTCCCACAAATATTGAAGAACAGCTTCGTATCATCAGCGACGAAAGATTCATGAACGGCAGTTACGATCTTACTTTTATGGGGAGCTAAGCAATGGCATTTTTAAACTTTATTCACCAACCGAAAAATGAGCTTGAGCAGGGCGGACGTGCGTCGGCGCCGGTTCAGCAGGATTTGGGCGAGCCTGAGAAGACCTGTCCCAACTGCCGCAAACAGATCCCGCTGAGCAGGCTTTGGGCGGCAAAAAACACCTGCACCTGCGGCTACCACTTCCGTATGAGAGCAAGGCAGAGGATTGGTCTGATTGCGGATTCAAAATCCTTTAACGAGATGTATGAGGATATCGTATCGGTGGATCCATTGGATTTTCCGGGATACCGTGAGAAACTGGAGACAGTTCAGCATGCGGCAAATGAGATGGAAGCAGTCATCTGCGGTAACTGTACCATCGGCGGCACCGAATGTGCGGTATTTGCCATGGATCCCTATTTTATGATGGGCAGCATGGGATGTGCAGTCGGAGAGAAGATCACGCTGCTTTTTGAATATGCCACCGATAAGCATCTCCCTGTGGTTGGATTTACGGTTTCGGGCGGCGCTCGAATGCAGGAGGGACTGCTCTCCCTGATGCAGATGGCTAAAACCAGCGGCGCGGTAAAACGGCACTCGGATGCAGGTCTTTTTTATCTGACCGTACTGACCGATCCGACCACAGGCGGTGTTACTGCAAGCTTTGCCATGGAAGGTGATATTATCATCGCCGAGCCGGGTGCCACTGTCGGTTTTGCAGGAGCAAGAGTCATTGAACAAACCACAAAAAAGTCGCTTCCCAAAGGCTTTCAGAAATCAGAGTTTATTCTCGAGCACGGATTTGCAGATGCGATTGTTCCCCGTGAGTGGCAGAAAGATGTTATCGCTTCTCTGCTCTCGATTCATAAAGGAGGTGGCAAGGCATGAGCTTACAACCTTATGAGCGCGTAAAAATCGCGCGTGGTGCCAAGCGTCCTACGGGATGTGATTATATTGAGGGTATCTTCACCGATTTTTTCGAGTTGCACGGTGATCGACGCTTTGCAGACGATGCGGCGATTGTCGGCGGTGTAGCACGGATTGACGGTAATCCTGTAACGGTCATTGCCATCGAAAAAGGACACACCGCCAAAGAACGTATGCAGCGTGCTTTCGGTGCGCCCAATCCGGAGGGATACCGCAAAGCGCTTCGCTTAATGAAGCAGGCTGAGAAATTCGGGCGCCCCGTGATCTGCTTTATCGACACCTCGGGAGCATTCTGCGGCATTGGTGCCGAGGAACGGGGGCAGGGACAGGCAATTGCTGAAAATCTCTGCGAAATGATGACCTTAAAGGTACCGATTCTCTCAATTCTCATCGGTGAAGGCGGCAGCGGTGGTGCATTGGCACTTGGCGTTGCCGATCGGGTTTGGATGATGCAGAATGCGGTTTACTCGGTAATCTCGCCCGAAGGATGCGCAAGCATTCTCTGGAAGGATTCCGCAAAGGCAGATGAGGCAGCAGCTTCATTGAAGCTTACCGCTGAGGATGCCTACCGATTCGGAATTGTGGAGCACATACTGAATGAAGCTGAGATCGGACAGCCGATTTTTTACAAGAAACTGAAAGATAAGATTATCAAGGAGCTTGACATGCTGGCTTCTGACGAGAATTTAATTGAAAATCGCTATAATCGCTTCCGTCGCATAGGAAGATATTCATGCAATCCCGAAGGAAAGGACGAAACCACATGAGCATCTACCAAAAATATTGTAAAGAAGTGATTGGAAAACAGGGCGAGCTTCTTTCCTTTTCACTTGATTATCCCGATACCTTCAACTTTGGCTATGATGTGGTGGATGCAATCGCGAATGAAACCCCCGACAAGCGTGCTCTGGTATGGTGCAGCACCGAGGGAGAAGAACATATCTTTTCTTTCGGCGATATGATGTCCCTGAGCAACCGTGCGGCAAACATTTTTCTTGAAGCGGGAATCGGACGCGGAGACCGCGTGATGTTAATGCTCAAGCGGCATTACGAATACTGGATTATTGCTGTTGCACTTCATAAGATTGGTGCTGTAATGATTCCAGCAACTCATATGCTGACTGCGGAGGACATTGTATATCGGCTGAAAATGACCAATGTAAAGGGAGTTGTTTGCACTCCTTTCAATGAAGTGCCCGAAAAACTGATTGCCGCATTAGGTGAAACAGACGTTGACTGCAGATTGTGGACTGTACAGAGAGATGTGATTGGATTTGACAACTTCACTTCCCTGCTTGGATCTGTCTCTGAGGAGCTTGAAAGGATCGAAACACGAGTGACCGATCCGATGGTCATGTATTTTACCTCAGGCACGACAGGCTATCCCAAGGGGGTTATCCATGATTTCAGTTATCCTCTGGCGCATATTATTACAGCCAGGTATTGGCAGCAGGCAGAGGACGATGGACTGCACTTTACGGTGGCAGAAACAGGATGGGCGAAGGCTTCCTGGGGCAAGATTTACGGTCAGTGGTTGGTCGGCTCCGCAGTGATGGTCTTTGATTTTGATAATTTTGATCCCAAGCAGCTTACATCGATCATTAATCGCTACGGTGTAACCAGTTTCTGTGCACCGCCGACTGTTTATCGCTATTTAGTTAAAAAAGGCGTACCGGCAATGCCGAAGCTGAAGCATGCTTCGACAGCTGGTGAGCTGCTGCATCCCGAAATATTCCGTCGCTTTACAGAAAGCACGGGACTTGATTTATGCGAAGGCTACGGTCAGACTGAAACAACACTGCTGATGGCTAATTTCAAAGGCTGTAAACCTGTTGAAGGCTCGATGGGCAGACCGTCTCCCTTTTATAAAATTGAGGTTCGAAAGAAAGATGGGAATAAAGCTGAGATCGGCGAGATTGGCGAGGTAGTTATTATTCCGCCTGCTGACAGCCATCAGGTTGGGCTGTTCACTGCTTATTTGGATGATGATGATCGCTACCGCAATGCTTTTGAGGGCGGTGTCTATCATACGGGTGATGCGGCATGGCAGGATGAGGAAGGAAACTTTTGGTTCTACGGACGATTCGATGATATTATCAAAACAGGTGGATTTCGCGTGGGACCTTTTGAGATTGAAAATGTGCTGATGGAACATCCGGCTGTGCTTGAATGTTCTGTGATCGGGATTCCCGACAAGCTCCGCGGTCAGGCAATCAAGGCCTATATTCATCCTGCTCAGGGATGTGAGCCGACAAAATCACTGGAAATCGAGATTAGGGAATTCTGTAACTCGCGATTGGCTGAATACAAGTGGGTGCGCAGCATTGAATTTGTTAATGCGCTCCCTAAGACGATCAGCGGTAAGATTCGAAAGGGCGAGATGAGAGCGAAGGCGGAATAAAAAAGGGGCTGTTGCAAATGTTTCATTTACAACAGCCCAGCCACAATATTTTCGATTTTGTAGCGTATATTGACTGGTTCCAGGGCGTAAAACGCCCTGAAATGGCGATCTTTGACCGGCAAAATCAAAATTCAAGGGACAGTCGCATGCAAATGCGACTGTCCCTTGAATTATTTTTCTGTATATCCGTAAACTTCTCCGCATTCAAAATATTCTATATCGAGCTGAGGAAATTTCTTTTGGGCGAGATCTGTGATATAGCGCATGCAGTCACGTTCAGATCCAATGTGACCCATGACAATAATTGCCTTCTTTTGACCGAGCGCAGCAGCATCTCGAATGTATTCAGGAAGATACCATTCTCCGCCGATTTCTCCAGTGAGAAGCATCTCGCAGTTTTCACTGAATAACTCTGTATTAACGCCACTCGGTGTGCCGAACATTCCCGAAATTTTGGTACAAGGTGCATCAAGAGCACCACAGATGCGCACATGCTTGATATGCAGACGTTCTTCAATCATCTTTCCGACTTTGCGGGGAGTCATCGGCGTGGTGAGTTCCAATCGTATTAAATCAATCACATCGGGATATTCATATTCTCCCTCAAGACCGAGATACTTGAACATACCTGCACCGATCAAATCTGGGGTTACACTGTGGGGATGATCATGATAACGATAGATAACCATTCCCGAGTCATCCATAATCTTTTTCTTAGCAATAGCAAGCTCTCCGGAGGGTGCATTATCGGGATTATCATAAAATAGCGGTTCATGGACAATGAGAAGCTGAGCGCCCCAAATCTTGATCTGCTTTATGAGATCTATTGTACCGAACATAGCGACAGCAACTTTGATAACCTCGGTTTCGGGATTGCCCGCCGCGCAGATATCCCAGTTTCCGATCAGCTTACCATTCGGTACTTCCGAGAACAGGTTAGACATAATTTCTTGCGCAGTCATAGTATTTTCCCATTCCTTTTTCGTTCTGACAGTCACATCATACCATATTATATGGCGGCAGTCAAATGTTTAATATAGATTAAAGATACGTTTTCAAAGGTTTTCCATTTGGTTTCAATTAAAAAATGAAACCATAGCCGTGAAAGTAAAACCATACAATTGCGCATAAGAAACCGATGCTCATCTGCATTCCAAACCACTGATGGCATGGTACAACAGCACAAGTCCTATACTAAGCAAAACACCACCGATAATATCGGTAAACCAGTGAACACCCGATGCAAGTCTGCCGATTACCATAAACGCAATAAAGACGGCAATTGTTGCCACAACATAACGTTTGAGTATGTCATTCTTGATACGGTCATTGAACTGCATGATAGCAGTCGGCATCACACACATTACGAGCATTGTTGTTGATGATGGATAAGATGCCTCCAAGTATCCATTAATTAATACCGGTCTGTAATTTACAACTACCATTTCAAAGAGAGCGTATACCGCCAGCACAACAATATAGAATCCGCCAAGAACGAGGATACTATAATCCACTTTCCGGAGGTGCTTTCTCTTAATCCATTGAACAAGTCCGAGCGTGCCAAATCCGATTACAATCATAATCGGCACCAGACCAAGCCAATCTGTGATTGTGTACAAGACCGTATGCACGCCTGTAAGTTTATGAATGAACTGATTAATTGTTGCAAAGCCAACGGTTGATTCTTGTGGTCCAATTGCCTGTACATCAACAATACAAATCGCTACCGTCCATATTACAAATGCTACGAGCATACATATTGCATTACAAAAGTCTTTTTGTTTTTCTTCTTTCATTCTGTTCAACCTACCTTTTTTGCATTTGGCTATTGCATAAACACATTATAAGAGAAGGTATGAACAATCACAAGAAACTGGGTGTCACATGAGTGATACGTTTCGTATCATTGCCATTTGTTAAGCATTAACACCTTTATTGCCAAGAATGTAAATAAAAATGCTGCTGCATACGGCTGCGAACTTATGATAAAAAGGAACGCTCCAATCGCATTTATTACCAATGAAAATTTGCTCTTATTCTTTACCCAAAAGACTTGACGGCAATTCTGCAGGGCAAAAGTTAATACTCCTGACGCAATAATTCCAATCACAGCAACAAAATAAGCAATTCTCAACCATAATGATATTTCAGTAAGAGATATAAGGGAAACCTCCTGTATTGCTACATCTGCTTTCTGTCCAAAGAAAGGTAGAAAAAAGAATATTGCGACACTGCAATCAAGTAATCCAAATATCAAATCGCGAAAATGCGTTTCTTTTTGTTTGGCATCTTCTTCTGCAATATTCAGTAATTCATCGCCAGACAGCAGTTCATCAATTGTTACTCCGAAAAACTTTGCAATGGCTTTCAAAGATTCTATATTGGGGTACCCTCTGCCTGACTCCCATTTTGAAATGGCAGTTCTGGACACAAAAAGAATTTCTGCGAGTTCTTCCTGGGTAAGCCCTTTATTCTTTCGCAGTTCTTGTATTTTTTCATTGAATTCCATAATCAATACTCTTTCTGCAAATCAATACAACATAATCAAGTTTAC
Organism: Clostridia bacterium; assembly: GCA_017399105.1. Taxonomy (GTDB): domain Bacteria; phylum Bacillota; class Clostridia; order Oscillospirales; family CAG-272; genus RGIG1743. The sequence goes on from JAFQEJ010000040.1 coordinate 27,642, forward strand.
CAACCTGATTATATCATGCGATTAAGAAAATTGCTACAACAATAAAAGCACAATGGATTCGTATCAAAACCATCGTGCATTTTTGGCCCGCTCGACAGGATTCGAACCTGCGACCATCGGAATCGGAATCCGGTACTCTATCCAGCTGAGCTACGAGCGGAAATATATAACGGTAGTATTATAACACCTTTTTTATGATTTGTAAATATCAAAATCAAAAATTAATATTTTTTACCTTTCACCTCTTCCTTTTTCTGATATTCTGTGATATAATAATTTTAATTATAAATATGCCACAATTCAGCCGGATATTCCGGTATTTCTTGAAATGGAGCTGACATTATGCTGACAGATATTGAAATTGCGAATGGTGCGACTCTTAAGCCTATTACATCTATTGCATCCGAGCTTGGTATTACAGATGACGAACTTGATCTTTACGGCAAATATAAAGCAAAGATCAACGATACTTTTATTGCACGAAATGCTGACAAGCCCGACGGCAAGCTGATTCTTGTTACTGCAATCAATCCTACTCCTGCCGGTGAAGGTAAAACGACTACGACGGTAGGTCTCGGTCAGGCAATGAAGAAAATCGGTAAGAATGCGATCATTGCACTGCGCGAGCCTTCGCTTGGTCCTGTATTCGGCGTTAAGGGAGGTGCTGCCGGCGGCGGTTATTCTCAGGTTCTGCCGATGGAGGACATCAATCTGCACTTCACGGGTGATTTCCATGCGATTACTGCGGCAAATAACCTGCTTTGTGCCATGATTGACAACCACATTCAGCAAGGCAATGCGCTGAACATCGATCAGAGACGAATTCTCTTCCCTCGTGTTACCGATACAAATGACCGTGCACTGCGCAACATTGTCATCGGTCTGGGAAAAAAGGTTGACGGCGTTCCGCGTGAGGATCACTTTATGATCACTGTTGCCAGTGAGGTTATGGCGGTTCTCTGCCTTGCCACCTCGATTGCAGATCTGCGTGAGCGTCTGGGAAATATTCTGGTTGCCTACAACATGAAGGGCGAGCCTGTTTACTGCCGCGAAATCGGAGCTGCCGGTGCAATGACCGCACTTCTCCGTGACGCGATGATGCCCAATCTGGTTCAGACACTTGAAAACACCCCCGCGATTATTCACGGCGGTCCTTTCGCCAATATCGCGCACGGCTGCAACTCGGTCAAGGCGACCAAGCTTGCACTGAAGCTGGCGGATTATACCATTACAGAGGCAGGCTTCGGTGCCGATCTGGGTGCTGAGAAGTTCCTCGACATCAAATGCCGCATGGCTAAGCTGCATCCTTCTGCGGTGGTACTGGTTGCCACTGTACGAGCACTCAAGTATAACGGCGGCATTGCCAAAGATCAGCTGAAGGATGAAAATCTTGATGCTCTTGCAGCCGGCATGTGCAATCTGGAGGCGCACATCGACAATCTCCGCGGATTTGGTCTGCCTGTTGTCGTTGCTATCAACCGCTTCCACACCGATACAGATGATGAACTCGATATGATCCGCAAGGCTTGCGAGGCTAAGGGTGCTGACTTCGCACTTTCCGAGGTCTTCGCAAAGGGTGGCGAAGGCGGTATTGAGCTTGCCGAGAAGGTTGTTGCTGCATGCGAGAAGGAAAACAGCTTCAGGTACACCTATGAGGATGAAACAACCATCAAGGAAAAAATTGAGGCTGTTGCCGCAAAGATTTACGGAGCTGAGGGCGTAAGCTTTTCTGCTGATGCGCTGAAGTCGATTTCTTCTATCATTGCGCTGGATGAAAAATACAACCACTTACCCATTTGTGTTGCCAAGACACAGTATTCGCTCTCGGATGATCCCACCAAGCTCGGTCGTCCCACAGGTTTCAAGCTGAATGTGCGCGATGTGAAGCTTTGCGCCGGTGCGGGATTTATCGTTGTATATACCGGTGATATCATGACCATGCCCGGTCTGCCTAAGGCACCTGCCGCACTGAACATTGATGTGGATGAGAACGGCAAAATTGTCGGTCTGTTCTGATCCGGTCTGATATTGATGAAAAGAAGCATTATCATTGACACTGTTTCCCACTCACCGGCAGAAACAGAACGCATCGGACAGGAATTCGCAGCTGCGCTTCCTGTCGAAGCATTTGTTGCGATGTACGGTGATCTCGGAGCAGGCAAGACCGCATTTGTGCGCGGTATGGCAGGTAAACTTGTCCCCGACGCGATTGTTACCAGTCCGACCTATACACTGGTCAACGAGTATCGCAGCAATGAGCGGCTCTTCTGCCACTTTGACTTGTATCGCATATCCGATGAGGATGATCTATATTCTATCGGCTTCTACGATTATGCCGACTGTGTGATTGCAGCCGAGTGGAGTGAAAAAATCCCCTTCGCACTGCCTGATGAATATTACAGCGTGACCATCACAAAGCTGATCGGCGAGGGTGATTCTGAGCAATCACTCGAGGACAAGCATCCCCGACGCATTACGATTGAAAAAATTCAAAAATAATATTAGACAAATGCAGCATGTCTGACCACTTTTGGGATATTCTAAGGATGCGGTATTTGTCTTTCTATCGGAGTTTCTATGTACACACTTGGAATTGATTCCACCGCTACCACAGCTTCAGCCGCAGTTTTAAAGGATGGTGTCTGCGTTGCGGCTGCCTCTATCTCTGCGGGGTAGACCCACAGCGAGACACTTCTTCCGCTGATTTCACAGATGCTGGGCGGTGCAAAAATCAAGGCTCATCAACTCGATCTGATTGCCTGCACAGTGGGTCCCGGCTCATTCACAGGCGTTCGTATCGGTGTTTCGATTGCCAAGGGGCTTGCATTTGGCACCAATATTCCCTGTGCTGCTGTTTCTGCACTGGAAGCACTGGCTGAGAACGCAGCGTGCCTTGGTGCACTGCTCCCTGACGGAATTATCATCTGTCCCGTGATGGATGCGCGGCGCTCACAGACCTATAATGCGCTCTTTACTCTTAAAGATGGCGTCCTGAAGCGGCTGTACGAGGACAGAATCATCATGCTTGACAAGCTGAGGGAAGAGCTTGCGGCATTAAATGCGCCTGTAGTTTTTACGGGTGACGGATATGAGCTTGCGATGAGAACAATTCAACTCGATCGTATCTTTCCCTTCCCTGATATTTACCGTCGTCAGAATGCGGCTTGTGCTGCGCTGATCGGTGAACGTCAGTACCGTAACAATGTCAATATTCATACTGCCGATACGCTGTCTCCTCTTTATCTGAGAGCATCTCAGGCGGAGCGCGAACGTCTTGGTATTGAATAAACAACTATATCCAACAACATATTAAAGGAGATCTTCTCATGGAAAAGAAAATTCTTGCTCTTGCCTGCGATCATGGCGGATTTGAGCTTAAAAATGAAATGAAGGCACTGCTTGACAAGAAGGGGGTTGAATATGTCGATTTCGGCTGTGACACTGCCGAGTCGGTCAACTACCCCGATTATGCACACAAGCTTTGCAAGGCAATTCAGGACGGCGAGTGCTATCGCGGTATTCTATTCTGCGGCACCGGTATCGGTATGTGCATGGCTGCGAATAAGCATCACGGTATCCGCGCAGCAGTCTGCTCCGACACCTTCAGTGCGCGCCTTACCAGAATGCACAATGATGCCAACGTACTCTGCCTCGGCGGACGTGTTGTCGGTGTAGGCCTTGCTTGGGATATTGTTGAGTCCTTTGTTGACACTGAATTTGAGGGTGGTCGCCACTCGACTCGCGTTGATATGGTTATGGCTTTTGAAGAAAGCGAAAACAAGGAATGCTGACACCTTCGATCCGAGCTCTTTTTGAAAGGGCGGACGCTGTTCTTGCGGACAATCCGAAGCTTTTGAAGATCTTCAAGAACTGCTTTGCAAGCACGCTTGAAACAACTGTAAAACAGCTTGATAACGGTGAAACCTTTGTGATCACCGGAGATATTCCCGCCATGTGGCTGCGTGATTCTTCCGCACAGGTACAGCATTATCTGCCCCTGCTCCGTGAGGATGAAGAGCTGAAGGCAATTGTCGCGGGGCTGATTGCGCGGCAGGTGAAGTGCATCAATATCGATGCCTATTCCAATGCTTTCAATGAGTGCGAAAACAACAACCGTACCGATTATGACAGAACCGAGCTGAATGCCTGGATCTGGGAGCGCAAGTATGAGGTAGATTCTCTCTGTTATCCCATCCGCCGTGCTTATCAGTTTTGGCGTGAGACGAAAGATGCTTCGATCTTCACCGAGGATTTTAAACGCGCTGTTTATGTGATTCTCGACACCTTCAGAACCGAACAGCATCACGAGAATTCGACCTACCGTTTCGAGCGTGATCTGGCTGAGGTTTGGGGAAAGGACACCGAGACGCTGCAGAACAACGGTCGTGGAATGCCGGTGAATTATACGGGAATGACCTGGTCGGGCTTCCGTCCTTCCGATGACGCATGTACCTTCGGATATCTGGTTCCCTCCAACATGTTCGCCGTAGTAATTCTCGGGTATATCATGGAGATTGCCGAGGTAGTCTGGCGGGATCCGCGCATCTATGCGATGGCAAAAAAGCTGCGGCACGAAATTGATTATGGAATCAAGGCATATGCGACCTTCCTGCATCCAAAGTACGGTCGAATTTATGCTTATGAGACCGACGGTTTCGGCAACTATATGCTGATGGATGACGCCAATGTGCCCAGTTTGCTCTCACTCCCCTATCTCGGTTATGTGGATGCAGAGGATGAGCTGTATCGCAGCACGCGTGCTTTTATACTGAGCCATGACAATCCATTCTACTTCAGCGGAAGTGCGGCATGCGGTATTGGTTCTCCTCATACACCGAAGAATTATATCTGGCATATTGCACTTTCCATGCAGGCGTTGACTACTGCCAACAAAGATGAACAGAAGGCACTGATTAAAAAAATCCTCTCTACAGATGCGGGATGTGATTGTATGCATGAAGGTTTTGATGTCAATGATCCCTGTAAGTTCACACGTCCTTGGTTTGCCTGGGCTAACAGCCTGTTTGCCGAGCTTGTTTTTAAGGTTTATATGAAATGAAATCCAAGGGACTGTCGCATTTGCATGTGACAGTCCCTTGAATATTGATTTTGCCGGTCATAAACCGCCATTTCAGGGCGTTATATGCCCTGAAATCAATCAATATTCGCCACAAAATCGAAAATTTTGTGGCTGGGCTGTTGTAATTGAAACATTTGCAACAGCTCCTTTTTCCATTGATAGTTAAAAAGACTGATGTTGACAACGTTATACTATTCTATTATAATGAAAGTGAATCTAATTCGAAAGAAGTTATGTATTCCATGAAAAAGCGTCACTCTTTTTAATATTCTTCGTGCTTCTGATTCCGCTTTTATCTCGTGCGCTCAGAATGCTGTTGATGCCGACAACACTGCTATAACCGGATATCCTTCAGATAAAATCGGACAACCGCAGATGATGCATGATAACCGCATTTATTACTATTGTGCAATGGAATTCGATGAATCAATTCCCGAGGGTTATGAGTTCGTCGGAAAGGTTGGAGCAGTCGATAATTAAATCCGCCGACTGAAAATTTCAGCGGATGTCAAATTGAGGTTGGACAGAAATTTTTTAGTTCTTCTGATGCAGTAATAATATTCTTAAAATACAGCAACGGCTATGCAAGATTCACCGCAAATAAATGAGTGAAATAAGGGCTGTCCTGCCCCCCCACCAGAGTTCCAAATAAAAAGGCATGAAAAAATAGCCATGTCAGCACTGCAAAAAAGATAATATCAAAAAAGCGAAACGGAATATCCCAGTTTTTCAAGGGATTGGATAGTTCGCTTTTTGTTTTTCTCGACACATAATGATCTACATTTCGAAACTGTTTCATCTCGATTCCGATTTCCGCAATGGATTCCGTTTTTTATATCTTCATCCATTTCCTCGATTGACTTCGTCATAAAGTCAATATGTTCCATCTGAAGCTTCAGCATCGTTTACATCAGGCTTCCGGTATACGCCTGTGCTTTCCATTTTTTCTCCGAAGTGTTTTTTTACAAGCCGATGGGCTCCTTTCTTCATTGTTGGCTGTCCTGTGTGCTCACCTTTCGACGGCGACATGATTGGGTACACTAAAGGAGCCTTGATCAGTCGGTTGCACGGATTCTCTCATACCAATCCCGTTACGCTCCTCTCGGCCCCCTTAGTCTATCATATTTACTTCACTTTGTACACCCTGTTTTCATCCTTTGGGTGAGGCTTTTCATGGGTGTCTGCTGCAAATGAAACATTCGCAGCAGCACCTTTGTATTTATTCAAGTTCATTTAAAATTGCTTCCATGTTCTCTTCGGAATATTCGATTTCAGATGAATAAATTCGTACCAGATCAATTAAAACTGCATGTGAAAGCGATTTCTTTCTGTGATAGATAACCGAAGCAGCTGAGTAGATCATAAGTAAACTTAACAAAGCAAATGATATTCGAGCTTCATAACGAAAGTCCTCAAGAGCACCGGAAAGATGACGGAAAATAAAATAGCAAAGCAGTCTTTCAAAAGCGCGCTCGGTATCGCTGTCAAGGGGGAAATGCAGTTCTTCAATCGAAGCCGACTCAAGTACTGTAAGAATCTCATCTCGTTTAGGATCCAGACACTCAAGACTGCGATAAAATGCTGCCCACTCTGCTATGCTTTTATGCGGAAGTGAATTTCCCCAGCCAGCACATAACCGGGCAGCACGTTCGGAAAGCGTAAGACTTCGGTCACACAGCAGTGAAACAATATCCTGCCTTATAGATAACAGCTCTACTTCATCATCGGTGAGAGCTGTTGTTTTCTCATCATCTTCACACAGCAAGGTTAATTCAAAATCCCGGTCTCCGAACAAAATCAATTTTCCAGCTGCCTCACAGCATAAACCGAGTCCGATTTCTGTGCGATCCGAGAAAAAATTACGAAATCGGGGATGATCCGAACAGATCTGACAGAGATGATCTTCTCCCAACGTGAGAATGATATCACAAAGTCCGTGCTTATTCAAAAACGGACAACGCTCATCCTCATCAAGTCGAAAATGAGCCTGCCCATCTTCGCTGTCGATATTATGGCTCAGCCTCATACCAAAATCTCCGCCAATCCTGCGATAAATCTCATTGGTTTCATCATCGATATCAATTTCCCAGCCAATACAGCAGCTGTGCTTGCATGCTCCGGCAATGCAGGTGAAGTCTCGGTAATAGGTAGGGACGATAATTTTCATAGGTACTCCTTGCGTTCTATTTGTATGGTTTATGAGAATGTATTTGATATAATAAATTAACAGAATGTTGGTGTGATTGAAAAGGGTACTTCAAATAAATGCGGTAAGATAAATTTATATTAAAAGTGAAATATTTCATATCAAGAAACGAAAGGAAGATCATCATGTTAAAGAAGACCACAGCAGTTATGCTAATTCTGACAATACTCCTGTCACTTTTGCTTTCAGCCTGTTCGGAAGATACGTCTTCCGGTGATGTCAATAATGCTGCTGTTACCAATGGAGATAATATCGGCACCGCCGAAACCGAAGCTGCCGAAACCACTTATTATGACACAATCACCATTCCCGATTATCAGAGAGAACGCTTTACTGTTCTTGCCCGCAATGAAAACATCGGTGAATTTTATTCTGAGGGCGAGGTCGGTGAGGTGGTCAACGATGCGGTTTATAAGCGCAATCAAATTGTAGCCGACCGCATGAACATTAACCTTCAGGTCACCGGTGTCAACGGAGGCTGGAATGAGCAAACTACCTTTATTCAAACAGTGAACCGCAGTATTCAATCGGAGGAAGACGCATATCAGCTGATCGCCGGATATATGTGTTATATGTCCTCCACCATTCTTGATGGCTGGTATCAGAATATTACCGAGCTTCCTCATGTGAATCTCGATAATTCCTGGTGGGTGCAGGGTTTTAACGACAACATGACCATTAACGGAAATCTTTATGCCGCTCTTGGAGATGCCTGCTGGACAATGCTGCAGGGGGCATACTGCGGTTTTGCCAATGTCACACTGCTGGAAGAGCGAAATTTCAGCTCGGATCAGCTCTATCAGGACATACTCGATGGAAAATGGACATTTGATTATATGATCGAGCTCGCAAAAGACATCTCGGTTGATGTGGACGGTGACAGCAAGATGAGTGCGGCTGATATGTACGGTATCGGCATGCAGTATATGCCTGTCCGTGCGCTGACCACATCCTTCGGACTTGATTATACCACAAGAGACTCGGATAATCTACCCCAAATTGCTCTTTACGGTGAAAAATTTGTTTCTGCCTGTGAAAGTGTATATGCAGCAGTCAATTCTGATTACTGGTATGACGGACACGATACGAAGATGCTGATGGAGAATCGTCTCCTCTTCTTCTTTGATGTCTTAAATACAAGCAATACCTTCCGCGAAATGGAGTCGGAATTTATGGTGGTTCCGATGCCGAAGTATGACGAAGCGCAGGAAAATTACCGCACAGAAACTCTGGACGGCACCTCAATTTTAATGGTACCGGTAACGGTGAAAAACACAGATCTCTGCGGTATGGCAATGGAGCTGCTGAATTATGAGGCAAAAGAGCAGATCACGCCCGCCTACTTTGAGACTGCGCTTCAGACCAAATATGCACGAGATGAGCGCTCCTCGACTCTGATGCAGCTGATTCGCGATACCATTTATTTCGATTTTGGATGCGTATTCTCCAATGAAATCGGAGAGCTCGGAAAAATTATGGAATTTGCAATGATTAAAAACAACATGGCATCATTCTGGGAAAAGAAGCAGAAATCCTATCAGCAGGGACTTGAAGATTTGCTGGAATTCTATTCCAAGCAGTAATATGGCACCGAAATTATATCAGATTATCTACCGAGACCTCAAGAAACATATTACAGGCGGCAGATATAAGGTCGGTGATAAGCTTCCCACAGAATTTGAATTAATTGAACAGTACAGTGTCAGCAGAGTCACCGCCATCAAAGCACTTAATATGCTTCGAGATGAAGGTCTTATCCGACGAATTCCCAAGGTCGGTTCAATTATTTGCAGAGTTACAGAGAGGAAAGGAATTTCTTATTCAGGAAATTCAAAGCAGATTGCATTGATTCTCCCCATTAAAACCGATGCATATCGGACGATTCTGATGGGAGGAGATGCGACGCCTCGTCTTCTTTCCGAAATCAATTCGGCTGCCGATGAATATGGTTATAAAATCAAATTGATGGATTCACAGCTGAACAGCGAATATGAGCGTGAAATGCTGAAGAGTGTGTTGTCATCGGATGTGGCAGGTGTAATATGTTTTCCGGCTGACGGAGGATACGAAAATTTTTCATCCTATGCTGCTGTACGCGATATGAATATTCCGATTGTAACCATCGATAAATGGATCGGAGATCACATTCTGGATATTCCTTGTATCACGACCGACAATATGAACGGTGCAAGGAAGATTACAGAGCACATAATTGCAAACGGCCACACCAAAATCGGTTTTTGCTGTGATTCACTCGGTAATAACAATCAGCGCTGTCGCTTCAACGGATACCTGCAGGCACTGATGTCTCATAAGCTGACATATGATCCCGAAATATTATGTGAAGTATATAAGGATCAGCGCCCCATGTATCTGGCGAATAAACAAACAACCGAGAAAGAATTGCGCGAATATCTCGAGCGAATCATTCATCAAACAAAGCCCCCGACCGCTGTTGTATGCGCCTTTGATCAGCTCGCATTCCAGCTTGTACAGCAGGCGCAGGCGATGGAAATCCGAGTTCCGGATCAACTGTCGGTCACAGGCTTTGATAACCTCTTCATTTGCGAATTGCTTGAGCCTGCACTGACAACCATGGAGCAGAATTTTGCGGAAATCGGACGCACCGCCTTTAAAACTCTTCATGCCATGATTTGCGGGGAAGAGGTTCGCAAAATGATCCAGCTCGATGCAAAGCTTATTACACGAAATTCGGTGAAAAATTTAAATTGCACATAATGACCGGCATAATCAACATCCAAGGGGCTGACGCACTTGCAATGCGTCAGCCTTTTATATATAACCATTCCCCCCCTGTTGTATTGCTGCACGAGATGAGCCTGCCTCACCTTCTGCAGAGAGGAAAATCAATGTTCCACAAAACTTGCTCCCGCAGTAATTACACTGCCGTCAGCAATTTTAATTACAGCGAAATGCTGTGCTTAACCACAAAAAACCACAATATGACATGATTGTGAATCTTTTTGATTAATCTTGTGATGCTTCTTGCATCATGGAAAAAAAAGAGTTATAATTATAAGGTTAGTAAGTAGCTCAATGTTAAAGAAAGGAACGAATACATGTTTAAACGGCTTGCCGGATGTGTGCGGGAATATAAACTGCCCACCATCCTAACATTCATCTTTATTGTGGGCGAAGTCATAATCGAAGCATTTATTCCTTTTCTCACTGCAAATATGGTCAATCTGATCAGAAGCGGCGCGGAACTGGAATCGGTCATTCGTATCGGACTTCTGCTCATCCTGATGGCAGTACTATCGCTTTGCTGCGGCACCATCGCTGCCTATACCTGCGCGAAAGCGTCAGCAGGCTTTGCCAAGAATCTGCGTCACGATATCTTCCACAAGGTGCAGGATTATGCATTTGAGAATATTGATAAATTCTCATCTTCCTCTCTTGTCACCAGAATGACCACCGATGTAACCAACGTGCAGATGGCATACATGATGATCATCCGCACCGCCATCCGCGCACCTCTGCTTCTGATCTTTTCGATTTTAATGGCATATATCATGGGCGGCGCACTTGCCACATCCTTTGTGGTAATTATACCCTTTATGGTCTTCGGGCTGCTGATGGTCAGCCGCAAGGCAATGCCGGCATTCCGCAGTGTATTTAAAAAATATGACCGTCTGAACGAATCTATCGAGGAAAATGTTCGTGCTATGCGTGTCGTTAAGGGCTTCTCAAGAGAAGAATACGAAAAGAAGAAGTTCGGAGACGCTGCTGATAATATTCGTGCAGACTTCACCCGTGCGGAACGTATTGTTGCACTCAATAATCCTATTATGCAGATCTGCGTTCACTTCAACATGATCTTCGTGCTGTTGGTTGGCTCCCAGCTCATCATCACCAGCGGCGGCGCGCTTATCGATGTCGGAGAGATCTCGGCAATGCTGACCTACGGTATGCAGATACTCATGCAGCTTATGATGCTCAGCATGATTTATGTGATGCTCACCATGTCTTCTGAGTCGATGAAGCGTATTTACGAGGTCCTCGTGGAAACACCTGCACTCCGCAATCCGGATCAGGCAATTACCACTGTCAAGGACGGTTCCATCGATTTCACCGGCGTCAGCTTCAAATATTCAGCCAAAGCAGAAAAGTATGCCCTTGAAGATATCGACCTGCATATCCAATCGGGCATGACCGTCGGTATTCTGGGTGGTACCGGATCCAGTAAGTCAACACTTGTGCAGCTTATTCCGCGCCTCTATGATGTGACCGAAGGCACTGTCATGGTCGGCGGTGTGGATGTGCGCGATTATGATATCGAGACGCTCCGTGATTCTGTCGCTATGGTACTGCAGAAGAATCTGCTGTTTTCAGGCACTATTTCCGAAAATCTTCGCTGGGGTAACGAGAATGCCACCGATGAAGAACTTGTGGAAGCCTGCAAACTTGCACAGGCTGACGAATTTGTATCTTCTTTCCCGGACGGATACAACACCAGAATTGAACAGGGCGGAACCAACGTTTCGGGCGGTCAGAAGCAGAGACTCTGCATTGCCCGCGCGCTTTTGAAAAAGCCGAAGATTCTCATTCTGGATGATTCCACAAGCGCTGTTGATACCAAGACCGATATGCTCATCCGCGGCGGCTTCAAGCGGTTTATCCCTGAAACAACCAAGATTATCATTGCTCAGCGTGTAGCCTCGGTGCAGGATGCGGATATGATCATTGTTATGGATAATGGCTCCATCTCTGCGATCGGCAGACATGAGGAACTTCTAAAATCCAGCGAAATCTACCGTGAGGTCTATACTCAGCAGACAAACGGAGGTGAAGACAATGAATAATCAGCAAAAATTCAAGCGCAGAATCGATAGCGGTACATTGCTCCGCGTCCTCAAGCTGCTTTTTAAATCCTATCCTGTCCTCATCCCCATTGTTATTTCATGCATAGTCTTTTCCGCGGCAGTATCAGCCATTCCCTCTATTTTCACTCAGAAGGTGCTGGCTGTCATCACTGAATGTCTCGAAACCGGCGTTATCAGCTGGGAAATTGCCAAGGTACAGATTTTACCCAAAGTTGCCATCCTGATTGTTCTCTATGCGCTCTCACTGATTCTTGCCACACTGCAGACCCAGCTCATGGCATACATCACACAGGGCTTCCTCAGCAAGATGCGCTGCACACTCTTTGACGGTATGCAGAATCTCCCGATTCGATACTTTGATACCAACAAACATGGCGATATCATGAGTTATTATACCAATGATATCGATACCCTCCGTCAGCTTGTCTCGCAATCGCTTCCAAGTCTGCTCCAGTCAAGTATCATCGTTGTTACCGTGCTCTTCATTATGCTCTGGTACAGCGTGTGGATGACTCTGGTAGTGCTGGTTGGCGTAACCGCAATGGTTATTGTTTCGGGAAAAATCGGCGGAGGCTCGGCGAAGTACTTCATTCGCCAACAGAAATCAATCGGTAAAACCGAAGGTTATGTCCAGGAAATGATGAACGGTCAGAAGGTTATCAAAGTGTTCTGCCATGAAGAAGAAGCAAAAGAAGGTTTTGATGCGATCAATAGCGAGCTTTTTGAAGAGAGCTTCCGTGCGCATGCTTATGCAAACTGCCTCGGTCCGATTATCAATAATATCGGTAACGTGCTCTATGTCATTATTGCAACGGTAGGCGGATTTTTCCTTCTTTCAAAAACACCGAATCTTGCCATCTCTGGATTGGCATTCAGCATTGATATCATCGTACCTTTCCTCAATATGACCAAGCAGTTCACCGGCAATATCAATCAGTTCTCGCAGCAGATCAACTCCATTGTCATGGCTCTTGCAGGTGCAAAGCGTATCTTCGCTCTGATGGATGAAGCTCCCGAAGCCGACGAAGGATATGTTACCCTTGTCAACTGCAAAATTGATGAAAAGGATAATATCACAGAAACAACCGAGCGAACCGGTCACTGGGCGTGGAAACATCCCCACGGTGACGGTACCATCACCTATACCGAACTGAAGGGCGACGTTCGTCTGTCTGAGGTTGACTTTGAGTACGAGGAAGGCAAGCCTGTTCTTCGCGATGTCACTGTATATGCAGAACCCGGTCAGAAGGTCGCATTTGTCGGTGCTACCGGTGCAGGCAAAACCACCATAACCAACCTGATCAACCGTTTCTATGATATCGCCGACGGAAAAATCCGTTATGACGGCATTAACATCAACAAGATCAAAAAGTCGGATCTCCGTCGCTCCCTCGGTATCGTATTGCAGGAAACAAATCTCTTCACCGGTACCGTCATGGATAATATCCGATACGGAAGACTGGATGCTTCGGATGAAGAATGCATCGCTGCCGCTAAACTGGCAGGCGCCGATGACTTCATTACCAGACTTCCCGGTGGCTATAAAACCGAGCTGACCAATAACGGCGCCAATCTCTCTCAGGGACAGCGTCAACTGATTGCTATTGCGAGAGCCGCTGTTGCAGATCCGCCTGTTATGATCCTTGATGAAGCTACATCTTCCATCGATACCCGTACCGAAGCTATCGTTCAGCGCGGTATGGATAAGCTTATGGAAGGCAGAACTGTCTTTGTCATCGCACACCGACTCTCCACGGTTATGGATTCGGATGTTATCATGGTACTTGATCACGGACGCATTATTGAGCGCGGCAACCACGAAAAGTTGATCGCAGAGAAGGGAACCTACTATCAGCTTTACACCGGCGCATTTGAGCTGGAGTAATAATGAAGGTGCTGCTGCAAATGTTTCATTTGCGACAGCCACCCATGAGGAATCCTCACCCAAAGGATGAAAACAGGGTGTACAAAGTGAAGTAAATATGATAGACTAAGGGAGCCGAGAAGGTCGTAACGGGATTGGTATGAGAGAATCCGTGCAACCGACTGATCAAGGCTCCTTTAGTGTACCCAATCATATTGCCGCCGAAAGACGAGCACGCAGGACAGCCAACAACGAAGAAAGGATCCCATCGGCTTGTAAAAAATACTTCGGAAGAAAAAGAAATGGAAAGCACAGGCGTATACCGGAAGCCTGATGTATACGATGCTGAAGCTTCAGATGGAGCATATAGACTTTCTGACGAAGTCAATCGAAGAAATGGATGAAGATATAAAAAACGGAATCCATTGCGAAAACCGGAATCGAGATGAAACAGTTTAGAAATGCAGATCATTTATGCCGAGAAAATCAAAAAGCGAACTATCCAATCTCTTGAATAATTGGGATTTTCGGTTTTGCTTTCTTGATATTATCTTTTTTTGCAGTGCTGACATGGCTTTTTTGTCATGCTTTTTTTATTTTGGACTTTGAGGAGTCAGGACAGCACCTTTGTGTTTATTTTGTTTGATCCATTTTCTCAAGCAGTTTCCGATAAGGCATAACCATGTCTTCATTCATTTGATTGCCCATTTTTGCTTTCAGTTTTGGATTTGAAATCAGCGCCCCGACTACATACATTTTCAGTATTGTACTGCGCTTCTTCTGAGGGAAGTCATACTGTCCATGAGCCTTGAAAAATTTGTGATCTGATTTCATCATGCCCTGCATAAACCAGATGAGGTCAAGGAATATTTTCATGCAGCCTATATCGAGAATATTCTGCGGTGGAACAAATTTATTTTCAAGTGCATAACACAGGTTCTGCACCATCTGAAAATTTCATCATCGGGATTATACTCATCCGTTACAATGCCTGTGAGGAAGTTTTCTCCAACCTGTGCTCTTCCCTCAAGAATCATTTGAAGATTATTCTCATTGCTGTAGTTTCCGCTGATCAGGTATCCGAAGAGTATTCACATGGTCACAGTTAGGTGACCGTTGCAGAACTGCCAATCATTATATAGATTAAAGCGGATGCCCATGAAATGATCTTTAATCGTAAATGCATAAACAATTTCCTCGGCACTCTGAATGGTATCGCGAAGAAATGTATCAAATGCATCTTTATAAACGCATTTTCCGAATATTGCACAGCCCAAATAGCCTATGCACCCGCCATCAAAGGGATACTTCACCGATATTGATCTCTCGCGTCTTCTTAGGTATACCGCTCTAAACGGTCTATTATAGACCGCAGCTGCATATCGTCTTTACTGCAATCGGTAACAATGACGATGTCACCGGATTATTTTCCCTTCGTGATCGGTACCTTGACGCTTTTGGCGTATAGGGGACATTTACGATAGATGGAATCTCATGATCATTGTTTTTTATACTCCAGCAAACCAATTCGAAGAACTGCTGTGCTACTTTTAATTACGTGACCGGTATCAAAGCACACACTGAGATAGGGACTCTGCAGGTGATCCATGTAGAAAAGAAAATCTTCAGCCGTAGAATGATGTACATCCTGAAATCCCGCACCGTAGATATTTTCTATAGCCAGTGTTATCGAATATTTTTCCAATAGCGGAAGAAGCTTTTATTAACTGTATATTACCATTGTGGCTCTTCTCAAAATATAAATGCATCACCCGCGACAGGGCAATGCATTTTGGCAGTCAGCTCGATTTCTTTTTCTAATATCGGGTATATAAATCTTCATAGTTCCATCTCCAACAGGAGAAATATGCCCGGGCCAGAATGTAATATGCGTCTGACATACCTTGAGTCCGTGTGCTTGCATTTTTTATATTCCGACATATTTTCGATGCTATTGGCTTTTTTAGAATATCGTCCCGTCTTCCATATCCGGCAAACGATTCATCTACACCGTAATACCCGGCGTTTACAATGTATAATATTTGTTTTCCGTCTGACATTGACACGGATCTATTCATGTTATCTCCCTTCTCTGTTTCTATGTCATTGTATCACAATTTTTATATACATGTCAACCGCGCAGTCGGTCGGAATTGTGTTAAGAAATTGCATATAATTAATGTGTTTTTTCTATTGAAAATCCCAATTTTGTATGCTATAATACAGACACTTTAATTACTTCCTGTGAGAGGTGTCATATATGTTGAATCATATCAACCAAGCACGTATTGATCGCCTGCGCCTGCCTGCACTGGGGTATACGGCACAGTACAGTGAGTTTTATGCGAAGTTTTATGATTATGTACTCATCCACAAAGAGAAATCTCTTTTTGAAAATTATGCCGATGCATACCGTTATGCGTTTTCTGCATTGACACCTGTTATTGATGCAGAAGAGCTTGTGGTTGGCAAGTGTAAGAATTATCTCACAGAGGAAGAGACAGCTCTGTGGCACTCGGTTGAAGCTGAGGCAAGAAAGCTCTTCCCCATGGTTGGTCAGGATTCGCACATGTCTGTTGATTATGAGTTAGTTTTATCCCGAGGTCTTTCGGGAATTCTCGCCGATGTTAAAGATAAGCTTTCAAAAACAGATGATGCCGAAAAAATCGTTTTTTACAATAATTGCATTGCCTCCCTCGAAGCAGTCTGCGACTTCTCGGACAAATATGCGGCACATGCGACAGTATTGGCACAATCAGAAGAGTATGAAACACGCCGTGCTGAACTCTTAAAAATCGCTGAGATTTGCTCACGTGTGCCTAAATATCCGGCTCAATCCTTCTATGAAGCGGTGCAGTCAGTACATTTCATTACCTTCTGCCTTTCAATCAATCCCATGCGGCTCTGTTGGCAGCAATTTCAGCTGGGTCATCCGGACCGTTATCTCTACCCCTTTTATGAAAAGGATCTTGCTGACGGAACAATCACAAAAGAAGAAACACAGCTCCTGCTCGACTGCCTTGGTATTCAAATCAACAACCGTGTACCTCATGGTTTATCCAGCGGCTATATGGTCGGCGGACGTGATCGCAAGGGAAATCTCGTTGCAAACGAGCTGACGGAAATGCTGATGCAGATGGTTGACGATATTCGTTTGGTTTATCCTTCTGTCGGTCTTTGCTATACAAAAGACCAGCCCGATCAGTATCTGCGAGCTGCCTGTGAAATTCTCTCGCACGGTCGCTCTCATCCCGCTATTTTTAATGATGATATCATTTCTGAGGGACTTCGTTATTACGGGCTGTCTGAGAGTGAAAGTTATGATTACATACACAGTACCTGCGTAGAAATCACACCTGCCGCTTCCTCCAATGTTTGGGTTGCTTCGCCTTACATCAGCCTTGTA
The DNA here is from genome assembly GCA_017399105.1 of Clostridia bacterium. Lineage (GTDB taxonomy): Bacteria > Bacillota > Clostridia > Oscillospirales > CAG-272 > RGIG1743. The sequence goes on from JAFQEJ010000040.1 coordinate 45,042, forward strand.
GAGCCCCTGCTTGCTTCTATGGATCGGGAATATGAATCTGTTGATGAACTGTTAGGCGCTGTATTCGCGCGGTTAGATACAACGATTAAAGAACAGTTTGAACAACAGAATCATATGCGCATGCTTCGCAGCATCCAAACAATTAATCCCCTGCTTTCCTGTGTCGTGAATGACTGCCTCGAGCGCGGCATCGACATCGAGCAGGGCGGTGCGCGATACAACTGGATTATGCCCAGCTTCGTTGGCATGTCCAACCTTGCCGATTCGCTGACTACCATTGAACAACTTGTGTTCGAGCAGAAAAAGATGACCGTTGCTGAGCTCAAGGAAATCATTGATCACAATTATGAGGGATGTGAAGATGTCCGTCAGGATATACTCTGCGGGCTTCCCAAATACGGAAACAGCGATGAGACTACCGACAAATGGTGTCCGATGATCACCGAGCATATCGTTTCAGAGTGCAAAAAATACACTCCGATCCTCCCGAACGCAAAGCTGATCCCCAGCGTTTTCTGCTGGATCATGCACTCAAGAATCGGTGAGAATACCGGAGCAACGCCCGACGGCAGACCTGCAGGCTTCCCTCTCGGAGACGGCTCTGGCCCTGCACAGGGACGCGAAAGAAAGGGTCCGACCGCCTCTGTACTGTCGAGCACAAAGTGGTCGCATAAGGAATTTATCGGCGGTGTTGCGGTCAACATGAAATTCTCGAAGAAGATTTTCGAAAATGATTCCTTTAATACAATGATGGCGCTGATTAAGACCTACATGCAGCGCGGTGGTTTTGAAATGCAGATTAATGTCATTGACCGCGAGGTTTTGCTCGATGCAAAAGCGCATCCCGAGCAGCATCGAGATCTTTTGGTTCGTATCGGCGGTTACAGCGATTACTTTGTGACGCTCTCTCCCGGTATGCAGGAAGAAGTATTGCTGCGGACAACGCATGAAATATAAGCTGCTTTCTTTATTCCCGCGAATAACTAAAAAAACAGCACTCCTTTTTTCATTGGGGTGCTGTTTTATATTCATTTATCCCACAATATCACATTGCCGCTTGCAAGTGTTGATGGAAGATCAATGAGACGCTGATTCTCCGAGCCACGGAATCGCAGCATGAGATTTTTCTTTTCCTGTATAAACCTGCCGTCCACCAGCACATCGATTTGTGCCAAAAGCTCATCGGTAACTTCACAGCGGGGATGGGACTTTTTATCAAGCAGCTGCTCAAGTGTGAAACCGGTAAACGCCCAAATTGTTTTCGACGGGTACACTTCCCTACACTTTTTGACAAGAGGAAGCAATTCGCGCTGATTGCAGGGTTCAAAGGGCTCGCCGCCAAGGAGCGTCAGTCCGCTGATATAACTCGGTGCTAACAGGCGGAGAATTTCTTCTTCTGTTTCTTCGGTATAGAGCTTGCCGTATTCAAAATCCCAGGTTTCCGGCTGAAAGCAGCCTTCACAGTAATTGGTACATCCAGATACGAAGAGGGTAACACGGACACCTATTCCGTTTGCAATGTCACAGTTTTTAATCTGACCGTAGTGCATTACAGATGGAGCACCCTTTCTTTGATCTCCTGTGTTCGTCCCTGATTCCAATACTGGGTGCCGATATAACCGCAGGTGCGGCGTGCAACATTCATTTTATCCTGGTCGGTATTGCCGCAGTTTGGGCACTTCCAGATCAGCTTGCCATTCTCTTCCACAATTTCGATTTCACCGTCGAAGCCACATTCCTGGCAGTAGTCCGATTTGGTATTCAGTTCGGCATAAATGATATTGTCATAAATAAACTTCATCACTTCGAGCACAGCGGGAATATTCTGCTGCATATCGGGCACCTCAACATAGCTGATAGCACCGCCGGGGGAGAGATGCTGGAACTGCGCCTCGAAAAGAAGCTTTTCAAATGCATCGATTTCTTCTGTTACATGGACATGGTAGCTGTTGGTGATATATCCCTTATCGGTGACACCGGGAATGATGCCGAATCGGCGCTGGAGACATTTTGCAAATTTGTATGTTGTAGACTCCAGAGGTGTTCCGTAGAGGCTGAAATCGATGTTATGAGCAGCCTTCCAGCCGCGGCAGGCTGCGTTCATGCGATCCATAATTTCGAGCGCGAAGGGAGTTGCCTCGGGATCAGTATGGCTCTTGCCGGTCATATACTTGACGCATTCATAAAGACCTGCATAACCGAGAGAAATAGTGGAATAGCCGCCATAAAGCAACTTATCGATAGGCTCGCCCTTTTTGAGACGTGCCAATGCGCCATACTGCCAGAGAATGGGAGCTGCATCCGAAAGCGTGCCCTTCAATCTCTCGTGACGGCAGAGGAGCGCGCGGTGACAGAGCTCAAGACGCTCATCGAAGATACGCCAAAATTTTTCTTTGTCACCGCCCGAGGAGAGTGCGATATCCACCAGATTGATGGTAACGACGCCCTGATTGAAGCGCCCGTAATATTTCGGCTGTCCGTTTTCATCCACATAAGGAGTGAGGAAACTGCGGCATCCCATGCAGGTATAGCAGTGTCCCTCGCCGTTTTTATCTACCTTCAGCTCGAGCATCTTCTTTTCGGAGATATAGTCGGGCACCATGCGCTTTGCGGTACACTTGGCAGCAATTTCGGTAAGATACCAGTACTTGGAGTCCTCGTGAATATTATCTTCTTCAAGCACATAAATCAGCTTGGGGAATGCGGGCGTAACCCAGATTCCCTTTTCATTCTTGACTCCCTGATAGCGCTGAAGAAGCACTTCTTCTATGATCATGGCAAGATCGTTCTTCTCCTGCTCGTTCTTTGCCTCTCCCAGATACATGAATACAGTAACAAAGGGAGCCTGTCCGTTTGTAGTCAGCAGGGTGACGACCTGATACTGAATGGTCTGAACGCCGCGGTTGATTTCATCACGGAGCCGCTTTTCCACGATAGGCTTGATCTTCTCTTCGACAGGATCGATGCCGAGCGCTTTGAATTCTGCGATAACTGCGGCACGGATTTTATCGCGGGACACCTGCACGAAGGGCGCAAGATGCGTCAGAGAAATTGACTGTCCGCCGTACTGGTTGGATGCAACCTGTGCAATAATTTGGGTTGCAATGTTGCAGGCGGTAGAGAAGCTGTGAGGGCGCTCGATCAGTGTACCGGTGATTACTGTACCGTTCTGGAGCATATCCTCCAGATTTACGAGATCACAGTTATGCATATGCTGAGCGAAATAGTCGGAATCGTGAAAATGGATGATACCTTCATTATGCGCATCCACAATGTCCTTGGGGAGCAGGATGCGGTTGGTGATATCGCGGGAAACCTCGCCTGCCATGTAGTCGCGCTGCGTAGAATTCACAACAGGATTTTTATTGGAGTTTTCCTGCTTGACTTCCTCATTATTACACTCGATCAGCGATAGGATCTTATCGTCGGTAGTATTGCTTTTTCTCACCAGAGAGCGGGTATATCGATAGGTAATGTAATTTTTGGCAACCTCAAAGGCACCGTGTGCCATGATTTTTTTCTCGACCAAATCCTGAATCTCTTCTACACTGGGAGCGCGTCCAAGTGCTTCACAGGAAATTACCACTGATTCGGTGATTCGTCGGATTTGCAGATCTGTCATGCGGTCGGCATCTGCAACCGACTCATTTGCTTTTGTGATTGCGATGGCTATTTTCTTTTCATCGAAATTTTCTTCGGCGCCGTTTCTTTTTATAATCTTCATATGATATACATCTCCTGTATTTCGATATATCTGTAGTTTCGGCTCGCAGTAGATACACAATATATAGTGTACCGTTAGCAGTGTATAACCATTATATAGTGTTTTTGCTTGTTTGTCAATGATATTTTTTCTCTTTTTTCATTTTCGTGATTATACACAAAAAAGGTAGCCTGTGTCATGTCACAGATTCCCCGATGTATGTGATAATAACGGAAAATTTGATCCTATTTTACTTAATTATCGGCTTTCTGTCCTGCCTGATTTGCATTAGATCCCCTTTTTTCATATCCAATCTTATAATTCCGATGATTGCCGATGCAGCAGACATGATCTGATTCACAATGTCTGCAAATGACAGATTAAACGAATCGTAAACAAGCATACTGAGAGCAATCGGAATATTTAACTTTCTCGTTAAGCTTGGGTTTCCGATCCAAAAGCTAAAAATCGCGGTAAAAGATGAAAAAGATGTAAAGAGACTGATAGACCCCTTCCAGGTGATAATTCCAATAATAAGTGCCAGCCCGAGAAATCCGAACAGCCATAATCTGCTCTGTGCCCATTTGTGTTTTCTGTTAAGAAATACTGTACTGCGCACGATTGCAACAATTGATGTGCCGGCACCGGCATACGCACCAAGCAGCAGATACTGCATCAGCCAAACAGAATCGGCAATGATTTTCCATATCAGCATCCGATTTCGCTCGGTCTGTTGAAAAATGATCATATTGAATATGATACCGACAACTCCGGCAAGCGTGGCTAAAAGTAATTTCGGCTCCAAAACGATATACTTCAACTTCCTTCCGGATACACTTAGTCTTGCACAAACCGAATATTAGTATATCACAATACGGAGAATTTGTAAATGAGGATTTAAATAAATATTGCATTTCACAATAAATAAAGTGCGGCTTTACTCCACATAAAGCAGAAGCAAAGCCGCACTGATTTGGCATGGTTATTTCCTCATGGTTTCACACATCTGTTAATTGATTCCGATTACAATGCGAGTTTCTCCGTCTTTTCTGATAACGGCGATCTTCTTGCCGTCGGTGAAGGTTACACTCTGCTCTTCAGGTGTATTGACAATCGCTGCAATCTTATCGGTCGATGCATCTTTTGCAAGAACTGCATAAGCATATGTATCATGCTTGCTGTGATCGATCTGCGCAATGAATATGTTGCCGGTTACAGGATCGCTTGACTGCGCGGGACTGTTGTGACTCCATGCACCGGTTACCGTTTTAGCCTCAGCGGTCATGGGAACATCCGATAGATTCACATAACGGAAGCCGCCGTTGATAACGCTCTCACCTTTAGTTAAAGTACGCGCTTCAAATAGATCGCCGACACGGAATGACTGATCCACTGTAGTATACAGTGTCTCCGGTGCATCAAGAGCGCAGCCGAGGCAAACAATACCATCCTCAAAGGGAAAATATGCTTTATAACCGAAAATTCCGTCATGCTCGATTCGCATATATATCGCGCCGCGAGAGCCTGTTGTGCATCCGCCACAGTCGTCATTCGTTCCAGTTTTAGACTTCCAGTCGCCCTCAGACATATCCCAGAGCTTTGTCTCATCCCATTTGGGTGCGGTTGTTCCGGGAATGGCGGAATAGTCGGTCAGCGGATTGATATCATTATATTCATTGCCTGTTGCCATAAATATCGTTACACCGCCGCAGTTCAGATTGTATCCGAGACGGTTTTCACTGAGTCCCCACTCAGTTCCTTTATAGTTGGTATGATGTCCCTTTACGCTGATATGGAATTCGGGTGTTCTGTGGGAAAGGAAATAGCAATAGTGGAAATACTTTGTGGAGGTGAATGTGTCCTCACCTGTTGTAAGCGATTTATAATAAGCAGCAAGTTCGTCTTTTCTCCTGCATTCTTCTGTGTTCAGTAAAAGCTGAGCAACTGTTGCAAAGATTTTCGATGAAATTGTACCGGGTCTGGCAATCTCACGTCCTATAGACTGATAATCCACGCCGGCTCCGCGCATCATATAACGCTGTCCGTCAAGAACGAAATCCTCAAACAGTACGATCTTATCTGATGCAACCGCATATTCACTGCCCGACAGGATGGAAATCAACTGTGCGGTTTCATAGGTGAAGGAACGGCCGTATCCGCAGGAATAAAGCATCGGACCATGCTGATAGAAAGACATATCGGGCTTGATGCCTTCATCCAAGCCGTAACCGATCTTGATTTCTTCAGCGATACGGTCGGAAGCAAGGCGCATCATCTCAGTATCATTCACAATCAGAGCATAATATACGGTATCGCGAATACCCCAAATCAGGTTTGCACCGGTCCAGCGAATCATTCTCGGATCACCGGCTACAGTTCCGCGTTTGATCAGCTCTGCGGCGCGAGCATGCTGTGCCGGGGACAGCTTATCGAGAATCATGAGCGTAATTGCAGCGAGGGTGCTGACCATGCCGATCTGATTAAACCACCAGTTGGGATTCTTAAAGTCATTATCAAGCCAATAATCAAGCGCAGCGAGAACATCCGCCAGAGTTGCTTCGTTCTTGATTCCCTCTTTTCCTACGGTGAGAAGCCTATGCTGAATTCTTCTCAGATGGTCGAGCGTATCCCAGATAGCCACATTCTGGCAGTTATAATCGATATCAGTGAAATAAATATACTTACCGCCGCGTACAAGAAACTCATCCCAACACTCGCAATTTGTTGTCGTAGTTGTATGAATCGGATCCTTCCAGAATTGATCCTGAACCTTTTTTAATACATTTTTCATAATTAACCTCCGGCGTTTCAATCGCTTTCAATTTCAATATAAGGCTGCTGCCTTATTTTTTTATTATAGCTTAATATGAAATGATTTGTCAATAGAAATATAATATTTGATAATAAGCTATGCTATATTACATACTGTTTTTGCAGTATATTGTATTTTTCATCACTGATGCAATATTTACCGCCTGTTCGGAGCACATATTATGATCTTTACTGCATATACTTTCACTGCCGAACACAGGAGCATCGCACCACACGAAAGCTCACACAGTGCGCAACGTAAAAGCGGCGTATCGCTTAAATTCTTTTAGCGCCGCCGATTGTGCATCATCAAAGTGAATTTCAAAGCAGAATTTACCACGCATGATCGGTCAGGATTCGGCAAAAATAATCATGAGCCAATGCAGAGGAGCCGCAATGCTTCGATGCTGAGGCTCCTCAATTCCAACAAAACAGACACGCAATACCGTGTGTTAACAAGGAGAAAACAATGGCTAAGAATTCTAAGACACTCGTTCCCGAGGCAAAGGAAGCTCTTAATAAGTTCAAGATGGAAGCAGCCAGCGAGGTTGGCGTAAACCTCAACCAGGGCTACAATGGCGATCTCACATCCCGTCAGGCAGGTTCTGTCGGCGGTCAGATGGTCAACAATATGAACCCCGTACGAACTATGAGATTTGAACGTCACAACCGCATATCGCAAGGACACAAGATAACCGTCAAGTACGCGTTTTCCCTTACGGTGTAAGGCTTTGATGAAATAAAACGTACGGAGGAACAAACAAATGAAAGAAGCGAAGACCATCTACCAACAGCTCGGAGGTACATACCGCGAGGAAAACTGCAACCTCGTTCCCGACGTGGAGCTTCCCGAACAGAAGCCCATCGGCAAATACGGACGAATGCACCTCGAATATCTCAAGCAACACCGCCGCGGAAGGTACTCCGCCCTGCTCGGTGAAGGACGGCTCAACGCCTACCTTGCCGACGTGGACGAACAGGCACAAGAAATGCTGACCTCTCTGACAGTAGAGCTTGCCAAGACTCAAGGCATCAATGAACACCTCAAGGCGAACGACCAAATGCGGTGAGTGCAGATGATGAACAATGTTCGCATCTCTGCCGAAGAAACCGTAATGCGTGAACTGATACTCGCATAAACCGAAAGCAAAGGGTGTACCCAAGCGGTGCATCCCTTGCTTTTATAAATTTTTTATGAAATTTTGATTTTGCTGTTGAATTTTACGAAGAATTAGTGTATAATAAATACAGCAGAAACAAAGAAGGAGGAAAGCGCGAACATAAAGTTCTGTCGAATTTGATGTTTCGCGTGTTCGCGCCCGAATTTGCTGACGCAAATTCCCATAGTGAAAGGAGAACCTATATGCCAAACATTAAGCCCGTATCAGATCTGCGCAACTATAACGAGGTACTGCGCGATATCGCCGTTGGCGAACCCGTATTTCTCACCAAGAACGGTCGCGGCAGATATGCTATCGTCGATATGGAAGAATTTGAAAAGACACAGGCAACGCTCAAGCTGATGAGCGAGCTTGCCAAAGGTGAAGCTTCTGCTAAAGAAAAAGGATATATTGATATCTCGGAGGTCGAAGCGCTTCTGGGGGTAAGCAATGGCTAAAATCAATTTCACACCCGATGCCCTTGAGGACATGAAGGAGATCAAAGCGTATATCACCGACGAGCTGTGCAGCGAGCAATCGGCAATCAACACGATTGATAAGATTATGAAGCGCATCCGTCAGCTTGCGGATTTTCCCGAAATCGGTGCGCCGCTTTCCTCGATCATCAATCTTGAAGTACCGTACCGTTTCCTTGTCTGCGGTAACTATACCGCATTTTACAAGGTTGAGGGCGACGAGGTTCA